>JAKSNK010000002.1 GCA_024399835.1 Paludibacteraceae bacterium
GCGTACACCACATTTCGAGTGTGGCTCTTTCGACCACTCAGACAACTTTCCTTCGCGTTCGGTGGCAAGCTTGCAAAAGGTTGATACCGCTACGCTAAATCAACAGGCAACTTGCACCTCCGCTCTCCGATTTCGAACAAGTTCTCATCGGTCTTTTCGATTTTTGAACAGGTTCTTATCGGATTTTGGTCGTTAGTGGATGCAAAGGTACTGCTTTTTTTTCAAATACACAAATTTTAATAAGTATTTTGCAAAAAAAAGTGTGCGAAAGCATATTTTTTTTGCTTATTCGGCAAAAAACATGTAACTTTGCACTATGAAACACTATGCTTTGGTGACCGGCGCCAGCTCCGGAATAGGTCTGTGTTACGCGCGAACACTCGCACGCGACTACCATTACAATATCCTCTTAGTCAGCAATCAGGAACAACAATTGCACGATGCCGCAATTGCCATTCATGACGAATTTGCGGTGGAAACACTTTCACTCTGTATCAACTTGGCAGAAGCAGATGCCGCCAATCGTATTTATACATACTGCCAAGAGCAACATCTCTCTGTCGAAGTGCTAATCAACGATGCCGGTATGCTGATTTTTGAACCATTGGCAACCGTCTCTGCAGACAAACTGCACACAATGCTGATGCTGCACATGGTGGCATTGACCCATCTGTGCCGTCTGTTCGGTCGCGATATGGCTGCTGCCGGTCGCGGGTATATACTCAATATGTCCAGTATGACTGCATGGATGGCAATGCCGGGTATTCAATGCTATAATGCCACCAAGAGTTATGTACTCAATTTCAGCCGTGCCTACTGGTACGAAATGCGACGGAGTGGGGTACATGTACTGGCTGTCACTCCCGGTTCGACAGATACAGGATTGTTGCCGTTCGGGGATTCTTTCGCCCGTTTGTTGCGCATAGCAGGTATTACTATGTCGCCTGAGCGATTGGTACATCGTGCGTTACGGGTGTTGTTCGGCACATGGCGCAAACGCTGTATGCCGGGAGGGTGGAACTACATAATTGTGCCCATTATCAACCATTTGCCGGATTGGGTAGTCTTTGCCGCCATGAAACGCCTGCCGGTGTTTAAGGGATAGTTTAGAGGACGGCGAGAAAGCGAGCAACGGGTATCGAACACCCTGAGCGAGTTGAGAGTGGAGGATAGGCAAAAGGCAAATTGGCAAAAACTACCAAAAAGGGTCTGTCCCTAATTGGTAGTTTTGGTAGTATAAGTAGGCAAAAGGTGACAAAGCAAGAAGGCGAGAAAGCAAGAAGGCGACAAAGCAAAAAGTAACTAATCAAAAAAGCAACCCCGAAAGGTTGCTTTTTTATGATTAAGAGTTTTATAGTAAATCTATAAACCACATTCAGCAGGAGTTTTTAATGCTTTGTATGTGTATTGGATGTCAATGGGAGCACCCAAATATGTATATTCTCCTTCTAAGAATTCAAAACCAGTTGGACATATATTTGTTGTAGATTTGATTGCATGACACACAGGGTTCTCGCATGTCCCCTCTAACACTTTTTCGCCATTATATTCAGCGTAACAAGTTCCTTCCTTCTTGGGAGTGATGTCGATTTCACGATAATTGGCAGGTGGTAAAACGAACACGACATATAAGCATGCCTTATCACCAATAATTGCACCTCCAACTTCTTTATTGATGATATAGTCGCATTCAAAGTCTGGATTCCCACTTTCATTCTCAAACTGAAATGCTTTTATATGTAAACTACCAACCATTGGGTGCACCTCTAGTCCCTGGATATTCGCCCATGCAGATGCTCCAGTTTCTTCTGAGTAAGTAAAATCTGCAGCAACTGCAGTACGAATGGCGGCGAATTTTGGCTGTAGTTCGATGGCTTTATCTAAACTGCAATTTGTTGCCTCAAAGCGCATAATGCCTCTGCCTATTCCGTCGTAGTGATAATACTGTTTGGATGGTACATCTTTAGGTCCGTAAGTTACAGTAAAGTTTTGTCCATCTCCGGGCATGTGCCCCCTAAAATATGCTACACCACCAAAGTTAAGATCTTCGCTTTTTGTACTGCCTTCGACACCATATCCACCTCTATCTTTTAATAGATAAAAGTCACTAGATTCACTTCCTACGGTGATTGTGATAACATCGTTTTCATTCCATTGGAAATCTATATCTCCAATACCTCCAATGTTTCCATCTTCACCACGAGTATATCCGTCAGCACGCCGTGCTTTTCCCGATGTTCCTGGAACTCCGACAGCGATTGTTACTTCTTCACCCTTTTCAAAATGTGTGTTTTGAGGTTCTAATTTGTTATCCTTGTTGCATGCTGCTAAAACAGCAATAATGCCTGCTAAATACAATACTTTTTTCATAATAATGCGTACTTTATTTTTTGTTATCCTTTAACCCAAGCTATTCCTGCTATTCCAGATTGCTTTAACGATCCTAATTTCACACCATTTTCGGTGTTGCTGCTAACGCCTTCCGATCCCATCAGGTTGATGTTGTTTTCGAGTTGGAGCACTTGAGTCTCCGGGGAGTTGTACTTTTTCATTTGTTGTCTGTCCTTCTATTGTGTCCGGAAGGGCGGGAATAAATAAATATATTTGTTAATTGATTTCTCGATACCCTAAAAATCACGCAAAGGTACACAAAAAAAATCATCCGTGCAAGAAAATGGTACAAAAAAATATATATTTATGTCCAAAAGGTGCAAAAATTGCCAAATCGTCAATTCAAATTGTCAAATCGTCAATTCATTTTGTCCGATTGCAAACCGAAAAGGTGAAAAAATTGATATATTTTGTTGAAAATTTGCGTAAGCAAGATTTTTTTTGTATCTTTGCATAATCAAAATTTGTTCGCTCTATGCGAAAAAGACACCTTATAATATATATACTCCTGTTTTGCGGTTTGTCGGCACAAGCCGCCGTCCGCCGTGTCAGTTTGGAGGAGTTGAATGCCGGCGGTTGGGAGCGTTTTCTCGGTCGGCGTGTCTGTATCACCACTCCGTTGACCGTCTGTGCGACCATGTACGACAGTTTGCTGTTGAGCGACGAGCGTTTGCTCGTTCCCGAAGAAACGGCAGAAGGACTGGCAGACGGCGACAGTACGGCGTTCTACCGCATACAACAATACAACCGCGACCACCGTATCAAGTTGAGTTGCAAGTATCCCTATCATCTCAATTTGGGTTCCCGGACGGTCCGTCTGACGGCTTATGTGACGGGCAATAGACAGTTGCAGACGGGCGCCCAGCCACATTTCAGGAACAACCGACCGAAAAAGTGTGTTCCCTCTTGGGGCAAAACAGATGTCCGTATTTGTGCCGCCAATATACAGAACTACTTCGTTCATGTAGGCGGTTATGCCACCAAAAGGAACACGGCAGGGCAGCATGCGCTACAATGCTACAAAGTCGCTTCCTCCCTGTCAAAAATCCAAGCAGACATCTATGCCTTGTGTGAGTTGGAACAGGGCACTTCCGCCCCTGCCGAACTGGTTGCAAAAATGAACGAACTCGGTTGCCGCAAACATTTTGCCTACATCGTCACGGACACGGTAGATAGAGATACCATTTCTGCCGGTTTTATCTACGATACCACGCATGTCCGTCCCTGCGGAGAATTGCAGTTTGCCTATCTCAACCACGAAGATATTCACGCCCACCGTTTTCTGATTCAGCAGTTTGAGGATGTCAATACGGGCAGGCGGTTCTATATTTCGCTTAACCACCCCCGCAGCAAGCGCGGCGATGCCGCCGAGGCGAATGCCAAGCGGGTTGCCGAGTTGGACACAGTGTTTGCCGCCTTTGACCGCCTGCATCTGACTCCCGATTCGACGGTGCTGTGGCTGGGCGACTATAACGCTTACGCCCAAGAACAATCGACCCAAAAGATAGTTCGTGCCGGTTATCAGGACATGAACGCCCTTTATGCCGCAGGTGACTATTCGTATTCGTACAAAGGTGAGTGCGGCTTCCTGGACCGCTGCTACGCTTCTCCGTCGATGGCACGGCATGTGGTGTCGCTACAGCCGTTGCATTGGAACACGGACTACTACTATTCGGCAGCGTATTACAGCAAGTACAACTACAAAAAAAGGAACATCCCTCAGGATGCTCCCAAACATATCCGCGGCGTGCTGACCCGGGCAGCCAAGCAGAACCGCTATTTCCGTTTTTCAGACCACGATCCGTTGCTAATCCGTATAGTATGGTAAGGGTGATGAACCTCTCTACTACCGCTCTACTACCGATGTACTACCGATAAGGACACGCTCTTAATAGCACTCGTTGTCGTTGGGGAAAGATGTGTCCTTGACGGCAGCCACATAGTCGGCAACGGCAGACTGTACGGCTTCTCCCAATTCGGCAAAATGGCGCAAGAACTTGGGCTTGAACCCCTGGTTCAGTCCTAACATATCGTGCAAGACCAGGACTTGTCCGTCGGTCCGATTGCCTGCGCCGATACCGATAGTGGGGCAGGAGACGGCTTGTGTGACCCGTTTAGCCAAATCGGCGGGAATCTTCTCCAAGACAATGGCGAAGCAGCCGGCTTGGTCGAGGAGTTGTGCGTCATGGAGCAGTTTGGCTGCCTCTGCCTCCTCCTTGGCACGCAGTCCGTAACCGCCGAACTGGTTGACCGACTGGGGTGTCAGTCCCAAGTGCCCGCAGACAGGTACGCCTGCCTGAATCATGTGACGGACAGCAGGAAGAATCTCTTCGCCTCCCTCCAACTTGACGGCATCGGCGCCACTCTCCTTAATCATACGAATGGCGTTGGTAACTGCCTGTTCTTCACTGACCTGGTAACTGCCGAAAGGCATGTCGATAACAACAAGGGCATGCTCGGCAGCACGCACGACACCCTTGGTGAGAAAAATCATCTCGTCCACCGTGATGGGCAGGGTGTACTGGTTGCCGCACACCACATTGCTGGCACTATCGCCCACAAGGAACATGTCAACTCCTGCCTGATCAACCAGACGGGCAAGGGTGTAATCGTAACTGGTCAGCATGGTGATTTTTTCACCAGCGGCTTTCTTCTGACGGATTAAAGCGGTCGTCATGCGCTTGGTTTCTACATGAACAGACATAATTTCACAAATTAGGGTGCAAAATTACACAATTATTTGCATATTTGCAAATTTTTTTGTATCTTTGCGCATTAAATTAAAATGCGGTAGTATGTCTTTTACACTTACAGACACAGAATTAGAGGAGATTATTCAAAAAGCATCCTTGGAGGCAGCCAAACAAGCCGCTGCCAACGCCGTGGAAGAACTGATTGCCAAACACGAAAAGCAAACTCCTACCCAACAGCCGAAAGTGTCTATACAACAAGCCAGCGACCAAGAAGCACAACAAACCATGGAAGCCATGGCGGCTAACCTGGATAACCAAGAAAAACCGAAAGTGGGCATATTCTGGTATCAGGAACAGGGAGAACGCCTGTTCGGAGTGGTGGCTGTCAATAAAGATTCATTCGCCAAACCCAATGTGGGCGGAGGACTGATTACATGCACCGAACTGCATAAAGACGTGTGGAAAAAGCGTTTTCACGAACAGAAATACAAACTTAACGGAATAGGACCTTTCGTGGGAGACTACAAAGACCATTGCCGAGGGCGTGTCTTCTACAATCCGGCAACGGATACCTATCAAATCATGGTGGGGTCGTGGATTAACAATAACCAACAAGCAATCCCAATGATTGTTGAGGAATTTAATCTCACCCAAGTTCACTACGAAGTTAAAACATCCTATCATTGGGACATAGGCAATGGCTGGGAGAACCAATAAAAGTTGGATATGGTTGGGATTGGTGCTGGGAGGACTGGTACTGGCGGTGTTGGATGTGTGTTGCGGCGCAGTATGGATAGGTCCGAGCGAGATAATACACAGCGATTCGGCAGTAGTGGACAGAGTGTTCTTTTACCTGCGTCTGCCCAAGATGCTGACCGCCGTTTTGGCAGGTTGTGCATTGTCGGTGAGCGGCGTGATGATGCAAACACTATTCCGTAACCCGCTGGCAGGTCCGTATATATTAGGTGTGAGTTCGGGGGCAGGATTGGGCGTTGCAATAGTGACGATATTAGGGGCACAAATGGCATGGCATTGGTTGTCCTTTACGACGGCAGGCGCGGCAATAATAGGCAGTGTGGCAGTTATGCTGTTGATGCTCGCCGTGGCACGCAGGGTGCGAGACAATGTGAGTTTGCTGATAGTGGGTATGATGTTCGGCTCTATCGCCGGTGCGCTGGTGAACGTGCTACAGAATATCAGCAACCCCGATGCGCTGAAGATGTTTATCGTTTGGACATTGGGCAGTTTGAGCAATGTGGGGTGGAGTCAGTTGGGCTGGATGGCATTGAGCGTGGCGGCAGGTCTAATCATAGTGGTGGGGTTAATCAAACCGCTGAACGGACTGATGTTGGGCGAGAACTATGCCCGTGCGTTAGGTGTCCGTATCGAGCAGGTGCGCGTGTGGATAGTGATAGCCACAGGGTTGTTGGCAGGCGGCGTGACGGCTTTTTGCGGACCGATAGCATTCGTGGGCGTGGCAGTACCGCATATAGCACGAGGCATCATGCAGACCAGTAACCACCGAATAATCGTTCCGGCATCGCTGCTGATAGGCGCTAATCTGCTGCTATTGTGCGACTTGCTGTGCAGTTGGAGCGTTTATCCGTTGCCCATCAGTACCGTGTCCGCGCTCGTGGGAGCACCGGTGATAATTAGAATAGTGCTAAATAATAAATAATGAATAATAAATAATAAGCGTTGAACTGGCATTGAGGGGAATGGAAGAGTTGAGAGGGGAGAGCGGAGTTTGGACAGAGTGAGTCAAATAATAAATAATGAATAATAAATAATAAGCGTTGAACTGGCATTGAGGGGAATGGAAGAGTTGAGAGGGGGAGAGCGGAGTTTGGACAGAGTGAGTCAAATAATAAATAATGAATAATGAATAATAAATAATAAGCTCGCACAAACGCTGAGGAAAGATAGGAGTTTAGAGGTCCGAACAGAGGATAGTGGGAAAGATAATAAATAATAAATAATAAGCTCGCACAAACGCTGAGGAAAGATAGGAGTTTAGAGGTCCGAACAGAAGATAGTGGGAAAGATAATAAAGATAAAGAAAATATAGAGATAAAGATAATAAAGAGTACAATAAAGCAAAAAAAGATGCGAGGATTAGGAGTTCTTGGAGAGAAAATATTGATATTAGTACCGAAAATTATCCAATTAGCTAAGTCTTTAGAGAAAGAAAATAAAGCAATGGCTAATCAGATATTGCGGTCAGGAACATCCGTAGGAGCCAACTGCCATGAAGCACAAAGTGCACAAAGCAAAGCAGATTTCATCACTAAATTACATATCGCTTTGAAAGAAAATGACGAGACTCAATATTGGTTGAAAATGTTTTATGCCTCTCAACTGATTGATGATGATACATTTACACCACTAAATACTGAAATAGAAGAAATAGGAAAATTATTAACCAGTACAATCAAACATACAAAAGAAAATTTAGAAATCAGTAAATATGATTAATCTCCCTTCGAACGAAGTGAGCCCTGCGAAATCAGTTTATTGCTTATTATTTATAATTTGTTATTTATTATTTTAAAAGATATGAGTTTTATCAGTATTATTAGTTCGCTCTTTGGCAATAAGTCGCAAAGAGACATGAAGGAAATTCAACCGTATGTGGATAAAATCAAATCCGTTTACGGTGAAATAGATGCCCTCAGTCATGATGAGTTGCGTTCACGCAGTCAGGCACTGATGGACAAAATACAAGACCGCGTAAAAGACAAAAAAGCCCGAATCGCCGAACTCAAATCCGGCATTGAAGACTTGGAAATAGACAAACGCGAGAAAGTATATGACGAAGTCGATAAACTGGAAAAGGAAATCAAAGAAGATTACAAAAACATCTTGGACGAAATCCTTCCCGAAGCATTCGCCATCGTCAAATCTACCGCCCGCCGCTTCGCCGAGAACGAGACCATAGAAGTGACCGCCACCCCGATGGACAGAGACCTCGCTGCCGACGAACGCTTTGACTTCGTGGAAATAAACGGCGACAAAGCCATTTATAAAAACCACTGGATGGCAGGCGGCAACGAGGTGTACTGGAACATGATACACTACGATGTCCAACTGATAGGCGGTGTCGTACTGCACCAGGGCAAGATAGCCGAAATGGCGACCGGTGAAGGTAAGACATTGGTTGCTACATTGCCTGTTTTCCTTAACGCCCTAACCCACGAAGGCGTGCATGTGGTGACCGTCAACGACTATCTTGCCAAGCGTGATAGCGAGTGGAACGGACCTATCTACATGTTCCACGGACTGACGGTAGATTGTATCGACAAGTACCAACCCAATTCGGACGACCGCCGCAAGGCATATAACTGCGATATCACTTTCGGAACGAACAACGAGTTCGGTTTTGACTACCTGCGTGACAACATGGCTATTTCCCCGATGGACCTCGTTCAACGCGGACACAACTATGCCATCGTGGACGAGGTGGACAGCGTGCTGATAGACGATGCCCGTACGCCGTTGATTATCAGCGGTCAGGTGCCCAAAGGCGAAGACCAACTGTTTGACGAATACAAGCACCGTGTCGAACTATTAGTTCGCACCCAACAAGCCCTGACGACCAAACTGCTGATAGAAGCCAAAAACAAAATGGGCAGCGAGGACGAGAAAATACGCGAAGAAGGCGAATTGGCACTGTTCCGCAGTTACAAAGGTATGCCAAAAAACAAGGCACTCATCAAATACCTGAGCGAACAGGGCATCAAAGTGCGCATGCAGAAAACGGAGGAGTTCTATATGCAGGAAAACGAGAAAAATATGCATATAGCCACCGACGAGTTGTATTTCGTTATCGACGAGAAAAATAAGTCTATCGAACTGACTGACAAGGGTATAGATACATTGACCGGCAATACGGACGACCCCGAGTTCTTCGTTATGCCTGATGTGGGCAGCGAAATGGCAGAGGTGGAAAACATGACTATCAGCGCCGAAGAAAAGCAAGCCAAGAAAGACGAGATAATGACCAACTATGCCGTCAAGAGCGAGCGCGTGCATACCGTTCACCAGTTGCTGAAAGCGTACACGCTGTTCGAAAAAGATGTCGATTATATCATCGACGACGGCGAAGTCAAGATTGTAGATGAGCAGACAGGCCGTGTGATGGAAGGCCGCCGCTGGAGCGACGGTTTGCACCAAGCCGTAGAAGCCAAAGAAAATGTGAAGGTGGAAGGCGCAACGCAGACTTTTGCCACCATCACGCTACAGAACTATTTTCGCATGTACAACAAACTGGCAGGTATGACCGGTACCGCCGAGACCGAAGCAGGGGAGTTCTGGAACATTTACAAACTGGATGTAGTGGTTATTCCTACCAACCGCCCCATTGCCCGTGAGGACATGAACGACCGTATTTACCGCACGCAACGCGAGAAATACAATGCCGTGATTGACGAGATTCAGCGTTTGGTAGAGGCAGGCAGACCCGTGTTGGTGGGTACGACCAGTGTGGATATTTCGGAATTGCTGAGTCGCATGCTCAATATGCGCCATATCAAGCACAATGTGCTGAATGCCAAGTTGCACCAACAGGAAGCACTGGTAGTGGCAGAGGCAGGACAGAAAGGTCAAGTGACGATAGCCACCAACATGGCAGGTCGTGGTACGGATATCAAACTGAGTGACGAAGTCAAAGCCGCCGGCGGCTTGGCTATTATCGGTACCGAACGCCACGAGAGTCGCCGTGTAGATAGGCAGTTGCGCGGACGAAGCGGCCGTCAGGGCGACCCGGGTTCGTCCGTGTTCTTCATTTCGTTGGAAGATAATCTGATGCGTATGTTCGGCAGTGAGCGTATCGCCGCCGTGATGGACAAAATGGGGTGGGAAGAAGGCGAAGCCATTGAGCACAAGATGATTTCCAGCAATGTGGAAAAAGCACAAAAGAAAGTAGAGGAGAATAACTTCGGTATCCGTAAACGCCTGATTGAGTATGACGATGTGATGAACCAACAGCGTAATGTGATTTATGCCAAGCGTCATCACGCCCTGATGGGTGAGCGTATAGGTGTAGATATTACCAATATGATTTACGACACCGCCGAAAGCATAGTCGCTGATGCCAAGGATGCCATGGACTTTGAGAACTTGTCCTACAATGTGATGCAAACATTTGCCATCGAAGTGCCGTTTGACGAAGATGCTTTCCGCGCCGGCAAAGAGCAGGATTTGAGCAACCAATTAGCCGAGGCCGCCATCGAGAGTTTCAAACGCCGAATGGATAAACTTATGCAGGTGGCTAACCCTGTGATACAAAAAGTTTATCAAGACAAGGGCAGCATGTATGAGAATATCCTTATTCCTATCACCGATGGCAAGAAAGTGTATAATATTGCCGTCAATCTGAAACGCGCTTCCGAGACGGACTGCCGCGAGGTGGTAAAGGAATTTGAGAAACGCACCGTATTGTATGTGATTGACGACGAGTGGAAAGAGCACTTGAGACAATTGGACGACCTGAAACAGTCCGTTCAAAACGCATCGTACGAGCAAAAAGACCCGTTGGTAATCTATAAGTTAGAGTCGTTCGGTATTTTCCGTCAGATGTTGGACAGTTTCAACCGCCGTGCGTTGGCAATCCTGCTTCGCGGTCAGATTCACCAGCAGCAACCCGATGCCGTGCAGCGTGCGCAAGCTCAGCAACGCATGGATATGAGTAAGTACCGCACACAAAAAGATGCTGTAGAACGCGCCGCTCAAGCCAGCGGACAAGCCGGTGCTGCGGCTCGCGATACGCGCGAACAGCAACGCCCGATGCCTATTATCGCGGACAAGAAACCCCGTCCGAATGACCCGTGCCCGTGCGGTAGCGGCAAGAAATACAAACAGTGCCACGGGGCGCTGTAGTTGACAGTTGACAGTTGATAGTTGACAGTTGATAGTTGATAGTTGACAGTTGATAGTTGACAGTTGATAGTTTAGAGGCGGTGAAGAAAGATATTAGAATTATTTATTTAGGAACGCCGGAGTTCGCCGTGGCGGGCTTGAAGGCATTGGTGGAAGGCGGCTACAATGTGGTGGCTGTCGTGACCATGCCGGATAAACCGGCAGGACGAGGTCATCAGGTGCAGTACTCGGCGGTCAAACAATACGCCTTGGAGGTCGGGCTGCCGGTCTTGCAGCCGGAGAAACTCAAGGACGAGGTTTTTGTGGAGCAACTGCGTTCGTATCGCGCCGATTTGCAAGTGGTGACTGCCTTTCGTATGCTGCCCGAAGTTGTTTGGGCAATGCCACGGTTGGGCACATTTAATGTGCATGCCGCCCTGCTGCCGCAATACAGAGGCGCTGCCCCCATCAATTGGGCAGTGATGAACGGCGATAAAGAGACAGGATTGACCACCTTTATGCTCAAGCAGGAGATAGATACCGGCAATATGATTTTGCAGGAACGCCTGACTATAGGCGACAGCGAAGATGTAGGCAGCGTACACGACCGGCTGATGGCAATGAGCGTGGGCATTACGCTGAAAACGGTGGACTTGATTATCGACTGCGACGACAAAGGACTGCCGCTGCCCGTTACGCCTCAGCCCGAATTGCCGGATTTGCGCCCGGCACCAAAGATTTTCAAAGAAGATTGCCAAATCGATTTTAACCGTCCGGCAGTTGAGATTAAGAATTTTGTGCGCGGTTTGAGCCCTTACCCCACGGCTTGGTGCAGTTTGGATATCCGCGGACAACATTTCGAGAATGTCAAAGTGTATAAGGTTGAACCCGGAGACGGCTTAATCTCGGTAGATTGTGCGGACGGGAAAGTGAGCATTTTGGAACTCCAATTACCCGGCAAAAAACGAATGGACGCCAAATCACTATTGAATGGATTACATTAAACTGATAGACAAATACTATAACGACTCTCCCGAGTTGAAGCAAGTGCTGCTGCAACACAGTATGCAGGTGCGTGACCGTGCTTTGGAGATTGGTCGCCGCTTGGCGGAGCAGGGTACGCCGGTCGATCTTCCTTTTGTGGAAGAAGCGGCAATGCTGCACGACATAGGTATTATCTATTGCAATGCCCCTAAAATCTATTGTGTGGGTCCTCACAAGTATATCGAGCATGGCTATTTGGGCGCGGAACTGTTGCGTCAGGAGGGGTTGCCCCGTCATGCACGGGTGGCAGAACGGCATACAGGCAGCGGAATAACGATGGACCAAATCATTCGCGAAGATTTGCCTATCCCTGTGCAGGATTATTGCCCCGAGACATTGGAGGAAAAACTGGTTTGCTATGCCGATAAGTTCTTTAGCAAGAGCCACTTAAATGCAGAATGCTCTCCGCAAAAAGTGAGAGAGACTATTTGGCGTTACGGTCACGATGCCGTGTTGAGATGGAATGCCATAGAGGCATTGTTTCTGTAATTTTGTTATTTGGCAGTTAGGCGCTTGGCGGTTTCGGCACTCACTTCAGGGGTGAGCGGCCGGATGAACGCGCGCACGATAAGGTATATGCCCCAAATGATAAACGGGATACTGAGTATTTGTCCCATATTGAGCCACATATTTGCCTCAAATGCTTCTTGATCGTTCTTGATAAACTCCAATAGGAACCGCGTTACGAAGATAATAATCAGGAAAATACCGAACAGCAGCCCCTCGCGGCGGTATGCTTTGGTTTTCCAGTATAGTGTCCATGTGACAATAAACGCCACGATGCAATACAGCATTTCATAAATCTGTGTGGGGTGGCAAGGTACTGTTTGCCCGTCACGCACGAAAACAAATCCCCACGGCAGGTCTGTAGGACCGCCATAAATCTCCGAATTCATCAGGTTGCCAAAGCGGATGCAAGTGGCAGTAACGCATACGCCAATCACCAGCCGGTCAAAAATCCAGTTGAGCGAAGTGTGGTATTCAGGCACTTTGGAGAAGTGCTTCCTGTTGAGCAACCATGCCGCAAAAATCAGCCCGAACGCTCCTCCGTGACTGCTCAGCCCTCCTTCCCATATTTTGAGCATGGCAAACGGATGTTCTATATAGGGGTTGCGGTACTGAATGGTCCACGCAAAGATTTGAATGGGGTCGTCGGTCAAATGCCATTCGTAGAAAAGGCAATGCCCTACACGCGCACCTATAATCACTCCCAAGGTCATCCATACAAAAATCTGCTCTGCCCAATCCTTTGGGCAATGCTCGTTGGCATATAGTTTGACCTGAATGAGGTAGGCAACATAGATTCCGAGTGCCCACAACAAACCGTACCAACGAATACCTCCGTTGATGCCCCAATGAATCAGAACGGGGTCCACATTCCATGTAATAAAATCCAACATCATGCTTGTGCGCTATCTTTGCTGTCGCTATGCCCGGAGGCGCTGCCCCAGAGTAGTTTTTCCTTGAGTGATTTGATAAAGTTGGTGCCGCATACCTGCACTAATTTGATGGTACGGGGTGACTTCTCGATATGCAGAGTGACGGTGTCGTTCATGATTTGGCTTCTGCCGTCAATAGATACCATATAACTGCCTGTGCGGCTCTTGACCTGCAAATCTATTTTCCAATCGTCAGGAATAACCAACGGACGAACGGTCAGCGAATGACTGGCAATGGGCGTTAGGATGATGCCGCGTGACTGGGGAACCATGATTGGTCCGCCTACGGACATGTTGTAGGCAGTCGAACCGGTCGGAGTTGCCACCATCAGACCGTCGGCTATGTAACGCGTCAATTGTTCGCCGTTGACACAGGTGTCAATGTCGATGGCACTGCTTAACCCGTATTTCATTACTGCCACTTCGTTCAGCGCATCCGTACTGGCTAAAAAACCTCCTTCGGAACAACTGATTTGCAGCAAACTGCGCTGCTCAATCGTATAATTGCCGTTCACCAGATCCTCCAAGATGGAATCGACATCGTGCGTGCTCACTTCGGACAGAAAACCGAGATGCCCGAAGTTGACACCTAAAATGGGTATGTTGTGTTCGCCCACCATGGCAGCCGTGGTCAGGAAAGTGCCGTCTCCGCCGATGGACAACGCAAAATCAATGGGTTCGTCCGAGTCGGGGAACTGACGATACTGACGCAAATTCAGTTCTTGCCGCAGTTCGGACGACAACAAAACATGCACCTCGCGTGCCTGCATGAAATCCAATAAATGCTGAATCTCATCGCTGATTTTCGGCTTTTGTGAATTGCCAAAGATTGCTATTGTCATTTAGCGCGTAATTTAGTTTGCGGTTGCAAAGGTACTTTTTTTTTTTGATATATGCAAGTTTTTCTGCGAAAAAGTGTCGGGTTGCCGGATAACCAAAAAGAATAGAGGCAGTGGTTGCTGCCTCTATTCCCGGGTATGTATATTCTTTATAGGGCTGTGCCTACGGCATTGTACAGTACATTGTTTGCTCTGATAATCAGGCGACCTTTGTGGAGCATCTTGGTTGCATTTTGGGTTGCTCTCAAGGTGTTCAGTCGGGTGCTTCCATCGTTCCATCTTACCACCTCGTCATTCATCTCGGCAGCATTTACTGTGCGGGTAACGGTTTGACCTTCGGCACCAACTTCTGCCATGTCGCTATCATCGCCGTGGTAGTAGCGATAGGTCACGCCGGTCATGTCTTCGGCTGCCTGGTAGGTGTAATGGGTGTCGTCCACTTTGGTCATTTCGATACCGTCCTCTTCTGCCCAACCGCAGAAAGAGCCGACGATGTAGCATGCCTCCGTACCGGCAGGAACGGTTACATTAAACAGGGTGTGCGTTACTTCCTCGCCCTCAATCAGGAGGTAAGTTGGCTCGGAAACATTGCCAAGATCGTCTAAGGCAAAGGCAGCGTAGTAATAGGTCTTGGTAGGATCTATCGTGGCTACGCAACTCTCCTCAATACCCTCGTAAATGCTGTCTCCGTCGTTGATAGACTGCGGATACGCATTGATGGAGCCGCGGATAATCGTTTTGTCGTAATTCTCACAAGGAGTAATCAGTCCCTCTACCATTACGCTGTCGATGTAGAAGACAGCATCGGTAACAGCAGTTCCGTTGTTGACTTCGATAGCTACGCCGGTCACATGATTGCCGTCAAAGGTCTTGTAGGGGCATTGATCTTGTCGCCAATCTACATGCTTGAAGGTCGTAATCTTGTGCGTTTCCCAATCGGTGCCGGGAACGAAAGCGGAACTTGCCCACCAGTACAGACCGTCTTGAATGAGCATTACTTCTATTTGCGTAACACCGTCACCTTTGATTTTGAAGGCAACATTTTGTACATTTTCGAAACTCGTTACATCAAATTCGATACCTGTTTGGTGCCAAGCGGTAGAAGTAGTGATGGTCATCTTGACTGCGTCGTTTTCTTCCGCAAGAACTGCCTCGTCTCCATCAGGAGCAAACGGTTTAGCCAATTCCAGCAGGTTCTCTTCGCCGAGTAGCGAACCCATTACAGGAATCTCGTGTGTCGGGTTTTTCCAAGTCAGGGCAGCGGATGTGCTCTCTGTTTGTGCGTCCAAGTTGGCAATTGGGCGAGTAGGACGGGTGTCCCGTACGATGTTAAGTATTTTGCTGTAAGCAGTAGCCGTGTCCTTATCTGTAGCAAGGATACCACGCAATGTTACTTCGCCTTCTGCCAAACCGCGAGTATGGAAGATGCACTCCGTTTGATTCGTGTAAGTGATGTCCTTAACGATGTCTTCCCAAGTTTGTTGGTCATAGGAGTAACTAATCGTATATTGAGCGGTTCCTTCGGGAACGACAGCAGCGAACTGAATGGTATAGTCATTCATGGCTTCTTCGTAATCTGCAGCAGGTGTGTTGAAGGAGAAGACCAGCTCGGCTGTTGCCTCTGTCCAGCGCGGGTCGCCGATGTTTGAACCGTCTGTGGCAGTGCCCTTCAAAGGAGAGTCGGAAGCCCAGTTGAAGTTGCCTTCGGCAGCGTTGATGAATTTAGGATCGGCTTTGGTTAAATTGGTAACCGTAGGACCGGAGTGAGCGCCACTACCGGTGTTGTAATAAACACAGTTGTCAACGGTACCGGCATAAGTGGCGATACAATAACTCGTTACTTCAGAAGGATTGGCAACTACGACATTGCTAACAGCAGCGGCTGTATGATCGTTCTCTGCCATTAAGATGGGACGTTCGCCACAATTATAGAATGTGCAGTGGTCGATGGTAGCGGTAGTGTAATGTTGAATACGCAGAGCATACTTGCCGGAAATGTTATAAACGGTCGAGTTCTTGAATACAAAGTTACCGATTGTGCCTGAGCCATTAACAACGGCATTCTCCTCTTTGGAGTTGTTGTAGAAGATACAACCGTCAATCGTCAGCGCATTGATAGTTTGACCGCTACTGATATAAATAAAATAAGCAGGATTGTCGTGTATAACACAATTCTTAAAGGAGATTTCAAAGTCCCCTCCTGTTTCACAACGGAAGAGGTAGTCAGAATATCCATAGAACTCAATACCTTCTACTGCAAAAGCAGCATTCATTTTAATTTTAGGCATGTGAACAAGTGGCGTAGTCCCGATAGCGGCTCTTAGTGTAATGGCTTTGTCCACTATGAAACTACCACTCTCGGTGTACTCGTTACTGTGGTCACCTGTTAATTCGATAACATCACCTGCTTGAGCTGAAGCGACAGCAGCAGAAATTACATTTTCACCCGGTTCGAGGGTAAAAACAGTAGCATTCAGCGCAATGGTAGCGCAGAGGGCAGCCACAAATAGAAAGATTTTTTTCATTGAAATAAAGATTTAATAAGTTAATAAGTTAATAATTTAAAGTATTTATCGGATATACACTTTTCTGGTTTCGTTATTTGATTTGATGATAAATAGTCCCGAACGGGATACATGGCTGTAGGCATTGCCCAATACATCGTATATGCCCGACGCTTCGAACGATTTACCGGGTATTTGGGGCAATGCGGTAGGAGAGGTGTGCGGTTGGGTACGAACCACCTTAATCGTGTTGTATTCTGTCCTTGTGCCCGTGCTGGATGCTGTATAAGTCTTCAGTTCCAATCCGTTCGTGCTTACATTGACGCGCGTATAACTGGGTGCTCCCGGCTGACCGAAGGTACTGGTAAACAGGTCGAAATAGTCGTCCACTTTGTGTACGGGTTTCAACTCTTCCATTTCTGCGCGGCTGTTGGGGTAGTAGCGTTTGCGTCCGCAGGTAGCGCCTATGAAATACAAAGTACCTTCGTCGGTGCAGAATGTACCGCCTTTCAGACCGGTCATATTCGTATTGGCATTGACAGCCGTGTTGGTCACATTGCTTACGGCACCTTCTACCACTTTGCGGGTATCAGGATTGACGGGACCTATCACTTCGTAGCAGTGGTCATGTCCCTGCAAAGCCAAGTCTATCTCGCACTCCTTGAAGATAGGCAACATGGTCGCACGGAAAAGCGGAGTCTCTGCATCCTCTTGGTGACCTGAACCCGAGAATATGTTCTTGTGGCATAGGGTCACGCGGTATTTGCATTCGGGGTGTGCGGCTACCTGCTCGCGGAACCAATTGCCAAGGTCGGTCTGCAAATATGCCGAACTCAGTTTGTCGATTAGTTCTTCTTCGCCGCTCTCGCGCCAGTAGTCCTGCATCGAATAAACGAGGAACAGCACATCGCCATATACGAAACTATATACGATACCGTCAAACTGCGGTCTTACCAACAGCGAACGCTTGTTGAACGCATTGTCGGTATTGAAGTGCCAGTTGTAGTTCAGCAACTCGGTGTCGTCGTGGTTGCCGTCGGTCACTGCCATCGGCATTTGGGAGATAACGGGCTGTAAACTCTCTTCAAACCAGCGTTCCCATTCCCATTCCGAGTTGGCTACCGTACCCGTCTCCACAAAGTCGCCGGGGAAAGTGCAGAAACGCACATCTTTCTCGTTCTTTATCACGGTTTCAGAGCACCAACGGGCGTGCTCCACATATTCGTCATTCATAATGTGGGAGTCGGACATATAGACAAACGAGAAATCGCCCTGCTCTTCGTCCGCTGTACGGAAGGTGTAACGCTCCGACCAGTTGCCTTTGTACCCGACACGGTAAGTGTAGGTGGTGCCGGGCGTGAGGTTGGTCGCTTTCGCCTTGTGACTGACATAGGTAAATGCCTGTTTTTTGTCCATATTCAGTTTCTTGATCAGTCCTGATGCAGACACGGCATAGCGTAGCGGTTTGGTGGTGGTTGCCGTTGCGTCTAAGGTTATTTTTTCGCCGGTAGCGGGGTTGGTTATCTCCACTTTGCCGTCTGTCACGCCTGCGTTGGTGAACCAGCAGAATGCCATGTTATAGCGTGGGTCGCCGTTGATGTTGGCTACTACGCAATAGGGCTTGGTTTTCTCTACAAGGGTCGGTATGGCATCTCTCATTGCTGCCAGGTTGGCGGCACTCGAGTCTGCGCGTGCGGCTTCTTTTGCTGCCCAGAACGGAATGAAACTCGGTATGGTGTAGTTCTCAATAGGGTAGAGGGTGTCGGCTGCCAATACCTCGGGGTGAATGATGATAACCGGTTTTTCGGTAACGGTCACTTCTCCTGTTGCCTGAAAACTGCCATCTGCCGAGGTCGCCGTCACATGCGTCGTACCTGCACTCATGCCTGTTATGATACCGTTGGCATCTACCGTTGCTATATTAGCATCTTCTACTGTCCATACCACATCGCGGTTGGACGCATTCTTGGGGGTGAACACCACGCCAAAAGCCGTCGTGCTCTCCTCTTCTACACTGACGGCAGAGGGGGTCAAGGTGATGGCTTGTACCGGTACCGGCAACGCATTGGGGTCAAACTCATAGCAGCCCAAGTCGATACCTGTGCCTTGAGGACGGCTTACTCCGTCCAAGTCGGTAGTGGGGACACCTGTCTTTTGTATGCCCTTGTCGAGAATGGGACTGGCTGCTGTCAAATGCCAGTCGGCAGAACGCATCACGGCTATTTCGCCCTCGTTGCGGGGGATGCCGTAGAAAGAGGTCGGTTTGACAAAGTGCGGACCCTTGGCGGCATTGTTGTCACTACTCAAAGTGTAGCAGTAGGCGCTGCTTAATCCGAAACCGGCATCTGCCGCGTTCTTGGTCGAACCGGCACCGCTGATATAGCAGGGGGCTTCTCCGCTGGAGGGTTCAATATCTTCGCCCACATTGCCCCACATCAGGTTGTTAATCATCAAACCCTCCGAGTGACATCCTGCGTATTGTGTACCCCAGTTGTTCACCAGCGTGTTGTTGTAGGCAGTACCGTAGTTGAATAAACTGCCGCTGTTGGGCCAGCCGTCCTCGGTCGCCGAGTTGTTGTAGAATAGGCAGTTGCGAACGATACAACCGGCGTAATTGCGCACGGCTCCTTCTTTTCCGCCATTACCGCGGATAATGGTATTTTCAATAATACCGCCGTTCGTGTTGATTGCAGCACCGCCCGACGAACTTGCCGTGCAGAGTTCGATGATACAGTTGCGGACGATACCGCCGTCGTTATACACGCCGCCGGCTGAAGAGGTACTGATACAACGGGTAATAATGCAGTTGCTCAGCACGACATTCTGACGGATATACGCACCGCCGCCGCTGGAGGCAGTCTCAGTGTTCTGAATGGTCAAACCGTCTATTACCGTTTCCACCGTACACGGACCGTCGTACTTAACGAGCAGATAGTGGTTCATGTCCGTGCCGTCCAATACCGTCGGGTATAACTCTACATCGCGCGTACTGAAGTCGGCACTGTAACCGCCAAATACATGTACGCTGTCCCGTATACTGATGCACTCGTGATAGATGCCGGTGGCTATAAACACCGTGTCGCCGTTCGATGCGGCATCAATGGCATGATTAATCTTGCCGCCCGGAACAACATACTGGTTGGCGGCTGATAAAGATAGTGTTGTGATAAACAGTAATACAACAGGAAATAGTTTTTTCATGATAATTATTATTTAATAAGGTTACTGAATTAAAATCGAATGCAAAGATACAACCTTTTTTCCTAAAAACAAAATGTTTTTTTCTGCTTTTTAGCATGTTTCTTGTTGCTTTACTTGCATATTGCTGATTGTCAGTTGTTTGTAATGTGTTTTCTGCACTTTTTCCCCTTTCGAAACCTTTCGAAAAATCACACATTTCCCTCCCCTTGTTTTGTGGGTCTTTGCCGACGGTCAACCGACGGTCGACCGACGGTCGAATTATACATTGAGCACCTCTTATGCTCTGGTGTCCCCTTGGGTTCTTTGTCCTTTTGTGGTGTCTGCTACAAATGGGGCTCTCCTGCCTAGACACAAGGTGGCTGCTTTCAGGAGAGAACCATTTGGCAGACATCGTGATTTAAAAAACTTTGTATTTGGGACGCCGCCTTGTACCCAATACTGCCTCCAAAATAACGCTTTGTGATATAAAATATCACTTTATTGCCCTTCAGTATTGCATATTCCAAAAATTCTTTGTATCTTTGTACCCGAAATGACACGATTGAGTGTAAATATCAACAAAGTGGCTACTCTTCGCAACGCGCGAGGCGGCAATTTGCCCGATGTGGAGCGGTTTGCTGCTGACTGCGAATGGATGGGTGCGCAGGGCATCACCGTCCATCCCCGTCCCGATGAGAGACATATACGCCGAAGCGATGTGTATGCCCTGAAGCAAATCGTTACTACCGAATTGAACATAGAGGGCAATCCCGAACCGCCTTTTGTCGAGTTGGTGACGGACATCCGCCCTGCACAGGTCACTTTAGTCCCTGATAGCCACGACCAGTTGACCAGCAATCACGGGTGGAACACGGTGCAATATGTGGACCACTTGACCCGTCTTACAGAGGTCTTTCACAAGCACGGCATACGCGTCTCTATCTTCGTGGACGCTGATCCGCAAATGGTGGAATATGCCCGTCGTGCAGGCGCCGACCGCGTCGAGTTATACACAGGTCCTTATGCCGAGATGTATGAGCGTGACCCCGAAGCCGCGATTGATATGTATCGCCCCGCTGCCGAGAAAGCACGCGAACTCGGATTGGGACTCAATGCCGGGCATGACTTGAATCTGAAGAACTTGCACCCCTTCCTGAACGCTTTCCCGTGGGTGGACGAGGTAAGCATAGGACACGCCCTTATCGCGGACGCATTATATTTAGGAATAGAAGAAACAATTAAACAATATTTATTATGTTGCAAATAGACACATTGGTGAGTGCCACCGAGCAGATGGCTGCCATCGAAGAACCCGTACAAGAGTCAATGAACTTATGGACTATGGCTACCTATGGTGGCTGGATTATGATTATTCTTGCCATCCTGCTGGCGGGGGCTATATATCTGTTTATCGAGCGTATGGTCGTACTTCGTGCTGCCATGACCGAGGATAAAACTTTTATGAACCAAATCAAGGACTATATCCACGACGGCAAAATAGATTCCGCTATCAACGCCTGCCGGGCGCAAGGCACTCCGTCTGCGCGTATGGTAGAAAAAGGTATCAGCCGTATCGGTCGTCCCATGCAGGATGTGCAGGTCGCTATCGAGAATGTGGGTAACTTGGAAGTCAGCAAGTTGGAAAAGGGCTTGGTTATCATGGCAACTATCGCTGCAGGAGCGCCTATGTTGGGATTCTTGGGAACGGTACTCGGTATGGTGCAGACTTTCTATAACATGGCTCAAAACGCCAGCGGCGTCATCGAGATGGCTGCTTTGAGCGAAGGTATGTACCAGGCAATGGTCACAACGATTGGCGGTTTGATTGTCGGCATTTTGGCAATGTTCGCTTATAACTTCCTCGTGGCTCGTATCGACCGCGTAGTGCGCATCTTGGAAGGTCGCACAATGGAATTTATGGACTTGATGAACGAGCCCGGCAGATAAACTCCGTTCAATCACCGATTCCCCGATTCACCGATTCACCAATTCCCCGATTCACCAATCATTAATTATTTAATTAGGTATGGCACTTAAGAGACGAAATAGAGTAGAGGCAACATTTGCGATGTCCTCTATGACAGACTTGATATTCCTGCTGTTGCTGTTCTTTGTGATGGCAAGTACCATGTCGGCACCGAATGACATCAAAATCAATTTGCCTCAGGCACGCGCCAAAACATCCACCAAGAAGGTGGTCGCTAAGGTGTTTATTGACGATATCGGTCAATACTCGGTGGCTTTGGGCAAAGAGAAACCTGTGGCAATATTGGAAGATGACCTGGAGGGTTATCTCAGCAGTGTGCAACAGTCCGATTCGACTATGTATATTGCCCTGCATGCAGACGAGGAAATCGCCTATAAGCAGGTGGTCAAGGTCTTGGATATTGCCAACGAATATAATATGAAACTTGTAATTGCTACAAAGCGTTGACTTTACAACAGAAATCACATAGTATTGCCTCTGCAGGCACTGTCCTGCTGTTAGTAGCACTCTTCTTGCTCTTGTGGTTCATTTGCTTTAATGTGCCCAAAGAGGAAGAGGACGAAGGTGTGATGGTCTCTTTCGGCGAGGTCATGGAGGAGGGTGGCGGTTTGCCGGACGCTCCGCCTTATCAGCCCACGGAGGCATCTGAGGCGGCTGCACCCGAGTCGGCGGCAGCACCCGAACCTGTGCTGACACAGGAAGATGAATCGGCTGCTGAAGCCGCACGCGTCGAGCAGGAACGCCGGCAAAAAGCCGAAGCGGAACGCATTGCCAAAGAGCGTGCCGAAGCGGAACGCAAAGCGGCTGAACAACGCAAAAAAGATGCTGCCATCGCCAATGCCAGCAAGATGGGCGCATTATTCGGACAGACCTCGTCTGCCGAAGGTGCCAACGGTCAGCCCGGCGATAACGGAAAAGCCGTCAACGGTAATCCTTTGGGACACGGCTCGTCAGGTGGTAATGACTGGAGTTTGAACGGTCGCTCGTTGGTGGGCAGTCTGCCGCGTCCGTCCGCAGACTTCAAGCAGGAAGGGCGTGTCGTAGTGTCTATTATAGTGGATAAAGACGGTAATGTGGTTAGTGCCCGTGCCGGACAAGGAACAACCATTTCGGACGAGGCAACACGCCAATTAGCCGTCAAAGCGGCGATGAGAGCCAAGTTTAACATGGTGGATCATCCCAATGCTGCTGTAGGAACAATCACCTATTATTTCAAATTCAAATAATAACCCAATTGTTAAATTATGAACTATTTGTTTCTTGACAATGGCTTCGAAGAGATTGAAGCTTTGACGGTAGTAGATTTGCTCCGTCGTGCCAACATTTCAGTAACTACCGTTTCTGTCACCGGTCATCCGATGGTGCTTGGGGCGCATAACATCGCCGTAGAAGCGGATGGATTGATGGATGATATCGACTTTACGGATGCGGAAACATTGATTTTGCCGGGTGGTGCCAGTCATTTGGAGAACTGTGCCGCCTTGTGCGACTTGCTGGTTAAGCATAACGAGCAGGGCAAACTGATTGCTGCTATTTGCTATGCTCCGTCCGTATTGGGCAGATTGGGCATATTAAAGGGTAAACAAGCCACTTGTTATCCGGGATTTGAGTCGTATTTAGGCGAAAGTTATGTAGGCGGTTTGGTAGTTGAGTCCAAGAATATCATTACCGCCAAGGGACCCGGCTTGAGTTCTGACTTCGCATTCTGCCTTATCGAGAAACTCGCCGGCAGCGACATCGCTGACCAAATCTACGACGCCGCACAGTATTAAATTAATTATTTGAACTATGAGTGAAGTAGCATTAGAGGGGTTATTATTCCGATTAAAAGGAACTCTATCATTGAGTAATCGTCAATGGTTGGCTGCCCATTTAGTTGAACCGGCAAAAGAATCTGTTCTTCCTTATACCGTTGAAGAATTGCAATCTCGTGCAGAACAAGGTGTCCAACAAATTGAAAAGGGAAAATTTCTGACGGCTGATGAATGTGCTCAACATCGCCAACAACTGATGCAACAATATAGTCTGTGATGGAACTTGTTTGGGAAACAGATGCTTATTCGTTGTGGGAAGATACTGCCCGATATATTGAACGAGAGTTCGGATACATCGCAATGGTTGATTATATTAACGAGACGGCTAATATAGAACAGCAACTGATGAACAATCCTTGTTTAGGCATAGAAGAGCCACTACTAAAAGAATGCTCGGTACCTTTTAGAAGTATAGTTCTTGCGAAACACAATAAATTGATTTATTATATTACGAATCGAATAAATATTGTTGATCTTTGGGATACTCGTCGAGAACCGAAGCATCAAGCAACCAAACTGAAATAATAGCAACAAATACATTCGCCTATGGAATAAAACAAGCAAGAAATTTGCACAAAAATAACTAACGAACCGTTAGCTTAGTTCTCACTCATTCGAATATCGCCAATTTTCGCAACGAGAAGTAAGTTTAGCGTTCACGCGTAGCGTGGGCTTTACTTCATAATTCGATAACAAAGGTGTTTGGCGATGCCTGAATGAGTGGATTAAAAGTTTAGTCCACTTTTTTTGTGCCTCGTCAAACAACGGACTATATAAATCTACTACATCACATATTATATTTATAAAATCAAGTATGAAAAAAAGTTTATTTATCTTGCTGGCTGCTATAGCAACCACGGCAATGGCTCAAACAATTACTTATGAGCAAATCCAAAATGCAACTGACCCTAAAGCAGAGTTCCAAAAGGAGTATTCCGAGTATGTGGCGTCTGACGGACACACCTACAAAGTGGGTGATAACATCACCATTGGTATGCCACAGTCGAACAAAACATTTGCTTTTATGACATCAGAGTTAGATCTGAGTGCAACTATAATGGGAGACGGTGGCCTTACTGGAATCAGTGCTAAATTTGCGAGATCGAATATGGAAATTAAGCAAATCAAAGTCAATCGCAATAAGAAACGCGGAGCTTCTGTTATTTTTCGGACTTATCTTTCTGGATTAGGAGGAGTGCTCGTCCAAATTGAGAATTGCCTTGCATCAGGCGAAATCGTCAGCCAGGGTATGACTCATGATAAAGCACTAGAAGAACTTAAAAAGGCAAAGGATAAATTGGAATTGGATATTATTACTCAAGAGGAATATAATCAAATCAAGGCTGATTTAATGCCATATTTGAAATAAGTTATTAGATTTCGATTGTAGAACAAAATAAAGAGAGACCTTCTGTATAAGTTGGTCTCTTTTTGTTTATTCCCCCTCTTGCAACTCTTTGAGCAGGACAGCACGGACATTGTTTTGAAAAGTTATTATAATCTCTGCTTTATATATGCTCAATATCATACTAATCACATACTAATAACATATTAATCACATATTAATCACATACTAATCACATACTAAAATCATAGTTAGATGTCGAGGTGACACATTGCTCGGTTTATCCATTACCGTCCGTTGGACGGTGCATAGCAAATGCCGACAGAAACGAGTGATGGACATCGAACGTCCTGAGCGAGTAGAAAATCTAATAAACAATAGAAAAACATAAAATAAATAACCCGTAGGCAAATCACCTACGGGTTATATCTTTAATCAATGCATTCTCTTAGCGGAAAATGCGGAAGGAGTGCGAGTTGGTTTGAATAACATACACGCCATGAGGTAAGGCAAGTGCGTGTACATCTTCATTAGTGGTCATCACTTTAAATCCGTGCATATTGTAGATATTCACCCATTCGCCGGGCATGTAAACATCCTCTAAATCGGTGGGCTGTTTCAAATAGACGGTGTAGATGACTTTATTGATATAGTCGCTCACGGTGTAGTCGTGTCCGATGAAACTGTCGCTCATATCAATAACCTCTCCGTTAGCAGGCGTAACATGCGTGGTGGCATCGGCAATGGTGACTACAGGACTAACTGCCGAATAGTCGCCCGAAGGCATAGTAACCGTGATAATCTTGTTCGCCTCGTCAATCACGCCCTTCGTGCCATTGATGGAGAATGAGGTAATTTGCAAAGTCGGCAAAGCAATCGGCGATTTCGTGCCGTCCATCAGGTACTTGATGCACTCTTCTATCAGTCGCTTGCCCTGCATGGTCAAGTGTTGAGACGATGCTTTGGCTATCGGCAGGCAGAGATACTTGCTGCCGTGCTCGGTGGCGCTGACTTCGTGCAGGAAAGTCTGTTGCTCGCCGTCGGTCATATAGTCTTCGCCACGAGTGGCAGTAGTGCTAAGACACCATGAACCTGCATGATAAACCTCTGCCGTAATCAGTCCGCGTGTTTCTACGCTATCCAACAGATCTACCACTTGATTGGCTTTGAGAGCCATTGCTTGGAAGATAGGATGAGTGGGCTGAACAACTGTCATCTTGCCGGTGACAGCACTACCGTTGGATGCGTAACCCCAGTCAAGACGAGATGGGTTGTAGGCAAATGCCTGCATATTCAGTACGGGTATATTGCTGTTGCGTATCAAGCTCAAAGCGCCTTCGTTGGTAGCGTCGGTACTCTCACTGATGACGATGACTTTGAATTTGTTCTTTTGTGTTTCGGTCATGTTGGTAACGGACGATTGGGTGGCTGCCATAACGGAATACTTGGATTCCAAATAACTCAAAATACCGTCTTTCTCCGTGTTGCCTTTGTACATATATAGCAACGGGTTTTGTCCTAAATCAAGGTGCTTAACGGTCAATTTACCCGTGATGGTATTACCTCCGTCAATCGAGATGCTAAACGGGTATGTTCCTTGTGCTGTCGGTGTACCTGAAATGGAATAAACGCCATCGCCTCCATTGCCTGTGATGCCTGCAGGGGTCGTCCCTGTCCAAGTCAAATGAATTTGACTGGCATCCAAAGCATAATAAGTGAATTCAATGGCATCCATCGACCAACCGTCATACGCGCTGACAACCGTGTCGGTCGTCGCGGTCAATTGGGAACTGACGGTGAATGTACCATGGTCAATACTGGATTTCTCCATACCACCTGCATCGTATGATACGATACGATAACTATAGGTACCTACAGGGCAGTTGGCATTACCTGCCAAATAGAGTGTGTCGCAAACGCCTTCATGACCACCAAAAGTGAGGTCAATACCGGTAGCAGGAGTGCCGCTGGTCCAAACGACCTTCGTGTCAATGTTGTTCTTGACGATATAGGTAATGGGTTTGATTGCGCGAGTTTGGAAAATGTTTTGGTTTGAGTCGTTACCCATGATGTATCTTACACGGGGATCGTTGCCCACGCGCAACGAGAAACCTACTACTGCGCAAGTGCTACCGCCAATGGCTTTGACTTCGATTAAGTGCTCGTCAGAGGATATGTCAAAACGGCGAACGGTATAGTTGCTGGCATCGGGGGTCATCTCCTGTTTGATACCGTCAATATAGACTTCAAATATATTCCAAGCAGTTGGTTTGGCAGGGTCATATTTCTTATCCTTGCCATACAATGCGAATTGGTCAAAACCTTTGACAAGCATTTTATAATTACCAGAACCGGCAATCATCCGGTGCTCACGACCGGTTGTACCTGCAAATTCATCTACAGCACCGGCAGAGCAACTGCTCACAGCAGAAGTGCTCATTTCAAACCAGTTGTCTTTTGCTTTACAGGTGGTCTCTGTATTACCTGCGGCGCAGATACCGCCTGTTCTATCTACATTATGGGTGGTAATACTCATCATGTCGCTGGCATCACGACCGGAGTAATAAACTTCGTATTCGCGGTTATTGAATACAACGAGTTGGGTGTTGTATCCGCCATCCTCTTTGGGCTGGTCATAGATATCAGGCATGTGAACGGTCAGTCCGCTGGGTGGAACAACTGTCTTGAAACTGATTTGATAAGTCTTGGTCGTGACACCGTCCTCGGCTGTGACAACAACTTTGGTAACACCTGTCACGGAAGTGGCATCCGTTACTACGGCTTTGGCTGCAGCGTGATTGGCTGTAGCGGTTGTCTTAGGCACATCGGCACCCGAAACCTCTACTTGATAAGAAAGGGTAGCAGGCGAGAAAGCAGGAGTAAGTGTGCAACCGGCTACGGTAAGCGATTTGAGGGTCGCATCGTCCGATATAGGGTCTGCTTCGGTGATAGTCACATGGTAAACGGTAGTTTCGCCTGTGGCTGAAGTTAGCGTATAATCTACAGCACCGTTAGAGAAATCTTGTGCTGTATTGGGAGTCCATGATTGGATGTTCTTTCCGGTAAAGGATGGACTAATGGCAGTCAGCCCTGTGCCGTATTTGACCTTACCTGTGATGTTCATGCCTACATTATCTACAGTAGCACCGGCGGCGGTAATATTCGTCCACGTGGCAGACTCTGCTTTCGGGGCACTGCTTTCTTTGGTAAAAGTGATAGTATAAGTCTTCTTTGTCGTGCCGTCTTCAGCAGTAACTAATACGCTGGCAGAACCCGGTACGGCGGTGGGTTGAGTAATGGCAGGTGTCTGCGCTTTGCTGTGGTTGGCTGTAGCAGCCACTACAGGTATGCCGGAGTAGGTGGCAGGCAACTCGACATCGTAACTGAGTGTGGCAGCAGAGAAATTAGGTACAGATGTACCATCGTAAGTCAGTGCCTTAAGCGTAGCATCGTTGGAAGGACCGGCAGATTCAACTTCAACCTCTAAATCTACTACATAGAAAGTTGAACCCTCGCCATAATTGCTACTGCCGCTACCGATGGTATGAGTAGAAGTATCATATTTCTTCATTTGACGGTAGAGTCTAAACGACTTGATGTCGCTGGGCACATTTACTTCAGTGATGTTGTCGCTACATTCTCCTGCGTATCCGACCAGATTGACCAACATTTCAGCGGTAGCGGTGTTGGACGGTGTGTTTGAACCCCACATAAGCATGGCGACATTTTTTGCACCCGAACTATTGATACATCCGTGTATCTTTACACTAATGATGTTTGTGCTCGAACTTACACCGACATAATATTGATCTACTGCTCCTGCTGTGTTGCCAACTTTGATAATGTTTTCTTTGACAGCTTTACCAGAAGCTTTACAAATTTGTTGATTTTCGGTAGATGTGTACGAACTGCTGACAGTTACGCCGTCCTTGGTGGCACCTGAACAGATTTCTGCTGAAGTGAATGTAACGGTGTCAGCCAGTAGAAGAGCCGTAGAAGCAATACAAACTACGACAAGTGAAAGGATTTTTTTCATATTCTTGATGTTAATTTTAGTTCTACTTTGCGCGCACATATATGCGTATATTTTACAAGGTGCAAAATTACAAAAAAATATTGAAACATGCGTGTAAATTTTAACTTTTTTTGTGTAATTTTTGACAAACTCTTGTGTATGTGATATTTTTTTTGTAACTTTGCGTGATTATTGAGTGTTACTCAATCGGAATAAATATCAACTAACAATAATGCACAAAACAATGAAAAAACATTTTCTTTTATTCGTCGCTTGCATGGCATCTGTTGCCATGATGGCGCAAGAGGAAGCCGCTCCTGTCAAGGATTGGCAATGGTCGGGTATAATTGGCTTGAATGCCAATGCAACAGGTATGGTGAACTGGGCTGCCGGTGGTAAAAACAATGTTACCGGTACTGCGTATGGCAAGGTCCGTTGCCTGTATGATAAAAGCAGTTTGAGTTGGGAAACCAACTTGGATGTCGCTTACGGCTTGAGTTATGTGGACCAGACTTATGACAAACTGCAAAAAGCCAGCGACTACTTGAAGTTTAATACTAAATTTGGTTGGGCGTTCAAGAAGAATTGGTTGCTGACCGTCAGCGCCGGTTTCCAGACACAGTTTGACCTCGGTCGCGAGTACTTGGGTACGGGCGAGTTTAACCCCGTGTTGAGTAATATCCTGGCTCCGTCTTATACGGACATCTCTGTCGGTATTGACTGGAAACCCAACAATATCTTCTCGGTTTATTTGTCGCCTGTTGCAGGTCGTATCACTACGGCTTATGTGAGTGACAATGTGAATAATCGGTTCGCAGACGAGTATCTGCTGGAGAACGGCGGCTTGCGCCAACAGTTGCAGGAGAGTTATGGTGTATGGAAATATACCAAGGGAGAGACTGCTTATGAAAAAGAGTATATGAACGCCAAGGCAGAGTTGGGTCTTACCTTGAAGGGCGGTATCAACTGGACATACAAGGACCTCAAGATTATTACCAATCTGACACTCTTCACTCCCTATACATGGGATAAAAAAGAGTTGTTCTTCAATGCCTTGGACGGCAAGTATTACGAGGAAGATCAGTTGAATCCTGAAATATTCAAATCGGATTATGTCGTATTTGCCGGCTTCCGTGATAACAACCGCCGTTTCGGTAATTTCGATGTAGATTGGAATGTGGCTATTTCCTATCAGTTCCTCAAATGCCTCAGCATTTCGCTCAATACCGATTTGAAGTATGTCAACGGTCTGAAGATTGCGGATAAGGAAGGTCTGAATGCTACCGAGAAAGTGCAGTTCTTGGCTAATCTCGGAATAGGTGTCAGTTACGCATTCTAAGTAGTGTTCGTATGGATCCTTTGGCGCAATTGGAAAGTAATATCCGCTGCTTGTTTGCACGCATAGATGCTTTGGAACAAGAGGTGGCTTCGTTGCGCAAGGTGAATGAGGACCAGCATCAGGAGATAATACAGGCACATGCCGAACTGAGTACATTGCAGAATAAGTACAACAAATTGCAGTTGGCTCATACTCTGTTGGGAGGGGAAGAAGATCGGCAGAAGACAAAGAACCAGTTGACCAATATGATTTCCCAATTAGATAGAGCCATAGAGGCATTGAAACAATGAGCGAAAACAATAAACAACGCATTGTCGTGACTCTTAACACGCGCCGTGTCCCGTTGGTGGTAGAACTGGAGAACGAACCTTTTTATCGTCAAGCTGCAGAAACGCTGAATGAGCTCTTTGTCCGGTTTCAGCGCGAACATCCGATGGATAGGGCAGAATATGTTTGGCAGGATGTGGCGCTCGCGGTGGCGTATAATCTCTATAAGGATCGTAAGAAAAATGTTTCGGAATCCTGTTTGGATGCCATTCAGCACATAAATGAAGAAATAGAAAACAAACTAAATAATAAATAGACTATGGTATTATACATTGTAATAGCTTTTGTCGCTTTAATCGTCGGCGCGGGGATGTGCTACTTGTTCTTTCGCCATTCCTCGTCCGGCATGTTGAAAAAAGCGGAGGAGGAAGCTGAAGTAATCAAAAAGAACAAAATGATTGAGGCGAAAGAGAAATTTATCGCTCTCAAATTGGAACATGACAATGCCGTTCGTGCAGACGAACAGCGCAAACAGCAGCGTGAGCAGCAACTCAACCAGCGTCAAAACGAATTGAACCAGCGCCAGGGCGAGTTACAGCGCCAGCAGAATGATTTGAACCAGATGCAGCAGACTATAGAAGGTCAGCAGAAAGCACTTGAGTTCAAGCAGCAGGAGATTGACAAAATGCACCAGCAGGCGCAGAAACAGTTGGAGTCTCTCTCCGGCATGTCGGCAGAGGAAGCCAAGAAACAATTGGTGGAAGCCATGCGTGACGAAGCCAAGACTGCCGCTATGGCGTTCATCAACGAGACGATGGACGATGCCCGTCTGACGGCTAACAAAGAGGCAAAGAAAATCATTATTCAAACCATTCAGCGTGTTGCTTCAGAGACAACTGCCGAGAATGCCGTTTCGATTTTCCATATTGATAATGACGAAGTCAAAGGTCGCGTGATTGGTCGTGAGGGACGCAATATCCGTGCTTTGGAAGCCGCTACGGGCGTAGAAATCGTGGTGGACGATACTCCCGAGGCAATCACTATCTCCGGTTATGACCCCATTCGCCGTGAGATTGCTCGCCTGTCCTTGCACCAACTCGTACAGGACGGTCGTATCCACCCCGCGCGTATTGAGGAAGTGGTTGCAAAAGTGACCAAACAGGTCGAAGACGAGATTATTGAGACCGGTAAACGCACCACGATTGACTTGGGCGTACATGGCTTGCATCCTGAACTCATTCGTTTGATTGGTAAGATGAAATATCGTTCTTCGTATGGTCAGAACTTGCTGCAGCATGCCCGTGAAACGGCTAACTTGTGCGCTGTGATGGCTTCTGAATTGGGACTTAACCCCAAGAAAGCCCGTCGTGCCGGCTTGTTGCACGATATAGGTAAAGTGGCTGAGAACGAGGAAGAACTGCCGCACGCAGAGTTGGGTGGCAAGGTGTGTGAGAAATACGGTGAGAAACCGGATATTTGCAACGCCGTAGCCGCGCACCATGACGAATGCCCGATGGAGACGCTGATTGCTCCTATTGTGCAGGCATGTGATGCTATTTCCGGTGCCCGTCCCGGTGCTCGTCGTGAGATTGTGGAGACTTATGTTAAGCGTCTCAATGACCTTGAGAATATGGCGATGTCTTATCCGGGAGTGGTTAAAACATACGCTCTGCAGGCAGGTCGTGAACTGCGCGTGATTGTCGGGGCTGACAAGATTTCGGATAAGGATACCGAACTGCTTTCGTTCGATTTGGCAAAGCGTATCCAGGATGAGATGACCTATCCGGGACAAATCCGCGTTACTGTCATCCGTGAGGTCCGTGCCGTCAATGTAGCCAAGTAAAGTGCTGTATAATACGGGTTCTTATCGGTAGTACATCGGTAGTAGAGCGAGACCTTACCGAGACCTTAACGGGGGTAGAACGGGAGTAGAATATACTATTAGAGTACTTACAAATATCGAATAGATCAATATCGCCTATGGAATAAAACAAGCAAGAAATTTGCACAATAGATAATATAGCGTTATCTTTGTTTCTCACTTTCTAAAAATCGGCAAAATTTAAAGAGGTGATGAGAAGTAAAGTTCAACGCTCACTCGTTCAGAGTGGGCTTTACTTCATGAATTCATCACCGTGGTGTTTGCCGATACCTTAGAAAGTGGATTAAAAAGTTTAGTCCACTTTTTTGTGCCTTGTCAAGCAACGGACTTCTATGCATAGAAAAAAACGGAGATTGCCGAAAATCCGAACAAAGAGTAAGCACTAATAAAATTACAAATACGATGAAAATCATTCGTTTAGCGCTAATATGCGCAACAAGTGTATTGCTATTGGCATGCAAACATGAAGAATCGGTCACACTGGATACAGATGTGGTCGCTGATAGTATAATTGATGGCTATGGCTATGTAGATTTAGGTCTTCCTTCAAAGCGTCTTTGGGCAGTCAACAATGTTGGTGCCGAAAAACCGGAAGGATTGGGAGACTACTACCAATGGGGAGCCGTAAAACCCATGAGTGTATATAGTTGGAAAACATATTCTGTTGAATCTTTTGAAGATGTCGCAACTAAACAATGGGGAGAAAAATGGCGTATGCCTAAAGAAGAGGAATGTTATGAATTGATTTACCAATGTACTTGGATTTGGGCACAACTTCATGGTGTACAAGGTTATAAAGTTGTTGGTAAAAATAATAAATGGATTTTCTTGCCGGCAGCCGGATACAAAAAGAATCAGGAATACTCTAATACAGGAGTTTATGGCGAATATTGGTCATCTGACGCATCTAAAGCACAAGATGACAATCTTCGTGCGCAAGGCATTCATTTTGAGAAGTCGGTCGTTTCTGAGTTATTGGATAATCGTTGTTGGGGATTTGTCGTAAGACCTGTGCTTGCGATTGAAATCGAATAATGTTGACTATAGAAAGACGATGTAATTAGGGCTGCTGACAATTAAGTTGGCAGCCCTAATAGTTATTTACCTTTTTGCAATTCGCGGAGTATGACGGTACTAACGAAGCAGTCGAAATGTTGGTAAGTGGAACTCAATATCTACCTTTTAGCCATTCGCCGAAGAAGTAGTCATAGACACGGTAACAACCATTTTCCTGCGTAATCAAATCCTCTTCCAATAATCCTTTTACGGCTGCTTGCACTGAACTGGGCGAAGGTAATTTATAGGTCTTAATGAAATTGCCCGAAGTGATTGCTTTAGCCAATCCTGCTTTGGCAATAGCAAGAAGAACTTGCTTTTGTTTGGTAGGAATGTGTTCCATCAGTTCGCGGTATGCCATGTCTTGTCGTCCGATAATGTGCTGACTTGTTTCGTCTAAACGATGGATAGTGTAAGTCTCATTGGGAGCTGTTGTGGCAAATATCTCGTTCATCATCATTTGTACAAACCATGATGTACCGTTGTATTTATGGTAAACGGCTTCGATTACATCTTGGGTGATAGATTTCCCCCATTCTGCAAATTTATTTTGTACAAAAGAAGTATAGGTATCCAAAGGAATTGCCTCTAACCCCATCGATGCAGCACTTTGATAGAACGGCTTGGTGGAAGAAAAGAACATCTGCGCCATCAAATGGCGTTTGCTTCCTGAGTAAATGAAATGTGCATTCTTACAGTGCTGAATCTTTGTTCTCAGTTTGGCTTCTACACTTTTATCATCGGTATAAGTGGATATCTGTTGAAATTCATCGAATGCAATGACACAATGTTTATCCGCCAATTCAATATATTCAAAGATTTCATCCAAAGTGATGTCCGGGGTTTGAATGTCACCAAATTGCAAATTCAAATTGGGCGTTCCTGATATAGGGTCAAATTGTACGCCTACTTGTAAGGAACGCACAACCTGAAAGAACTTCTCCTTCCAAACGGTTGGTTTCGGTTTAAGTTGCTCGTAGATGCTTTTCCCTAATAAATAGACAAATTCTGCATACGAATTAGTCCCATAAATATCAATATAAAAAGTGTAGTATTGCTCTCGTATAGGCGATTGCAAGAAAACATGCTCTATCAATCCCGATTTACCCATACGACGAGGAGATACAAGGGCGACATCGCGTCCATTTATGATATGTTGCATCAACATATTTGTCTCTTCTATGCGGTCGCAGAAATATTCCGGAGCCACATATCTTCCTACTACAAAGGGATTTTCAAGATATACACTCATAATTATTATATTTATAATTATTGTATCTATAATAATTTTGTGCAAAGGTACTACTTTTTTTTCAATCTACCAAATATTTGGGCAACAAAAGCAGATGTTATTTTACTTTTTTGTGATTTTCACAGATTTTTCAGTTACAAATAGAAATCTTTTGTCATTTCGGCGTATTCTTCACTTCGTGGGGAGTGCGCCGATTCGATATATAGAGAATGCTCCTCTGTACCGCCCTCTGACTTTGAGGAACTCTTTACAAATTCTATTAAAATGCGGATAGGCAAGGGGCGACCGGGTTTGCTGAAGACACGAGTTAGACGAGTAGGGAAGAGACCATAATCGGAAGCGAGACGAATTATTTCTTCTTCTGCTATTGCAGGTAGAACCAAAGCCAAATTGCCTTGTTCTTTCAATAACCGTGCTGCATGGCAAATTAACTCTTCATAACTGAGCGTATCCGTATGCCGTGCCAACTCGCGTCCCTTGTCAGGGTTCTTGAGTGAATCTACAAAGTACGGCGGATTGCTGACGACAAGGTCGTATTTTAGAGGGGAATCGGTGAGTCGGGGAATCGGTAAATCGGGCTGCCATGATTGTAGCGAACTCAGATGTGCAGCAAGGCGGTTAGTCCATGGCGACTGTGCAAAATTATCTTTTGCCTGTTCCACCGCATCTTTGTCAATATCGATGGCATCAATATGTGCATTAGGACATCTCTGCGCCAGCATGAGTGCGATGAGACCGCTGCCGGTGCCGACATCTAAGATGGTGAATCGTAGAATCGGTGAATCGGCGAGTTGGAGAATCGGGGTACACCATGCCCCCAACAACACGCCGTCGGTGCCGACTTTCATGGCACAGCGGTCGTGCCAAACGGTGAATTGCTTAAAGCGAAAATTCGGTGTGGACATCTTCGTGGTGATGGTGTTCTTCTCCCGACAGGTGAATACCTAAATAGATTCCGTATCCGATAAAAAGTACCGCACACGCATATCTGAACCAATGCTCAAAACGATGCATCTTGTCGGTCAAAACTTGTGTGCTGACGGCACTGTAGCAGATAATCCATGCTAACAGAAGAATAGGCAGCCCCGTGCCTAGACCGAAAACGAAAGGCATGAGCCATTGGCAGGTCGTATTCATGGTGATTGCCATATCAATCATCGTGAAGAAATATACCAATCTGTGGGGACAAAAAGCGATGGCAAAGAATATGCCTAACATAAACGCCCACAGCCAACTGCTCTTGTCGTCAACGGTTTGCAGCCACTTGTTCATTCCATGGTCATGGTTGTGATGATGATGTCCGGCAAATAGGAGCGCAATACCGCAGACCAACATAAATGCACATAGCAACGGTTCGCCCCATTCCTGCAGGAAATGGTGAATACTTTCGGTCTGTGCTCCCATGATAAATGGGATACTTAATAGCATGTATGTCAATAACTTACCCAATACGAACATCAGCCCTGTGACTATCACTCGGCGCTTGTTTTGCATCTCGCGGTCGATGTATCCGATGGCAGCCACAGAAGTGAAAAGGGTGCATGGGTCCAATATCATCAAACCGCCCAAGAGGAGCGCAGTAAAAATATTTAGCATTTTTTCTTCAATTTTTTTGCAAAAGTACAATTTTTTTAGTAATTTTGCAAGTCCTAATGAAGAAAATTGTTCAGATAGTACTTTTTTTCTTCGTTTTAGCGTCTTGTACGCGTTCTGAAGATTCTTTTTCCCGCTTGCAAATAGAGGCGGAACGGCAGTCAGCGTGCATTTCCGAAGCCGTGATGAATGGCAACATGGACTCGGTGGTGGCGCTGTCGATGCAGAACGACAACATCCTGTATTTTTTGTTTAGTCCGACAGAGTTGGTGTATTGGTCGTCCCGTGCGTTGAATGTAAAGCAATTGCCCGAGATTACTTATACGGGTTGGTTTACCTGTGATTTCGACAATGCCACAGCGCAGGTTATGTGGACCAAGGCGGGGTGGTATAACCTGATGACGGTTGTTCCTACGGAGTGGCACATCAGGGGCATGGAAGAGATTGAACACAGTTTTTCGTATCAGCCGATTCGTGATGCCCAGCAGTCGGTGTCTTGGTGGCATTCGGATAGGGTTCGAGTGCGCGTGTACTCTATTATTATTGTTGGCTTGTGTTTGCTGATTCTGGGAGGTTCTGTTTGGATGCTTATTGCTGCACGAGGGTTCAGCAATCTGCGCTTGAGACAGAAAATACAATTGTTGTTGTCGGTGTTGGTGTTGGTGATTTTTTTGTGTATTATCACATCGGTCGTTTTGTTTGAACACAGGCATTATGAGGAGTTGCAACGGGCGCATTTGCAGGAGAAGTGCAGTTATGTTCAGTCTGCGTTGCAGAGTTTGTATTTCTTGGACCTGAATTTATCTTCCGCCAATTCGCAGGGATTGAATGTCGATTTGCGTGACTTGGGATATACTTACGGGGATATACATGTGTATGACTTGAATGGTAAACTGGTCGGCTCATCTACGCCCGGATTGTTTGAAAAAGGTTTGTTGAACAAACTGATGGACCCGAAGGTCTATTTTTCGCCTGAACATACTCAAATCTGCTATGAGCAAATCGGTTCGGTACGCTACTTGGCGGCATTTACGGAGTTTGTGAATGGTTATGATGTGTCGATAGGTTATATCTCGATGCCTTTCTTCCTTTCCGAAGACGATATGGCAATCGAGGTTGATAGTATTATGGCGCGTTTGTTGCCGGCATTTATTTTGGTCTTTTTGCTGGTGTTGATGATGTCTTATTTTGCCACACACGCTATTTTGCGGCCTATTCAGCACTTGACGAATAAGATGCAGCATTTCGCCTTGGGTAAGGACAATCACTTGCAGTATGGCAATAACGACGAGTTGGGCGAATTGGTTCAGCGGTATAATTTGATGGTGGACGAATTGGAATTGACCACCCGTCGCTTAATCCGTTCGGAGCGGGAAGGGGCATGGCGTACGATGGCACGGCAGATTGCGCATGAAATCAATAATCCCCTGACTCCGATGAAACTGTCTATGCAGCAGTTGCAACGCCTGCGTGGCACGGAGGATTTTGATGCCAAGTTTACGAAAGTGTCCGCTATGCTGGTGGAGCAGATAGATAATCTGAGCCGTATTGCCACATCGTTCTCCACTTTTGCCAAACTGCCCAAAGTGGTAACTACGGAGGTCGATATAGCCGCCAAACTGTGTCAGATTGTAGATTTGCAGCAGAATAACCCGATGAATATCCCCGTGCGTTATGTGGGACCTGACGAGGGCGTAATTGCGTATGCCGACCGCGAGCAGATAGGACAGGTCTTTACCAATGTTATCAAAAACGCCCTGCAGGCATTGGAGGGGCAGGAGAATGGCGATATAATCGTTATTTTGAAGGATTTGGAACAAGAAGTGGAGATTTCCATTTCGGACAACGGACCGGGCATACCTGAGGAAGTAAGACCTAAGATATTTATGCCTAATTTTACCACCAAATCTACAGGAACAGGTTTAGGGTTGGCTATTTCTAAGAATATCGTGGAGGGCTCCGACGGGCGTATTCGTTTTGAAACTTCTGAAAAAGGAACTATATTTTATATTTATCTTAAAAAAACATTATCGTTATGAAAACGCAAGAAATCATGCAGCAGTTGGCTGCAAAGCATCCGGGCGAGGCAGAGTATCTGCAAGCCGTAGAGGAAGTGTTAAATTCGATTGAAGAGGTTTATAACCGGCACCCCGAATTTGAAAAGAACAAAATCGTTGAGCGTATCGTTGAGCCCGATCGTATCTACACTTTCCGTGTGACATGGGTGGACGATAAGGGCGAAGTACAGACCAACTTGGGCTATCGCGTACAGTTTAATTCGGCGATTGGTCCGTACAAAGGCGGTTTGCGCTTCCACAAAGCCGTTACGCCCAGTATGCTCAAGTTCTTGGGCTTTGAGCAGACCTTCAAAAACTCGCTGACTACTCTGCCTATGGGCGGTGGCAAAGGCGGCTCTGACTTTGACCCCGTAGGCAAATCGGACGCGGAGATTATGCGTTTCTGCCAGGCATTCATGCTGGAACTGTGGCGTTGCATCGGTCCTGACCAGGATATCCCTGCAGGAGATGTAGGAGTTGGCGGCCGTGAGATTGGTTTCCTGAACGGCATGTATCAAAAACTCTCTCAGCGCTATCATACAGGCGTTTTGACGGGCAAAGGTATGACTTGGGGCGGTTCCATTCTTCGTCCTGAGGCAACCGGTTTTGGTGCGCTCTATTTCACCCAACATGTACTGCAAACAGCCGGCAAGGACATCAAAGGCAAGACCGTGGCTATTTCCGGCTTTGGTAATGTGGCTTGGGGTGCTTGCATCAAGGCAACCGAATTGGGTGCTAAAGTGATTGCTATTTCCGGTCCTGACGGCGTTTGCGCTATCCCCAACGGTATCGATAAAGAGATGATTGACTATATGCTCGTTATGCGTGCTTCCAACCGCAATAAGGTGCAGGATATGGCAGATAAATTCCCTGAAAGATGTAACTTTATCGCCGGCAAGAAAGCATGGTCGCAAAAGTGTGACATCGCTTTGCCTTGCGCTTTCCAGAACGAACTGAGCGAGGACGATGCCAAAGAACTCGTTGCTAATGGAACCTGGTGCTGCTGCGAGGTTAGTAACATGGGTTGCCAACCCGGTGCTATTCACTATTTCCAGGCACAGAAGGGCTTCTTGTTCGCTCCGGGCAAAGCAGTTAATGCAGGTGGTGTAGCCACTTCCGGTTTGGAGATGACACAGAATGCAGAACATATCTCTTGGACCGGCGCAGAGGTTGATGAGCGTTTGCACCATATCATGGCATCTATCCATGAGCAATGTGTGAAATTCGGTACGCGCGAAGACGGAACGATTGACTATGTCAAGGGTGCCAATATCGCCGGCTTTATGAAGGTGGCGCAAGCCATGCTTGAACAGGGATTAGTATAATATACTAGTTCCCTAGTCAACTAGTTTCCTAGTCTCCTAGTCAAATCTGCTACTATGTACAACGATTTTCAACAATACTTACAAACCACGCTTCGCGAAATCCGCGAAGCCGGTTTGTATAAGAATGAGCGCGTGATTATTACGCCACAGTCCTCTGACATACAGGTCGAGGGCGGAAAGGATGTAATCAATTTCTGCGCGAACAACTATTTGGGTTTGGCAGACAATGCCGAGTTGATTCAAGTCGCCAAAGAGCGCATGGATACGCGCGGTTATGGCATGGCTTCTGTGCGTTTTATCTGTGGTACGCAGGATACGCACAAGCAGTTGGAGCGTGCCGTCTCGGATTTCTTCGGAACGGAAGATACTATCCTTTATGCGGCATGTTTTGATGCCAATGGGGGACTGTTTGAACCGCTGTTGACGGCAGATGATGCCATCATTTCCGATGCGCTCAACCATGCGTCTATTATTGACGGCGTGCGGTTGTGCAAGGCAGTCCGTTACCGCTATGCCAATGGCGATATGGAGGACTTGGAGAAGCAACTCCAAGCCGCGCAGGCACAGCGTTTCCGCATTATTGCTACGGATGGCGTTTTCTCGATGGACGGCAATGTGTGTCCGTTAAATCGAATCTACGAACTGGCACAGAAATACAACGCCCTTGTCATGGTGGACGAGAGCCACTCTGCCGGCGTGGTCGGCAAGACCGGACACGGTGTTACCGAGCAGTTTGACTTGCGTGGCAAGATTGAGATTATTACCGGCACTTTGGGCAAGGCGTTCGGTGGCTCGGTTGGTGGCTTTACTACGGGCAAAAAGGAGATTATTGACCTTCTCCGCCAGCGCAGTCGTCCGTATTTGTTCTCCAATTCGATACCGCCGATGATTGCTGCGGCTGGAATCAAGACTTTCGAGATTCTTACGCGCGATAATACATTGCAGGACCGCCTTCACGCCAATACGGACTATTTCGTTTCGAAGATGCAGTCGGCAGGTTTTGACATTAAACCTACCCAGTCGGCTATTTGTGCCGTTATGCTGTATGATGCGCGCCTCTCGCAGGAGTTTGCGGCAGCGTTGCAGGAGGAAGGTATCTATGTGACGGGATTCTATTATCCTGTTGTGCCCAAGGGGCAAGCGCGCATCCGCGTGCAACTCTCTGCCGCACATACGCAGGAGCAATTGGACAAAGGTATCGCCGCCTTTATCAAGGTCGGCAAAGCCCTCGGCGTATTAAAATAATCGTGCAACTGTCAACTCTCAACTGTCAACTCTCAACTGTCAACTATATGAAGGCATTAGTTAAGCGTTACCCCGATTGGGGAATATGGATGGAGGATGTCCCAATGCCCGAAGTGGGGGTGAATGATGTCCTCATTAAGGTGAAAAAAGCGGCAATCTGTGGAACGGATTTGCACATGTATAAATGGGACGATTGGGCACAAACCCATTGCAAACCGCCTTATATTATGGGACATGAGTTTGTGGGGGAAGTGGTGGAAGTCGGACAGGGTGTGCGTAGTTTCAAAGTTGGTGAGCGTGTCACGGCAGAGGGACATATCGTCTGCGGTCATTGCCGCAATTGCCGTCGTGGTATGGGACATGTGTGTGAGAACACCATTTCGGTCGGTATTATGGGCAAGGACGGCTGTTTCGCCGAATATGTGACTATCCCTGAAAGTAATGTGGTCAAGTTGCGTGACGAGATACCTGACGATTTTGCGGCTATTATGGATCCTTTCGGCAATGCCACTCATACGGCGTTGGCTTTCCCCTTGCTGGGCGAAGATGTGCTCATTACGGGGGCGGGACTGATTGGAACGATGGCGGCAGGTATTTGCCGTTATGCAGGTGCCAAACATATTGTTGTGACGGACATCAATCCTTTGCGGCTGGAGATTGCCAAGCAGATGGGAGCCACCATTACGGTGGATGGCAGCAAGGGTGAAACGATAGAGTGGGCAATGGAACGGCTGGGCATACGCGGTTTTGATGTCGGCTTGGAGATGTCGGGAGCACCTGCTGCCTTTAATGATATGGTGGCGCACATGTATAAGGGCTCTAATATCGCTCAGTTGGGTATATTGCCGTCCAATACACAGGTCAATTGGTCGGATGTTATCTTCAATGCCCTGACTATTAAGGGTATTACGGGTCGCCGTATGTGGGAAACATGGTATCAGATGGAGCAGATGCTTTTGGGTGGCTTGGATTTGAGCCCGGTCATTACGCATCGCTTCCGTTTTGACGATTTCCAGCAGGGCTTTGATATCATGACCAGTGGCAAGTGTGGCAAAGTCCTCTTGGAGTGGTAGTCTTGTTACGGTTTTGGGAACATTTGTCTCATATCTCAAATTTCTTTAATTCAAAATTAAATAATATTTGCATATATCAGATTTTTTTTGTACTTTTGCAAGTGAATTTGAACATAATAAATGTGCCCTTGAACTAAAAAATAATCGCTCTCTTGTGGGCATTAAAGTATAGTTGACCTTGGCAATATAAAAAGAAAATTAACTCCTCCCGCAGGGCATGACCCTGCAAAGACATAATAAAATATAGCGTTGTAAGCCCAACTTGATTCTTTGAAATCTCGACAGTTTCAAAAATCTATCCAAGTACGGTTTTGCACGCTCACGTTACTCGCGTGAGTTTTTGTGCGTACATTTGGATAGAAAAGGTAGTCGAGAACCTCAAAGAATCAAATGAAGCGAGCGAAAGCCCACGCTTTTTTGTGTCCCTATCCTCGGCGTATCCTCGGCGCATCCTCGGCTGATTGGCATAGTTAGACAACGCATAAAAATCTATATAAACGGCAACTGCCTTCTGCCGATTGTGGAGGCAAACTAAACAAATAAACAACAATGAAAAAATGACCTATACGCCACAATATTCCATAAATCATAGGAAAAACCGAAACGCCTGAAAGGAAGTAGGACAAATTAAATTTATTAACACAATGAAAAAAATTCTTTTACTCGTAGGTCTTGTAGCATCCACGATGTTATCAGCTGCTGACATCATCATTCTAAAAAATTCAACGAAGATTGATGCCAAAATTCTCGAAGTATCTTCTTCGGAAATTAAGTACAAAAAAATCAACAACTTAGACGGACCAATGTTCGTGGTTAATACCAACGAAATCAATTCTATTGTTTTTGAAAATGGCGATGTACAAACATATTCCACAGTTAGTCAACCAAGCCAATCTCGAAACAACACAATCGCACAAAATGAAACAATAGAAGGTTCTACTGAAACCATCATGAGCAATGGTATGTATTCTTCAGGCAAGAAAGCCCATTTCCAATTTATTCATTCTATTGGAGTGAACTTTATTGAAGGTATGGCAGGACCAAGTATGCACTTTGGTTTTGGTAGTCGTGTTAGAGACTATCTCTACATCGGTGGTGGATTGGGTTGTGAGAATCTTTTGAAAGCAAGTTATGTGGAATCATATAATGTTGCTTTACCTTTTTATGCACAAGTTAGAGGTTATGTTCCTGTAAAAAAGAAGTTTATGCCTTTTGTTGAATTTTCAATAGGTGGCACTCTGGATTTCATACAAGCCTATTATGTTAGTCCAAGAGGTGAAATATACGATGATGGAATGCGTCTTGGTGGACACTTCTATACTGAGGTAGGTGCCGGTTTTTATGCAAATAAATTCAATTTCAGTGTCGGTTACAGTCGCCTGATGGGTGCGAATACCGGATATGTAAAAATCGGCTATGAATTGCCGGCTCTTTAGAATACTCTCGGTTTAATACCATTATATCTTACATACCTTCAAGGCGGCTTGCAGCAATGCAGACCGCTTTGTTGTTCTACACGAAAAATAATGTTCTTTCCCTTCTTGCAGAGGAAGAACTTCCAACTTGCTCAACTTTCAACCTTCAACTACTCTCGTAAACAGTTCGTAGTGGATTTAACCTAAAAACCGCCAAAATTTATATGAATTTAGCGGGTGTGACCGAAAAATCTTAAAAAAATCGTCAAAAACTTGCATATATTTGCAAAAAAAAGTGTATCTTTGCAAAAAATATCAATTATGCATCGTTCAGGTTTTGTAAATATAGTCGGTAACCCCAATGTGGGTAAATCGACACTCATGAATGCTCTCGTCGGAGAACGCCTTTCGATCATTACTTCCAAGGCACAGACAACCCGTCATCGTATCATGGGAATTGTTAACGGTGAGGATTTCCAAATCGTCTATTCGGACACCCCGGGTGTCCTACACCCCAATTACAAACTGCAAGAGCAAATGTTGGAGTTCTCCCGTTCCGCCCTTGTGGATGCCGATGTGCTGCTTTATGTGACGGATGTGCAGGATACACCCGACAAGAATGCCGAGTTTCTTCAGAAGGTTAAGGCGTGGTCAGCACAGCATACTTCTTCGGGGAATGGCAAGAGCGGGGCTTGTTTCCTTATTATCAATAAGATTGATTTGACCACCCAAGAAACGCTCGAAGGTTTGGTGGACTTTTGGCATCGCGAATTGCCCGAAGCGGAAATATTGCCCATCTCGGCACAAGAACGCTTTGGTATAGACCAATTGTTTGAGCAAATCAAAAATGCGTTGCCCGAGTGTCCGCCGTTCTTTGACAAAGAGCAATTGACCGACAAACCGGCGCGTTTCTTCGTTAATGAAATCATTCGTGAGAAAATCCTGCTCAATTACGACAAAGAAATACCATATAGCGTGGAGGTGGAAGTGGAGTCCTTTTTGGAAGAACCAAAAATCATTCGCATATCTGCCGTCATTTATGTAGAGCGCGAAAGCCAAAAGGGTATCATTATAGGCAAGCAGGGTAGTGCTCTCAAAAAAGTCGGCACACAGGCGAGACACGATATAGAAGAGTTTTTCCAAAAACAGGTGTTTTTGCAATTGTTTGTCAAGGTCGATAAGGATTGGCGCAGCAATCAGGGACGACTCCGCCACTACGGCTACGACCTCAACTAACCGGTTCACCAACTCCCCGATTTCCCATGACTCCGAAGGAGGCACTTGCGACATATTTCGGTTATGATGCTTTTCGGCCTTTACAGGCGGAAATCATAGATAGTGTATTGTCAGGTCGCGATACTTTGGCATTGATGCCGACCGGCGGCGGCAAGTCGCTATGCTTTCAAATCCCGGCTTTGGTACAGGAAGGGTTGTGCTTGGTCATTTCTCCTCTAATCGCTTTGATGAAAGATCAAGTGACGAACTTAAAACGCCGTGGCATTCAGGCGGCAGCCATTTATACAGGCATGAGTTATGACCGCCAGCGTGCCGCTTTGGATAATTGCCGGTTTGGTCCGTATAGATGTCTGTATGTCAGTCCCGAACGATTGGAGAGTGAGGATTTTCGCAAGCGCTTGGCATCTTTGCCCATTACGCTTATTGCCGTGGACGAAGCACATTGTATCAGTCAATGGGGATATGACTTCCGTCCGTCCTATTTGCGTATTGCACAGATTCGGCAACCCGGTATTCCCATTTTGGCACTAACGGCTACTGCTACACCTGATGTGGTGGACGATATACAGGATAAACTCGCTTTTCGCGAAAAACATGTGCTCAAAAAGTCCTTTGCACGCGCCAACTTGAGTTATGTGGTACGCTATTGCAAAGATGCTGATGAGAAACAGCAGCAATTGCAGCATATCCTCTCTTCGGTCAAAGGTCGTGCTATCGTGTATGTGCGCAACCGCAAGCGTACCGAGGAATTGGCAGAATTGTTAGGTTGCTCTTTCTATCACGCCGGGTTGTCTGCCCAAGAGCGTGCCAGACGGCAAGATACATGGGAGGGGATCATGGTGTGTACCAACGCATTTGGCATGGGAATAGACCGACCGGATGTGCGGTTGGTAATACATTACGACTTGCCGGATACATTAGAGGCATACTTTCAGGAAGCAGGACGCGCCGGACGGGATGAGCAAAAGGCGTATGCAGTCTTGCTCTACGCACCTGAGGATAAAGTGAAAGCACGCAAGCGCGTACACGATAACTATCCTGACAAGGAGTTCATTGCCAATGTTTATCACAAGACCTGCGATTTCTTGGGTGTTGGCGCCGGTAGTGGTCTATATCACTCGTTTGCCCTGCACATGGACGAACTCGTACAAGCGATGCACTTGCCGCTGTTGCAGACTTATTCTGCCCTGCATATTCTGTCGCAAGCGGGCTATATCGACTTTGAGGACGAACAGGAAACGCAACCGCGCGTACAAATCAATACATCCGTATCGTCTTTGCGACAATACGCTTTGACCAATGACCAATTGGAGTTGTTGCAGCACTTGATGCGGGCATATCCGGGAATATTTACGGACTTGCAGTATATCCGCGAAGAAGTAACCAACGACCTCCATCGGCAATTGTCTGCCTTGGCAGCACGGCATATTATTACCTATCTGCCCCGCACGCGGGCTTGCAGATTCACTTTTACGCAAGAGCGGCAGACGGATATATGGTTATCGCCCGAAGTGTATGAGAAAAGAGCCGAACATTACACTTCTAAACTGAGTGCTATGGTTGAATATGCCGAAAATACGCAGTTCTGCCGTTCACAGGTTCTGTTGGCATATTTTGGAGAAGAAAATGCGCCTGTTTGTGGCACATGTGATATATGTTTAACTAATAAAAAAGTACAAGTATGAAGAAAAAATTTGTATGCCCTATTTGCGGGTTTGTATTTGAGGGGGAGGAAGCACCGGAGCGTTGTCCCCAATGTAAGCAGATTGTAACATGGAAAGTTGCTTCAGAGGAGCGTCTTCAATTTGCATGTGAACATGTCATTGGTATAGCCAAAGATACGGATGATCAAATGAAAGCTGACCTGAATGCACACTTTATGGGTGAAGCCACCGAAGTAGGTATGTATTTGGCAATGTCCCGTCAAGCTGACCGTGAGGGTTATCCCGAGATTGCTGAGGCATTCAAACGCTATGCTTTTGAAGAAGCAGAGCATTGTGCCAAATTCGCAGAACTGTTAGGCGAAGTGGTATGGGATACCAAAACCAACTTGGAAAAACGCATGATGGCGGAAGCCGGTGCTTGCGAAGGCAAACTTGCTATTGCTACCCGTGCCAAAGAATTGAATCTGGATGCTATCCATGATACCGTTCATGAGATGGCTAAAGATGAAGCACGCCACGGAAGCGGTTTCCAAGGATTATACAATCGCTATTTTAAGAAATAAGGAAACAATTGCTCCAACGCACGCAGCGTTAAACGACTGAATGCATAGTCATCCAAGTCGTGGATAGAAACGGTCTTGCACTCCGACAAGGATGGTAGGACCGTTACTCGTTTGATATGGAAATGGGCATGAAGTTTCTGATGACTGAGTTGGTGTGTCAGCAATAAATGTGCAGAGGTCTGAGGTCTGAATTGAGCGAAAGTCGTCTCATCCGTTTCTTCCAAGGGAAACTCCCATAGGTGTCTCCATATATCGTTATCTTGCCGCTGGCGGATAAGTACTTGCTTTTCACATAAGTAAATGGTATAGATAAAGTACCGCTGTCTGATTTTCGGTCGTGGTTTGCGTACCGGCAGCAAGGACACTGTATGATGTGCATACGCCTCGCAAAAAACTTGTAGCGGACAATGTTCACAATCCGGATTCTGTGGCACACAATACAATGCTCCAAATTCCATAATTGCCGAATTGAATAATCGGGCATGATGACGGTCTAAGAGTTCGTTGGCAACTTGATGAAAATGTTTCTTCCCTTGTGTGGTATCGAACGCTATTTCACAATCCGTCAATCGTGCCAATACGCGATATACATTCCCGTCCAATGCGGGATAGGGTAGGTTGTAGGCAAAACTGGCAATGGCACCGGCGGTATATTCGCCTACGCCGGACATCTGCCGAAGCCCTTCAAATGTCGTAGGCATACTTTGCAACTGTCGGGCGGATTTGTAGATGTTGCGTGCCCGTGAGTAGTAGCCAAGTCCCTGCCATAGTCGCAATACCTCATCTTCCGTCGCTGACGCTAAAGACGATAAGTCAGGAAAACGGTTGATAAACCGCAAATAATAATCCAATCCCTGATCCACTCGCGTTTGCTGAAGGATAATTTCCGATATCCATATTCGATACGCATCTTGTGTCTCACGCCAGGGCAAAATACGATGATTGACTTCGTACCAAGAGTATAAATTATGATAAAATAGGTCTTTTTTCATTGTAATCGGGTGCAAAATTACAAAAAAAATGCGAAAAAATGAATTTTTTTTGAGAAAAACTTTTATATTTCAGAAATTTGTAGTAACTTTGTGAACAATTTCGTCGTTGAAAAACAAATAACACTATTATAATTATGACAAAAGCTGAACTAGTTACAGAAATCGCCATCCAAACCGGTTATGATCGTAACACGATTTTAATGGTATTGGAATCGGCTATGATGAATGTTAAAAGGTCTGTTGCAGGAGGCGAGAATGTCTATCTGCGCGGATTCGGTAGTTTTATCACCAAAGTGCGTGCAAGAAAGATAGCTCGCAATATTACAGCCAAACAGTCTATGGTTGTTCCGGAGCACAAAATTCCGGCATTCAAACCATCTGACGATTTCTGCGATATGCTGAAATAAACTTTATTTATCAACTTATAAAATCTAACTTTTATGCCTAACGGAAAGAAACATAAGAGACATAAGATGTCTACACACAAACGCAAAAAGCGTTTGCGTAAGAATCGTCATAAGCATAAGTAAATCTTACGCTTGTGCGGTAGGTTAACCGGCTTTGTGGCGATAAGCCGTCTTGGGCGCAAGATGGTTGGCTACAAAGCCCTTTTTTAATTATTATTGCAGTATGAAAAGCGAATTATTTGTGGATGTACAGCCACAAGAGATTGCTATCGCGCTAACAGAAGACGCCCGCTTGCAAGAGGTCAACCGCGAACAACGCGGTATTGACAATTTTGCCGTAGGAAATATCTACTATGGACGGGTTAAAAAAGTTATGCCGGCTCTGAATGCAGTCTTTGTGGATGTCGGTTTTGAAAAAGAAGCTTTTCTACACTATTTGGATCTTGGTTCTGAATTTAGAACATTGCGTGCCTACACGACCAAAGCCGTGAGTGACCGCCGCAAAGTACCGGCTTTGTCGTCCGTCAAAAGACAAGAGAATGTCGGGAAAGAGGGACAAATTGCCGATTTGTTGCATGTTGGAGACCAATTATTGGTACAGGTAATCAAAGAGCCCATCAATACCAAGGGACCTCGATTGACCGCCGAGTTGAGTCTCGCTGGGAGAAACATGGTACTTATCCCCTATGCGGACAAGGTAATGGTATCCTCTAAAATCAAACGCGAAAGCGAGCGCACACGACTCAAACAATTGGTGCAGTCAATCAAACCGCAGGGATTTGGTGTCATTGTACGCACTTTGGCTGAAGACAAGCGGGTGATGGAATTGGATGGCGAACTCAAATTGTTGTTGCAACGCTGGGAAGAAACCATTCACAACTTGCAAAAACCGCAAGAGTCATCCGTACAGAGCACTCCTGCAAAAGATTCCGAAGTAAGATTGGTCGGTGAGGAATTAGACCGAACAATCGGAATCTTGCGTGACATGTTTACCACCGATTTCTCGGGTATTTATGTCAACGATGCACAGATGTATAGCCAAATTCGCCAATATGTGACCATGATTGCGCCTGAAGCCGTGAAAATTGTCAAACAATACAAGGGGAAAGAACCTATCTTTGACAAGTTTGACATCACGCGCCAAATGAAAACAGGACTTGGTCATACGGTCGGATTTAAGAACGGAGGGTACTTGGTAATTGACAAAACAGAAGCATTATTTGCCATTGATGTCAATTCCGGCAGCAAAAAAATCTATGAGGATCAAGAGCAAAATGCGTTTCAATACAATATGCTGGCAGCCGATGAAATCGTGCACCAACTTAGATTGCGCGATATCGGGGGTATCATCATTGTTGACTTTATAGACATGGATGACAAAACCCATCAACAGCAGTTGTTTGAACACATGGTCGAACTGATGAACCATGACCGTGCCAAACACAATGTGTTGCCACTAAGCAAGTTCGGACTGATGCAAATCACTCGTCAACGCGTGCGCCCCGCGGTGGAAATGGATATGATGGAAGTTTGTCCTACCTGTATGGGAAAAGGGAAAATTCAACCTTCAATCCTTTTCACAGATCAAGTGGAAGAACAAATCGTTCACGAAACGGAAGAACATGGCAGAGGATTGACTTTGTATGTGCATCCTTTTGTGTACGCTTATGCTACCAAGGGTTGGTTGCATAGTCTGAAAAACAAATGGAAACACCAATACGGTGTCACTTTGCGTGAAGACCAAAGTTTGGGCATGTTGCAAACGCGATTTAGTGAGAAAAGTTAAAAATTAAACAGGGTGTGGCATAATGTCCACCCTGTTTAGTAAAACAAATTATGAAGAAATTTACAATCCTTTTTTTATTGGTTTTACCGGTACTTTGTCGGGCTGAAAAGACATCTATGTTTGCTGATTCCCTTCGGCACGAGGTGCGCGTGGGGTGGGGAGACCCTATTTTTGAGAGTGCCATGAAATATGAATTTCCACACTTGGGAAAACCATTTACGGAAGTGACATACTTACCGGGACACTGGTTCGCTGAGTATCAGTATTACTGGTTATCGTGGCTCTCGACGGGTATGATTGTTGACTATACGGGCATGGGGTGGCGAGATAAAAACGACTCTCGTCATACCAACCATTGCTATTATGATATCAGTATTTTGCCCACGGTACGCTTTACCTATTATCGCCACCCGTGGGTCAAACTCTATAGTGCCGTCATGGTGGGTGTAACTGTCAATGGAGGTACAGAATTGGATCCTGTGCGGAATACCAAAACGGTGTGTTACCCGGGAGTAGGCATTACTGCATTGGGCATGCAGGTCGGGCAAAAAGGATTTTATGGCGCAGTCGAGATAGGCGGACTGAGTGCTTTAATGAGTTTTCAAGATATTGCATTGCTGTCCAGCCGTATGATTACATTAAGCATTGGCTATAAATTCAATGCTCCGCGAGTAAAAAAGGAGGGTAAACTATGAAAAAAATTATTCCTGTAATCGGTCTGCTGGTTGTGTTTACATCGTGCCATCACGATGATCCTGAATTAGGGTTTGATTTTTCCAACTTAGAGACCAATGGCAAACGCTTTGTCGCTTATAGTGAGCATGATTATGATGTGCTGGAAGAACAACCATGGAATCAATTGCCAATGGATATAGAGTTTGATTCGTCAGGTAATGTAATAGAGGACCATTCGCGCAAGGCAAGTGCATTAGTGACGACTGATTTGGCATGCGGTATTATTGAGTCTTTGGCGTCGTATAAAGTACATCAAGTCTGTGGTACTTACGAGTCTGTTGATGCGAATGGTAATCCGGTTACTCTGTCGGGCGCAATATTCTTCCCTCCTAAAGGTACAATTAAAAATGTACTGATTTGTTGTCACTATACGGTGGCTGCTAATTATGAGGTGCCGTCGTCCACTTTCCCGATCGAAGCGACATTGGCTGCATTGGGCTATTTGGTGGTGATGCCGGATTATTTAGGTTATGGCGTGACACGAAATATGGTACATCCTTATCTTCAAGCTAAAGTAACGGCTAAGAATGTATTGGATATGGCATTGGGTGTCCGTTCGTTTATCGTTGAGCGAAAATTGCAAATACAAAGCGATGAAGTTATCTCAATTGGCTATAGTCAGGGGGGAGCTACATCTATGTGGGTACAGTATTTTATGGAATCGGATGATGAATATAAGGGGTTGTTTAAGTTGAAGAAAAATTACTGCGGTGGTGGACCGTATAATGTAGCGCGTACCTATGACTATTGTGTTAAAGCGGACGAAACGGGCATCCCTTATGCTGTCCCGATGATTATTCTGGGTATGTCAGAGGGTATGGGCGAACCGCTGGATATATCGAAATTCTTCAGGGAACCATTGTTGTCAAATTATAAGGAATGGTTTAATTCTAAGGCATATAATGGCATACAGATTACCAAAATGATAGGTGTTAATCGTCTCAGTAAGATTTTGACACCGGATGGTTTAGATCGTAGTAAGGGAGAAACTCAACGCCTCTATCGTGCTTTGCAAGCCAATAGTTTGCCGGAGTCATATCGTCCTAAAGCTCCTATATGTATATTCCACTCGATGGATGATCAAACGGTGCCTTTTGTAAATGCACAGGTTGTCCGCTATTGTTTTAGTCACTACGATATGCGTTCCGGTACAATGCCCGTTTCGAATGTGGAATATGACTTTGATCACTATGGTAATCACCAAAGCGGGTGCATTAAGTTTTATTTGAAAATGTTCAAAACATTAAAATAGGAGAGTATGAATATGAAAAAACTGTGTTTTATAGCATCGGTATTCGTACTGTTTTTAGGATGTAAACATAAAAATCAACCGACTACGGTGATGGATTTTGATGTAACTATTTCGCGCATAGAGTCTCATCGTGTGTGGGTGGATATCTTCCCCAAAGACGAGTTTATGCGTTATTGCATCGATTGGATGCCCGTTGAGGAATGGAATGCCTATTCTTCCGAGCAGGAATATAAGAATAAATTGGCAAAGAAATTATCAGAATACTCTCCCGAACTATATGATATGCTGACAGAATCGGGCGCGTATATGCATTCGATAGTTGTTTGTCCTAATACAGAATATCGTTTTGTGTTGGTAGGTGTTGATGGCAATCGGAATCTTACGGATCTGCGGGTAATTAAATTTACATCTGCTCAAGAGCACCATAGTACTTTTAGTTTGGAGGCAGATTCTATTCGTTTGATTGACGGTGTGATTTCCGTTAGTCCGAGCAACATAACTGACACATATTTTTGGGACTATGAACTTAAGAAAAATGTCGATCGGGATTGGAGTAAATTACACTCTCTTTGGTTTTACTACGATATAGAGTATTATTATCAAATGGACTTCTTCCCGGACATACTGAGTCAGGGGAAAGACAGTGAGAATATCTTTAATTTCTATACCGAGAGCGAAATACAAGAAGGTGATACAATCTGCTTCTTGTCGGTTGGTTATGACGAGACCGGTGAGACTACCTCTGCTTATCAACCTTTCTGGATTATCTATCATGAGAACGGGTTAACAACCTCCACGATGGTAAAAGAAGCGACTAAAGATGATTGCGAAGATATCTTCTTATGGATAACTATGGCTACTGTGCCCCGACGAGGTTCGGGCAATGCTTTATTACCTTCTTCCGAACGGAATCTTCACCCGTCCCTTTGCCGCAGAGATAGGTATATTCCTCGACATATTAAGTAATTCAAGCATATTTTGTTGCAAAGATACAATTAAAATTTGGAAATCTGCAAATATTTTTGTACTTTTGTAGTCCGATTTAGAATTTGCATATATGTCACATTTGGTAGCAAATGCCGTTTTAATACCTGAAATAGCCACTCTGATACGGGATGGTCATACGGTGAGCTTTACTCCGAGCGGTGTCAGTATGCGTCCGTTTATTGAGGGAGGAAAAGATAGTGTGGTTTTAGGGAAACCTGTAGATGTGAGGGTGGGGGATATTGTCTTGGCACAAATCGGACAGGATAGTTATGTATTACACCGTTTGATAGCCGTGCAGGGAAATACTTTAACTCTAATGGGGGACGGTAATTTATTTGGCGGAGAGCATTGTGACAAAGTAGATGTATTGGCAAAAGTATTGGAAATAAGGTCTCCTAAGGGGCATAAAAAGCCATTATCGCGCGGGTATTTATGGCGTATTGCACTCCCCTTACGCAAATGGTTGCTTAAAATATACCGTCATACACCGCGATGGCTGTGAATGAATATAAAAGAACAATAATATGAAAGTTAAACAGGGATTCAAACTTCGCCCGTTGGGCAATGAATTTATTCTCGTAGGAGAGGGCTTAGAGCAAATCAATTTTAACAAGATGATTACCATGAACGAAACTGCTGCTTATTTGTGGCAGAAAGTGATGGACGGTCAGGACTTTGACGCGGATCGTTTGGCGGAGTTGCTGGTAGAAGAGTATGAGGTTGGGCACGAACAGGCATTGCAAGATGCTACAATGACAATAGAATCATGGTTGAAAGCAGAAATTATTGCGTAGCAGGATTTGATTTTATACTAACGGCAGATAGCGACTGCTTTGCTTCATTGCTCAATTATCGCCCGTTTGAAAAGCATACGGTTCCGATTAATCCGATTTTCCATGTGACAGTCGGTAAAATTGATATGCCCGGAGAACAACAATTGATGTTTACCGACACATCGGATGACGATATGCCACGCATTGAGGTGTACCGTTTGGACCAAGATTGGTTGATTCAAATGGCGATGTTTAAGGATAGCCCTATTTGCTCCAAAATTCGTGCTTCAAAAGATTTTTCAAGGGCAACCCTTCAGGTGGACAACGATTCGTCGAAGTTCGCTATTGACAATGCTATTATGTTGTTGTTCGCATTTACTACAACTCCCCTGGGCGCTTTGGAAATGCATGCCTCTGTGGCATTAAAAGACGGAAAGGGTTTCTTGTTCTTGGGTAAATCCGGAACGGGCAAATCTACCCACTCACGGCTATGGATGGAAGCTTTTGCAGATGCACGCTTGTTGAATGATGATAACCCGGTATTACGCCTATTGCCTAATGACGAGGTGCGTGTATATGGATCTCCGTGGAGTGGCAAAACACCTTGTTATATCAATCAGAATATTCCGGTGGGAGGAATCGTCAAACTCAAACAAGCTCCGCAAAATTCAATTCAACTACTTCGACTGCCGGAAGCGTATGCATATATGTTGGCATCATGTAGCGGACTCAAGATGGTGCCGGAAATGATGGATGCCCTCTATAAAACAATAGCAGGAATAATACAAATTATTCCTGTTCATGCTTTGGATTGCTTGCCGAATACAGATGCTGCCCGCTTATGCGAACATACCGTTAATCGGTAATATTCTTTTAGTTTCTGTCACAATGGCACGGGAACTTCGTGCTATGGGGGAACTTAAATCTCAGTCCAATTTCAATTCCTATACTGAATGGCTTTACCTTCCCACTCATTAGAGTGGTGTTGGTAATTCCATTGTAATCACTCATAAAGTAGTGCGCATCACGCATTGTTGCATCTTCCGAATCATTATGGAAACCTAAAGTATTGGGATTATCTGTCAAAGACAACGCGTCCATAAAATGATATGTCCCATATATATGTCCAAAGAACCAAACTTTCTGTTTGTCATCAATAGGGGACTCTAAACCAATCTTTGCAAAGGCGGCAACCGTCATCTTGGTGGATAAATCATAATTGCCATTCATCTCACTACTATAAAATCCGTGCCCGATTACATCTTGCAATACCAATTGCCATGGCTCATAACCCGCTGTATGGGTCAGTTCGCCTGCGTATTTGGCATTACTAATGACAGGAAGACATACTTTGGCTCCAATCTCTCCGGAAAAGCGTACATCACCGCTGGATAAGGGCGCCTGTAGATAGAGAGTCAACGGAATCTCAACCATGAAGATATGTTGCTGATCTTTCCATTTGTTGATGTCAGTATGGTGATTGTATATTTCGCCCTCTGTATCTGCTACTTCCAACCATTGTGCTGTACCCGATAGTTTGGACTCTGCACCATAGTGCGAAAAGTCTGCGCCGATGCCCAAACCAATGTGGTCATTAAACATTAAACCATATCCCAAATGTGCCGTGGCACTATAGGAACCGGGTTGTTTGGCTGTCAATAACGATTGGTCTGCAACATCTAATTTGTATCCCAAAGAACTCCATCCGCCACCTACTGATAGTTCCACAATGGATGTCAGCCGTGCTGAAGCCATCGCGGCGGTCCAACCTAACAACAATATCAGTATCCCTTTTTTCATTTATTCATTTAGTCGTTACGCGATGTTGGACTAATAGATGGTAGCTTTTCGAATTTCAACACGATGTTCACTATCGGTTATGCGCCAAAAATAAACACCTTGAGCAATAGATAAATATAAATCATCAGGCACTTTATCTTCATCCCATTCGCCAATCTTATTGCCTGTACGAGCATTGTATAATGCCATTTTACGAGGAGCTGCATTGAGTTCTACGCTGGCATTAAATTCCTCGAAAGTGTACTCACAGGTCATAATTTGTGTGCCATCTGCCTTGGTTACAATAGCATAATATCTTTTGCCGTTACCTTTGAGAATAACACCATAGTTATATAGGTATTGTTTTGTCTCGCCCGGCATAAGCACTCCGTCCTCATACCATTGATAATTGACAAATAAATTGTCGCCATTATCAACGAACAGCAAATCATTCCATTTGCGATAAACGATGTCTTTACATTCGGGCTTTGGTGGGGGAGGAGCTACTTCTGTAGTTGTAGCGTGAGCGACTCCACATAACATTGTCAAAACCATCAAGGGTAATAATGTCTTTTTCATATCTGTATATTATAAAAGGTTTCTAATTTAGTCTTCTATTATTTCTGCTTCTTCCTCTGCTTGTGGAGCGTTATTCTCTACAGCAGGTTCCGGTTTTTGCTCTACTACCAATTTGTTATCAGCATCCGTATTGATAGGAGTAATTTCTGCACGACGATCCAAGGAAATGTCGTGTGAACCGGTTAAATAATCACGGTCAACACCCAATCCTTGACTTTGCATTTGGTCAGGATTAACACCCAATGAAATCAATCTATCTACGATGGCTTGTGCACGACCCTCAGACAAGCGTTGGTTCAATTCTTTGTTTCCTTCCTTACTTGCGTGACCGGTAATCATTACTTTTTGGTTAGGATCTTCTTTCAAAACTTCTGCTACCTTGTCTAAGATGTCGGCAGGTTGCAATTTGGGCTCTACAGAATTGAGGTCGAACCAAATAACGGATTTCTCCAATATTTTCTTAATCTTGGCAATCACAACCGGTTTAACATATGTTTCTACACGAGGTTGCATGGCAATCGTTGTGTCGCATACGGTAATACGATCGTAGATTGGTTCCGGCTGTTTCTCTTTGTGAATGGTCTTTTGGTTGAAGTTAATGCCCACGCGGACACCTACTTGCCATGGACGAATGGCTTGTGCAAATTGTGTGCCAATTTCACCGGCATAAGCGTTCATGAAATCGTGGTTGCGATATGCCAAATCACCATCGTACTTGTCTTGTTTCCAACCGATGCTGTAAGTATTGTCACACATATTATTTAAGGTGCTGTTAAAATAAGCACCTACCAATAGGTCTAATTGTTGTGTCAATGGAATAGCGACACCAAAATCTCCCATCAAACCGATGGCAGGCATCTTGAGCGGTTGCTCTTGCTTGTCGGTATTGAACTCATCTACCGTTTCGGTGTAGAAATCGTGTCCAATGATTTGTTCCAATTCCAAATGCCATGGCTTGTACCATCCGATATGTTCGATACTACCGTCTTTCAATTTGCGGTTGGCAGCCACGCATAAACCGATGTTTACACCTAAATCGGCATATAATTTCAAATGACCGTTCTTCAAATTGACATTATTGAGGGGGTAGGTGCATTGTGCCATGATAGGAATATCTACCATATATGCTTTTTGCTGCTCTTTCCAATCATGTGTACGAACGGTGTGCCCGTATGCTTCATTCTCACTGTCGGATTGTCGTAGAATCGTCTCACCGGCATCAAAATAAGTGACATCGGTATTTAGTGTGCCGGTACTTCCATAGTTCGAAAAACCTACACCAAGACCAATGCCCCAATTCTCATTAAAATAATAAAGGTACCTTAGTTGTACATTGCCGCCAAAATATCCTATCTCTTTGCCGTCATCCTTTAAGTTGTATCCCATAGAACTATAACCGGCGCCCAACAGGAATTGAATATTATGTTCCCTACGGTTGGTTATGTTATTGGAATCTACCGGAGCAACCTCTTTTTTTACCGGTTCTGACTCGGGCATCTTTTTGATGGTTTCACGATGGCAAGCAATGGTTACTATAGTATCTTGGTAGGTCTTTTGCGTAATGGAGTCGTTGTCAATAACTTCTGACGGCTCTGCTGCTGCCAATGTATAAGTTACAGGTGGTTCCGGCTTTTTGGAAATAGTCAATACCCCTTTTTTGATTTTTCCCTGGCAATCAGTATCTAAAACCTTTTTGAGTACAACTGATGTACTGGCTTCGCGGAAATTTGCGGTGATGAGTTTGTCTAAATTGATGTCTTTGTCCAAGACATTCAATGTGTAACTGTTGTTTTTACATACATCCTTCAAAACAACTTCCAAACGAGTGTCTTTATATCGTTTGGTGAACTTTTTGCTTGTCGTTTTGGCGGCAAATGCACACGGGACAAGCATAAACAATGCCATAACTACGGCTGTTGTACTTTTGATTCTTTGTGAAATGTGTAAATTTTCTTTCATGGTATGTGTTGTAATGTTTTTCCTAAATTTACTGCAATAAATCAGCATTTATGCTTCAAAAAACGGCGCAAAGTTACTATTTTTTTTTGACATATCCAACTTTTTCTTAAAAAAAATGCAATTTATTTGCAAATGTGCAAAAAAATGTGTAACTTTGTGCCGTTTTTCGATAAGTCGAATAATCTTTTAATTCTAATATCATAACAAATGAAAAAACATTTTCTCTTTTTTGTGGCTGTAGTTACAGCACTAACAATTTCCGCAGATGATTGTCCTTGGTTTGATGGTTATCCTGGGTGGGGAATGAGTACAGGTTATAATTTGAACGCTGATTCATGGGAATTCAATTTGTCGATTTATGGAGATACGGCAGGAGCCCATATCCAGTGGTATGTTTATGATTACGATAGCGGTAGTATTGAGGATACCATACCTACTTATTGCAAGGGCAGTAATACAGTAAGTGATTGCCATGCTGCTACAGATGTTACGATGCGTAATACTCACCTAAATTATGTTTGTGTTGTCAAAACTCCCAATTGCCCGGACGGAATTACATCCAAGCCATTTGATGTATATGTGGCTACAGACGGTGATTGTATGACCAGCAGCGGCAAGACGCTAAACTTACAAAATGTGCGCACCTATACAGAAGGTAATAAAATAGCCCTAAAAGCTACCTTTAATGCTGATGGCGGAAACCACCACTATATTTGGTATCACAACGGTGTTCCTGTAGGGGAACCGGAGTATCAGGTTATTGCATTGGCTCCGGGAGTATATCCTGCCGGTATGCCGACCAATGTGCGCAGTATTGTTGATTACGAAGATGATTACAATACTTCGTATTTGACTATTCCTGCGTGTGAGGTGGATGATCAGGGAACATGGCAAGTGCGTGTGTGGGACGGTATTAACTCCAGTGGAGATACTTGCTCTGTATGGTCTTCTTCGTACACTATGAACATAACCCCCGTTACTCAATGCCCAGATTTCCAATGGCAAATTGATGGCGAGGATGATTTGACTAAGCCGATGTATGCGGGAAAGACATATACTGTTAGTGTTACTACTGAAGACGAAGCTCCGATACCTGCATTGCTCGTTGAGGCAGAAGGCGTAATTGTGGGCAAACCGGATACGACAGGTCATACTGTGACTGCCCAATTTACTATTGACCAAAACGCCTCGGCAGGTACGCCGATACGCATAGTCGCTTCCACGGGTGCTTATGGTATTCGCTATCGTGCTTGTGCAGACTCTATCAAACCGCTGATTAAGGCATACGGTTACCTTGTATTTGATGACAATAACAATACGCATGTTTGGTCAGATGCTAAAAACTGGTGGCCGACCTACGAGCGTATTCCTATTGCAACAGATAGTGCCGTTATTCGCAAGCCGTGTCAAGTGGATATCACCAATGCCCAAGTGCGTGATTTGACCTTTGAGGTGGATGGAGCTACTGATTTGACTATTCTTCCTACCGGTGCATTAACGATTGCAGGATTGTTGACTAATCCGCAAGACGAAGACATTTTGATACAAAGTGCTCAAAACGGTAATGGCGCTTTGGTTTTGGCTGCAGGTAACAAGGATATTCCTGCTACGGTTGAGTTCTATGCACGCTCCAAAGCGATGAAAACGAGTGCTCCTGTTTGGCAGTATATGGGCTACCCGTTGCAAGACAGTCCGCTGATCGCCGCCGCTTATCCGGCTGCCACGATGTATGAGTGGACCAATACCCCCAATCGTGATTTAGGAGGTAACTGGCAGCGTGTAGATTCCTTGAGTGGAACTGCCGTTCCGTTTGTCGGTTATTGTATGACAGAGGATAACGAGCAAGTTTATACTTTCAAGGGATTGCTTAATGACCCTGTTTCGACGGATGTAACTATTCCTAATAATGATCAGGGCGAATATCCTGATTTTGCTTTTGTTGCAAATGCTTGGGTGGCACCGATTGATATTGCGCGTATGGATGTTGCAGATTTTGGTGCAGCAGATGCTACTGTTTATATCATGAATACGGGCACTTATGTAGAGGCAAAATCGCAGCAATCAGCTATCCTTGCCGACGGCACAGCTATGGCTCGTGGGCAGTACAATGCTATTCCTGTACATGCTGCTTCGTATTTGGCTGGTTCGCTCAAGGTCATTCCTTCCATGCAGGGTTTCTTCGTGCATTCGACTACTGCCACTACTTTGACATTGGATTATCAAAAGGCAGTATTTGATGCTACTTCTTTTGCTGCAGACCCTGTAGTAACGCGTACGCCTGCACGCAAAGCAACAGCAGAGATTAATCCTATGGTTTGCCGTCTGCATGTAAGTGGGTTCGGTGCCGAAGATAATGCATATCTGCTGGTAAATGATAATTTTACCAACAGTTTTGAGAATGGTTGGGATGGCTATCAGTTCAAATCTGACCGTTCAAATGTTCATTTGGCTGTCGTTGCAGAGGATGCAGACTTGTCTGTAGCCGCTATTCCTGAGTTGGAAGGACAGCAAATAGATTTTGTAGGTAATGTGGATAAATATTATACTTTGACGGTACATTGTGACGATGCTAAGATGCCGCAAGGGTTGTATCTCCAAGATATGACAGACGGCACTTATACGCCAATGATTAATGGCGCACAGCATATCTTCACTTGCACTCCTGCTACTAACCGTTTCCGTATTGTGCGCCCTGAAGAAGTTAACGATGAGAGTACGGTTGTAGAGAAATTTATACACAAAGGTGTCTTGTATATTCGCAAAGGAAATCTAATCTTTGGCGCTCAAGGTCAAAAAGTAGAATAATCCTCATATAAAGCATATATATACCTCGTAAAATATACGCGCACGCGCAACCGCAAGCGATTGCAATAACTATTATGAGAACATTTTTAATAACTATTGTTACATTTGCCATTGCTTTGTCTGCTTCAGCAGAGGGTGAATTATGGCTGGCACCTTCATTACCGATGGATGATGAAGAGTCCGGTAGTGTCCTACAAGCTCCCATGCGTGAAGATATGACAATGGGTTGTCCGTCATTCCCCGGAATTATGTACTCATCTATGTCTTACAATGTGGGTGCTATACCTTGGCGGCTGGAGTGGACCAGTGCCAATTTCGGAGACTTGACAGGTGCTACCATTCAGTGGTATCGCTATAATTCTCGAGCAGGAGAAAGTAAGAGTCAAGCCGTGCCCTATAATGGTCCGGGATCTAATACAATAGATGAATGTCTGCCTGCAACCGATGAAGCAAATTCGTGGTATGATTATTTCTGTCGTATTACCAAACCAGGATGTTCTACCATTGAATCAGGCATATTTGATGTACAAGTGGGAATAAATGACCCATGTATGACATTTGTCGGTACTACTTTCAAAATGACCAGTGGTGATCAAAAATACAATGTAGGTCAATCGTTCACATTGTCTGCGAAAACAACTGCCTATGGCGGTGATCACCAATACACTTGGTATCACAACGGTGAGCCGATTGATACAACCGACCATACTAAATACACACTGACATGGGACTTTAATGCGCCTACATTGCGAGTAAATAATGCAACTTTGCAAGATGGAGGTACTTATTCTATCAGTATGCAAGATGGTACGGAGTGTTTTATGTACACCGACCCGGTGCGTATCACGATAGGCAATGTGACTTGCGGAACCACACCATCTATCAGTGCTCAAAAGACAGGTTTAGGTGAAGGTGAGACCACCAAAATATCTGTTTCTAATGCCACTTTGGCAGCCGATGAGACGGGTGAGTTTGTCTTTATGCTAAAGCCGGAGGGGTCTAATCCGACGATTACGGGCACTTTGCCGAATATGACTTTTACACCCGATATGGCAGGTACATACAATATCAAGTATGTGATTAATAATTCCACCAATGCTTCTTGTTTCCGTGAATCCAAGGTTATCTCCATTGTAGTGTATGCCTGTGGACCGGAACCGACTATTACACCGGATAGGGACATTATTGCATATAGTCAAACGGTGAATTGTACCACTACCGGTTTAGGCGACTTTGAGACAGGTAAGGTGACTTATCAGAAGAAGGGCGAGAGCGGTTGGACCAATACATGGCCGGAAGGAAGTGCCACCATTTACAACGAAGGCGAATATACCTTTAAATACGAGATTACCAACAGCAAAGCGCCCGGGTGCAATCGTAGTGCTACGACTACTGTTCGCGTTTATCATTGCGGCTGGGGTGCGCCACAATGGGGAGTTTGGACGGATAGCAAATATAAGGTAGGGGCTTCGATTACTCCTACACCAAGTGAATTGCCTTCTGAAAATTGGGACTACAAATATTTCTATACAATTGATGGCGGTACAGATACTACATGGTTGGCCAACCGTAACAGTACCATTACTTTTGACACTCCAGGAAAATATAAGATAGAGTGGAAGATTAGCCACAAGTGGACAAACGAGTGTGACAAGACATTGACTAAAACCATTACTGTTGAACCCTGTGGCACCAAAGCTACTATCAAATCGAATAAATCCTCGATGAAGGTGGGCGAAAATGCAACCTTGACCATTGCTAAAGCTGCTTCCGGTGAGACGGCAACATTGACTTATTCAAAGAATGGTGGCGGTGCTCAATCGCAGACTTTCTCAGGCACAACATCTACTTTCACTCCTACAAGTGCAGGAACCTATGTGTTTACCTATACAATTACCGTTCCGGGTTGTGGTCCTAATAGTGCCACTACTACCATTGAAGTCTATGATTGCGGACCGGATGCAACTATTTCTGCACCTACCGATGTTGAGGTGAATAAGTCCATCACCATCACCGTCTCCAATGTGGGAGACCACGAAACGGGCGTATTGACCTATTCCAAAGACGGAGGGGCTGCGCAAACCATCACTAATCCTGCTTCATGGACACCATCTGCTGTAGGTACATACAAACTGAAATGGACGGTAACCCATGATAAGATAGATTGTACGCGTTCTGCTGAAACTACAGTCAATGTCTATGGTTGTGGCGTACCGGCGGATATACAGACCAATAAGACTACATTGAAAATAGGCGAGAGTGCTACATTCACTTTGTCTGCCGTTTCCAATGTGGAGACGAGTAAAATTACCTATTCCAAAGACGGTGGCAGTTCTGTCGATTTCTCGGGAACAACCTTTACACCATCCGAAGCAGGGGTGTATGTATTCACTTACACCGTATCGCATACCAAGATTACCTGTGAGACTTCTGACCAAGTGACTATTACTGTATATGGTTGCGGTCCTGATGCAGAGATTACTACGGCGAAGAGTACCTATAATTCTACCGAAACGGTTAACATACAACTTTCTGCGTTGGGTGCTAACGAATCGGGTACGCTAACTTACTCGCTTGATGGTGGTGCGCCTGTTACGATTACCAATCCTACGGCATGGAATCCGCCATCGTTAGGCAGTTATGTACTGAAATGGTCGATTACGCACCAATATATAGACTGCTCGCGTGAAGCAACCAAAACCATTAAAGTGTCCGATTGCGGTGAGCCGGCTGATATAGAGGCGTCAAAGACTGTTCTTAGGTTGGGCGAAAGTGCCACCTTGACTCTGTCGGCGGTGACAGAAGAGGGTGCTACGGGTGCGGTTACGATGGCAAAAGACGGAGGAACGCCTGCACCGTTTGAAGGAATGACTTTTGTTCCGACGGCTACCGGGCAATACACTTTCCGTTATGTTATTTCGAATGCCATTTTGGGCTGTGAGACCGAGGACCAAGTGACTATCGGCGTGTACGATTGCGGACCTGAAGCCACATTAGAGGTTTTGCAGACAGATGTTAAGCTGGGTAATGCGATAACGATTACTCCGTCGGCTGTAGGAGATTATGAAACGGGTACATTGACTTATTCGTTGAATGGCGGTGCGCAACAAGTGATTAGTAGCGGCTCTTGGACTGCTCCTCAAGTCGGTACTTATGTGTTCAATTGGTCGGTTACGCATAGCAAGATTGATTGTAGTCGTCAAGCCACTCCTGTCACCGTACAGGTATATGACTGCGGTGTGCCGGCTGCCATCACTCCGTCTGCCACTGTGCTCAAGGAGAATGAAACTGCCACATTGACTTTATCTCCCGTCTCTAAGGTAGAAACATTCACACTGACATTATCCGAAAATGGTGCTCCGGCAGTTCCTTTCACAGGTACTTCGTTTACCCCGACTGCTGCCGGTATTTATACTTTTACCTACACGGTGACTCATACTAAGATTGCTTGCGAGACTTCTGCAACTGCCACTATTGAAGTGTATGGCTGCGGACCGGAGGCAGAGATTTCTGTTTCGGCTACGGAAGTTAAGTTGCTCAGAACGGCTACCATTATGGTTTCGGATGTTGATCCCAATCATGAAACAGGCGTGTTGACATACTCGTTAGACGGCGGTTCGCCGGTAACTATCGCGCCGGGTGTTTGGAAAGCGGAGCAGTTAGGTACTTATGTGTTCACATGGACAGTAACTCATGACAAGATTGATTGCCGCCGTAGTGCATCGTTTACGGTCAATGTGATAGAGGCAGAGTTAATCTTTGATGACAAGAATGGCACACATGTTTGGTCTGATGTCAAGAACTGGTGGCCGTCTTACAAGCGTTTGCCCCATTATAAGGATAGTGCCATCGTTCAGCAACCCTGTCAGGTTGATATAGCGGATGCACAGACGGGTGATTTGACCTTTGATTTGAAATCGGCAGGTATTCCGTTGACCATTCGTCCTACGGGGGCACTCACGATTAATCACCTGTTGATGAATTATAACCCCGGAGACATTATCGTGCGTGCAGATGCTACAGGCAATGGTGCATTGGTTCTGTGGGAAGAGAATGTGAATATCCCTGCTACGGTTGAGTTTTATGCGCGCTCCAAAGATGTACAGTTGTTGCAAACCGTATGGCAGTATATGGGTTATCCGTTGAATGACAGTCCGCTGATTAGCAATGCTTATCCTGCTGCTTCGATGTACGAATGGACGAATACACCCAATCGTAAATTAGGCGGTAACTGGCAGCGTGTAGATTCATTAGCCGGGGTGGTTAAGCCGTTTAGTGGATATTGCATGACGGAGGATAAGGAGAAAACTTATACCTTCTCGGGTACGCTGAATGACCCTGTTTTGACAACGGTAGATGTTCCGTACAATGACATGGGAACTTATCCCGGCTTCGCATTTATTGCCAATTCGTGGGTGGCTCCAATAGATATTGCGCGTTTGGATGTAGCAGACTTCGGTGCTGCAGATGCAACTGTGTATATTATGAATACCGGCACCTATTTTGAGGCAGTTGACCAGCAGGTAAATATGTCCCGTAGCGGTACGGCTTCGGCGCGTGGACAGTATAATGCTATTCCTGTACATGCTGCTTCGTATTTGGCAGGTTCACTCAAGTCGATTCCTCCTATGCAGGGCTTCTTTGTACACACTAACCAAACTACACAATTGAAGTTGGATTATCAAAAGTCCGTTTTTGATGCAGTAGGACATCGCTCTACGGTAGAGCCCACGCGTGCTCCTGCGCGCAAGGCGGCGAGTGATATAGAGCCGGTGGTTTGCCATTTGCGTGTTAGCGGATTTGGACAGGAAGATGAAGTGTATTTGTTAGTCTCTGACCGTTTCACCAAACAGTTTGATAATGCTTGGGATGGTCGCAAGGCACATTCCGAACTGAGCGATGTATGTATGTCCGTCCAGTCGCAGAACGACGAATTGGCTGTGGCTGCTCTGCCCGAGTTGGAAGGGACTATGGTTAATTTCGTAGGCGGTAATCATAAGACCTATACCATTACCATTGACTGCCCGAATGAGGTAGATATGCAGAATCTGTATCTGTGGAATATGAGCAAAGACACCTACACACCGCTAATGAACGGTGAGCAGTGTGTATTCAAGTGCTCTGCATTGCCTGAAAGTTTCCAGATTGTGCGCAAAGGTGAACAGATAGAGGAACAGGAAGAACCGATAGAGAAATTTATCTACCGAGAGACCTTGTATATCCGCCGTGGCAACCAACTCTATAACGCTTGCGGACAGAAATTGAGATAATTAGTAAACGATTTGCTCAAAAGTGTTGACTTTTGCTTTGTCGTAAGGGCAAGATACTTTGATATAATTCTCAGTAAACCCGAACATTTGTTGACCGTCCTTTTTGCTTTCCCAAAGGACGGTCATTTTTTGTCCTTTGTGCTGGGCATAAAACGCTGCAAGTTTCTGTTCGGAGATAGCGTGCAGTATTTTGCTGCGGCGTTCGCGTTCGCGCTGCGGAACTACATACAAGTCCATTTCCAACATGCGTGTATTGGCGCGTTCGGAATAAGTGAACACATGCAGTTGGCCGACGGGGAGCGCAGATATAAACTGCACATAATCATTAAACCGCTCTTCCGTCTCGCCACGCACGCCTACCATGCAATCTACGCCGATAAAGGCATTGGGCATGACTTGCTTGATATGTTCGATGCGCTCCTGAAACAGTTCGCGCGTATAGTGACGGTGCATAATTTGCAGCATGTCGTTATTGCCGGACTGCAAGGGTATATGAAAATGCGGTGCAAAGTGGCGGCTATGGGCAACAAAGTCAATAATCTTGTCGGTAAGCAGATTGGGTTCGCACGAAGAGATGCGGCACCGCCAATCGCCCTCTATTTGGTCTAAGGCAACCAATAAGTCGTAAAAACGCTCTCCCGTACTGTGTCCGAAGTCGCCTATGTTCACACCTGTAAGGATGATTTCCCTGGCTCCTTCTGCCAGCGCCTTCTCTGCTTGTGCAACGATGTCTTTGATAAACGGATTGCGCGACCGTCCTCGTGCAAAAGGTATGGTACAATAGGTGCAAAAGTAGTTGCAACCGTCCTGTACCTTGAGAAAACAGCGTGTGCGGTCGTCGCGCGAATAGGCAGGTTGGAACACATCGTCGCGTTTGGGAATGACATGATCCACCTCGACCATAGCGGCTATTTCTTGCGGTTTGAGCCGTGCATAACAACCTGTAACGATAATTTTGGCGCACGGGTTCTCGCGTTTGACACGATGAATGGCTTGTCTATCTTTGTGGTCGGCAGTATCGGTGACGGTGCAGGTGTTGACGATAACAATATCTGCCTGCTCACCTTGCTTGGCGCGTGTATGACCTTTGGCAATGAGGGTGTTCATCAGCGCGCTTGACTCCGCAAAATTGAGTTTACATCCCAATGTAACAATCCGAATCTTCATAAACAAACTTAATTATAGAATAGGGAACCATACAAAAACGGCAGCGTCCCACAGAGCATGACTGATGACAACGGCAGCAAACCGATTGGGGAAGAGGTAGTACAATCCTCCCCACACAACACCGCAAACGAGTGCCGCCATTATCAACATAAAATTGAAGGAAAAGAGGTGAACGAGGGTATAGAACGCAATGGCAAGCAGGGTGACAAGGATGCCCTTTCGGGTAATGTGGTTGATTCGGTCAGCCGCGCCAAAGAGTTGCATCAGCGTGCGCTGCACATATCCGCGCCAAAAGATTTCCTCTGCCGGACCTATGATAAAAAGGAGCAGGGCAGACAACAACAGAGGGGAGATGCCTTCTTTCATTCCATAAATACTATCTACCTGCAGGCGAGCAAAAGACGGGAACAGCCATTGGCTGACTTTGTCGCCCACCCAAAAGCACCCCCACAATCCGGCAGCAACAGCAATGCCCAACAGGAGGTCGGTAAAACCGATGTGGAGTCCCTTAATCGGACTCCCCAATACAAAGGCAAGCGTGATAAGCACGATGGCGGAGCCGGTCATTACGCCCCAAAAAGGAATATAAGGCGCAGTCCACGGACTGAACATGACCGTCCATAGGACGAAAGCGATTCCGACAGCGGCAGATAAGCGTTTTACCATAATATTAAGACGAGGAAACCCAGTGTGAGCATTAAAACATTGACTATCTGCTGCTGCGCCGTCATTTGGTCCAACATGTCAATCTTACCCCCTTTGTCCCACTGCGCCATAATGCGCGTGTTGCGGAAAGCCACGACCGATGCCATGAGAGAAACGATAATCATTATCCAATGCAAATGTCCGGTCGCCACGCAAACAATGACCCACAACAGAGGAGTCCAAACTTCCATGTAGTATAGCCAACGACTCATTCGGGGTCCGATAAGCATGGCAAATGTTTTGATATCAGCATTGCCGTCCCGCAGCACATCGCGTGTGTTATTGGCGTGCAGTACAGCCACCGTAATGGTGGCAAAAGTGGGCGTTATCCAAAGGGATGACCAAACGATTTCACCTGTCATGACAAAGGCGGTGCCGAGGGTGGGGATAATGCCGAAAGTGAACAGTATATCCAAATCGCCAAGAGCGTGGAACTTGAGCCACGGGTAAGCCATTGCGAGTACGGCACCTATGCCGCCAATCAGGAGCAGTTGCCAGCCGGTGCATAATGTCAAAGCAAGTCCGTTGAGTACCGCTACTGCCAACACGACAAGGGCATAAACAAGTACCTGTTGGGCAGACATGGCGCCGCTTGTGATGATAGAGCCACCCGCCATCTGCTCGGTATCGACACCTTTCTTATAGTCCCAATAGTCGGAGAACATGTTGCCTGCGGCGTGGAACAGGACAATGCCGACGAGTGCCCAGAACCCGTATAATGTATTGACATCCTGATAAATTGTACACATGTAGAATGTTGTCAGCAATACGGGTGCAATGCTGACAGGAAAAGACCACGGACGGGTCGCAATAAAATAACGCTTTAGTGTATTCATAATAGTATATTGTATGCTTAATAGTGGCTTCTACTCCCGTTCTACCCCCGTTAAGGACACATACCGGTCATGTGCCTGTCACGGTTCGCTCTACTACCGCTATACTACCGCTCTACTACCGATGTACTACCGATGTACTACCGATGAGAACAGGCATAATATCGACAATACGCAGACAGTCCGCATTGGTCGCATTTGGGCTTGCGTGCCTGACAGATATATCGTCCGTGCAGGAGCAACCAATGGTGGGCTTTGGGAATGAGTTCGGCAGGGATGTACCGTGTGAGTTGTTTCTCCGTTTGCAAGGGGTTTTTGCTGTGTGTAGTCAGTCCCAAACGCTCGGAAATTCGGAAAATGTGCGTATCTACTGCCATGGTAGGTTGATTCCAGATAACGGCACAAATGACATTGGCTGTTTTTCGTCCTACGCCGGGCAGCGTTTGCAAATCGTCTATATTGTCGGGCACGATACCGTTGTAAGTATCAACCAACCGTTGCGCCATGCCGAGCAGGTGTTCGGCTTTGGAACGGGGGTAACTGACCGAATGAATGTATGTGAGTATGTTCTCGGTTGTGGCTTGTGCCATGGCATAGGGAGTGGGATAGGCGGCAAAGAGTGCCGGAGTGACCATATTGACACGCTTGTCGGTACATTGGGCAGAGAGCATAACGGCTACCAATAACTCGTACGGGTTGTGATAGACCAGTTCGCTTTCAGCGGAAGCGGCATTGATGGCGAACCATCGGATAATATGTTCAAAGCGTTGTTTGGTGGTCATCGTAGTAGGTTTTGCTCAAGAAACGCAACAATTGTGTGGCATCTTTCAGCACTTCTTCCGTTTCAGGAGTAATGGGTTGCTTTTTGAGCCGAAGCAGCATGACTTGATAGAGTAGAGTGAGGCACGCCTCCACATCACTCATGAGCGGGGTATTGGTCTTGGCTTTCAGGATATTCAGTTTGGGCTCAAGATGTAAGATAACAGCGCGATAGGGCGCTTCGGAATTGAGTAATTCGTCGTGCAGTTCTTCAAGTTCTTCGAGCGCGTTTTGTGCCAATTGCAGGTGCCCGCCGTCGATAATACCTTCGGCGTGCATCATGTCGGCTATTTCCATCAACTCGGTATTGGCGTATGCCTGTTGTGGGAAGGCACGCAGATAATCCTCTAATTGCCAGAGGTATAAGATGTATTCGGCAATGTTGTCCTTTTTGCTTTTCATATTTTTTTTTCGATTATTCGAGGTTGTCGAGATCGTCTATTTCGTCCAAGTAATCTTCGCTCATAAATTGTTCTATTTCCCGTCGGTCTTTCTTGGTGGGACGACCTGTGCCTCGTGCTCTGCCGCTTTGCCCTGCCAAGCGTGCCAATTCAAGCAACTCAAGTTGGTCCTTGGCAGTTATGTCTCGCAAATAATCGGGAACGAGCGCAGCACCTAAACGGTTCTCGCTGAGTTGGAGCACTTCGTAGGAATAGGTGATAGGTCCTTTGCGCACGGAGAAGCGATTCCCTATTTCAAGTGTCCGAGACGCTTTGAGCGGTTGCCCGTTCATGGTAACTCGTCCTACACGGCAAGCATCGGCTGCCATTGAACGAGTTTTGTAAATGCGCATGGCAAAGAGATATTTATCGACTCTGGTGGGCATATTTTGTGTAAAAATTTGTGTATATAAAATATTTGTTGTATCTTTGCAGTATGAAACGCGAATATATCATCTTTTGGTTGGGTGTATTAGCCACCTTGGTTATCACATCGTTGGAGTTTTTTCACGAGCATGCGCTGAATTATGTGGATTATCGCGATGCAACCATAAATTTCTTTAACGGTATCAGTTCATATACAACGGAATATGTGCGTGCGCATAACGGGTGGTATTATCTGTATTCACCGGTGTTCCACTATTTGTTTGCACCGTTTGCGTTCTTGCCGTTTTATATAGGCGGCTATTTGTGGAATTTAGCGGGGTGGGTAGCGTTCTTTTTTGGCGTGTATTTATTACCGGGAGAACTGAGCAAGCATACTATGCCATTGTTACTCTATACGGTGTTGATTGTGATGCAAGGTATTTTCGCTTTCCAGTACAATGTGCTAATCGGTTGTTTCTTCTTATGGGCTTATGTGTTAATGGAGCGTGACTGTCCTTTTTGGGCTGTGGCTCTGATTATGCTGTCTGCTACAACCAAGATTTATGGTTTGATAGAGTTGGCATTGTTGCTGTGCTATCCTAAGTTCTGGCGCAATATGGGGTATGCAGTATTGATTGGTTGCGGTTTGTTGCTGATACCGATGTTGCAGTTAGGTTGGAGCCAGTTTGTGCCGTGGTACATGGATTGGTTTCATGCGCTGACCGACCATTGTGAGAATACCTGTTCCTATTTGTCCGTCGTGTGGGCGCAACCGACACGCGCATGGCTATTGCCGAATATGCGTATTGTGCAGTTGGTTGTATTAGGCGTATTGTCGGTTATGTTCTTCGTGTGCCACAAAGCATGGACAGAGGAGTATTTCAAGGTAGGCGTGCTGTCGGTGTTGATGATGTACATAGTGCTTTTTTCGGAAGCAGCAGAACCGAATACACATCTTATATCGGTTGTGGGCTTCGCCATGTGGTATTATAGCGCGGAGAATCGCAATCTGTTCACGAAGATCGGCTATTGGTGTTTATTCGCGTTCTTTAGTGTAATGCCGATAGATATTTTGTTTCCTGCATCATGGTTTGAGGTTATTCAATACCATTGGTGGGTAGGAGTATGGATTTACACTATTTTGTTCTTCTATGTAGCGTGGGATGTTATTTCCCGTTATAGAGATTCATGGTCTTGTCGATTCCCTGTAAGCAGAACGAAGGAATAATCTGATTGGTTATTGCGAGTCGTTCGGGCATCGCTTTCTCTTCGTCTTCGGTCCACTGACCGAGTACGAAGTGTATTTGTGCGCCTTTGGGGTAGTCATTGCCTAAACCAAATCGTACGCGTGCGTAATTATCCGTACCAAGGACTTGCTGAATATGCCCTAATCCGTTGTGTCCGCCATTGCTGCCTTGCTTGCGAATGCGAATGGTACCGAATGGCAGATTGAGGTCATCTACCAAAACGAGCAGATTCTCAAGCGGTATTTTCTCTTCGTTCATCCAGTATCGCACAGCGTTCCCGCTGAGGTTCATAAAAGTGGACGGCTTGAGCAGAACGAGTTCTGCGTTTTTGATACGGCCTTTGCCTATGAAACCGTATCGTTTATCTTCAAAAGCAATATTGGACGCTTCGGCAAAAGCGTCCAATATCTTAAATCCTATGTTGTGTCGGGTGTTGTGGTATTCGTCGCCGATATTACCCAATCCGACGATGAGGAATTTGCCCATTGTTATTCAGCAGCTTCTTCAGCAGCAGCGTTGCTGTTACGAGTAACTTTGACTTGTGCAACGATGGCCTCTTTAACGCTCTTGATGGAACATTTATCTACAGCAACATCACTAACGAAGAGTTTTTTGCCCAGACCCAAGTTGGTAACATCGATGACTACGCGGTCAGGTATGTCGGTATAAATACCGTTTACTTTGAGTTTGCGCATTTCCATGCTCAATTTACCACCGGCTTTAACACCTTCTGCATGACCGACGAGAGAAATGGGTATTTCTACGGTAACAGGTTTGCTATCGTTTACCTCGAGGAAATCAATATGCAGACATTCGTCGCTAACGGGATGGAATTGAAGTTCTTTAACGACTGCCATTTTCTTCACATCACCAATAGTGAGGGCTACAGCCATAGTGTCGGGAGTGTAGATGAGTTTGCGTACATCAGCTTTGGCTACTGTGAAAGTGATGTTGTCGCCCAATCCGTAGATGTTGCAAGGGACAAAGTCCTGTTTGCGCAAGCATTTGCTTGCTTTTTTTCCGTACTCATTACGCAGAGTACCTGCTAATTCAAAGATTTTCATTGTGTTGTTACTTTATTCAGGTCGTGGGACCTTACTTATCATTAAACATATAAAAAGCCCTTAGTCGGGCTTGTTGCCTAACGAGGAGTCGAACCTCGCCCCTCAGAACCAAAATCTGATGTACTACCGATATACGATTAGGCAGCGATTTTTCGAAAGCGAGTGCAAAGGTACAACTTTTTTTTGACATGAGCAAATTTTTTCGTAAAAAAGTACGCAAAAAAAGATATATTTACCTTCTTTTATTCTGTTTATATTTGCATAAGTTAAAAAAAATGTGTAATTTTGCATGTTTTTTATTCGTATAGTTATGCAATACCGCCTATTACTGACAAACACCGACACCAAAGAGAATACCGAAATCTTTGTTCCTGCTGATATGGTATTAGAGGAACTTAGTGCCCACATTAAAGTCGCGTTAAACTTGCCCTATGTCGATTATGCCTGGCACCGTTTTCAGGCATCCGGTATCGCTTATATGACGAGTGACCGCTCGGAAATAGATGAGGAAGTTAGAGGCGAGTATGAGCTGCCTACTTTGGACTATGCAAGTAGTGAACATACCGCACTCAATCAAGTTTTCACTACATTAGAGTCGTCCATTGTGTATCTTCAAGAGGATTCTTTCAAAACCTACAAGGTTCGTTGCACTCTATTGGAGCGTATTGACGATGAATTGCCCGAAAGCGAAATGCCTGCGGACTAAAATCGTAAGAATTGACTTGATTGGGCGAGTTAATTTGATTGTGGTACAAGTTATTCGGCAATGACGAGGAAATAGTCTTTTTTGCCTTTTTGGAAAAGAATGTACTTACCGTCAATCAATGCCTGCGCATCAATGGGTTTTTGCGGGTCGGTCAGTTTCTCCTTATTCATCGAAAAACCATTGGCGACAATCATCTTACGCGCTTCTCCCTTGCTGGGGAAGATTTGTGTTTTCTCTGCCAGCAAATCGAGTGGGGGAATGCCTGCCATGAGTTCGTCACGACTGATACGGAACTGCTGTACGCCGTCAAAAATTTGCAGGAAAGTGGCTTCGTCAAGTTTTTCCAACGCTTCTTTTGTCGCTTTGCCAAAGAGTATATTGGTTGCCTCCACCGCTTGCTCATAGTCCTCCCGGCTATGTACCATCACGGTGACCTCTTCTGCCAGGCGCTTTTGCAACAGACGCAAATGGGGTGCCTCGTCATGCTCGGCAATGAGTGCCTCTATCTCTTCGCGTTCTAATGAAGTGAAAATCTTAATATAACGCTTTGCATCCTCGTCGCTGACATTGAGCCAGAACTGGTAGAACTGATACGGACTCGTGTACTCACGGCTGAGCCATATATTGCCTTTTTCTGTCTTACCGAACTTGGTTCCGTCTGCTTTAGTCACCAACGGACATGTTAGTGCAAAAGCATCGTTGCCGGTGAGTTTTTTTATCAGTTCCATACCGGTGGTTATATTGCCCCATTGGTCACTGCCGCCCATTTGCAGTTTGCACCCTTTATGTGCATTCAGATAATAGAAATCATATCCCTGCAAGAGTTGATAAGTGAACTCGGTAAAACTCATACCGCAATTGAACTCGCCGTTGAAGCGCTTTTTGACGCTATCCTTCGCCATCATATAGTTGACCGTGATGAGTTTGCCTATATTACGCGCGAAATCAATAAAGGTGTAGTCCTTCATCCAATCATAGTTGTTGACCAATTCAGCCGCGTTGGGTTCGCTGCTATTGAAGTCAATAAAGTGCTCCAATTGATGTTTGATACATGCCACATTGTGTGCCAGTGTCTCCTCGTTGAGCAAATTGCGCTCGGCACTCTTGCCACTCGGGTCTCCAATCATACCCGTAGCACCGCCGATGAGTGCAATCGGTTTGTGTCCGCAACGCTGCAAGTGGCGCAACATCATAATGCCGCACAAGTGCCCGATATGCAAACTATCTGCCGTGGGATCAATGCCCAAGTACGCTGTTGTCATCTCTTTCAGTAATTGCTCTTCGGTACCCGGAATCATATCCTGCAACATACCACGCCATCTCAATTCTTCAACGAAATTTTTCATATAGTATATATTTTCAAAATTTGACTGCAAAGGTACTAAAAAATTTGCATATATCCAAAAAAAAGTGTACTTTTGCAGTTGATTATGAAAAAAGGAATGAAAAAAGCGGTTCTTGCCTTGCAAGTGTTGGCCCTGTTGATAGCAGTTACATTGTGTGTAGGTGCATGGGGTTATTATCGTGGCTATGTGTGCAACTGGGCAAGCACCGACAATCAATCGCACGGCTATTATATCTATCCGGATATGCCGGTTGACAGTGTATTGCACATGGTGCAAGCGGACTACAGGATATCTTCACCCCTATGGTTGCATTGGCATATTCGTTGTGCAGGGTGGAATAAACCCTGTGCCGGATACTATGAGTTCCCCGAGCGGATGGGAGACAAAACACTGATTAACAGGATGATGCACGGACGGCAAACGCCTGTCAATCTGCGTTTTACCAATCAGATTCGTAATCGCGAACAGTTGGCAGCACGCATTGGAAAAGTGTTGCTGGTCGATTCGCTTGAGATTAAAGAGCGGTTGGACAGCGTCATTTATATGGCACAATACGGACTGACACTAGAGACGGCAATCTGTCTGTTTATCCCGAATACTTACGAAGTGTATTGGTCATTGTCTGCAGATGACTTGTTTGCACGCATGGAAAAGGAATACAAGCGTTTTTGGACAGAAGAACGCCTCCGATTGGCTAAGCAGCAGGGATTGACACCTGCCGAAGTGGCAACGCTCGCCAGTATTGTCGAATCAGAAACCAACCGCACAAGTGAACATCCGCAAATAGCCAGTTTATACTTGAACAGACTACGCAAGGGTATGGCATTGCAGGCATGTCCGACGGTTATTTTTGCGAATGGAGATTTTATGGTCCGTCGCGTTAGTGGCGCAATGCTGCAAAGCAACTCGCCCTATAACACCTATCGTTATGTAGGTTTGCCTCCGGGACCGATACGATGTGCCAATGGTGCAACAATGGATGCTGTATTGCATGCACCACAAACGGATTATCTATACATGTGTGCGAACCCAGACTGGTCGGGGACACATGTTTTTTCCTCCACTTATGCCCAACATCAGCGTGTGGCTGCGGCTTATCGTAGGGAGTTAAATAAACGGAATATCCGGTAATTTAGTCGCACAAACTGAATAAATCAGCGCGTGGATTAATCAGCATTACAGGCACTTGACTATGGCGAATAGCATGGCGTTCCTGCGGACCAAAAATCCAATCATCTAATCCGTATTCACGGCTGGCAGTCAGTAACAATAACTGATGCCCGAAATCGCGTTGTCGCTCTGCTGCCTCGCGATTGATTGAAAATGAGTCTTTTACCCCTTCGTGAACTTCAAACTCTATATTCTCCCCCGTCCGTTCTGCCACTGAACGGATGTGCGTGATAATCTTATTTAGATTATGCTGCGCTTTAGAACCGTAATCTTTGGCTTTGAGTAATACTATCTTTGCCCCTGTTTTGCGTGCCAGATAAGTGCAAATTTCGGCTTTGTAAACCTCTTCTTCTAACATTGAGACGGGCACCAATATACGCCGAATATTCTCAATGTGCCGCATAGTATCGGTGACAAACACATAAGGGCGTCTCTCCTCCCGGCAAGCGTTTAGTTGCCGTTGAATCTCGCGTGATGAGTTGGCGCATGTTATGAGACGGATATCATCGTTATTCTCGTATATCATCGTATAGGAATTTAGAGTGTGGCATTAATGCCTTCTATGTAGGTAATCAACTCGTTTTCTCCAATATGCTTTTCTGCACTGGTGACAAAGATAAGGGGCAGTTCTTCCCATGTCTCCAATAGTTTCGTTTTGTATGCCTCTATATTGGCAGTTAGTCTCTCTTTGCCCAATTTGTCGGATTTGGTAAAGACGATGGCAAAAGGTATTTCGTTCTCGCCCAACCAATTCATAAATTCCAAATCAATGGCTTGAGGCAAATGCCTGCTGTCAACTAAAACGAACAATGAAGTCAGGGCATCGCGCAATAGGCAATAGCGTTCAATCATTTTGCGCAGTTGTTCGCGTTGCTTTTGTCCCGTTTGAGCGAATCCGTAACCGGGTAAGTCCACCAAGTGCCATTGGTTATCAATGAGAAAATGATTGATAAGTAGTGTCTTACCGGGCTTTTGCGAAGTCTTTGCCAATTTCGGGTTATGGCACAGCATATTGATTAAACTGGATTTCCCCACATTGCTTCGTCCGATAAAAGCGTATTCGGGCAGAGTGGATTGCGGGCACTGTGCTACATCGGGGGAGGAAATTACAAATGTTGCGTTATGTATAGGCATAGTTCATCTATTGTTTTAGTTCCGTCGTTACATACGACAATGTCTGCTGATTGATTGCGCTCCAATTCGCCCATTTGCGCCTGCATGCGTGCGCGAACCTTATTTTCATTGGTGTGGTCACGCAGGATGGTCCGTTCGATACGCAGATGTTCGGGCGCCGTTACTGCAATGGTTTTATCACATATACGATGTAGCCCGCTCTCAAATAGAATAGCGGATTCAACGAGCGTATGTCGTGTGTCGTGTGCCACTTGTCGTGCATTATGAGAGTTCAGTATGTCCTGTTGTACGGCAGGGTGAACGATGGCATTGAGTTGTTTCAATAAGTTTGGATGTTCAAATACCCTCGTAGCGACTATGGCAGTGAGGTAAGTGCCGTGTTCATCGTAGCAGTCGTCCCCTAATAGGCGTTTAACCTGTGTAATCAAAGAGGAATTGCTCTGCAGAAGTTGTTTGGCACGACTATCAGTGTCGTAAAGCACCATACCATATCGCTCCAGCGCATGCGCGATGGTACTCTTCCCGCTACCTATGCCTCCTGTTAATCCGATTATCATTCTGTCAATGGGTTAGAATTGAAAATAGATGAAGGGTTGCAAATCTGCAGTAACGAATTGATAAACAACCAATACGACCACGGCAACTATAATTGCCATTGCATACCATGGCAGACGAGAGAATTTGATACGGTACCATTGCTTGAACTTTGCCGGCAACCAATGAATAATCATGCCGGTAATAAAGAGTAGCACGACCGATTTATATTCCCACAGAAAGAGGGGAATGATGCTGCTATTCCAAGCCCCGAAGATTTGTCCCAACATCTGTTTAGCAGTTCGCCATGCCACTTCGTTGGCATAAGCAGGATCAAGATTGGACGAAGCACGGAAGAAAAGTCGCGTAAAGGTAATAAATGTAAAAGTTAGCAGTACGCAAACCGTATCGTCTATGTAGCGCACAATCTTGTGGCGAAGAATGAATCCCTCAACACCTATCTTTTCTTTCATGCTATGCCAACATTTGGCAATGATCATACCTATACCGTTGAGTCCGCCCCAAATAACGAAGTTCCAACTCGCTCCGTGCCACAAACCGCCGATAAGCATTGTGGCAAAACTGTTGATGTTACCGGCAAGAAGCTTGTTGGCAGGTCGTCCGAAAACGGTGCGATTGCCACCTAATGGGATATATACATACGACTTGAGCCATCGGCTGAGGGATTGGTGCCATCTGCGCCAGAACTCCTGCGGATTGCGTGACTTATATGGTGAGTCGAAGTTCTTAGGCAAATAGAATCCCATTAACATGGCTACACCAATTGCAATATCTGTATAGCCGGAGAAGTCCGCATAAACCTGCATTGAATAGGCAAAAAGCGCAAACAGGTTTTCAAAACCGCTGAATAGTAGGGGATTGTCAAATACACGGTCGATGAGATTGACTGCCAAATAGTCGCTGAGGATGATTTTTTTTGTTAGTCCGTTGAGAATCCAGAATACGCTCACGCCCATTATTCGGTGAGTCATGTGGAAGGGGCGATAGAGTTGCTGCATAAACTCCGATGCACGCACGATCGGACCTGCTACCAATTGGGGGAAGAAACTGACATACATGCCAAAGTCAAAGATATTGCGTACAGGCGCCACATGTCCACGATAGACATCTACGGTATAGGAAATAACCTGGAAGATGTAGAACGAGATACCAACGGGCAATAAAATCGTATCTACAATCGAACAGTGTGTACCAAAAATTGAATTAAACACATCCACCCCAAAGTAGGCATACTTGTAATAGAATAAAAAGCCCAAGTCAATCAATATGCTGACCACGAGCCACAACTTGGCGTGTATCTTGCGTGCAATCGGAAACGCTGTTAGATAAGAAGTGCAGGTGACTATTGCCAAAATAGCCAAAAAACTGCCACTGGTCTTGTAGTAAAAGAACCAACTGACCAGCATAAGATAGATATTGCGCAAATGCAGGCGCTGCCGGTTCAACTTACCTATTACCAATGCATAGCCGATATAGACAATGAATAGAAAGACCCAAAAATACAATTGGGTAAAGAGCAGCGGACTATTGCTGTCAAATGCAAATGTATGTCTTAGAAATTCCATTGTCGTATTACATTTCGCCGTTTATTTGTTCATTAGCCAGTCTGCAATCATTTGTCCGGCTTTCTCAGCACCCTTGGGTGTAAAGTGTATATAATCTCCTCCGGCTAACCCTTGCTCTTTCCATCGAACCATGCTGTCTGAACCACCCATGGCGTGATACATACTGAAATAGCTGATATTCTCCTCTTTTGCCATTTGTCGTAATGCTCTATCCATAACTGGCAGCATCGCATAGGTGTGCATTACACCGTCTTTGCGCTCACACATATCGCTTGGACCAATAAAGAGAATGCTGCTATTTGGGGCTAAGTATTGCAAATATTGAACCTGTGTGCGTGTTTTTTCTATATACCGTACCACTTGTTGTCTCGAACGCGTACCGGGCATAATATTTCCCCCGTATTGCAGAATGATAAGCCGTGTGTTGGTAGAAAGAAAGTAATTCTTTAATTCGTTGGATGCAATGCCTGTAAAAATAGTTCCTGCACATCCTCGCATGGGAATATTATCGACCATTATACCATACTCGGTTTCCAAACTGATACCATATACCTCTCCGTCGCCTTGCAAATGAATAGTAGTATTGGTGGTACTATCCGGCAAAACAAAGATGTCTCCATTGGTTTCGGTTGCTTTATCAACGGAAGCAGTAATAGCTCCACTCTTCCATATATGCACGCGATTGAAATATGTCTCAGAGTGAGCCGGCTTGGAGATCGTGCGGACTTGCAAGGATATGTCTTCGCTCCCGTCCGTTACTTCGTTATCCATGATAGCAACTTGTCCCATAGGTCCATAGACCCCGCCTTTACGATGAAAAGACGAAGGACCATAAACCATATAGCGTTTGGGACCGCCATTTGTCCTTTGCACCTGATCGTTCATTGTGAGCGTCTGCCATAGCGTGCGCGTAGCGATGGTTTGATGCAGTGGTATCAAACCTACGCCGCCACCGCCATAGTGATTTTGCAGTGTACGGCGTATTTGCATGGATATACGGTCTTCTTCAATTTGTGAGTCTCCGTAGTGTACCACTCGGATAGCGGTATTGCCTGCATTGTGCAGCGATTGGTAAAAAGCAGATAAATAGATACGCATATCGGTGGTGTCTTCAATCTCGTCGAGTACGAAATCTTGCCGCGTCTCCTCAGCAATGGGCGGAAAAAAATTAGTGTCAAGAACGGTAGCAGAAAGGTCTTTTTCCACGATAGATGAATCCGTCATTATTGCCACTTCGATACTATCCATCGGCTCGTCGCCATCTGCCAAATAGGTATCTGTGCTGTCAATACCGAAGATAGTAGTCAGTTGAGGAGTACGCAAGTTGACATCCCAATTAATCTCCTTGGGAAGTATAAGACACAACACGGCAATCAATGCCATGCATGCAGCGATAAAGGCACAAATATGTATGGGACGAATCGGTTTCATGTCTATTTTTTCCAAAGCACTCGCGAGAATAGTAGCAGAATGGTAAATATCTCTAAACGACCAATCAGCATGACTGCTGTCATAACCCATTTGCCTATAAGGGGGAACGAAGCGTATGTGCCTGCAGGACCATATTGCCCGATACTGGGTCCTATATTGCCCATGGCACTGACACTGGCTCCTAATGATTCGTCAAAATTGACCCCTAAGGCGCAGAACAGGAGGGTAGAAAGGATGACTATCATCAGATAAAAGACCATAAAAGCCATCACATTGTTGGTGGTATGCTGACTGATAGGATGTCCGTTCATCTTGACGGGTACAACGGCATTGGGGTGTATGCGACGCTTAAATTCAGCGATGCCACTCTTAATAAAAATAGCCGTTCTGACCCACTTGATACCTCCGGCAGTACTGCCGCTACTTCCACCCATGAACATCATGAAGAAAATCGTTACCCATAGCAGGGATGCCCATTTGGTATAGTCTGCTACGGCAAAACCTGTACTGGTCATGGTTGCCACGGTGGTAAAAAGCCCCGTACGGAAACTCTCTTCTAAAGAAACGAAGATATTTGCCCATGTGGCTTCACCGCCATCAATGGAGAAACCGCCGTATAGCGTAAACCAATGCCGCCCCATCAGTCCGATGGTCAATAGTAGCGTGACCGCTATCACGGCACTGAGGAACCATTTGGCTTCTTCGTCTTGTGCCGTCTTACGGAATTTACCGCGGAAAGTCAATATGATAGTGGCAAAGTTAATGCTGCTGAGTAACATGGCTGCAGTAATCGTGTACTGAATCCAAGGATTGGAATAATAGGCAATGCTGGCATTCTTTGTAGAAAAACCTCCGGTAGCCACTGTGGTCAAACTATGGCAAATGCTGTCAAATCCGCCCATGCCTTCTAAGAACAGTGCTCCCGCTTCGGCAATGGTCAATCCTAAGTAGGTCAACCAAATATGTTTGCTGGTATCAGCGATACGAGGAGATATTTTTTCGTACTGCACACCGGTCACTTCGGCGGCATAAAGCTGCATGCCGTTCAGCCCGAAAATAGGTAAAATGGCTATACTGAGTACAATAATACCGCATCCCCCTAACCACTGAGTGAGTGACCGCCAAATGAGTGCGCCATGTGTCAAGCATTCTACATCGTTGAGTATGGTTGCACCGGTGGTGGTAAAGCCCGACATGGTTTCAAACCACGCGTCGGTAATGGTGGCTATTTGTCCGCTTAAATAATACGGGAGCATGCCAAATAGCGAGAAAACCAACCATACGCATGCCACAATTACATATCCCTCTCGCTCGCCCATTCGGCTGGGGGCGTTATGACCGCCTATCAATGCCAATAAGCCACAAAGGAATGTGATGAGGGCGGATATTAAAAAAGCACTATTATCCGGCTCATGGTACCACCAACTGACGGCAGTGGCAATGCCCATAAAGAACGCTTCAATCAGCAGTAGCGCTCCCATGGTGCGTAAAACCATTTTATTGTTAAATGCGCGAGTCATATAGGCGAATTATTGCTTAAAGTATCTTTCCAATTGGCGAATAACATCGTTCTTGCACAGCACTACCACTTGATCGTTCGGCAGAATCTTCGTTTCACCATTGACTAATATACCTTCTCCTGCACGGACAATGCCTCCGATAGTCGCTCCGTCGGGCAAATCCAAATCACGCACGGTGCTACAAGTGGCTTTGCTATTTTCGGTAGCCATGAATTCCACGATTTCGGCATCGGCATTGGTCAGATTATGCACATTGAGAACACTGGCATTCAGCAGCATTTGGTAGATGTAACTGGCAGCTGTGATTTTTTTGTTGAGTACCGTGCCCACATCCAATCCTTCCGCGATGGATATATAGTCAATGTTTTCGATATCGGCAATGGTTTTGTGAATGCCACAGCGTTTGGCAGCGAGACAAGCGAAAATATTGGCTTCGCTATTATCTGTTACGGCAATAAAGGCATCGGCATCTTCTATGCCTGCTTCCTTCAGGTTCTCCAAGTTGCTTCCGTCGGTGTTGATGATGAGCACATTGCTTAATTTTTCGCTCAAACGCTCGCATTGCTCGCGGTCGGATTCCAATATCTTGATGTTAAAATCGTCAGGCAGACTTTGTGCGGCTTTTTGGGCAATTCGACTGCCGCCGTAGAAGATGATGTTCTTGATTTCCCTTTTTACTTTGCCGGTCTGCTCGCGGAAAAATTCCATATCGTCCTCCAAACAAATGGCATACACCATGTCTCCCACTGCTACAGCATCCGTCCCTTTGGGAATAATGGTCTCGCTACCACGCTTGAGAGCCACTACGCGGTAACGCCCATGGTCAAAGAATCCCGACATGAAGGTGTGTCCCACAATAGGTGCCTGTTCACGCACTTTGACTACGCAGAGCGCCAACTTGCCGTCGCATAAACTCAGATGATAGCGCATCCATGAGTTCCGCAGGGACTCTTGCACCTCGTTGGCTGCCAATACTTCGGGATAAATGAGATGGTGCAATCCCATACTCTCAAAGAATGCTTTGTTCTCAGGCAACAGGTATTCGTAATTATCGATTCGTGCCAGTGTCTTTTTTGCGCCTAATTGTTTGGCAATCAGACACGCAGACATATTGGTGGCTTCATGTGGAGTGACGGATATAAACAAGTCGCACCCCTTGACGCCGATGTCTTGCAGGTCACGAATAGAAGTCGAATTACCAACACGGGTAATCATATCATAGTCGGTCTCTAAATCTCCCAATCTGTTCGGGTCTTCGTCCAACAGGGAAATGTCCATATTCTCTCTGGACAACAGTTTGGCTAAGTGTGTGCCGACTTCACCTGCACCGGCAATAATGATTCTCATACGAATTATGATTTTAATTGTTCTAATGCACCTATGATTCCCTCTGCATCCAACCCTAATAAATGGTATAGTTGCTCGGGTGAACCGTGTTCGACGAATTGGTCGTCAATGCCTAATCGCTTGACATGACAGGTATATCCTTTGTCTGCAAAGTACTCCAAAACGGCGCTGCCCATACCTCCGTTCAGTATGCCGTCTTCTACGGTAACAACTTGGCTAAAATGTGTACCTGCAAAATCTAATATGCTTGTATCCATCGGTTTGAGCCACCGCATGTTCCAGTGGGCAATGCTCATCCCTCGTGCCGCTAATTGGTCAATCGCTTCGTTCACGGCATTGCCGATGGCTCCAATGCTCAATACGGCGATATCTTGTCCTTCGCGTAATAACACGCCCTTGCCGTATTCTACAGCAGGTATGGGGGCAGATGCTGATTTCGATCGTTGAACACTCTTGCCACGCGGATAACGAATGGCAATAGGACCATCCAAGTGTACCGCCATTTCCATCATCTCCTCAAGGTCTTCTTTTGTCATAGGTGCCGCAATCTGCATATTGGGGATAGGACGCAGATATGCCATGTCGAATAGTCCGTGGTGGGTAGCACCGTCATTTCCCACAATGCCGGCACGATCGATACAAAAGACGACATGCAGGTTTTGCAATGCTACATCGTGTACGATATTGTCGTATGCCCGCTGCATGAAGGTGGAATAAATATTGCAATAGGGTAATATGCCGTCTTTGGCTAATCCTGCAGAAAAAGTGACGGCGTGCCCTTCGGCTATCCCTACATCAAATACGCGTTCGGGCAAAACCTGTTGCATGGTACACATGGAGCAACCTGTCGGCATGGCAGGAGTAACGCCCACTATTCTTTTGTCTTTTTGTGCCAATGCCAATAATTGGTCTCCAAAAACATCTTGCCACAACGGGACAGGAGTCTGCCCCGTCTCGTTGCGTACACCGGTCTCCGGGTCAAACTTGCCGGGAGCGTGCCAAATCGTCTGGTTCTGCTCTGCCGGTTTGTATCCTTTGCCTTTTTTTGTGATAATATGCAATACTTTGGGACCTTGATGGTTCTTGATTTCCGATAAAATGCGCACCAAATCCGTCACACTATGACCATCCGCCGGACCGAAATAGCGAATATTCATACTTTGGAATATATTGCTCGGTTGCTTGGTCAGGATAGTCTTCAGATTATTGCTGAATCGCCTCAGATTGGTGGTCTTCTTCTCGTCAATGATATGCAGTCTGTTCATCAGGCGATAGAGTTCCCAGCGCCATTTGTTGTATCGTTCGCTGGTGGTTATGTCCACTAAATACTGCGTAAATCCGCCTTTAATGGGGTCTATCGCCATATTGTTGTCATTAAGGATAATCAGCAGATTATTCCTGTCCATCGAAGTGTTGTTCAGTCCCTCAAATGCCAATCCGCCGGTCATGGCGCCGTCTCCGATTATGGCAACCACATTCCGGTGAACCTGTTGCAGTTCGTCGGCTATTTCCATGCCCAATGCTGCGGATATGCTGTTGGAAGCATGTCCTGATATGAAAGCATCGTATTCGCTCTCTTGGGGAGTGGGGAAGGGGGCTAACCCCTTGAATTGACGATTGGTACTAAAACGCGCTCTGCGACCGGTTAAAATCTTGTGGGCGTATGCCTGGTGACCAACATCCCATATCAGTTTGTCGTGAGGTGTGTCAAATACATAGTGTAACGCTACCGTCAGTTCTATCGTTCCCAATGAAGAAGCCAAATGACCGGGATTGTGACTGAGTTCCTGAATGATAAAGTCACGCAACTCGTCACATACAGCCGATAAGGCGTTGATCGGTAATTGCTTCAAGTCCCGAGGGTATTCTATTTGGTTCAAATACTTATATTCCATACGTCCATACACGCTCGTGTGCATGTGCACACAAATCAAGGTGCAAAATTACATAAAAAAAATCATTTTTGCAAAAATATTTATAGTTTCTTTCACTTTCATGCTTTTTTTCTTGCTTTTCTGCGAATTTATTCGTAACTTTGTGGCATAATATATTTGATTATGCGTTTATCTCTTATTCGACAGTTGTTAGACGGTATCGCTACTGTTCAGGTCGTTTCTGACGGTGATGTCGATATTCGTCATTTATTGACTGATTCGCGCCAATTGGGTGCAGATGCTCGACATACTCTTTTCTTTGCCATCCGTACTGCTACCAACGATGGGGCGAAATACATCCCCGAATTGCAGCAAAAGGGTGTTCCTGCTTTTGTGGTAGGCGATGCCGTTAGGGCATTGCAGACATTGGCAGTATATGTCCGTTCGCAGTTTAAGGGAACGGTTATCGGCATTACCGGGAGCAATGGAAAGACTGTGGTCAAAGAGTGGCTGTACCAATTGCTCAAGGACGATTATACGATTATTCGTTCTCCTAAGTCTTACAACAGTCAGATAGGCGTGCCTTTGTCGGTTTGGCAACTCGCCGATTCCCCGGTTCACCGATTCACCGATTCCCCGGTTCACCGATTCACCGATTCCCCGGTTCACCGATTCACCGATTTACCGACCAAACCCTGCTTGGCTATCTTTGAAGCCGGTATTTCGGAAGTGGGGGAGATGGAACGCTTGGAGCCGATGATTCGTCCGCAAATAGGTGTGATTACCTATATAGGTGCTGAACATGGAGAAAATTTCCTGTCCATCGAGCAAAAACGCGCCGAAAAGATGAAACTTTTTGTCCATTCATCGGTTGTAATAGAGGATTCGACCCACCAGAATGCACGCACTTGCGCCGCTGTAATGCGTTATCTCGGCTACGACGAAGAGACTATCGCTTCGCGTGTTTTGCACCAAACGCACGAAACAGTCCTCCAGGTCAATCTTTCTGCTTTGGTTGACAATGTGCGTTACTTCCGTTCGTTGCTTCGTGCTGAAACGCGATTGACATGTATGGTCAAGGCATTCGCATACGGCACCGGCAGCGTGGAAGTCAGTCGTGCGTTGCAGCAGTCGGGATTGGTTGATTATCTTGCTGTCGCAGTCGCGGACGAGGGTGTCGAATTGCGCCAGGCGGGGATTACATTGCCTATTATCGTAATGGATCCCGAGGTGGCTGCGATGGACCTGATTTTGGAGAATAATTTGGAACCCAATGTCTATTCGTTCCAAAGTTTGGACAATGTGATGTCTGCCGCTAAATCCAAAGGGCTGGAGCATTATCCTATTCATATTAAGATAGATAGCGGTATGCACCGGCTCGGTTTTTACCGTGAGCAGATACCCGAACTGGTTGCCCGCCTTACACAACCCTCCGATGGAAATGCGGTACGGGTTTGTTCTGTTTTCAGTCACCTTGCAGGGTCGGACGAATCGCAATTCGATGATTTTACACGCAGCCAAATACACTATTTTGACGATTGTGCAGAGACATTAAAAGGCGGACTTGGTTACCCGGTTATCAAGCATATATGCAACTCGGCAGGAATAGAGCGGTTTAGCGAATATCAGTTTGATATGTGCCGTTTGGGAATAGGACTGTACGGTTTCTCGTTCGCAGGGGCTAAATTGCGCAATGTATGCACCTTAAAAACGACCATTTTATCGGTAAAAACAGTCCCCGCAGGCGAAACAATCGGCTATGGCAGACATACCGTTTTGCAGCAAGACCGACAAATAGCCGTCATCCCTATCGGTTATGCCGACGGGTTTGACCGGCGGTTCAGCAATTATGGAGGAGAAGTCCTGATTCGTGGCAAGCGCTGTCCCGTAGTGGGAAATGTGTGCATGGACCAAGCCATGATAGACATTACCGGCACGGATGCCTGTGTGGGAGATTATGTGGAGATTTTTGGTGACCATTTGCCGTTGGACGAATTGGCAAACAGATTGGGTACGATTACATACGAAATACTTACATCCGTATCGCGACGGGTTACTCGCGAATATTTTTACGAATGAATCTTTCCGCGCAACATCTGACTATCGGCTACGGAAAAAAAATCGTTCAGTCGGACTTGCTTTTCTCGATGAATAGTGGAGAAATGATTGGTCTGTTAGGACCTAACGGTTGCGGTAAATCTACATTGTTGCGAACGATGGCAGGGTTACAACCTCCTCTTGGCGGTACGCTTTCCCCTGTTCTTAACGAAACGAATATGGCACTTGTCTTGACGGAAGCAACCGGCATAGACCGGCTGTCCGTGCATGATGTGGTGGCAATGGGACGGTATCCGTATCTTTCTTTCTTGGGCACTTTGTCCGATGAAGACGAGCAAATCATCCGACAATCCTTGGAAGCAGTCGGACTATCTGCCCGATTCGCCGATTCACCGATTCACCGATTCACCGGTTCACCCTTTCACCCTTTCTCCGCCCTCTCCGACGGAGAGAAACAGCGTGTTCTTATCGCCAAGGCGTTGGCACAGCAGACTGACCTTATTTTGTTGGACGAACCGACTGCGCATTTGGATTTGCCCAATCGGTTGCGCATTTTCCGTCTGCTGCAGAACTTGGCACATACATGCAATAAGACTATTCTTATCTCTACGCACGAGTTGGATATGGCACTCGCTCATTGCGACCGCATCTTCCTGTTAGGTGAGCATGGACTCCAGACAGGCACGCCCGCATCTCTTCGTGCTACGGGTACTATCGAATCGGCTTTTTCTATAACCCCAAGCGATTTGTCTTACCTTGATTCGTCCCTAAAATTCGATTAACCGATTTACCGATTTACCAACTCTCTTAATTCTTAGCCACAAGGGCACGATTTTTTTTATCTCATAATTCAAAATTCTCAATTTAATCTCATCGATCCCCTGTAGCGCAGCGTCCTCTCCCCTGTAGGCGCTTGCGCCGTCCTCTAAACTCATGCCTATGTTATTGATTATCAATGGTGCTATCGAACGGTTAAGCAACGATTAAGCAACGGTCAGTATAGGATGAGCGAACGGTGGAGATTAAAAACCGCCATTTTTTATCTCATAATTCTTAGCCACAAGGGCACGATTTTCTCAAAATTCTTAATTCAATAAATAATATTTGCATATATCAAAATTAATCAGTATCTTTGTAGGCAAAAATAGAAAAAAACGAAAAAAAACTACAATGTGACACCAAATTGACACTTTGAAGTAGTAATTTTGCAGTCGCTTATGATAGTCCATATTGATTGTAATAGTTATTTTGCCAGTTGCGAGATAGCCGACCACCCGGAACTCGCGGACAAGCCGGTTATTGTCAGTTCATCAAACGACAATAACGGCGGCATCATATTGGCACTTAACAAACCCGCGAAGCAGTTAGGTCTCAAACGGGGACTGCCTATTTTTCAGGCATTCAAAGGACACCAACCGGATGAGCCGTACATGCTGAACGGTACCGAAGTGTTTTTCTTCGAGGTTGATCATAAGAAATATGGCCGTATCTCCGAGCAGATTATGTCTATTGTTCTGGAACAGGAGATAGTCCTCAATTTTGTCCAGTATAGTGTTGATGAGTTCTTCGGGGAGATACCCGTTGATGATGACCCTGATGAATTGCGTCAGTATATCAAGCAGGTCAAAGACCTTATAGAAACCACGACACACATTCCCGTCAGTTGTGGCAGTGCCGCCACCTACACCCTGGCTAAAGTAGCCACACACTATGCCAAGCAGTATAGTGGTTACAACGGCATTTGTATTCTTCCGGAAGAGAAGCGCGAGAAAGCCCTTCAGTTGCTCCCCATTGAAGAGGTTTGGGGCATTGGCCGTGCTTTCCGCAAGCACCTTGAACGCACGAATATAAAGACGGCTTGGGACTTTATTCAAAAATCGGATGAGTATATCCTCAATGTCTTCAACTCCACGGCTGTGAATACATGGAAGGAGTTGCGCGGTATCCGTGCCATTGAACTCAAAAAGCACGACCAGCGCCAATCTATCGCCCACACACGCACACTGACCAGAACGAGCCACGACTTGGACTACCTGTTGCAGCAACTGAGCAGTTACACCAGTGCTGCTGCATTCAAGTTGCGTGAGCAACACAGTTGTTGCCAACAACTGACCGTCTTTTTGCAGACCAACCGCCACCGCACGGATTTACCGCAATATGCCAATGAGCAGACGCACAAGTTCGCTTCGCCCGAATCGGACAGTGGCACATTGATAGCAGCGGCAGCGCAAGCGCAAGCGTTCCGCACTATCTACCGTCCTGGCTATGAAATCAAACGCTTGGGGGTGATATTGGATAAGATAGTCGATGCCAACACGATGCAACTTGACCTCTTTGAAGATCCTCACAAGCAACGGCTTCGCAAAGCGCAGTCTGCTGTGGATGCCATCAATCGCAAGTTCGACCGTGAACTTGTTCACTCAGGCAGTTTCACGGATTCTTCCGACCACAATCCTGGAATAACAAAATAAAAAACGTCAGCAAGGTCTTGATAGACACTTGTTGATGTCTATTAAGTGCACACATTATTATTTTATCATTGTATGTCTCTTTGTATATTTTGCTAATTTATCATTAATAATATCAATTACCTCTTTAACAGATGACACTCCATAAACCTTATCATCAGGTATATCATTATAACGAATGCGATTATCAATCTTTTCTCCAGCGAGTTTTGAACTCCATCCTTCAACATTGTCAAATGCAATAATTAAGCGGAATAATGACCACGCTAGTGCCATTTCGCATAGTGTGCCAGCTCCACCACCAATGACTATAACTGCATCTGCATTAGCGGTGATTCCATTTCGATAAACATCTAATCCTGTTGGAATAATGATATCAACATACTTACTAACTTTCGTTGGCGAAAACCCGGGTATAATACCAATGGTATCCCCATCATGATAGTTTTTAGAGGATTTAGCTCCTTTCATAGCAAATTCCATTATTCCATCATCTATCTCATCACGACTACCCACACCACCAGTCATTATTCGATAACCTGCATCAATAAGTGCTTCCCCTAATTGAAAGGCAAGAATTGCTTTTGGTGTATCAGGCTCACAATGCCTATCTCCTATAACTGCTACAATTGGTTTCATATCTTTCTTTTGCTTTTTGTAATATTATATTTCGTGTTTCATTGACTAGTTGTTGATTGTATTTGCCTTCTTTTTTTTGATTGGCTAATGATGGTTCAAAATAATATATGGGTATAGGTTGATAACAAGGATTTTGTGCGACTTGAATTAAGGGCATTGCATAGGCAAAATCTGTGCAAACATTAATATACTCACCATCAATCTGTAAATCTTTATTATTAATCATATCAAATAACTCTCGTCTAAAACAAATGGGATGAAGCCATATGTTATCCCCGTTTCGTTTCCATAGATAATCAAAACCTGATACACTATATTTTTTGTTGGGCTTATCATATCGAATGCAATTGCCACAAATATAATCGTGTCCTTTTTTATACTGTTTCCAAAGAATAGATAATGCATCCTTGCGCAATAAGAAATCATCATTATCAACCAATACAATCAGGGCATCTGGATTAGTAATATTTCGCATCGCACCAATCAATAAATTCATCTCCTTCATATCCGTCTGATTGGAAATATAAATCGTGCGATTTAGTTGGGGATGATAATGGAATAGGAACGATGCATATTGTTCACTGCTATTCGTTGAATGTGCATCTGTATAGATAAGGTCAAACGTCTTATTTTGGATGATAAGACTATCTAACAGGCGTTTAACCTTTTCAATAGGTGTGTTTTTGCCACGCGATACAACAACTATTGGAGCATTTGCCTTAGGTATCCAATCGTACTTTTCGCCACATAAATCAACATGTTCTTCTTGACATAATGGAATGAAATGTTTTTCCATAGCATATCTCACAGCCGTAATGAGGTTGCAATCTTTTTTCTGTTCATTCGTTGGATGCACAAAAGCTAAAGTAGGATTACCTGAACGAAGAGACAAATATGGTTTATCTTTAATTTTGGCATCTATACACCGATGCCAAGGTTGCACAAAACCCTCTCCTTCTATTAAATTAGGTAGAGGAAGAATAGCGTTTAATAAAGAGAGATTGAGGAAACATGTTCTCACTTCTACACGCCGACCATCCGTATCAGGAACAATGTTTGAATGAAAGATACTTGGGGCTAATGTAAGAATAGGTCGTCTTGTAAATTGATGATATAGTTCAATCAGGGCACCAGATTGTGTTTTGTATAGTATATCACAATCCGTTTGGTAAACATAGGGAGTATGGATGTGCCGAAACCCATAAAGTGTAGCAAATAATGGTTGCCCGTTTTGAGCGTGTGTGTTAGTGGCTTGCTGTTGAAAATAATGAGTGTAAATAACAGATATATCTTGGATGTTAGGAACAATAATTCGATCAATCCAACCATTATGCTGAGCATGTTGTAATTCGGAGAGTAGATGCCCTTCGTTATCATCATTGTAAGCACGTTGTCTTGCAATGGGTGAGTTACCTTTTGTACGTCCTCCATCAACACAAACCACTCTTTCCGCAAATATGCAACCATTTTCCAATTGGGACACAATGTGTTGTATGTTACCATATATATATTCGTGGTCCATCGCACATGCCTTTATCATTAAGGTAGTATCTGCCAAAACTTGATAATCAGTAATCTTTTTACACACAAACACCAAATGTTCCCCAATAGACAATGCTGTGTCGGTGTCAATACCGGTAGTTTCCCATGTGTCAATAATTTGGAAGCCATATCGTCGCAATTGGTGAATATACCAATCTACTGGTCTATGATGCTCCAATCCATCAATGGGTTTCCCCGCAGCAGTATATTCTTGAAAAGTATGTACATTGTAATAAGAATCTTTACGTCCTCCCCCTCGAAGCATGGTATGCTGGATGTCACTAAAGAACGGATTACATATACTCACAACAAAGTAAGCATCCTTCTTCAATGCTTGTGAAACATTATGCATGACTTGTTGTACCTGCTTGTCATCAATCCAACATAGTACTTGATTGCAATTTATGAGGTCATAAGCATTGAGTGGAATATCGCTTGCTTTTTCTATTATATGAACGAATTGGTTTGCACGTTCTCTTAAAATAGATGTATTGATGTCAAACACATCTACAGAGCAAGTTGTACTTGCTAATTGATTAGCAATTTTGCATTTGCCTGCTCCATAATCCAAAATATGCTTTGGCCTTAATTTTCTAATAGTCTGAATTATACTTGGGTCATGTATTTGCTCTTTGTAGGTCGGAATTAGCATTTGCCTAAATATATCAAGTCCTGCATTGATGGCATCCGCCGTGTGATTGTATGAATGTGATATAATCTCTTTAAATTCAAGATTGCTGAGAAAATAATACCTAAATGTTTGAAATGCGCGTTCAATGCTTCTTTGATAAATTTGTTCAGAAAATGGAACAACATCTCTCCCATAATCAATGTATTTAAGCCCATTTTCAGTTTGGATAAAGTTATCTGGCTTTAGATTAGTCAATACAAATCCATTTTCTTTCCCAAACAATATCAATTGACTTAAATCGCTTGCCTTGACTGATTGCAATGGTTGAGATGGTTCATAAGGATAAGATATAATTGTATGTTTTCCTTCTTGTTCAAAAGATAAGGAATAAAATAGCGAACATGTGGCTAATGTAGGTGCAAAACGAATTAAAAAACTAAGGTCTATGTTTAAGTCATATAACACTTTATACACGCGGTTATTCCACATATAAACACATCCTTCATTTCCATATCCTAATGTGTGCAATTCATTCTGAGCGATATGCAAATGTTGGCTTAATAATCTTTTATATTCATCTTGATGACTACATTTTTTTGCCAAGTCAACATTTCGGACTAATTCTCTAAATGCAGTCCGTATCAGTTCTGGTTGGCTATATTCTTCTATTTTTTTTAGAAAATATGATAAATGTTCTTTTGTAAAAATATCCTTATACTGGTTTGCCTCGTTCCCTATTATATGTAACAATCCTATTATGCGATAATAATTTTCAATAAAGTGGACTAATCGTTTCTGCAATTCATCCTTGTATGTACAAATAATTCGACTTCCATTATGTATATCTTGGTAGGATAAATCTACTCTTTCTATAGCTTTTGTCATAGAGGATCCTATCAAATCACAAAGCATTTTTTTTATTTCATAATCATAATCAAATGCCTTTTTCTCGCGATTATGGAAGGTGCAAAAAGTTCCTTGACAAATTTTATAACCTTCTTGTTTTGCGCACAATGTCCATAAATAATCTCCTCGTCGTGCAGTAATGTCTCGAATTTTTAATGAACATGTCGGTAATAGCAATAAATTGCGATTTAGAATGAGTGTATTACCCCCTCGATTCATTGTTTCCCGAATTGTCGTATATTGATTAATCAAAGGGCGGGTCATCTTTCCTTTAAAAATATCCTCCAATGAACAAGATTGCACACATAAAGGAGTTTCCAAATGTGTATAGCCACTATCCGTTAAAGCATAATAATAATCAGGAGTTTGTTTTAGTCCATCAGAGGTCGTCTTGGGTGATTGGGAATAACTATAATCCAAGAGCGATAACCGCAGTGTGGATAATAATGGAAGGGGGGCATCATTCGTATATCCACCAACTACTGCATCATATTTTCCGATATAATCAAGAATTTCTTTTCTAATATCAAGAATTTCTTCTTGACCATCTGCATATAACTGTTTTAATTGCATATCATCATCCAATATCCAACTAATGGTATCATGGTGAGGCCAAATTTTATAGATATATTCTTGTAGTTGTTGTCGATTTTCTGCAATACTTCTTTGTTTGGTTTGGGGTAATATTACGTCAATCCGTTTCCTTAATGATTGAGATAAAGTTGATAACCATATTAAATCCTCACCTGTATTATTTAATAGGACAATTTGATAATCTCCTCCAATGTGTCTAGAAATCTCTTGCAATAGTCTTTTTGCACCTTCTTGATATGTTACAATACATCCAATAATGATGTGCCCGTCATATTGTTTTCTATCACTCTTATGGTAAATAGATAGATTACACATTTCAGATTGAGGAACATATATATCTTCCATAGATATGCCAAAATATGTACTATTCCTTTGATTAAATTGCTTTTTATCTTCAGGAGACATTAATACATGATATTTGTGATAGAATCGTTTTAATCCTTCTGTTTTTTTTGGCTTGTTGGTAGTGATTCTATCCCCATCTGTGTAGATATGAATTAATGATTTAGGAACAATACTATATTGAGGAGTTTGTTGCATGATGCGTACAAAGATATCTCTATCTGTTGTAGAAGGCATGCCTTCATCAAAGCAACCGGTTTTCATCAAAGTGGATAATTTTACAAAAGTATTAGAACCTTGAATATGTGGATTACCCTGCAAAAAAGAATGAATCGACAGATGATTGGGAATAGTTAATTTCTTTGTTTCCTGCTTAGTATGATAAATAAGACCCGATACAACAAAATCAGTAGAGGGTTGTATTACTTTACTACATTCTTCTAAATATTCTGGCATCCACACATCATCATCATCCAAAGTCGCAATATAAATAGAGGTAGCATCTAAATTTCGCTTTATAAGGTATTCATTGACAATATAATCAATGCCAATATTTAAAGATCCTGCATAATTATGCTCGTGATTATTGATTCCTGCTTTAAGGTAAATACCATTAGCGGTTTCAACCGCTAATCTTTCCTTTTCAACTCTCTCTCTTGTAGAATCACTAACAATTATTATTAAATCTGGTTGACGATGTTGCTCAGTCACGGATTGTAAAGCAGTATAAAACGAGTCCCTGTTTTTAGTAGTCAGCAAACTGACAATAAAAATATTACGATTATGTTCCCTATACCATTTCACAAACTGAGACAATCCTTGTTCTAAAGACCATTTAGGACATACGCCTAAATCGTTTTTTAATAGAGTTGTATCTGCCCATGTTTGACTCACATCCTCTTTGGGACAATATTGAATATATTGTGGCATTGCTTTCTTCCCAAAAGCATGTTCCATTGCATGTATAAACTCCTGAATGGTAATTGGATGCCCATTCCCAACATTATATATTTTATAAGGAATAGCATCTGCTGGAATTTGATAATCTAAAGCACCAATAATAGCATCTACCACATCACTAACATACGTAAAATCACGCTTGAAATGTCCTTCATTATAAATAGAAAGAGGTTTCCCATAAAAAATATTATCTGCCACCTTCATGGGCAACATATCGGGACGCCCCCAAGGACCATACACAGAAAAGAAACATAAACCAATGCAAGGCAATCCATATTGAGTAGCATAATCTAAAGCAATCCTCTCGTTTTGTTTTTTCGTTTCTGCATAATAACTACATAGAGTACCATTTGTGTCGGTTTCTTTTTGTGTGAAGGCACAATTTGTTCCGTACACCGAAGAACTACTGGCAAAAATAAATTTCTGAATAGAATAGCGTTGGCAAGTTTCAATGATAGTGTGAAATCCAACAATATTGGATTGGTAGTACACATCTTGCGGAATATCATCTTGTCGAATACCTGCTTGAGCTGCCAAATGAATAACAAAATCGAAAGACTCCGTCTTGAAGAGACAATCAATACTTTGAGTGTCTTCAATTGCTAATCGTACAAATGATACATTCGGGAATAGATTACTCTGTGCTCGTTCTCCATATGATATGGATTCTGGCACAGAGAAACCCAGCGACCGAAGTCGATCGTACTTCATTTTTACATTGTTTCCAAACTCGTTGATGTTGTCCACACCAACAATTTCAATATCCCTTTTGGATAAAGTCGCAATAAGTTGCGATGCAATGAAACCGGCAGCGCCGGTTATAATTATTTTTTTCATAATAGTATCATCATCTTGCGATGATAATAAAGTGTTAAACCTCGCTCCGTCGATGTCTTAAATAAACATCCAAGGAACCTTATAATATAGATTTCCTTTGAAATCCGCTGCAAAGGTACAACTTTTTTATGACATATACAAATTTTAATGCTATTTTGAAAACAAAACATGCAAGTTCTACCATTAAAAGGTGTGACGATTGCGATTTGGGGCGTATAGGTAGTCGCGCTCAGCACATCGTGGGAGCGCCTTCTATCTCAAAAATGAAAAACAAATAACCTCTCAGGTCAAAGAAACAGGTCAAATGCTATCGAAAAAAAATGTGGTAAACCACAAAAATTTCCGCTAAAAAACTATAAAAAGTCATTTTTTTACACAAAAACTAATATTTTTCTTGTTTATGTGAGATTTTTTGACTAATTTTGCAGTCGAATTTGTGATACCTATGAATATACCAGCCATTCCAATGACAGCCAATGTGCTATCCACATACCTAAACGGATTAGCGGCTCCGATGCAAAAGATACTTGATATGGAGCAAAAGGGAGAGGTGATTCGTCTGAAAAGAGGATTATACATTGCAGCGAGTGCTAAGCCGAATCTTTTTCTTGTTGCCAATCACCTATATGGTCCATCGTATGTATCGCGAGAATCGGCATTACGATATTATGGACTTATCCCGGAACATGTGGAGAGCGTAACATCAGTTACCACCTTGCGCAGTAACGCATTTGATAATACGCTTGCTCATTTCTCGTATCTACATTTACCTATGGATTATTATTCGCCGGATGTTTGTATTCAAACCGAGGGAGAAGTGAGTTTTCAGATAGCATCGCCGGAGAAAGCTTTGGCAGACTTGGTGGTTCTTACTTCGTGTCTGCGTTTGCGTTATCAGAAAGAGGTTATTGAATATCTGGAACATGACTTGCGCCTTGATATGGATGCGTTTTACAAAATGGATGCAGCCACCTTTGAACATCTTGCAACTGTCAGCAAGAAGCAACAAGCATTATTAAATATCGCAAAAATTATTCGTTATGACCATATATGAGCAAATGTTGGCTCGTTACACGGGCGATGAACGTAAAGCACATCAAGAAGTGATGCAACAGATTGCATTGGCAGGACTGTACCGTGCCGGTTTTTTTGAACATGCTGCTTTTTATGGTGGCACATGTTTGCGTATTTTTCACGGGTTGCAGCGGTTCTCGGAAGATATGGATTTTTCGCTATTACAACCTAATGACACCTTCAATTTTGAATCCTTCTTTCCTACAGTAATTCAAGAATTTGAATTAGCAGGAAGAAAGGTGGAAATTACCAAGAAAGACAAGCGTGATTTTGGTAAAGTGGAGTCTGCTTTTCTAAAAGACACTACTGATGTGTATGATTTGTCCTTCCAAACGGAAAAGAGTTTAAAAATCAAGATTGAAGTTGATATTAATCCGCCATTACATTTCCGGACGGAGCAAAAACTATTGATGCAACCCTATTCGTTCATGACGCGCTGCTTTACTTTGCCGGATCTGTTTGCCGGTAAGTTGCATGCCTTGGTTTTTCGCAATTGGAAAAATCGAGTCAAAGGGCGTGATTGGTATGACTTTGAGTGGTATGTCCGTAATGGAATCCAACCTGATTGGTCACATTTGCACGAACGCATTTTGCAGTTTAACGGTGAAGATATGACTCGGGAGCAATTCATGTCATTATTGTTGGAAAGGTTACAAACAACAAACATTGAACATGTTAAGGCAGATGTGGAGCATTTTGTTCTCAATCGTCAAGAATTGGATATTTGGTCCAATGACTATTTTGTACAGGTCGCTCATTTGATGTCAATTTAAAACGAAAGTGCAGCACTTTTGTTGTATAGTTGATACAAGAAACCGGTTAATATAGTATCCGTGACGGTGTGTTGTATCTTGGGACGCCGCCTGATGAAAGGTATTTGTATATTCGGCACTCCCTTGCCAAAGGCAATTCCTCCGAATGGTAGTCCTCGTCTTTATTAACATACGCAAGTTTTAGGGCACAAGGTTTGCACCTTTATATCATCCGTTTTTTGGCATTTCATTATATGCAAGCATCTATGAACCGCCAAAAATCGTATGACTATAGATTAAAAAATCTATTTTGTGCCCTAATTATTTGCGTATGCCAAATTTTTGTTGTATATTTGTAGGCAAAAGTTGTGATGTGTATAAAATATCATAGGAGGGAGAAAATAAATGAACTATAAAAACATTCTTTTTGATTTGGGCGGAGTGCTGATAGACCTGAGTGTCAGACGCTCGTTAGCGGCTTTTGCTGCCTTAATCAATGTTCCTAAAAAAATGGATGGCGCACCGTCGTCGGTAAGCGAGTTGGTGACGGCTGACGGATTGCTGGGCGGTCATACATCCCAATTGATAGACCAATACCAAATAGGTGCCGTCACTACCGACCAGTTCATTGCTGCTATCCTCGCTCACTGCAAGCCCGGCACGACTCGCCAACAGGTAATAGATGCGTGGTATGCCATGTTGCTGGGCATTAGAGACGAGAAGAAAGCATTACTGCGCCAACTCATTCTGCAGGGCAAACATATCTATGTACTCAGCAATATAAACGACCTGCATGTAACATGGACTTTGACCCATTGTCCCGAACTTAAGCAGGCAGACCGCCTCTTCTTCTCTAACGAGATAGGCATGAGTAAACCCGACCCCCGTTGCTATGAATTGGTGATTAACGAGACCAAAATAAAACCCGAAGAAACGGTCTATGTGGACGACCTCTTGCCCAATATCGAGGCAGGACGCCCGTTCGGCTTTCAATGCCTCCACGCAGTAGGCAATGATTGGATGAAAGAATTAGTTAAATAATAATAATAATAGGAATATAACCATGGAATTTAAGTATGAACCTATGTTTCAACTCGGTAAAGACGAAACCGAGTACTATCTGCTGACCAAGGACCATGTGTCTGTCGGTGAGTTTGAAGGTCATGAGATGTTAAAAGTAGATGCCGAAGGTCTTACCATGATGGCACAACAGGCGTTTCATGATGTCAGTTTTATGCTCCGTCGCAGCCACAACCTGCAGGTCGCCAAAATACTGAACGACCCCGAAGCCAGCGAAAACGACAAATATGTGGCTCTTACCTTCTTGCGCAATGCAGAAGTGGCAGCCAAAGGGCAATTGCCTCTTTGCCAAGACACGGGAACGGCTATCATTCACGGAGAAAAGGGACAACAGGTTTGGACCGGCTTTGACGACGAAGAGGCATTGAGCAAAGGCGTCTTCAATACTTATACGCAATGCAATCTGCGCTACTCGCAGAATGCTCCTCTTACCATGTACGAAGAGGTCAATACCAAATGCAACTTGCCTGCCCAAATCGACATAGAGGCAAGCGAAGGAGCCGAATACCGTTTCTTGTGCGTGACCAAAGGCGGCGGTAGCGCCAACAAGAGTTACTTGTATCAGGAGACCAAGGCACGCATCCAAAATCCCGGCACACTCATTCCCTTCCTTGTGGAGAAAATGAAGTCGTTGGGTACGGCTGCTTGTCCGCCATACCATATTGCTATCGTCATTGGCGGCACTTCGGCAGAAAAGAATCTGCTCACGGTCAAATTGGCTTCTACCCATTATTACGACAGTCTGCCTACAACAGGTAGCGCCGGCGGACGCGCCTTCCGCGATGTGGAACTGGAGAAACAATTGCTGCAAGAGGCATACAAAATCGGTCTCGGTGCACAATTCGGAGGCAAATATATGGCACACGATGTGCGCGTAATCCGTCTCCCCCGTCATGGCGCCAGTTGCCCAATCGGATTGGGTGTCAGTTGCTCGGCAGACCGCAATATCAAGTGCAAAATCAATAAGGAGGGTATATGGATTGAGAAAATGGATACCAATCCCGGTTCTCTGATTCCCGAAGCATTGCGCCAAGCCGGCGAAGGCGATGCCGTACGCATAGACTTGAATCAGCCCATGGCGGATGTCTGCAAGATTCTGACGAAATACCCCATCGGCACACGCCTCAGTTTGAACGGAACCATTATTGTCGGGCGTGACATAGCACATGCTAAAATCAAAGCCCGCCTGGATGCCGGCGAACCGATGCCCGAGTATCTGAAAAATCATCCTATCTACTATGCCGGACCGGCTAAAACGCCTGCAGGAATGGCTTGCGGAAGTATGGGTCCGACCACAGCCGGGCGTATGGATCCGTATGTGGACGAATTTCAGGAGCATGGCGGCAGCATGATTATGCTTGCCAAGGGCAACCGCTCGATTGATGTAACCAACGCCTGCCAAAAGCACGGAGGTTTCTATTTGGGTTCCATAGGCGGTCCTGCTGCCATCCTGGCACAAGAGAATATCCGTAGTATCGAGTGTGTCGAATATCCCGAGTTGGGAATGGAAGCAATTTGGAAAATCGAAGTCGAGAACTTCCCCGCATTCATTCTCGTGGACGACAAGGGTAATGATTTCTTTAAACAACTGAAGCCCTGCACAGGGTGTACCATTCGATAATGGAGCAGCAATCCTTTTGGCAACGGCTTAAGACACGCCGCCGTGTGGCAATCGTGGATGACCAGAGTTTGAACGAACTGTGGTCGTTCCGCCTGTCCGCACTCGGATTGACGATTGTTTTGGTAGTGCTGTTTTTGATTACGGTAACACTACTGTCGTTGGCAATTGTCTTCACTCCGATGAAGTCTATTCTGCCGGGATACAACCAAAACATCCGCGAACAACTGATGTCTGAGTCCGTGCGGGTGGATTCGCTTTCGACCATAGTGGATTTGCAACATCAGTATTTGGATGTCATTCGGAATATAACAGCCGGCGAAGTCAGTACCGACTCCGTTCCCGCTTCCTCCGATTCGTTGCAACTGATTTTCCGCGAAGAATTGCTTCAAGCCAAAAACGAAGCCACAGAGGAGTTCCTGACGCAGTATGAACAGAAGGAAAAAGACAATATGCTGCTGTTTGATGCGCCGAATGTTCAGCCCACGGTTACGGTCTTTTGTCCGTTGCGCGGCATCGTAGTGGAGCATTTTGCCCCGCAAAACGGTTGCTATGGCGTGACAATTGCCGCTGCCGCCAAAGAGAATGTGTCTGCTGTCTTGGCAGGGTGCGTCGTTATGATTGAACCTGAAACGGACGGAACCGTTACCGTCGTGATGCAGCATGCCAATTATCTGAGCGTGTACCGCCATTTGGGGCATTTGATCAGACAGCGTGGCGATGTCCTTCGCGCAGGGGAAACAATCGGCTGGGTCAATGACAATGTCCCCGTTCAATTGGAGTTGTGGAAGGATGGCGCGGTGGTTAACCCCGAGGAAGTGATTGCGTTTTAATTGCGATAGTCAAACATTCATCAATGAAAAAACAAATTGCCATATTGGGTAGTACAGGTTCGATAGGAACACAAACCTTGGATGTCGTTCGGGCTAATCCCGAGCGGTTTGAGGTCTATGCGATTGCTGCCCATCGTAGCGTGGATAAATTGATTGAGCAGGCACGCGAATTTCATCCCGAAGTGGTGTGCATTGCCGACGAGACACTATATGACCCGCTCCGACAGGCATTGGCAGATATGCCATACAAGGTGTGGGCAGGGGATCAGGCAATAGCCGACATGGTAACAATGCCTTCTATCGACATCGTGGTGGCGGCTATGGTGGGATATGCGGGATTATTGCCGACCATGCAGGCAATTAGGGCACAAAAAACAATCGCCCTTGCCAATAAGGAAACAATGGTTGTGGCTGGAGAAATCATTTGTGACCTGGCAACGCGATATCATGTACCCGTTTTGCCGGTAGATAGTGAGCATAGTGCCATCTTCCAGTCACTGGTGGGAGAGGAACATAGGGCTATAGAGAAAATCTTGTTGACTGCCAGCGGAGGACCTTTCCGGACATTCACATTGGAGCAAATGCGCTCTGTTACGGCATCGCAGGCACTCAAACACCCCAATTGGGATATGGGAGCCAAAATAACGATTGACTCTGCCAGTATGATGAACAAGGGGTTTGAGGTGATTGAGGCAAAATGGCTGTTTGGCGTGAACTACGACCAAATAGAAGTGTTAGTCCATCCTCAAAGTATTGTGCATTCGGCGGTTCAGTTTACGGATGGTGCTATCAAGGCACAATTGGGAGCACCCGATATGCGATTGCCGATACAGTATGCCCTTACATTCCCCGAACGCCTGCCCAGCGATTTTCCCCGTGCAGACTTGTTGTCGCTGCATAATCTCACTTTTGAACAACCTGACTTGCAGCGTTTCCCCAATCTGCAATTGGCATATAGAGCCATTGCCAAAGGCGGCAATATGCCGTGTGTGCTGAATGCTGCCAACGAGGTGGTCAACTTGGCTTTCCGAGAGGGGCGTTGCGGATTCTTGGAGATGTCCGACATCATTGCCGACACGATGGAAAAAACAACTTATATACAACACCCGACTTACGAAGATTATGTCGCTTCGGATGCAGAAGCCAGACAAATAACCAATAACCGATTAACCAACTAACCGATTCACCGATTAACCAATTCACCAATTAAAATGATACAGGCATTACAACTGATACTCTCCTTGAGTTTTCTCGTGGTTATCCACGAATTAGGACATTTCACTTTCGCACGCATTTTTGGCGTTAGAGTGGAGAAATTTTACATGTTCTTCGATTGGAAATTCTCCATTCTTAAAGCAAAAAAGATCAATGGCAAATGGCAATTCCGTTTCTTCCAGCCCACTACGGATGAGAAAAGTGACGACGAGTGGAACCGATACCCCGATAATACCGAATGGGGAATAGGTTGGATACCTTTTGGTGGCTATTGTGCCATTGCCGGAATGGTGGACGAGACACACGATGCCGAGCAGATAGCCAAAACGGAACCGCAGCCGTGGGAGTTCCGCAGCAAGAATGTATGGCAGCGTTTGTGCATCATTATTGGTGGTATTTTAGTTAATTTTATTGCCGCATTGATTATCTTCGGGCAGTTGCTCTTTGTATGGGGCGAGGATAAATTGCCACTCAAAAATGTCTCTACAGGATTGTATTATGCCGAGATATTGCAGAACGAGGGCTTCCGGCAACAAGACAAGATTGTGTCTATCGATGGACAGGAACCGCAAAGTATAGGCGATATCGTGCAATGGCTGATTATTGAGGGCAAACGGGATGTTACCGTTCAGCGCGGACAGGAGACTGTCCAACTCTCCATGTCAGAGGATCTGGGCACGCGCTATTTGGCACTTCAGAACGAGTTTGACAGGCAGGAACGCCATAAGGCACACAGGGATAAGTCGTATCAAAAAGCACGCTTTACATTGATAAGCGAGTATATCCCGTTTGTAGTGGATACTACCTTGGCAGGAGATTTGGCGGATGCAGCGGGTATTCGCAAAGGCGATACGATTGTGGCTGTTGCCGGTGTGCCTACTCCTTGTGCCGTGATGGTGAATCAGCAGATACGCTTGCATCCCTGCGAACAGATTAGTTTAACCGTCGGACGAACGGACGGTAGGGTAGATCTACCTATTTTTATAGGCGATAGATGTATGATTGGAGTGGCGCCGTATAGCCAATACCACTATTTTGAAACGGAGCATACCTCTTATACCTTGTTGCAGTCTGTTCCTGCCGGTATCAAGTATGGCTGGGGTGTGCTGAGAATGTATGTTACGCAGTTCCGACTGGTGTTTACCAAAGAGGGCGCACAGTCGTTGGGTGGCTTTGGCGCGATTGGCTCTTTGTTCCCCAATCAGTGGAATTGGTATAGTTTCTGGTATATGACTGCCTTCTTGAGCATAATGTTGGCATTCATGAATTTCCTGCCTATACCTGCTCTGGATGGCGGATACATATTGTTCCTGATATTTGAAATGATAACAGGCAAAAAGCCGGGTGATAAGTTCTTGGAGCGTGCCAATATGATAGGTATGTGGCTGTTGCTTGCGCTATTGATATTTGCAAATGGAAATGATATATTTAAATTATTCTTTTAACAATTATGGATTATTTCGTTCATGAATCATCCTATGTGGATGACAATTGTCAAATTGGTAAAGGCACCAAGATATGGCATTTTTCGCACATTATGTCTAATTGCGTGATTGGTGAAGATTGCAACATCGGGCAAAATGTAGTGATTTCTCCGGATGTCGTTTTGGGACGCAATTGCAAGATTCAAAACAATGTTAGCGTCTATACAGGTGTGCGTTGCGAAGATGATGTGTTCCTGGGACCGAGTATGGTGTTTACCAATGTCATCAATCCCCGTGCCGCCGTATCGCGCAAATCAGAATATAAAACCACTCTTATCCGTCAGGGTGCTTCCGTCGGAGCCAATGCCACTATCGTTTGCGGACATAGTCTGGGGCAGTATTGCCTGATTGGGGCAGGGTCGGTTGTTACCAAGGATGTACCTGATTTTGCACTTATGGTCGGCAACCCTGCGCGACGCATCGGATGGGTCAGTCGGCATGGCGAAAAACTGCATTTTGACGAACAGGGATTGGCTACATGCCCTGCTACGGGAGATAAATACCAATTAATTAACGATAAAGTAATAAAACTATGATTCAACGCCGCCAAACTATTTATTTACTCACCATTGTGATTTTAGGTGTTATTTTGTATTTCTGTTCAGTATTGCAATTCACTACGCCTGCGACAGACGATATCCAGCGCACTTTTATGCTAAGTGCATCCAATGGGTTTGAAGAAGTGACGCAAGAACTGGAGTACATGGAGTTGGAACCCGTTCGCATCAACGGACTATGGGGACTGCAAGTGACCACTTTGCTTATTCCTCTGTTGGCATTGGTGGATATCTTCCTGTATCGCAAGCGCATTCTGCAAGCACGGTGGAATATCTTTTTAGCATTGCTATGTATAGGGTATTACGGCATTCTGATGATGTATGTTTGGTTTATCCGTCATCAGATTCGCGTAGATTGGGATATTTGTTTTGGAGCGTGTGTTCCTTTGGTGTGCCTCGTTTTGACCGTCGGTGCCACGCGCTTGATTCTCAAGGACGAAGCCATGGTGCGTGCTGCTGACAGAATACGATAAATGGAGATACTCTTAGGTAAAACATTGTCTGAATTACAATCCGTTGCAGAACAATGCGGATTGCCTAAGTATGCCGGCAAACAGTTGGCAGATTGGCTCTATGTCAAGCGAGTGACCTCGATAGACGAAATGACCAATATATCTGCCAAAGGGCGAATGGCGTTAAAATCGACTTATGCCGTCGGACGGGTCAATCCTTCTGCACAAGCCGTCTCGGCAGATGGCACGGCTAAATATCTTTTTGCCGTCAATAACGGACAAGTTGTTGAATCGGTGTATATACCTGAGACAGACCGGGCTACTGTCTGCATTAGTACGCAAGCCGGGTGCAAGATGGGATGTAAGTTCTGCATGACCGGTACTTTGGGCTTCCATGGGCATTTGACTGCTGCAGAGATGCTCAATCAGGTCTTTTCCATTCCGCAGAGTGACACTTTGACCAATATAGTCGTAATGGGCGAAGGAGAACCGATGGACAATTTGGACAATGTCTTGCGTTTCCTGGAAATAATGACGGCAGACTATGGACCTGCCTGGTCGCCCAAACGCATTACCGTCAGTTCGGTCGGCTTGTTGCCCGGCTTGAAACGCTATTTGGACGCGAGTGACTGCCACCTTGCCGTTTCGTTGCATAATCCGTTCCATATCGAGAGGGAACAAATCATGCCTGTCGAGCATGCCTATTATATAAATAAGGTGATTGAATTGCTCAAACAGTACGATTTTAACCACCAGCGGAGAGTGTCTTTTGAGTATATCTGTTGGGGCGGAATCAACGATACTCCCAAGCATGCCAATGAATTGCTACGCCTGCTCAAGGGCTTGACTTGCCGCATCAATCTAATTAGATACCACGATGGAGGACAGGCATCTTTCCCCTCTTCCGACGAAAAACAAATGCAGTGGCTGGCGGATTATCTGTCCGAACATGGTATCACTACCACCATTCGCAAATCGCGGGGAGAAGATATATTAGCCGCTTGCGGAATGTTGGTCAATAGTTTGCAAAAGTAATAATCTATTATATCTGAAACACATATTAATACATACGATTTATGAATCCATTTAATGTTTACAATTTGTTTAATGTCACTCCGGTTTCTGCGCATGGTTGTACGATTAAGGATGATAAGGGTCAAGAATTTTTAGACATGTATGCCGGTAATGCCGTTATGAATATCGGTCATAGTCATCCGAAGTATATTCAGGCAGTAACCGATCAGCTACAGCAGTTGACTTATTGTAGCAATATGGTCAAGAACCCTTTGCAGGATCAATTGGCTTTACGGTTGGGCAAGATGACCGGATATGATGACTATTCCTTGTTCCTGTGCAATAGTGGTGCAGAAGCGGTGGAGAATGCACTCAAATTGGCATCTTTCCATACAGGCAGGCAGCGTGTGATTGCTTTCAAACGAGGGTATCACGGGCGCACTTCAGGAGCAGGAGCCGTGACGGATAATCCGTCTATCTCCTCTCTGTTCAATAGGGTGCATAAGGTGATTTTTTTAGACATCAACGATACGGCTACTCTCAAGAAGGAGTTGGAAACGCAAAAGGTGGCTGCCGTGATTATCGAACCGATACAGGGAACGGGTGGGGTGCATACCCCTCAGCCGGAGTTTATGCAAACATTGGAGTTGGTGTGCCGCCAAACGGAGACCATGCTCATTATGGATGAGATACAAACCGGCTTTGGACGCACAGGCAAATTCTTTGCCCATCAATGGCTGAATATCCATCCGGACTTAATTTGTATTGGCAAACCGATGGCAAACGGACTGCCTTGCGCAGGAGTCATGATTGCTCCGCATTTTGAGGCGGTTAAGGGACGCTTGGGAACTACCCTGGCGGGTAATTATGTGACGATGGCTGCGGCGTTGAGCGTATTGGATGTGTTGGAAAAAGATAATTTAATGGCAAATGCCAAAGCAATGGGCGATTTCCTGAAAGAGCACATACCTGCCTCTCCGCGTATCAAAGAGGTACGGGGAAAAGGGCTGATGATTGGTATCGAATTCAGAGAATTGGTCGCTCCTATCCGCCAAAAGTTGCTATACGACAAGCATATTATAACCGGTTCTGCCGGTATGAATGTCATTCGATTGCTGCCACCCTTGTGCATCACGCAACAAGAGTGCTATACCTTTATTAATGCATTAAAAGCGGTCCTGTAAGAACCGCTTTTTTTTATTTGTTTTCCGCTTTCAGGTCGGCTATGAAGCGGTCAATCGCTTCGTGATTGACATGTTGCATTACTACAACATGGGCAAGGTCGCCGCCAAACATGTCGTTGTGTCCGCATGCCAAACTGTATTTATTGACAATGGCTTGAGAGGGACGGCGGAAGAATATCGTGTTGCTGTATTCGTTGCACCAGCAAGGCCAACCTATCTTGTCCATCTCTGCTTTCATGTATTGTGTGCATTCCAGCATAGCCGTGGCTTGTTCCGACCATTGTTCGGTGCCGATATGCTTAATCAACCACCAGAATTTTAGGGCTTGTACTGCATCGCGGGAACAATTGATCATCTTCATATCTGCATTCAGATAGGGAATATCGTAACTGGCTTGCTTGTCATATACTTCGCGAGAGGTGATAAACAGACCTGAAGGACTGTCTATACCGAAGAACTTGTGTCCGCTGACAGAGATAGACTGGAAACGCATTTTTTTGCTGTTGACCATATCCTTGTATTGCGTAAAGGGCAGGTAACCGCCGAATAATGCTGCATCTACATGGCGATAAACGGGCATGGGATGTTTATCCAATACGGCATTGAGTGCCTCCATGTCGTCAATAGCACCCTTGAAAGTGGAGCCCATAGCATAGACAACCAGGCAGGGACGACTGGGGTCTAACTGCTTCTCCAGGTCTTCAGGCGACATGCGTCCCATACTGTCCGTTTTGATTAAGCGCAACTCAAGGTTCTGCAAGTCGCACAGACGGGCATTGGAATAGTGGGCTTCGTCAGATACATATACGATAGGCAGTTGACCTGTCTGCATTTGCAATAAATTGGCACCGAAATAGATACCATGATTATTACCGTCTGTGCCGCTATTGGTGATGATGCCCCACAGGTTGTCTTTATCAAAGCCGTACATCGGACCAAAATATTCCAGTACTTCCACTTCGAAAGGATGGGTACTCAACAGATATGAACTTTGTTCCCACGGGTCGCCTACATTGTTCATGTTAACGGTGTCCAAGCCGGAATTGATATACCAACGGTAAAACTCGTGCAAGGCACTGCGTTGATTGACCGGATAGCCAAATGCATTCGGGTGCAGTTGGTGGCATTGAGCCACTAATTGGTCTAATTCGGGACATGTGTCAATAGGGTTACATTGATGTTTACCACATCCAAACAAAACAATGGCTGTCGCCAATAGGATAATTGATCTTTTCATACGATGAATTGTTTATTTGAGTACACAAAATTACAAAAAATTATTGATTTATGCAAATATTTTTGCTTATGTCAGAAAAAAACTGTAATTTTGTACCGTATTTAGCGAATAATTATATGAAAAAGAAACTTTTGGTGTCTTTCTTGCTTTTGAGCAGTATGTTTTTGTCGGCTCATGACTATCAGCATGGTTTTGGTCTAAATATCGGTTCTCAATACGGCTTGACATACAAGGGGTTTATTTTTGGCAGAAATGATTTGGCGTTGCAGGTAGATGCCGGTATCAATCTGTGGGGTACTGCCGGTATGGCAAATCATCAGGTCAAGAATTTGGATACGGGTTCGATGACCAAGCGCCGTGATTCGTTTACCAGCATGGCTGCGTATGACCTGCAGATTAACCCGAATATCCTGTACCAGCGTGTATTCAAGGACGCTGATTTTGGTACTGCCTCCTGGTATGTGGGCGGCGGTGTGAATATCGGATATATGCGCCAGAGCGAAAAAGCACAAATCAGACACGAAGATTGGGATTATTTCCCCATGATGATAGGCAAGGCGATGCGGGGCAAAGCCGGTGTGAATGCAATCGCCGGTGTCGAGTTACATTTCCGCAAAGTGCCTATGACTCTCAGTTTCGATTATCGCCCCGGATACGGTATAGGGTGGGCGTACGAGACATACGAGCATTACAAGAATATGCTGCAACTGCATTTCTACGATTGGTCGTTGGCGGTCGGGCTGAGATATAGTTTTAATAGCAAACACAATTCATTAACCAAATAAATTTTTACAACAATGAAAAAGATTCTTTTTTACACTTTGGCAGCCATGCTGCTTTGCTCATGTGGTATGCAGAACTTTGCAAGTTCTTCCTCTAATGCTGCTCCGGCTGCAACATCTGCCACTACTCTCTCTACCGGCAATGACGGTGCTTCCGCCGGCCGTGCTTTACGCGCTTTGTACACCAGTTACAAGGCAACCGGCAAGTATGACTATACCGACCTGACCAATATCATGAATACCATCAGTTTGGTAAATAGTTGCAAAAATCTGAAGACGAATGCCAAAGATAAGGCATATTGGCAGAGTTTTGCCGAAGGGCTGGTTATCGGGTCGGATAATCTGGTTACTAACCAAATCTCCAATACCGTGACAACTCAATTGAATAATATCGTGTCGAATATCGATACCGAGAAGATCGAGAGTGCTTCCGAGAAACTGGCTGCTACCAAGACGGTTGCCAACGATATCACTTCGCTGTTCAAGCTTTTCCAATAAGCGCACTCAGCGTTTTGTATAACTCTCGCATTTCGTCGCTTGCCAATAGCGACAGATGATGCGCCATTACCTGCTCGTCTTTCCGACGGGCAGGTCCTGTTTGTGCATCTTCGGGAGATAAAGTGTGCACTTTGTTGGCTGTCTCGTCTATCAACGGCAGCAGGGCGGTAAAGGGGATATGTGTGCCCTTGAGTTGCTCTGCGGCTAAGCGGTACATCAGATTGGTAAAGTTGTTGCAGAACACGCCTGCCACATGCAATCGCTCGCGGTCGTGCTGGGATGCTTCATAAATGCACGAACTTAACTGTAGAGCCAAGGTGTAGATGGCACTCACATCGTCGATGGCTGCCGCCTCTATAAAAATAGGTATATGCGAAAAATCCGTGATGGGCTTGGCTTTGGTGAAGGTCATAAACGGGTAGAAGATACCGCAATGCGGTTTGTCTTCGCCAAAGACCGTTACCGGCATAGTTCCTGATGTGTGGACATGCAGACAGCGCCGCTCGGTATGTACCCCGTTGATTACATCCTGCAATGCTTCGTCCCTGACGGCATAGATGTAGCAGTCCGCTTCGGGTAGCGTGTCCAGACCCGTGCGGGAAGAGACGGCTTGGATGTTGATATTTTTAGCAGAAAATGCCGCCAGCAATGATGTGGCGACATTCCCTTGACCGATAATAACTATTTTCATCTGTATTTTTTTGCTTGTGCTTTGGCGTTCTCGCGAGCCATGCGTTGTTGCTCCTGTTGCATCTTTTCTAAGCGAGCCATGAACCCGGACTTGGGTTTGCCGGCTTTCTTTTTGGCATTTGCTTCCATTTGTGCCAATAGTTTTTTGTCGTCTATTGCCCAGCGGAAGCACATCGTTTGCAGAATCGTGAAGCCGAGTGAGATGGTATAGTAGAAACTCAAACCGGCTGCATAGTCGTTAAATATGAACAGGAACATGATAGGCATCAGATACATCATCCATTTCATGAACTTCATATTCGGGTCGGTGGCTTGACTTTGCATCGTGATAATGGTATAACCCAAGTTGGCAACGGTCATGATTAAGCAGAATAGGGACAAGTGGTCGCCAAATAGCGGAATAGGAGTACCCCATGTGAGAATGGCGTCGTATGCCGATAGATCGTCTGCCCACCACAGGGACTGACCGCGCAACTCGATGGCAATCGGGAAGAACCAGAACATCGCCATCAGGATAGGCATTTGGAATAGCATGGGCAGACACCCGGACATGGGACTGACACCGGCGCGGTTGTATAGTTCCATGATGGCTTTTTGGCGCTCTTGCATCTTCTCTGCCGGATATTTGGCATTGATTTCGTCCATTTGCGGCTTGAGTACACGCATCTTGGCGGACGAACGGTACGAGGCAAAGACGAAGGGAAGAATAATCAGTTTGATGATGAGTGTCATCAGCAGAATGACGATACCTATCGGCAAACCGAAGTGTAATAACCAGTCAAATACGGGGAACGAAAAGATTTGGTTAATCCAAATAATCACGCGCCAACCTTGCAGCACTATCTCTTGCAGGTGAAGTTTGACAAGTTCGTTTTCTGCATTGTCGTCATAGGATTTGAGCAGGTTGTAGTTGTTCGGACCCATGAAGAAACGCATGGATGCGGATTGCTGGTTGGCAATGTCAAATGCAAGGTTCGCTTTGGTCTGATATGCCTTGATATAGCGTGTGTCCGCTTGTTGCGGAGTCGATTCAAATTCGCAGGACGAGAATGCGTCGTTGGCGATTAGGATAGTGGAGAAGAATTGGTCTTTGTATCCTATCCAGCGCACTTTGCCGGATTCGCGTTTGGTGTCGTGTTTGGCTTCGGACATGCGCTCCTGGTCCAAACCGGTAGTCATGTATTGCAGATGGGCGTAGCGCTCTTCAAACTTCCTGCCGCGCTCCTGTTGGGGGATGAGTTGACGCCATTGCATTTCCAAACTGTTCATGTTCTGTGCCAAAACGAGATTGGCATTGTGGGGAACGATTTGGAAATCGAACATATAGGTGCTGTCGGGTAGGGTATAGACGAAGTCGATATAGGCATCTTCTATTTCGCTTTTCAGACGCATGATAACATTTTGGGCATTGGGTTGTATGGGCTCAAAATAGAGGTTGCGTGTCGTCAGAATACGGTTGTTGGAAGTTATCAGAGTGAAGGACATGTCCGATTCGTCGGCTCTGAATAGTGTCAGGGGGTTGACGGTATCGCCGTATGCTTTGTATTCTTTGAGTTCGGCTTGTGCGATACGGCCGCCTTTGGCTGCAATGTGAAGGCGCAGTTTGTCGTTCTCTAATATTATTTCTTTATCTTCGCCTTGTGCGGCTGGTGTGAACGGACCATATACGGCAGATAGTTGGGCGTATAGCATTTCGCCGTCTATAGTGTCTGTAGCCGTTTGTTCGCTGTTGCTACTGATTGTTGCGTTGATGGAGTCGGACAGGTGTTGTGCTTCCATCTCCATTTGTTGTGCGATACGAATGCTGTCGTTGATGCGTTGTCGCTCAGCCATTTCCTCTTTTGACGGGCGGTTGAGCATTGAAAATCCTACAATAATTGCGGCTATTAAGAGTAAGCCGATCCAAGAATGTTTATCCATTAGTGCTTATTTTTCCAAATTAGAGTACAAATATACAACAAAAAATTGGCATACGCAAGTTTTAGCGCTACTAAATAGATTTTTAATCTATAAATAGTCATTTTTACCTCTCTCCCCGGTTGCCCTCTCTCTTAATTCTTAGCCACAAGGGCACGATTATCTCATAATTCAAAATTCTTAATTCAATCTCACCCGATTCCCCTCTCTTCTCTCTTAATTCATTACGGTAGCACTATTAACGATGAGTATGTCTCTGAATGAAAGACGATGCAAAGATACAACAAAAATTGGCTTTTCGTTGGTGCTTATCACCAATGGTGCAAAAATAGGGAATGTTTACTCTTCTATGAGTTAAGGATGAGTTAAGGATGAGTTAAGGATGAGTTAAGGATGAGTTAAGAATGAGATAAGCGAACCCAACGCAGGAAATAGCGAATTCATGATTTCGTATTTTATGCATTTAGGTACATCACTTGTCGCAAAACGGAGTACGCTTGACAACATTTTAGGCATTTTAGGGGCATCTAAACCCATCAAATCGTATTGTTTTGTATTTTGTAACATAATTGATAAAACTCTAACTAATTGATAAATAACATATTAGTTGTTTAGCGTTACAGCGTTACGCGTTAAAATCCAAAAAAATGAAAGGGGTATATCTGACTTTTTCAATCCTATTCTATTATATAACTTATTAATTATTAATATATTATATATTATATATAGGTAATGTTAGGAGGTAGGTACCCTTCCAAATTTTAGTTGTCACGCTGTCACGCTGTCACACTTAGTTAGTTTTTACAGCCCCAATTCCTTTTTTATCATTTTTTTGTTCGGTTAAACCATAGAGGGCATTTTTGGGCGTTTTTTTGTCGGTCAAAATAACGATTTGCCAAGTGTCGGTCAACGGTCTACCAACCCTTTGACCTATAAAACACCACTTGTTCGGTGTGACGGTTGACAATCGCAATGCACGATTTTTCTTCTTTCAACTCTAAACTCTAAACTAAATCCCCCTCTACTATTCTGATTACGAACTTTTTGGGCAAACATTACATCAATCCATGCTTTTTCTTAATTTTATCCTTTGCGGATTATTTCTTTTTCGGATTCATAGATGTGTTAAAGATCATAGTGCGGAATACAATCTTAACTTACGATACTCACCAAATGTCATCATACGGTTACAGCCATCGCCTTCATGCTTGTATTCTGTACAACCCAAAAAAGGATCATTCTTCCCTTCTTTAACGATAAGATAGCCATCTCGACATTGGTCACATTTGAGTATAGACATTCCATTACCATTGAGATCGTTAGTAATGAAGTCACAAATCTCAGGTTCATTGGAGCATATCCATAATTTCAACCCATATAACTTTTTATATCGGAGCTGGAGTGGGTAACCACAAATAGGGCAAAACTTTGTCTCACCAGAATTCTCTTGCACTTCGTCCAACGTACCACGCAATGTAACATTTGGGTAATCTGATAGCAATTCACGCACAAACGCTGACGGACGCTGCTGCGGTGTAACGATGTAAACACGGTTCTTGGTACGTGTCAATGCGACATAGAACAAGCGTCGTTCCTCAGCATATTCTATAGCATGATCATCTTTTACAACAAACTTTAGTACGGGGTCATCCTGCACTTTTGATGGGAATCCATAGATTGAATCTATTGCATTGATGATAATGACATTGTCATATCCCAATCCTTTAGAGCGATGGACGGTCATGAACTCCATCTCGATGTCTTCAAAAGTTTTGGAGGTAACATTGCCTGTTTTCTCCCAATAGATAAAATCGGCGGACTTGGTCAAATTGAATCCGTCAAAGCCATATCTACCAAGCAGTAAAATGGAAGATTTTGGATTTTCGGCAAGAATTTCCTTCATAATCTTTTCCACAGTTTCGCCAACAAGGAAATACTTACCTCCTTTCCCCTCATATTTCTTTCGATCCACATTTTCCGTATAGCTTTGGATGATGACAGGATTTGTAATATGTTTAGGAGAAATAAGTGCTTTTTGAATCTGAGAACTATTCTTTTGAATGAATCCTCCTGCGATGTCAATAATCTCCTGCGCATTGCGGTAGGTCTTCGTTATTCGGAGTTCAAGACCATAACCAAATGCTTCTTTGAATCGTGTAAAGAGCGTGATATCAGAGCCTGCATACGCATAGATAGATTGCCAATCGTCGCCCACAGCAATAATCTTAGCATCACATAATTTACTCAGTTCCTTAGTAAGATTGAAACGCTGACGAGAAATATCCTGATACTCATCAACAATAATATATTTAAAATCCAAACGACTTCCCCTTAATTCTTCCTCGCGGAGAATACGTGCCGAATCGTTAATCATATCCTCAAAGTCAATAGCTTGCTTCTCTTTCAAGCGTTTAGCATACTCATGGTAGCATTGCTCACAAATTGTGAGGAAAAGTTTGGTGCGCTCGTTACGAGATGTAGATTGGAAGCGGAAGAAATCTTCGATAGTATAACCATTGGTTTTGAAATTTTGGATAAAAGTGCATACTAACTTAACTAGACGAGCAATGTATCTGTTTTCTTCCGTGCTTACAATCTTATCGAACACCTCGCGCGATGGACGGGGATTAAGGGCGATGTCATGTGCCTGCAATTCCTCCCGCAAATGCTCAATAAAATCGCGTCCATCGTTGTATGCAGAGAATGTGTAGATGAGTTCCGTCTTATGTTTACGATGCAGTAGGATCTTGTCATTAACCTCCTGTTTATACTTTGCCAATTGTTCGTCATTGTATCGAGTATTGTGACCTTCTTGCGTGATACCAAAGTGCTCTAGATAGACTGTTCTATCTCCCTGCGTAATGGTAAAGTCTGGTGTATATGGCTTGCGTGAACGAAGAATATTGAACGGATATGGTTTTTCGTATGTGTAATCAATACCGTTGAGATACAGGAAATTGGCAATACGTACCTCTTGCGAAGAACGTAAGGTTTCGTGTACTATGCTGACGCATTTACCGGTGCGTTTGTCAATAATCTGCTCGGCATACTCATCTATATTGCCACGCAAGGTCGAGAAATCAGCTTTTGTGATGTAGTTAAAGAAGTCGTTCAACTCCTCACCCTCGTATGGCGCATCAAAGTAACTGCCAAAGAACAGAATCAACTTATCCACCAACTCTGGATTTTCCAAAATATTACCCTTGAGATAGTTGTTGATGACATTGAACATAAATCCCTGGTCAACAATCATCTTTCGGTCAGTATCTTGGCGTTTGAGAATGGCGTAACCGGTTTTGTGGAATGTTGTAACAGGACATGATATCTTCAAATCTTTGTTAATCTTGTCTCGCAGTTCACCCACAGCTTTGTTGGTGAAGGAAATGACAAGTATCTGATCAGGACGAATGCCTTTTTTATCCACTAAATATTTGACTTTTGCGGATACAGTAGTGGTTTTCCCAGCACCTGCTCCAGCTATCACAAGAGTATAATCCTCATCCGAAAGCACAACCCTACGCTGCTCATCATCCAAGCGAATCTTGGGATCTACAGCTTTGAGAACATTGTCCAAATAGATCTTGTCATCTTCAAGATGGCGCTGAATAAACGAATCATTATGCTGAGCGACCAACATAGAGTTTGCACTAATAAAGAAATCTTGATATTCATTCAGAAATCTTTCCACATATAACTTTTCTACTGCATTCTTCTCACAGTAGTAGTCGATTGTGCCAGCTCGTTGGGCATTCTCAAAGAATATGTAGGTAGTCGCATACTGGTCACGGAAATGCGCATAGTCCGACTTTGCTATATAAGCATCAGTCTCTAGCAAAGACATTGCTGCCTTGCGGAAATCCATCATCGCTTTAATCTCTGGTGTTAAGGCTTGAAAATCAGAGTTGTTCGATTGGAAGATGCTTAATATTTTGTATAGCAGGGACATTGGTTGTGGACAAATTTACTTTACAATCAAGTTGATGTGGGCTAAAATAAACTTCTGCGCTTCAAGATTGTACGATGTCGCCAAATAAGTATTGCCATCCGTACGTCTTTGCCAATCACTCACAATACCTTGAGCGTTTCCTTTAGTTGTAGCTTGCTTGTTTTTCTTTCCTTCGGGCGAAGCAACTTCGGTTAAAAAACCTTCATCCACTAGCCATTTAGACACTTGCGGAATCGTAACAGGATGCATATTAGAGGGGATTACTTTATTAATCTCACGAATAAAATTAGCAATACCGGTATGTTCAACTAGCAGAACACGCGCAGCGTTTTCCTCTGACAAATAGAAATCAAGGTCATATTGCCTTGCCTGACGCGGAGCACGAGTTTTTATGGAACTATTGAGTACTTCTGCTACATAGAACAAACAACGTGAGATATGAACATCGTTCACGATGTCTGTACCATTCAAAGGGGTATTGTTTAGCGGATTTACACCATTTGCCAATCTCAGTATCCACTCTTTAGCGGATTTTATTTTTTCTATATCAGTCATATTTTTTTATAATTTTCTTAATATTATCAGAATTCTAAACATCGGTACGGATATGCTGCCTTATCACAAAGTGATGCTTCCCTATAGCGAGCAATAAGATTCTGCGACAATTCGGTGTTATCAATATCCTTGTTCTCTTGACCTTTTCAATTTTGTCCACAAAGGTACTACTTCAAAGTGTCATTTTGGTGTCACTTGGTAGATTTTTCGTTTTTTCCTAACTGCTTATTTTCTTGTTGCTTCTCGCGAGCAATGGCAATGGCGCGTTGCAATTTATCAGCCAATAATTTTTGGTCAGGCAACTGCGTAAAGTATTGCGCTACGCGGATATCGCTCTTCTCGTCCATCATTAGGTACTGAATATGCTCAGTATTGCCTTCACTACACAAAATCAAGCCGATTGGTTCTTCTTCCCATTCCTTGCGCTCATTGGCATTGAGGTAACGAAGATATAGACGCATCTGCCCCTCGTATGCGGGTTTGAACTTGCCTAATTTGAGGTCAATGGCTACCAAACGGCGGAGACTACGATGGAAAAAAAGTAGGTCAATATAGTAATCCTCAGAATCTACTGTAATCCGCTTCTGACGATCCACAAAAGTAAAATCCGAACCTAACTCATGAATGAACTCCACCAAACTATTCAAGATGGAATCTTCCAAATCTTTCTCTGTGTATATATCCGGTAGTCCCAACATATCAAGAATATATGTGCTGCGAAAAACTACGTCAGGATGCAACATGTTGGTTTGCTCTAAATTCGCCAATTCGCGACGAATAACCTCCTCTGGACGTTGGCTAATAGCGGTCCGCTGAAAGAGTTGACCATCTATTTTTTCTGCCAAGGTGCGCGTATCCCAATGTTCTACGCGACACATCTCCATATAAAACTTGCGTTCTAACTCATTGCTGATAGACATTATAGATCGTAGATGTGTCCATGTCAATTGGGTACGCGCTGCGTACCGAATCTCATCTTCTGAAAAAAGGTACGCGCTGCGTACACATTGTTTTAGTTTTTCGTGTCCCCAACCCATACCAAACTGCTCAGTAAGATGTTTGGCAAGATTAATTATCACTTGCTTACCATACTCTGCACGTTTATTGAGGAGAATTTCTTCCTTGATGCGCTTACCTACACGCCAATTCATTAGACATGCTTCTTCGTTGACATACGTAGCCACATGACGACGTGCCTCGCTAATGATGGCGCACACATCAGTATAGAGTTGCTGTTCCTCTTGAAAGGATATGAGTTTATTTGAGTCCATTTGTTTTTTTAATTTTGCAACACAAGATTACTAAAATTTTTTGGAATAAGCAAATTTCGCTGCGTTCCGCCTGCAAAGGTACTACTTCAAAGTGTCATTTTGGTGTCACTTGGTAGCATGAGCTACCTTATCTTACATATTCGGCAAAAGTGTAGTCAAACGGGTTCTTTTCGTCTGCGAAGTGCAATTCTTCGGATATTCTGCGCCATTCGTCCGGTTTAACCTCCGGGAAGAATGTGTCTGCCTCCTCCCATGTATGGTGGATATGCGTGATATAGAGTTTGTCTGCCAAAGGGAAGAACTGACGATAAACCATGCCACCGCCGATGATGAAAACCTCCGGTGAATCGTCCGGTTTAGAACCGGAGCAGGATATATTTTGGTGAATCGGTGAATCGGTAATTAGTTGTAATGCTTCGGGGATAGAGTGAACCACTTCTACGCCCTCTGCATGGAAATCGGGATTGTCGGTCAGCACGATATTACGGCGGTTAGGCAGAGGACGAACAGGAAGCGAATAAAAAGTGCGCTCTCCCATCAAGACGGGATGTCCCGAAGTGATGGATTTGAAATGCTTCAAGTCGGCAGGCAAGTGGCACAACAGACCACCCTTCTGCCCAATGGCATTGTTTTCGGATATGGCTACGATGATGCTTATCATATTGGTGGTAAATCGGTGAATCGGTGAGTTGGAATCGGTTGTTAGACGGCTACAATGCCGGCGATATGAGGATGCGGGTCGTAATTGAGCAACTCAAAGTCCTCGTAACGGAACGAGAACAAATCCTTGACCTCAGGATTGATGTGCATGGTGGGCAACGGTCGCGGTTCGCGCGTGAGTTGCAAACGCACTTGGTCAAGGTGATTGAGGTAGATATGTGCATCGCCCAAAGTGTGCACAAAATCTCCACATTCCAATCCCGTCACTTGCGCCATCATCTGCAAGAGTAGGGCATAAGAGGCGATATTGAACGGCACGCCGAGAAATATATCCGCGCTGCGCTGGTAGAGTTGCAAACTGAGTTTGCCGTCTGCTACATAGAATTGAAACAAGCAATGGCAAGGCGGCAACGCCATCTTGTCCACTTCCGCCACATTCCATGCAGAAACCATCAGCCGACGGCTGTCAGGGTTGGTCTTAATCTGCTGTACCAAATTGCCTATTTGGTCAATCGTACCTCCGTTATAGTCAGGCCAAGAGCGCCATTGGTGCCCATAGACGGGTCCTAATTCGCCGTTCTCGTCCGCCCATTCGTTCCAGATACGAACACCATGCTCCTGCAGATAGCGGACATTCGTATCCCCCTGCAAGAACCACAGCAACTCGTAAATGATGGACTTGAGGTGCAGTTTCTTGGTGGTCAGCAGAGGAAAACCGTCTGCCATGTGAAAACGCATCTGATGCCCGAAAACGGACATCGTGCCCGTTCCCGTACGGTCCTCCTTTTTGACCCCTTCGGTCAAAACACGCTGTATGAGATCCAAGTATTGTTTCATTAGTATAGTTTATATGTCGTTTTCAAAACTTTGAATTCGGTTCGGCGGTTGATTTGATTGCATGTCTCCCGCTGTTGGGGGGACTCCAATTTGGCAATAAAATCTTCGTCCAGCACCTGTTCTATCGGGATGTACGGGTACTGCTTGTGGATGGCTTGATCGGCAATAACGGGTTTGTTTTCGCCATATCCGACAGGTGTCAGCCGCTCGGGGTCAATACCTGCCCGAATAAGGTAATTGACACACGATTGGGCACGCTTTTCGCTCAGTTGTTTATTGGAAACAGAGTCGCCCACCATATCGGTATGTGCCGACAATTCAATTGTGATATTGGGATTATCGTTCAGCAGTTTGACCAACGCATTCAAACTGGTTTCGCTCTCGGGGGTCAAGTCCCATTTGCCGGTTTCGTAGAAGACATTATCCATCTTGACCGGTTTGGAAATAGGTGCCAAAGTGAAGTTCTGGGTATATGTGCGCGAGTTTTTTAGTCCTTCGGTGGAAAGTGCCTCCTTGCTATTGAGGTATCCGCGCGAAGTGGCAAGCATGACATATTTGACCTCTTTGTTGAGTGTCAGGCGGTAAGTTCCGTCCTTGCGTACCTGCAGTTTCTGATTGGTTCCGTCGTTGCCGACCAGCCGTAGCGTGCCATCCACAATGGGGTCTCCGTTGGGGTCGGATATTTTGCCTTCGACAGCATAGACGAGTTCGGGCAGAACGAAACTGTAAATTTGGTCATACCCCTTCTTCTGTCCGCGGTTGGACGACAATAATCCGTTTCCCGACTCGCCGTCAAAAGTGATACCGAAATCGTCTCCGTTGGAATTAAAAGGCATCGCCATATTGGCAACCTCCCATAAACGCAGGTCGTTGGAGTCCTTTTCGCCGGTCGGAATGGCGCGGAATATATCCAATCCGCCATATCCGGGGTGTCCGTTGGACGAGAAATACAACTGTCCGTCGTATCGAATGCACGGAAACATTTCGTCGCCCGTGGTATTGATTTGCGGTCCGAGATTCTGCACATTAATCCATGTGTCGCCCTCCAATTCTGCCATCCAGATATCTTTTCCGCCCAGTCCTCCCGGGGCGTCGGATGCAAAATACAGCGTGTCGCCTGCCTGATTGACAGACGGATGTCCCACCGTAATGGTACTGTCCAAGAAGAGCCGAACTTCTTGCGGTTCGCCCCAAGCACCGCCTGTACGGGTAGAAGAAAATATCTTCGTGCCCAAATCCTGTCCGTTGATAGGTTGCGAGAAGGTAAAATACATCGTCTTGCCGTCTCCCGTAAACGAACATACCCCCAATTCCTGCGAACCGGTTTTTTGTGCGGTAGAGTCGTTTTCGGTCTCCGTCTCTTCGCCATACAGCCCTTCGGGCAATTCGATTTCACCCCACTTCATGTTCATATCCCTGCGCGAGGTATAGAGATTGAAAGTCATATTGCCTGTCACGGGAGAAACGCGTTTGCTCTTTTTGTTGCCTGCACTTTTTTCCTGCCGATTGGATGTGAACATTACCGCTCCCGCTTCCGTCCCTATGAAGGCAGGACAGAAATTGGATGTCCGCTTGGCATTAAATTCCTTAACCAGTTTAAGTTGGTGGCGCGAGGGCTCTTTTTTCCAAGTTCCCACTTGCCGGCAAGCATACAATCCTGCCTGTGCCACATAGTCGGCAGGGTGGGCTTCGAGGTACTGGTTGTATGCCTTTTCGGCTTGACTGTACTTGCCCTGATATTGCAAACTCTGCGCCAGATGCAGAAAGACAGTAGAGTCTTGCTGAAAATACTTGTTACTAATGGCATGCTGATACGACGCAACGGCTTTGCTGCTGTTGAGAATGCGGTAACACTCGCCCTGATTGAAAGCAATGCGCCCCTTGAGTTTCTTGTCCGTTTTCTTGATGCGCGGGTATATCTGACGATACAACTCGGCAGCATCGTAGTACTCGCCGATGGCATATTTGCGGTCGGCACGCTTGATTTTGGTCTTGATACCACATGAGGGCAACCAAAGCAGAACAATCAGTCCTAAAAATATGTATAAAAGGCGTTTCACCCTATTGTTGTGTTTGTTTTTTGTCTCAATAATGTCTCTGTTACCTCAAATTCGACCGTCGGTTGACCGTCGGTCGACCGTCGGCAAACTCCCTATCATCTATCGGTCCGCCGTCGGCAAAGACCCGTAAATGACCCTTAACCGGACCTGCCCAAATACACTACTCGTTTTCAAGGGAGTGAATGACGAGTCCCGAACGCAGTTTGGGTTCGAACCAAGTGGTCTTGGGCGGCATGATATTACCGCTGTCGGCAATATCAATAATCTGCTGCATGGTGACAGGGTAGAGCGCCAATGCCATACGCATTTCTCCCGAATCGACACGGCGTTTGAGTTCGCCTAAACCGCGAATACCGCCTACAAAGTCGATCCGCTTGTCCGAACGGAGGTCTTTGATACCCAGTATTTGGTCCAAAATGAGGTTGGACGAGATAGTCACATCCAGTACGCCAATGGGGTCGGCATCGTTGTAACGACCGGGCTTGGCAGTCAGACTATACCACTTGCCGGACAGGTAAAGCGAGAAATTATGCAGCCGGTCGGGCTTGTAGATGTCTGCGCCTTTGCATTCAACGATAAAATTCTCGTTGAGGGCGTGCAGAAATGCCTCGTCGGTCAGTCCGTTGAGGTCACGCACGACGCGGTTATAGTCAATGATATTCAGTTGGTTATCGGGGAAACAAACGGCAAGGAAGTAGTTGTATTCCTCCTCTCCCGTATGGTGAGGGTTGGCTTGCTTGCGCTCGTTGCCCACCAAAGCGGCTGCGGCTGAACGGTGGTGTCCGTCGGCTATGTACATGGCAGGGATAGCAGACACGAGTTCGGTAATGCGCGCGATGTCCTTGTCGTCGTCAATACACCAGAACTTATGTCCGAAACCGTCTATGGCAGCCACAAAGTCGTACTCGGGCGTAGTGGCGGTATAGCGGGCAATAATGGCATCCAATTCGTCCACATGCTTGTAGGCAAAAAAGACCGGTTCGATGTTGGCATTATTGATACGCACATGCTTCATACGGTCCTCCTCCTTGTCGCGACGGGTCAGTTCGTGCTTCTTGATTTTGCCGGACATGTAGTCCTCAAAATTGGCAGCAAGAACCAATCCGTATTGTGTGCGTGTGCCCATCGTCTGTGCATACACATAGTACATCGGTTTGGGGTCCTTGACGAGCCAACCGTTACGCAAGAACAGGTCAAAATGTTCACGGGCGGAAGTATAAACCTTGGGGTCGTGCTCATCCGTACCCGGAGCAAAGTTGATTTCGGGTTTGATGATATGATAGAGCGATTTGTCGTTGCCGGCGGCTTCTGCTCTCGCTTCGTCGGAATTTAACACATCGTACGGACGCGAATTGACATCAAGGACATATTGTTTGGGCGGACGAATGCCGCAAAAAGGACGAACTTGCATAACTAATTATGAATTATGAATTATGAGTTATGAGTTATGAATTATGAGTTGTGAGTTATTTTTTTGCGGCGGTCGGTACATTATTCTCACGCTTCATCGAACAAGTGCCGTTGAATTGTGCGTTGGGCTCAATGACCAAAGTGCGCGTATTCAATTCGCCTTTCATCGACCCTGTGGCGCGAAGCGAGAAGGTACCGTCGATAGTGGCTTTGCCGTCCAACAGACCCATAACTTCTGCATTTTGGCAAACGATAGTCCCTTTGATAGACCCTTTTTCGCCGATTACGACTTTACCCTTGCATTGTAAATCCCCCTCCAAAACACCGTCAATACGGATGTCCGAATCTGCGATAACTGTTCCGATAATTTTACTTCCGGCGGTCAAAGAATTAAAAAGCGTGCCGGATTGCTGTTGTGTTTGTGCCATATTTATTTGAATTATGAATTATGAATTATGAGTCGGGTTAAGTATATAAAAACCCATGTGCAAAGGTACGAAAAATCTCTCGCATACGCAAGCGTGCGAACATTATTTAGAAATAAAAGTGGATTTTGTTTGCATAAATCATTTTTTTTTGCTATCTTTGCACGATAAAATGCTTATTTTGCTCTCCATATTGATTCTTGCGTTCGCGATGGTCGGTCTTTGCGTGCGCGTGATAGCGAAAAAAAACGGTCGCTTTTCCAGCCAGCATATCGGCGGCAGCAAAGCCATGCGCGAGCGCGGTATCCATTGCGTCAATACACAAGATTGGGAAATGCGCCATCAGAAGAAAATCAATGTTAAACAATTATAAATAAAAGATTATGAAGAAAATTCAAATTATTGTAGATGCAGTATTGGCAGCCGCTGTGGTTGCATTGTTCGTGTTGTATTTTGTAGCTAAACCCGGTTGCTGCAAAAAGAGTGCAGAAGTTGGTTCGGTAGCAGAAGTGAAAGAAGGCAATCTGCCGATTGCGTACCTGAATGTGGACAGTTTGTTGCAAGGGTATGTATTTGCACAGGAGGCACAGGAAAAACTGATGTCCAAACAGGAAGATGCACGGCTGAAACTGAATACCAAAGCGCGCACCCTGCAAAACGAAATGGCGGATTTCCAGCGCAAGTATGAGAATAATGCGTTCCTGAGCCAAGAGCGTGCCCAAAACGAGTACCAGCGTTTGCAGAACAAACAACAAGAGTTGGAAGAACTGGAACAAAAACTGACCAACGACATTCTGCTGGAGAACCAAAACCTGAATATGCAGTTGGCAGACAGTTTGACCGCCTTCTTGGCAGAATACAATGCCGACGGCCGTTTCCAAGTGATATTGAGCAATCAGGGCAAAGACAATGTGCTGATGGCTGCTGACGGTATGGATATTACAGCCGATGTAATAGCCGGTATGAATGCCCGTTGCGGGAAGTAAGTTGATAGTTGATAGTTGATAGTTGACAGTTGATAGTTGACAGTTGACAGTTGATAGTTGACAGTTGATAGTTGACAGTTGA
>JAKSNK010000020.1 GCA_024399835.1 Paludibacteraceae bacterium
TTGGTACCTTCTTCGGCACCGATGATAAGAGCACCGTTGCCGTCTGTGGTAGATTGAACGATAACATCAGTTGCCTCTGTCGGTAACAGGGTAGCATATTTGCTGTCCTCAATACGGCTGAGGGACTTGTAGATAGTGAGTGCGCCGGTAGCAGGAATAGTGATACTACCGTTATAGGTGTTATCCGTTGTGCTGCGGTGAACCTTCAAGTTACCCACTTTGGCATCGGTGATATTGACTACGCAAGGTGCATCAATACGGACAGTAGCATATTGGTTAGGCAGCATATCGCCTTCCCAGTTGTTGACATTGTCCCAATTGGAGTCTTCGCCACTATGACCATCAAAGATAACTGAGCAGTCAGGTATTCTTGCAGGATCGGAGATAAGCAGGTAGTTGATGAATCCGTGTACCATCTGCTTACCGTCTTCGGTGAGGTAGTTCATGGTGTTGGAGTTTAGACCAAAGACCATCATGCGTGCCTCTACTCGTGCTTGTCGCTCGCTGCAAGCGATGTAGTTGACCGCATTGTCGGTAATCATACCAATCATGGTAAAGTCGGGAGCATCCAGAGGTTCGAAACCTTGCAGACCTTGCCCGGATGTTATAGAAGTAACGGTGATAGCATTACCTGCTTTGAATTTATCGGTCTTGTCGCCGAATATATCTCCAGCGTTGCAGAGCAGTGTCAAATCGGTTTGTGTTTCCGATGTGTTAACAGGGTCGGTAGAAATACCCCAGTTAGGACAACCTGCCACAAATGCCTCGAAGGAGAGGATTGGACGATGGTCAATCAATAGTCCAATAGCATCGGTGTATCTCACCTTGTTGCCGTCTGTTGTCTTTGAGTTAGGATAGTCGGTCATCACAATCAAGTCGTATTGTGAGTAGTAAGCTACCAACGCATCCTCAGAGGTGGTGGAGTAGTCGTTACAAGCCGTTACATCGTAGTATTCTTGCAAGTACTTGTACAGTGCCACATTGACAGATTGGTCTGCTTTCACGCCTTCTTCGAAGCCGGCGCCCTTAGTACCCTCAGCAATCCAAGCGATAGACGGTTTAGCGGTTTGTGGTATCTCTATCTCGTGGATAGTTACATCTTGTGTAACGGCCTTACCGCTACAAGCGTCGGATACGCTGATTACGACGGTGTGGTCATTTGTTACATTGTGACCTGCGCCTTGCAGATAGACGATGTTGTTGGCATCTTTTACCAACTCAATGTCTGCCATATCGCCATCGTCGGTAATGGTAGCCGTTACGCCTGCTTCTACTTGAATGATACGGTAGTAGTAGTTGCCATCGCCCTTGACGGTGAATTCGTCTGCGAAGTGTTTTACTATCGGGTTGGACGACTTGTTGGTAATGGTGATGTGGTTAGACTCAACACCGCAAGTCTTTGTTGCAATTACATAGAACTCGCCTTCATCAGAAGTGGTGTAAGTATCATCGGTAGCATCAGTGATAGCACTGTTGCCTTTGTACCATTGGAAGGTAGCATCTTGTTCATAATCCGAGGCGGTGAAGGTAACGGGCTCGCTTGGGCACTTGGTTTGTGCGCCTTCGGTGATATCGATAGTCGGTTCACTATCCTCACAACCCTCTACAGTCAGTGTGTAGCTGAGTGTATTGGAAGCGGCGTAGCAACCGAATGCCACTTGCTGAACGCTGATAGTGGTAGTTCCTTCGCCTACGATAGTAACTTGACCGTTGGCATCTACGGTAGCCACTTCCTCATCAGAAGAGGTGTAGCGGAGCGAACCTAACGAAACATCATCATGTGTAGCTGCATAGGTGAACGGCTCAGCCGAAGCAGTCTTGGTGACTGTAGCAGGAGCATCCCATGTGATATGCGTTTCGATAGCATCTGTGTTGCTAGAAGCAGCGCCATTGCGCTCGATGGTAAGACCATAGAAGCGGTTTTCGGTAGATTTACTATCAATACGCAATTTAGATTGACCTATCAATTGGTTGTCAGCAGGGATAGTAAATGTCAAGAATGTCTCTGTGTTAGGTACTCGGGTTGTTATATTGCCATACGAGGTAGAACTTCCACTTTTGCAGAAATCCCATTTAGCATCTTTTTCCGGACCAGGAGCTGCCACATTGAGAATAATCTTGTCACCTGCTTGTAGGGTTACACCTGATGGAAGAGTAATGGTCATAGTAGGTTGCCCTTGCACTTTGTAGTACGATTTGCCTCCTACCTCAATATGATTGTCTTGCATGCCAACAGTAGCGGAGCCACCATAGGTTGAATTTACCACAACCGAGTTGTAGCCGGTGAGGTGCATTTCGAATAGTGTTTCTGCGTCGCCGGTTTCGCAAGCTTGGGTGGTGAAGGACTGAATTTGTTCCAATGCGCTGTAGGCACCGGAAGCAGGAGCAAATGCCTTGAGCGAGAAGTTAGATGCTTCTGCACCAAGCAAAATCTCAACGGTAGTGGTCTTGTCGTTGGTAGTGATATTGCCTAAGGTAACATCGGTGCAGCCGTCAACCAACTCAACGCTTGGAGCCACAGAGGTAGAGGTAACGGCAACGGTGTGTCGTCCACCTTGTGGCAGGGCGGTAGTGAGAGTAGATTCGCCATCCAGTGTCCAAGTGAACTCTGTGACAGAAGAAGTAGCACGCAGCATAGCGGCAGCCGTGTTGTAGGTATCTTCACAAGGAGTGGTGAAGCGGCAGAAGTAATACTTCGTGCCTGCTTCATCAGGCCTAATGGTCATGCTGACAGTCTGTGTGCCAGAACTCATATACTCTACACTACCTTCTGCTTGAGCATCGGTGTATTTCTTATCGTCACAACTGAACCATTGGTATTTGTATTGACTTGCGACAGCAGAGGTCACTCTTGCGGTAGCAGAGAAAGTAACTTGTGTGCCTGTAGCAACGGATTTATCCTCAGGGTTAGAAGTGATGTCCACCGAGTATTTGGAGTATTCGGGTGAACCAATCATGGGTACATCGTAGGTGTCGCGGGTAGCGCGTACGGTGTAAGTACCTTCTTCGGTGATAGAGAATGTGATAGCAGAACCAGTGCCTTCTTCTGTGGTTGTGGTTTTTTCGCCGTCCTTATATAATACATAGGTGACACCTGATTCCGAGCCGTCCAAAGTGAGAGTAGCAGGATCTCCGATTGAGAAGCAATCGAGGTAGTCGCCTGACAAAGCAAATTGTTTTGGCTCTTTAACCTCTTCAGCCCAAATAGCGTAGAGAACGAGGTCAGCAGAGATTTCGACTTCTTCTTGTCCTGCGGTATAAGAATCGCCTTTACCTTCTTCGTCGGTGTTCCATTCAACGAAGTTGTAACCCTCACGAGTGTATTTACAAGCAGCGATAGTGGCGGTGTTTGCGCCATCGTGATAAGCGGTTTCATCTACGGTGCTACCTGTTGCATCAGCAGCATTAGCGTGATAGGTGACATAGTGACAAGTGCCACCACTACCGCCAGCATTTAGAGTTACGGAGAAGCTAACTATTTTCTTAACATCTTTATCTGCTAACCCTCTGATTTTGAGATAATATTTACTATTATATGGTGTCAGATGACTTGATGTAAAGGCAACAGTTTGATTGCCTCCAACACCTGCATCAAATTTACCAATCGAATCGTTATTTTCATTCAGTAAAACTAAATATCTACCTGATGATGTACTTCCAAATGTGACAGTTATATTTCCTGCCGAATTTACATCAGGAACGGGAATGTACACAAATGGTGCTGCATTATTATTTGCCTTAAATGTAATACTATTACTACTATTTTGACTGAAATTTATTTTACCTGAATATGGTATGTACATTCCTAATTCTTCTGTTTGTGTAGTAATATCTACTGCATTATTTGTAATGTTGGACCAGGTGCAGGTGTAACCATCATTTGATATTAAGCGTTGTAAATGTGTGCTGGATGTAGATGCGTCGCCACTATAAGGTGTTGCACTTCCGCCACCACCACTGCAGGTTTTGTGCCAGTTGGCGGTGAGGGTGACGGTAGCACCACCGATGCCTAAGTTCTTGACATAGACAGACGAGGTAGGAGTAGAATTCGCAATCAGGTCAGAGCACTCATTAATTTCATTAGTTACAGAACTATTTGTATCACCAAATTTAGCTTTGGTGGCATCCAAGCCCGATTTAACTGTCCAACCGATAAAGTCGTAACCCGAACGAGTAGGAGCAGTAATCTCGGTGGCAGTAGATACACTTATATTGGTCATATCGCTGCGTTCCGTACCATCAAACTTGATGGTATAGGTAGCAGCCGAATAGTGTGCATAGAGGGTGGTCTTGGTATCAAGTGCGATATGGTCACCTGCATTGCCAACTTTCTTGCCACCTGTGGCATCATCGAACCAACCTAAGAAAGAAGCATCAGTAAGAGGAGTAACAGTAGGCAGTTTGACCAAGTTGTCACCACCGTAGTACTTAGCCGAAGTAGTATCACATGTACCACCATCGCCTGCGTCAAAGGTAACGAGGTAGTAGGTCTTAACCATAGCGTAGTAGTTACTACCGGTTAGACGCTCTGTGTTAGCACGGATTTGGAAAGCGTTACCTTCGGCTTGCAGTTTAAGGGCGTGTACAAGACCATTGCTTACCGTAGCGAGGGTGCTGTATTCAGATGACCAAAGGATGGTCTCTGTGGCACTACCGTCAGGAGTGAGGTCAGCGTGAAGTTGCACATCGCTACCACCTATCTCTACTTCGATATTATCAGGAGTAATGGTGATACCTGTAGCAAGCACAGCCCAGTTGGCGGTGAAAGTAGTAGCAGCCGATATACCGCCCGAAATGAGTTGTTGGTCAGTATAAGTATTACCGGCACCGTCGGTCCAATTGACTAAAGCATAACCCTCTTTGGTAATAGCAGGCAGCGAGAATGGTTCGCCTGAGTTCACTTGTCTGGTGTAGTTATCACCAGCAGGAGTCCAACCGGTTGTATTGGTAAGTGTACCACCGGCAGGGTTGATAGTGAGGGTGTGGGTAACGATAGGAGCAGCAGCATCAGCGAGGGTGAAGGTCATATTACGCAACCAAATACCCTTAGTACCGCCTGTGTTCTTGATGTAGAACTTCGTGCAATTGGCAGGGATAGCGGTATAATCCACATCGCTTGCGCCCGCTAAGCCAAAGGTGTAGGAAACATCGCTACTTGTACCTTTTGAGTCGGCTTCTGTATAATTGACACCATCGAAACTATAGGAATAAGTGGCATCTTGCACTTTACCATTGAAACAAATACCTGTAATAATCTTGTCGTTTTTAGTAACGAACGACATCACGGTGTTTTGCGTCTTAGTAGAGTTGTACGATGAATTTTCGGCGTATGAGCCACCTGAATTGGTAACATCTGCTAATTCCGTTACATTGTCAGAGGTAGAAGCATCAGAGCAAGAGGTAGAACTCTTCTTCCAAACATAAGTTTCGGTAATCTCGGTAGGAGCGACTGTTTCGATGTCGATTTGTTGGATACGGCTCCATTTGCTGGATGTTTTCAATTGGATTTGTGTCTCACTTTCGATAGAATAAGATGTGCTCTTTGAAGTAGTCTTACTTGTACAACCAGCTATATATTCCCAAGTCTTACCGCCATCGAGAGATATTTCAGCTTGACCCGCCGAATAATCGCCATTTATAGTACCTAATGTGATAGTAACATCGCTATTGGCTGCAACCCAAAACGAGAGTGTTCCAGCTCCTTCTATACCCAAACCACCATCTGATGTATTACTACCTATATTATTTGTAGGGTCAAATGTTAGATTTGCTCCGTCCGATATGAAATAGTTGTACTTAGTTAATGTATCTTTTACCTGTTTGTCATCCTCAATACGAGAACCTATCTTTATTGCTATAGCATGAAAGTCCACTTCTTTGGCATATTGTGCCCAATGAGCGTGAAGGGTGCAGTTTTCGATTGGGTGGTAGGTTGCACCAGCATTGCCGGCAAATGTGCCACCAGTTGCTGCGGTGTACCAACCATCGAAGATATAACCTGATTTGGTAGGAGGAGCAGCAGGGAGGATGATGCCTGCATTGAAGGATTCCTCTGTAATCGGATCAATCGTTGTAGGTGTTCCACCATGTGTGTCGAAGCTGACAGTCTTGGGATTCATGTCCACAATGAGGATTTGGTGGATACGGTTCCAAGAAGAAGTAATTGTTTGTGTCGTAAAACGGAACTCAGTTATTTGCGTTGTTGTATATTCTTTGGTAGCACTTGTGGTAATTTGCTCTGATGAAATTAGGTCTCCGTTTTCTTCATATAGAGAAACAGTAGCATAGCGGTCTTTGTTTTCGCCAACTCCGACAATTGTACCGGTTGTAATAGCAACCTTTCTATTGGCTTCTACCCAGAAGGAGAGCGTGCGAGAAGTGCTTTCTATACCAAATCCGCCATCGGGTAACCCTTGTTGATCATCGAATTTCAAACCATCCGTAGCAGATATAGCATAGTTGTAGTTTCTTAACGTATCTGCTATTCTTGCGCCATCATCTGTGATAGTTCCTGTTTTTTTCACGATTGGCATGAAGTCCACAGAGCGGGCGTAGTCGTGAGTGGGGGCTTCACCAGTAACGGTGATCTGTTTGATGGAAGAGCAATAAGTGGTATTGTCTGTAGGAGTGAAGGTAATAGTAGCAGAGCCTGCGGCTTTACCTGTTACAACACCAGTGGTAGTATGTATTGAAGCATAACTTCCACCCTCTGTAACAGACCAAGTACCTTCAACAGATGAGGTTTCCGTTAGAATGATAGTTTTACCTACTTCAACAGAATTTGCGCCAGAGATAGAAGTTGGGGTGCAAGGAGCAGTAGAACCAGCATATTCAACGGAGAAACCATTAATAGATACCCAGTTACTACAACCAAAGATTTGGATATATTTAACATTGGCAAGATTCTCGAAGTTTTGAGTATGTTCTGTCCAACTAGTCTCTTTGGGTTTCTCTAGAACTGAAGAATGTGCAGTAATTTCGTTACCATTTTCATCTAAGAATTTTATATTCGTAGATTTAGCACTACTCGTACCTATTTGGTGGGTAATGGTCAATTTCTTAATAGATGTGCCTTTTCCTAAGTCATATTTCATATAGGCAGAGGTATTCTTAGCAATGCACAACGAGTTAGCAACTGCATTATTACATCCAGTTATGTTAGCTGCTATAAATTCTTCCTTATAGCCAACATATTGGGCGTCGTCGGCTATTTGTCCTTCTCTTGTGAACGTCCAGCCTGCATCTTCCAGAGCAGAAATGCCTGTAGAGTTATCCAAAGTAGCCGTATAGGTAGTAGTTGTAGCCCAAGCTGGGAAAAGTTCCACATTAGCATCGGCAGAGTAAGTGCCAGCCATATCATAAACCTTGACACCACCATCAGAAGTAGCCCAACCAACTTGAACATAACCATCTCTTGAAGAAGAGAACATGTTTAGAGGCAAGGTGACATTTTGACCAGCATCTTTGTTAATATCTTCAATCTCACCTGTACCATTAACACCATGATTGAAAGAGATTGTATAGGAAGATGCTGCGGCGGTGACGGTGACGGTCATGTTGTCTGAAGCATAACACGAGACATCGTTGTTGTTGGTGACAGTCCATGTGAGCGTATAAGTACCAGTTGCTGTAGGAGTAAAGGTGGCAGTTGCAGATGTGGGACTGCTTAACTGAGACGCATCCGTACTTGGTCCGGCAATAGTCCAAGCTCCTGCAAATCCACTTGCTGCAGGTGTAGCAGCCAAAGCAACGCCTGTGTTAATAGTTGTGGATTTGTTCTCACCAGCTTCAGCAGTTGCGGAGCAAGCATCTACCCATTGAGCGGTGAAGGTGTAATTAAAGCCATTGGTGGTAAATGAGTACTCTGATGGAGGATAACAATAGACAGGTGAATGATCGTCACACCAAGGTGTAGTTGAACTAAGCACCTTTCCAGTTCTTTGGACATCAGCAGCTTGCGGAATAGTATATGCTGCGCCATTAGCAGGCAGGTCTTTGTAGTAATCGTAGCCAGCATCAGAAGCGGCTTGGGTCCAACCTGCTTTGTTGAGAAGTTCACCATCATCAAGATTGATGGCGATGCGGACAGCAGGAGTCCATTGAGCATAGAGGGTGATAGAAGCAGTTGGAGTATATTTAGCCCCAGCATCTCCTTTCTTGGTGCCACTTGTAGCAGCATCGAACCAACCATTAAAAATAGCATTGTCTTTGGTAGGAGTCGGGAGGGTGATTTCACCATAAGCTTTCTCACTCTCTTTGCTGCATGTGCCACCATTGGTCATATCATAGGTGATATTAGCAAAGACTTTGATTTCCTTGAAATGACTATTGTCTGTTAAAGTGCTCGTCTTGGCATAAATCTTAAATTTACTATCACGCGGTTTCACACCAGTAACAGTAACCGATGTATTATTACTCTCGACAGTAGCATTCTCGTCTCTTTCGCTTGACCAAGTAATGGTCTCTAAACAATCCGAAGGTTCAAGTGAAGCTGTGAACGAAATAGTTTGACCTACTTCCACTTCGGTTGCATCGCCAGTAATAGTGATACCCGTAGCCGGTTTAGCAGTATATTGCGCATACAATGTTAGAGAAGCATCCTCTTTCTTCCATTTGCTGTTGGCATCAGTATAGCCACTAACAGAAGCCACCAATGTACCATTTGCATTGATGACCTTTGTGCCACCTGTGGCAGCGGTAAAGTAGCCGTCCAGCGAATAGCCAGAAGCAGGTGTGCAAGGTGTGAAGTCAGGCAATACAGCATCATAAGTAGCAGTAACACTTGACCCTGTACTACCATGATGTTCGGTATTGGCATTTAATGTGATATTAGTCTGTTTGGCAGTCCATTTGGCGTAGAGAGTGCAATTGGCTTGTACGATGTCCGTGCTGAAATCCCACGCATTAGAGCAAGCTGCTTCTTTGTACCAATCACCGAAGGTGTAGCCAGTAGCGGTAGGGTCGGTAGGTTTGGTTACAGTACCATTATAGTCAATGGTCTGTTTGGCAATTGCAGAACCGTGACCTTGCAAATCGAAAGTGACATCGTATTGGCGAATGGTGCGGGTGAAGTTGGCTGTAGCGGTAATGTCTTTGGTGACTGTTTCAAGACTTTCTGTCCAAGACCAGTTAGCAAATCCGTAGGTGTATTCGGCAGTAGCCGTAGCATGGGTGGCGGTAATATTGGTAGAACCAATAGTAAGTGTTGCACCATCTGCGCTAATGCTTGTGCCATCTGCTACAGTAACGCTGCTTTCGCTAACAGTTCCCCAACCACTTTCGTTCTTTGCGATTGTGACAGTGTGAGTGGTGGTAGAACCGCCAGCTTTGGTGAGGCAAACATAAACGATGAAAGGTGAATCTGTAGATGTTCTTGTTAATTTGATGTATTTAGCACCTGAAACCTTGCTAAAACTCATTGTTGTAGAACTTGTTACACTCTCAGTACTTTTAGTCCCTGTTCCGTCAGTATTAGGATAGTATTCTGCAGTAATAGAACCTTTCCTAGCATTAATAGACATCGCTGAAAAGCCACTGGAACATGTAAATATAACATACTTATTACCTCCTAATTTACCCTCGGCAGGATTATATAACTCCATCTGGGAATTCACAGAAATACCATCAATAACTGTTGTTTCAGTCGTATTTGATTTTATGTCACAAGTATCATTCGTGCCAAAAGTGATATAAACTTTATCGCCAACTGGGGTGGCTTGAGTCCACTTGGCGTAGAGGGTGATGTCGGCAGTAAGATTATAACTTGCACCTGCTGCGTAACTATCGCCCGAGCCATCGGTTGCGGTATTCCAACCATCAAAGGTGTAACCTGTTTTTGCTAAAATGCCAGAGTTGGTAGCCAAAGTAACACTACCACTACCAACAGTTGCATCAGGAACCGAACCGGAGGTAGCACCATTGGCATCATAAGTGATGGTGTAGGTTTTTGGATTGACGGTGATTTTGGCAGAATTGGAGGTGACAGATGTGCTGCAACCTGAGACAGCGTTGGTCATAATACAATGGTAGTAAGTTGTGCCAACTGTTGCCGTTGAAGGAGTATAGGAAGCACTTGTTTCACCTGAAATGTCTGACCAAGAAGAATTGTCACTACTCTTCTGCCATTTATACGATATAGAATAACTTTCGTTAGCCTCCACGGTCAAAGCTGTTGCCGTGGCATCTTTTGTATATGCAACTTCTTCAGTAGAGAGATTGGTTTTGAAAGAAGGTGTAGCACAATTCCAGTTAGCATTAAGAGTTAGGTTGCTTGTTACGGTAACAGGAGAAGTAACTTCGGTACCACCGGCGTTAGTCCACTTGCTAAATGTATAACCCGACTTGGTGAGAGTAGGAAGAGCAACTTCCGTGCTAGAAGCAATGCCACTCTTGGTATATTTGCCATCAGACAATGTCCAGCCCTCTGCGGAAGTAGTACCTCCATTAGGATTGAGAGTGACGGTGTAGGTGGTGGCAGAGCCAATTTCGATTTTCTTAATGACATTAGTTCCAGTACCTGTTGTTTTAATAGAATACTTCGCATCTGAGGAATAACTATGCTCTCCAGCAACTGCAGATTGTTTGCTGTCACCGATGTATAATTCTAATCCATTAACAGAACCAAGTGTAATAGTAACTTTATCATTTGCACGAACATAGAAAGATAATGTTGCTCCTGTCTTGTTCTTTAATTTTAAACCATGAAATACCCCACCATCTTTAGTACTTGCATCAAGCACTGAAGTTGAGCAATTTGTTAGTGTGTAGTGGTTGGATTTTAATGGTTCCGAATCGCTTGTGACCGCAGTTTCTCCAGAAAGCGAATAGTCTGTGATATATGAATCAAAATCTACCGTGCTAGCGTATTGAATATCTCCAACGGTGACGGTGCAGGTGGCTTTTTTACCACTGCCATCGTGTGCTGTGGCGGTAACGGTGGCAGTAGAACCAACCGTAGCATCAGAAGCCACAGATACAACGCCGTTATCTACTGTAACTTTTGAATTACCAGAGACGGACCATGTGACTGCTCTATCGGTTGCATTGTCTGGCTTAACCGTGGCGGTTAGAGTTTCAGAACTGCCTCTAATAATAGTAGTAGCGTCTTTATTCAAGGTGACACTAGTAACTGCAACAGAACTGCTCTCCCAATTGGCGGTGAGAGTAACAGATGTATTGGCAGAACCTAAATCTTTGAAATAGACATCGTTAGTGCCATTAACACATTTAGTTGAAATGGTGAGTGAAGTAGAAGGAGACGAAGATGTTCCCCATTTAGCAGTAGATGTGTTCAAGCCTGAGGTTACAGTCCAACCTGTAAAAGTGGAGCCAGACTTGGTAGGCGCAGAAACGGCAAAAGCAGTACCAATCGTACCAGATGTTGGGTGATTGGTGCCGTGAGTACCGCCATCTAAGTTGTAAGTGATGGAGTAGGTGGAAGAGGAAGAAGGGGTCTTTAATGTTAGACTAGTGCAAAAATCCACCGATGAAGCACTCGCATCTATGCTCAATTCAACCAAATAATATTTGTCACTACCATTAATAGTTCCTATTATAGTTGTAGTTGATCCTTGAGATGGTTTAACTATCTTTTTTTCGAATAAAGCCGTTGCATTTGTTGGTATTCCAGTATGAGGTACTTTTGTGCTTTTTGATGTGCCATTAAGGAAGTTTCCATATTCAGTTTCTGTCAATTTATAAACTGCCGCTGTAAAAGTAGCGGAAGATGCTGCATCTTCTGCACCTGTAGTAATGGAAAGCTCTGTTGACGATGTCGCGCACAACACAAAATCAGCTTTAATGGAGGATGTGCTCATTTTTAACCCATATGTTGCATCATAACTACTTCCTGTATTCCGCCAATAGTATATACCATCACCGAACTTATAAAATTGAGTATCACTTGATGGTTTAGTATCCGAACTAAGGACATATGTACCCATTGCTGCGGATGTCTGTCCCCACATTTGTCCTATGCCAAGAAGGAGGATGAGGGCGAGGGTGGCGAGGCGGTGAAAGACCCCTAAATTATGAATTTTGAATTTTGAATTAAGAGAAGAGACGATATTTCGGTGAACCGAAGAAATCTCTGCTGAAAATAAATTGGACGAAGAAACAGAAGATTTCGGCACAAGTGCCTCAGAAATCCGATGAAAATCTGAAGAAAAATCTGAAGAAGGCGTTTCGGTGAGTCGAGAAGGAGCACAAGAGGTGCTCAACGTATAATTCGACCGTCGGTCGACCGTCGGCAAAGACCCACAAAAACGGTAAACCGGTGAACCGGTGAATCGGTGAACCGAAGCGGATTGGTGGTTGCCAGAAATGGTCAACGGGTGCTTAACGGCGGCTTCCGCCGTCGGTTCGCCGTCGGCTCGCCGTCGGCAAAAACACGAAGAAAGCAAATGACAAGATTCGTTCTGATGCGAAGCGGCGGGTCGATACCCCCCCCTCGCATTCGCAGGGAATAGTGAAGAAGATTTTTTCATAATATTAAATTTATTGTTGGTAATTATATTAGTTTTCATATTTATTAGATATTGATTTTCTTATTTTTTATCTCCCACAGACTACACAGACTTCACAGACTTTTTTTATTTAGCTCTTATGGTCTGTACGACTTCGTCTTTTGTGCCTTGTTTGTTAGATAGTCATTTGTGAACGAGTTCCCACTGCCTATCTACCAACCAACTCACACCACACTAAAGGTGGTCACAGACCATAATCGCCGAAATCTAAATATTCTCCATGTATCAATCTATTATATTCACTTTTCTTTTAAATTTGCATTTTTTTGTCAAAAAATTTGGTCATGTCAAAAAAATGTTGTACCTTTGCAGCGTTCATTCCCGGTAGTCCCTGACGATAGTCAAACTATCGGGTTTCGTTTTTGTTACATTTTCTATCTGCCTACATACCATTTCTACATGGTCTAAGCCATACATAAGTTTATCCCCATTAATCCCCATCCAAGCCAAAATCTTCAAGATTTGTGCCCTCTTTTCCTGTACATATTTGAGGTCGACTTGCGCTGTGGTATATGCAAAACAGATTGGCTCGTGATGTGCGACACGATTTCTCAATGTATTGATATTGTCCAATTCGTTGAAGATATAAGCATTGTTGTAATTCATCTCTTTGGTTGATGTGGGCTTATTCGGAAATATAGCCATTAACACACGATGCTCCGCTGTATATTGCGGATTGCTAAACATATACTTCCAAACCCCGAACTCCATCTGCGCTAATAAATGACTGTGTGTATATTTCCCGTCACGGACAAGTTCGTTATATGCATTTTTGACGATTTTTGCAGTCTTGCTACATTTAGGGTTGTCAAAAATACCTCCATCCATAATGGCGTCACGAAGCCAATCACCTCCAAACTCTTTAATCATCCGCTTGTCAATAGCATTGCGTAAAGCAACTTCAAAACAACAAACAATAGCATACATTTCCTGTGAGAGACGAATATTGTCACGATAGAGTGTCATCGCCTTGCGTTTATCTCCCATCATTGCGCAGAGATATCTCTCTAAACGCTCCGACGAAAATATATTTTCAAACTCTTTGTAGTTCATTATGCTTTAGCCATTATTTTGTGGTCAGTATTTAGGGGTTACTCTTCCAATGTTTTATTTACAATTTGTCTCAGTTCTTCCTTGTTTGGCAAATATAATTCATATTTGGATACATACAACTGATTGGTAATCCCATACGTGGCATACTCTACCAATAAGTCATCCCGATAGTGGGAGAGAATAATCCCAATAGGAGGATTATCATCTGCAACATTCTCCTCTTTGGCAAAATACCCCAAATACATATTCATCTGCCCAATATCTTCATGCTGTACCCCCGCTCTCTTGAGATCAATCAGTACAAAACACTTTAAGATACGATGGTAGAAAACCAAATCACAATGATATGTTTTTGTGCCCAATGCGATAGGATATTGCCGTCTCACAAATGTTAACCCCTTCCCCATTTCCAACAAAAACATTTGCAAATTATCAATAATCCGTTGCTCTAATTCGTCCTCTGAATAATGCTCTTCCTCCTTAATTCCTAAAAACTCTAAAGTGTAAGAGTCTTTCACAATATCATCTGCCGTTTGAACGAGATTTCCCTCTTTGGCTAATGTCAAAATACCTTCTTTGTCTAAACTTGCAGCCAAACGAAGATATAAAGCAGAATCCATTTGGCGCTTTAGAGTCCGAACATTCCATTTCTGCTCATAGCATTCTTTTTCGTAAAACTTGCGTTCTAGTTCGTCCTCTGCTTGCATTAGTAAACACAATTGCGACCAACTGAATTTGCTAGACACTGTCTGACAAATTGGATATAGCAGATAAAAACGCCGCATGTGATTGAGATTCGGACGACTAAAACCCTTCCCCATTTTTAGGGTAAGTTCCTTTGACAACCGTGTCAATAACGCCGAGCCATACTGCGCCCGACATTCCCCCTTTTGCTCAAACTCAACGATATATTTACCAATCTGCCAATATGCTTCCACCATCAATCGATTGATAGAAGTGGCAACATTCGAACGCGACTGCTGCACAACACTACTGATATTTTCAATAAGTTGTTGAAAACCTAATGAATCAGTTGATGCTACCATGTGTTGCTCTTGTACCATATTATTTATTGGTCAGTTGATTTCGTTTTTTTTGTTCTATATTGCTATATCACGCGCATAGAGGTGCGATTTGTGGAGCACATGACAAAGAGCTAAAAAAGGACCTAAGTTTGGAACTTTTTCAGCATCTTTCATCTTTCGCGGTGCAAAGGTACAATAATATATTTGATTACGCAAGAAAAAAAATATGTTTTTTAGCATGTTTGGCAAAAAATACACAATTTTCGTCAAAAAATAGGGCGATGGTGCAGGGTGCATTATTTGTGATTGGTGATTGGTGATTGATTATAGTCTCCCACAGACTACACAGACTTCACAGACTTTTTTTTTATTTAGGGTTTTATGGGCTAATAGACTAATGTCTCTTATGTTTAGTTGCTATATGGCAATTAGCAAGCAAGCTTTCCATTACCATCTACCACCTAACCATACCACTTATGTGGTATTAGCCCATAAAATCCTAAATATACACAGAATCTATTCTGTACTAACCTATCATATCTCAGCTGTCATAAACATAGCCCACCTATCGCTCAACATACACACCATCATGGTGTAACTACCCATAATCGCCGAATATAATAAATTTCAATCTATATTATTACAATCATTCACTTCTACGAACAAGTTCCCTACACCTATCTACCAACCAAACACACCACTTGCGTGGTATTAGCCCCATAAAATCCCTACACCTGTTTACCACCACGATGGGGGGGGAAGGGGGAAGAAATAACAAATAATAAATAATAAACAATAAATAATAAGCTCGCACTAACGCTGAGGGGTTGGAGAGAGTTCTGTGGTACGAACAAAGGAGAGAATAGTGGTTAATCGGGGAATCGGTGAGTTGATTTTTCAATAAAGATTTTTTTTGATTTCTGAGCGTAAGCGAAATGGAAAAGAATATCGTCAACCCGATTTTAAGCAAAGATTTTTAGTAAGATTTTAAAATCCAATTGAAAATCTCAGCCAAAAATATGGGGACGAAATCTATGTTTTATTCGGAGCGGTGCTCCGAGAAATCTGATGAAAATCTAAAAGAAAATCTAAATAGAAGCGGGGAATCGGGGAAGCAAATAGGGAGAGGAAAAGTGAAAAATACAAAATAAATTTGCATATATGGAAAAAAAGTAGTACCTTTGTGCACTGGGAAAGTAAATACTCAGTATATTGAGTAAATTTACGAGGTGCATTGAGTAAAAAATAAGAATATGTTGCAAAGAGAACAATATCAGTTAGTTATGAGCCGATTGAATGAACCAAGAAAGTTCATTCAAATAATCGAAGGACCTCGACAAGTCGGTAAATCTACCCTCGTTAAACAAATCCTACAAAATTATAACCGACCATATATACATTTTGCAGCAGATAATGTCCCCGCTTCACAATCCGTATGGATCACTTCATGCTGGGAAGCTGCACGAGCACGCCTTGCTACAGAACATCTGCCCGAAATACTAATCGTAATAGACGAAATACAACGCTTGAGCCAATGGGCCGATGTGGTGAAAAAAGAATGGGATAACGATACCTTTACAGATACTAACATCAAAGTTCTACTATTAGGTTCCTCCCGTTTACGCTTGGAAAAAGGACAATCGGAAAGTCTAAAAGGCAGATTCGAAGTCATCAAAATGCCCAATTGGTCATTCGCAGAAATGCGAGACGCATTCGGTTTTTCCTTAGACGAATTTATCTATTACGGAGGTTATCCCGGTTCTGCCGAGTTGATAAAAGAAAGAGACAGGTGGCTCAATTATATAGAATCATCCATAGTGGCAGCCACCATCAATAACGACATATTGATGGATACACCCATCAGTAAACCCGCATTACTGCGCCGAACATTTGAATTAAGTTCCGCATATTCCGGACAAATTCTATCGTTGACAAAAATGATAGGTCAACTGCAAGATGCCGGAAACACCACAACATTAACCGGCTATTTAGAATTATTAGACACAGCAGGCATGGTATGCGGTTTGCAGAAGTTCGCAATGGATAAAGCGCGTCGTCGCGCCAGCGTGCCTAAATACCAAGTATATAACAACGCATTATTAAGTTTATACGACGATGCCAATATGTCGGTTACACGGCAAAACCCCCAGCGCTGGGGGCGTTGGGTGGAATCTGCCATAGGAGCACATATAGTCAACCAATCCTATGCACACAATTTTAAGGTCTATTATTGGCGCGAAGGCAATCATGAAGTTGACTTCGTCTTGGTGCGCAACGGGCGCATTATCGCCATAGAGGTTAAAAGCAACGAGGAGAAAACGACTGCCGGTTTGGCAACTTTTGAACAACTATACCACCCATACAAGACCCTATTGGTCGGTCCGAATGCATTCCCTATCGATACATTCCTGCAAACATCCTTAGACACATTGTTTGTATAGTTGGGGAGAAGGCACGGACAAAATAATAAATAATAAACAATAAATAATAAGCTCGCACTAACGCTGAGGGATTGGAGAGAGTTGGGTGGTACGAACAGAGTTTAATCGGTGAACCGGTGAATTGGTGAAGCGGGGAGGCGATTAAACAATAAATAACAAACAATAAATAATAAGCTCGCACTAACGCTGAGGGGTTGGAGAGAGTTGGGGGGTACGAACAGAGGGGGGGAGCAGACAAATTTTGAATTTTGAATTAAGAATTAAGAGAGGGAACGAGGGGGAGACGAGTCGAAGGAAAGAAATGGGTAAAAAGACAAAGAAACAAAAGACAAAGGTACAAAAGACAAAGAAACTAAAATTAAATTAAAAGAATATGAGCAATTTTTTTGGAACAGTTGACGGATGGCAGATAATATCAGCTTTTATCTTCCTTATCGCCATCATCGACCCGTTTGGCAACATGCCAATCACTATCTCTATGCAAAAACAAGGCGCAACCATTCACCCTATTCGCGTCTGCATCTACTCCACCCTAATCCTTTGCACCTTCCTGCTAATGGGTGACATAGTAATGAAAATATTCGGCGTTAAACCCGAATACTTCGCCATCGCCGGCGGATTCGTCATCTTCCTTATGGCTCTGGAAATGCTACTGGATGTAGTCATATTCAAAATGTCCGACTTAGGCGCCAGCGGCGACCTCGTACCCCTCGCCTTCCCCATGTACGCCGGACCCGGCGCGTTCACAGCCATGCTGTCACTCACAACCGACTACAATGTAATCAACCTGCTAATCGCCATCGGCATTTGCATGCTATTCCTCTACATCGTATTAGCCGGCACCAACTGGCTGACACAATACCTCAAACCCGTATCGCTATACATAATCCGTAAGTTCTTCGGAGTAATCGTTTTAGCCATCGCCGTACAACTGATGTTCGGCAATCTGGTCAAAGTGTTCCACCGCGACGAGACCCCCGTGGCTCCCGTCATCACAACAGAAACAGTAGATGCTGTCTCCGGCAATTTTGAGACAATCGGCTTTTGAGGTCGGGTTTGACGACTGCGGCATAGCACAGGCATGCCGGATAGATGACGATGCGGACTTTATGGACCAATGGGTCGCACAAGGTTGGCACGGCAACATGGCTTATCTGGAACGCAACCGCGAACGGAGATACAACCCCCAGACACTCGTGGACGGCGCACAGACTGTAATCGTATGTCTATTAACCTACGAGCACTCCGGGCACGACTACCACAGAACTATCAAATCCAAACTATACGAACTGGAAGCACTACTCCTGTCACGGCAACTGATAACTCCTACCGCGCAGCAAAACAAGTTTTGCGACTCCGCCCCCTTTCTCGAACGCCGTTGGGCACAAAAAGCCGGGTTAGGAACAATAGGCAAGAACCACCAACTAATTCACCCTACCCTCGGCAGCCGAGTACACATAGGCGAATTGGTATTGACCGAACAAACAGATTGGACAGAGCGGCAGACCCAAGAGACAGAACAAGTCCCCTCGCCCTGCGACAACTGCCAACGGTGTATAGACGCCTGTCCCGGGCACGCATTAGGACAGCCACAATGGGACGCACGCAAATGTATCGCTTACACAACACACAAATGTACCGTCTGTCAGGATGTTTGTCCAATCAACATATCCCTAACAGACACTATTAAACCCAAATAATCATGTACAACATTGCCCTCGCCAGCGACCACGCCGGCTATTTACTAAAAAAAGAGATTGAACAATTCCTGCTAAGAATAGGATACACGGTTCACGATTTCGGTTGCCCCTCCGTCGAGTCGTGCGACTATCCCGACTACGCCCACCCTATGGCTGCGGCTGTGGAAAAAGGCGAATACGACTGCGGTATAGCCATCTGCTCTACCGGCAACGGCATCACCATGACCTGCAACCACCACGCCGGCATACGCGCCGCCCTGTGCTGGGACCCATCGCTGGCTGAACTGGCACGAAAACACAACAATGCCAATGTATTGGGGTTGCCTGCCAACTTCGTCGATTCCGAGGAAGCGATGAAGATAGTACACACCTTTCTGACCACCCCGTTCGAAGGAGGAAGACATGAGCGTCGTATCCGTAAAATCCCTTGCTAACCACCTGCTGGCAGAGTGCTGTCACCTGTTATCCCGAATAGGGATAGAGTGTGCGCCCCCTATGCCCACTTTTCTATCCGTCGAGCCCGCCAATATATGCCAACTTGCCTGCCCACAATGCCCTGTGGGAAAAGCAGCTGCAAACAGAGTTTGTACGGGCGAACCAACAGCAAAGCAACCGCGAACCCAAATAAGAGACAGGCACCTATTAGACCTGCAGCAGTTCCAAACTATCCTCGCACAAACCCGGGGGTATGTGCATACGATACAGTTCTTCTTTCAAGGCGAACCGTTGCTCAACCGCGATTTGCCGGAAATGATCCGTTTGGCACATGAGCAACATATTTACACCGTCACTTCGACCAACGCCCAAGCGCTGACCCCACAACTTGCCACCCGGCTCATCCAGTCCGGGTTGGACCGAATCATCGTCTCTATTGACGGGTTGAGCGACGAATCTTACACCGCCTACCGGCAGGGGGGCAGTATAGAACAAGCATTGGCAGGGCTGACCTATTTGCGGCAAGCCAAACAAGCCGTCAACGGACATACGCACATCGAACTGCAATGTCTGCGACTACGGAGCAACGAGAGCGAATGGGACACTTTTCGCAAGCAATACCGCCAATTAGGAGCAGACAGCTTGACCCTAAAGACGGCACAGATTTACGACTACGAGCACGGCAATCCGCTGATGCCGTCAGACAACCGGTACAGCCGTTATGCCCCAATGCCCGACGGCACTTATCTGCCCAAGAACCGCCTGCCGCATTGGTACAATCGCCTACTGCCGCACCAACCGTGCCACCGGCTGCTGACAGGATGCGTGATAACCGTGAACGGGGATGTATTGCCCTGCTGCTTTGACAAATCGCACCGGCACACGATGGGGAATATTTTTGCCAGCCCCGCGCAAGAGAAAGCAGCGACCTCGCTATATGCCATTTGGCACAGCGACGCTTTCCGCACTTTCCGCCACCAAGTACGCATGAGCCGCAGCCACTTCACCATGTGCGACAATTGCACGGAGTAAGGGGGAATCGGTGAGGCGGGGAACTGGTGAATCGGGGAACTGGGGAATAATAAATAATAAACAATAAATAATAAGCTCGCACTAACGCTGAGGGGTTGGAGAGAGTTGAGTGGTACGAACAGAGTTTAATCGGTGAATCGGTGAACTGGGGAAGCGGGGGAATCTTTGAATCACAAGCGGACAAATTTTTGAAATCACAATGTCTTGTCGGGTAGTTTTTACCGCAAAGCGCGACTCGTCGCGAGGCGGCAAAACAACCCCGAACAAGACGACACAAAAGGACAAAGGACACGAAGGATGGTGAATCGGTGAAGCGAAGAGGGGAATTTTGAATTATGAATTAAGAGAGGAAGTGCTAAAACCGCATTTCCAAGCCGACGAAGAAACCGTCTTGGTAGCGCGCATACGCCATCAGGTCGGAATGCTCCCCCTTGAACAACGCTCCCAGTTGCAGCGTAAACCACACCGGGTCGAAATGAAAACCGTTCTCGGGAAAATCTTCCTTCGAAAAAACATACCCGTACGAAATAGGCAATTCACGCAACTGGTAACTCCAAGTGATATGCGTCCAACTGATTTGCGGTCCGGCACTCAACACCACGGCAAAATTGCTGAAAACAGGCAAATGAACACCCACCATCGGCGTGTAAAAGAACTGTATGTTTTGTGAAGGAATAGCCATTTCGTAGTACGAATCCATAATAAACCGGTCATGCGGACGGACAACCCAAGGAGTGCGCACATGCGAACAGTCATTATAGAAAGGAGCATTAAAACCCCACATACACGGCTCAATAGCCAATAGCCCCACACGCATGTCAAACAGCGAAGCATGCACGGTAGCACCCGTTCCCAGTCCCGCTCCCAACGCAAACCAACGCATCTCAAAAGCCCCGTTATTGACCTGATAATCCCAACCGGTCCGCCTGAAATCCGAGCAACGGCGGATGTACTTTTCGTCCACCGGTTCGAGCCACACATTAAGCCAATGATTGACCCCGTCCGCCACCGTCACCGTGTCAATATACGGGCGGTAGCCGTCCTTGCTCACCATGACTGTATGCAAGCCACGCATGGCGGAAAGAGTGATTTGCCGCCCATTCACGGCAAAGATATCCGCCGTATCTACCACCACTTCGCACCCTCCGACGGATGTGCGAACCGATATCCACCCCGACGACACAGCCGGAAGGCAGCACAAAAGCAAGCCGGAAAGAAGAAACAATATTTGCCGCAAGCGTGACAACATAGGTACCAATATCGGTTGCAAAATTACAGTTTTTTTAGGATATATGCAAAATTTTTAACCGAAATGCGTTTTTTTTTGTATAATTCAAAAAGATTTTGTAACTTTGTGGGTCGATTTTAATCACTATAAGTATGATACTAGACAAACTGGAAAATGCGGATTTGTATTTTGAGGCAGTGCCTCGTTTCCGCGAGTTTATGGATTTTTACAACAGCAACGATTTGGAAGAAATGCCTGCCTGCAAGATTAAACTGATGGGCGATGACCTGTATGTCAACATCTTGGACTTCAAAGGCAAAGAGGAAAAAGACTGCAAAATGGAAGCCCACCACGACTACATTGACATTCAGATTCCTCTGGGAGACAGCGAACAAATGGGCTGGATAGCCCAAGAGGACTGCCAAGAGATTTTGACCGAATACAACGAGGACAAAGATGTCGAGTTCTACAAGGACAAACAGGTTGCCACTTTTGTAGTGCCCAAAGGTCACTTTGCCGTGTTCTTCCCCAGCGACGCACATCGCCCGGGTATCGCTCCCGGCAAGCAGTACCGCAAGATAATTGTGAAGACACGCATCGAAGATTAATTACCCTATAAACCCATTCATTATGCTCAAAATAGTTGAAAACGATCCATATTTGCAACCATTCGAACATGCCTTGCAAGCCAGATTGGATTATGCGGTTGGTCGAGAGCAGGAACTGACCCATGGTCAATCCTTGAAAGAATGGGCAAACGGTTACTTATACTTCGGACTTCATCTGGAAGTTCACGGTTCCCGCTCCGAGTGGGTACTGCGCGAATGGGCACCCAATGCCACCGCCATCTATGTCAAAGGCGACTTTAACCAATGGGACAAGCGTGAAGAATGGCGCTTACAGCCCGTCGGCAACGGCGTATGGGAAGGACGCTGGAGAGAGGATTGGATGCAACACGGGCAGTTGTATAAACTGCTGGTAGAGTGGCAAGGCGGCTGGGGCGAGCGTATCCCCAGTTATGCCCAACGAGTGGTGCAGGACGACAATACCAAACTGTTCTCCGCACAAGTATGGGAGGCGAAAGTTGAAAGTCAAAAGGCGAAAGTTGAAAGTCAAAAGTCGAAAGCCAAAAGTTTCAAGGGTCTGAAAAAAGGCAGTCCGCTATTCATCTACGAGTGCCATATAGGCATGGCAGGCGAAGAGGAGAAAGTATCTACCTACGAGGAGTTCCGTCAAAATGTACTCCCGCGCATACAGCAATTGGGGTACAACTGCATCCAAATAATGGCAATACAGGAGCATCCGTACTATGGGAGTTTCGGCTACCATGTAAGCAATTTCTTTGCCGCCTCGTCCCGTTTCGGTACGCCCGAAGAACTCAAGGCGCTGATAGCAGACGCTCACAGCCGCGGCATGGCGGTTATCATGGATATCGTACACAGTCATGCCGTCAAAAACGAGTTGGAGGGCTTGGGCAATTTCGACGGAACACCCTATCAATACTTCCATGCCGGCGCACGCAGAGAGCACCCTGCATGGGACAGTTTATGCTTCGACTACGGCAAGACGGAAGTGCTGCATTTCCTGCTGAGCAACTGCAAGTTTTGGCTGGATGTGTACGACTTTGACGGTTTCCGCTTTGACGGAGTCACCAGTATGATGTACCTGAGTCACGGACTGGGCGAGGACTTTAACGGCTATCCGTCCTATTTCAACGGCAACGAGGACGGAGACGCTATCTGCTACCTGACCCTTGCCAACAAACTGATTCACGAAGTCAAACCCTGGGCAATCACCATTGCCGAAGATATATCCGGCATGCCGGGCTTGGCACAACCGATGGCTGACGGCGGTATCGGCTTTGACTACCGGTTGGCAATGGGTATTCCGGACTTTTGGATTAAATACATCAAAGAGGTCAAAGACGAAGACTGGAAAGCCGGACATATCTACTACGAAATGACCAACCGCCGCATGGACGAGAAGACTATCTCCTACGCCGAGAGTCACGACCAGGCATTAGTGGGCGACAAAACGATTATTTTCCGTCTGATAGACGCCGACATGTATTGGCACTTTGAGCACGGACACTCCACCTATATGGTCGATCGCGGCATCGCTCTGCACAAGATGATTCGCCTAATGACTGCCTCTACCATCAACGGCGGCTATCTCAATTTCATGGGCAACGAATTCGGACACCCCGAGTGGATAGATTTCCCGCGGGAAGGCAACGGTTGGAGTTATAAATACGCCCACCGCCAATGGAGTCTGGTGGACAACCCCAACTACTATTTCGCCGACCTGAACCGATTTGACCAAGCGATGGTCACTCTGCTCAAAGATAAACTACAGCCCATTCGCGGCAAATACGGCGTTCATCTGCCTTATGACGAGAAACTATGGGACAACGAGGGCGACCAAGTAGTGGCTTACAAGCGGGGTAAACTGATTTTTATCTTCAACTGGAACGGACAAAAATCATTCTCCGACTACGGCATTTTGACGAAGGAAGGCAAGTACAAAGTTATCCTCAATACGGATGCCAAGGAGTTTGCCGGTTGGGGACTGAGCGACGACAGCGTAGAGCATTTCACTACGCCCGACCAACTATACAAAAAGCAGAAAAAGGGCTGGCTCAAACTATACTTGCCGGCACGGTCGGCTGTCGTACTGGAGCAAATAGATTAATATGAACTAACTTAAATAACAGAAATAATGCGAGTAATTATTGAACAAAACTATGAGTTGATGTCCCAATGGGCAGCCAACTATGTGGCACAGAAAATCAACGCTTTCCAACCCAAAGAAAGCAATCCGTTTGTCTTAGGTCTTCCCACCGGTTCAAGTCCTCTGGGCATGTACCGCGAATTGATTAAACTGAACCAGGCAGGCAAAGTCAGTTTCCGCAATGTGGTCACTTTTAATATGGACGAGTATGTCGGCATTCCCGAAAACCACCCGGAGAGTTACCACAGTTTTATGTGGAATAATTTCTTCTCACACATCGACATTCGCAAGGAGAATGTCAACATACTGAACGGCAACGCTGCCGATTTGGAGGCAGAGTGTGCGCGTTACGAGGAGAAAATCAGAAACTACGGCGGCATCGACCTGTTCTTGGGCGGCATCGGTCCGGACGGACACATCGCCTTCAACGAGCCGGGCAGTTCGCTTACCAGCCGTACCCGCAAGAAGGAATTGACGACAGACACTATCATTGCCAACAGCCGTTTCTTCGACAACGATGTCAACAAAGTGCCCAAGACAGCCCTGACAGTAGGCGTCGGCACCGTGATGGATGCCAAGGAAGTGCTGATTTTGGTGAATGGTCACAACAAGGCACGCGCCCTGCTGCATGTTATCGAAAAACCAATCTCACATATGTGGACCGTCAGCGCACTACAGATGCACCAGCACGGCATTATCGTGTGCGACGACCTGGCTTGCGACGAACTCAAAGTAGGCACTTACCGCTACTTCAAAGATATTGAGAAGAACCATCTCGACCCTCATTCCCTTCTCTAACCGATTCACCAACTCCCCGATTCACCAACTCCCCGATTTACCGATTCACCGATTTACCGATTCACCATGAACTTAAGGTTCTACATCGAGACATACGGTTGCCAAATGAATGTAGCCGATTCGGAAGTGGTGGCTGCTATCATGCAAACCACCGATGCCGAATTGACCGACCATATTGAGGAGGCGGATATCGTTATACTCAATACCTGTTCCATTCGCGACAAAGCCGAACAAACAGTTCTTCATCGTCTCGAGGAAATCCGTGCATTGACAAAGAAACACCGATCCCTCGACTCCCCGGTTCACCCATCCCCCGATTCACCGGTTCACCGATCCCCCGATTCACCGGTTATAGGTGTCATCGGCTGTATGGCTGAGCGTATGGGCGAAGAGCTGATTAACCGATGGAAGGTGGATTTTGTGGCAGGACCGGATGCGTATTTGGATATTCCCAATCTATTGGCACAAGCGTTGCAGGGACATAAGGCGGTCAATGTGCAACTCAGCACCACAGAGACTTACCGGGACATCCTGCCGGCACGAATCGGCAAGAGTATTTCCGGCTTTGTGAGTATCATGCGAGGGTGCAATAATTTCTGCTCCTACTGCGTAGTACCTTATACCAGAGGACGGGAACGGAGCCGCGATGTAGCAAGTATTCTGAATGAAGTAAAGGACCTGCAGAGCAAGGGGTATAAAGAGGTCACTCTGTTGGGACAAAATGTCAATTCGTATCACTTCGTTTCGGACGACGGGCAAACGGATATCGACTTCCCGCAGTTGCTCGAAACAGTGGCAGAGGCGGTGCCGGATATGCGTATCCGCTTCACTACCAGTCACCCCAAGGACATGTCCGACCGCACCTTGGAGGCGATTAGTCGGCACAAGAACCTGTGCAGATTCATTCACCTGCCCGTACAGAGCGGCAGCAACCGCATTCTGCAAATCATGAACCGCAAATACACTCGCGAGTGGTACTTGGACCGCATTGCCGCCATTCGGCGCATTCTGCCCGATGCCACCATCGGAACGGATGTGTTCTGCGGTTTTCACAGCGAGACATTAGAGGACCATGCACAAACGCTGTCCCTGATGCGCGAAGTGGGATTTGATACCGCGTTCATGTTCAAGTATTCCGAGCGACCCGGCACACGCGCCAGCAAGGTTTATCCCGACAATATACCCGAAGAGGAAAAAGTACGCCGACTGAACGAGATTATTGCCCTGCAGAACGAACTCTCGCTTGCCAGCAATCAGCGGATGATAGGCACAACGGTCGAAGTTTTGGTAGAGGGCTACAGCAAGCGCAGCCATGACGATATGTACGGAAGGACAGGCACATACAAGACCGTCGTTTTTCCGCGTGAAGGCAGACATATAGGCGAACTGGTCATGGTGCAAATCGAAGATGCCTCTGCCGCTACGCTCAAAGGACATATTGCCGAATAAACATGGACACCGACTCCGAAATTATCACCCAAGGACAGCCCTTATCGTTTTCTCCCCAATGGACTAAATGGGAACTGTTAGCCACACACCGTGAGCGACAGGTGTATCGTGTACAGCGGTATAACAGGTGGCTCGTGGTCAAGACCTACCACCGTCTTTCCCCGGAAAACAAGGCACACCTGCAGAAAGAGTTTGCCCTAGGCGTGCAATTAGACCATCCGCATATCGTCCACACACTGAATTATGAGGTCATTCCCGAAATTGGCGAAGGGATTGTAATGGAGTATGTAGATGGATTGACCCTTTCGGACTTCCTTTTGACCAAGCCCGACCGTGCCACGCGAACCCGGTTGATGATGCAGTTATTGGACGCGTTGCTCTATCTGCATAGCAAGCAAATCATCCACCGTGACCTCAAACCCAATAATATCCTTGTTACTCATAACGGACACAATATCAAACTCATAGACTTCGGACTGAGCCACGCGGACGACTACGATTCGCCCGACAATGCGGCGGGTACGATGGGATTTATCTCCCCTGAACAGTCGTCCGGACGACCTACAGATGTCCGAACGGATATTTATTCGTTGGGCAAGATTATGCTGCTCCTGTGCCCGTCTTATAGCAGGATTGCGCGCAAGTGCTCCCGTGAGCGCATAGAGAAACGCTTTGCCAACTGTGAGGAGGTAAGAAGGGCTATTGAGCGAACCGATAACTGGCGCAAATGGTGGACTTTGGTGATTGGAGTGATATGTTTGCTGACGGCTTTGTCGATGTCCCTGTGGCTCTTTTTCCGTCCCGACCCACGGGAACAGGTCATTCATCAGGCACAAGACCTCATCAGGCAACAATACCAACTCATCTGTTCCCAACCTCCGTCTTCGACAGAAGAATATTGTGCCACACTTTCCTATTTTTATGAACATTGTGCCGTTGTGCGTGATTCGGTGGCTGCCACGATAGAGGACGATGCCCTGCGAGCCGATTTTGTCAATGCAGCCGTCGTTACAGCCGGGCAGTTGGGTACTACTTATTACGGGTTCTTAACGGGGGTAGAACGGGAGTAGAAGCTATGGTTAGTTAGTTGTCTTCCGACGAAAAGGAACAAAAAGGACTTTGCGTATGTGGAGAAAAAGCAGTACCTTTGCACCCGTTAAGCCCTGAGACGCCTGACGGTATATCAAATACAGAACGCCTATTATGACTAAAAATGCACCTGAAATTCTACAATTGCGATTAGATATTGAGCACAATATCTCTCGCCGTATGCTCACGCCGTATGATTTTGAGTTTCTTGCAGGCGCTATTTGGGAGCGTTTGCACGAGAACCTGTCCCCCACAACACTCAAACGCCTTTGGGGCTATATAGAGGGCGCAGATACGGCTCGGCATACTACATTGTCGCTATTGGCGCAGTTCTTGGGATTTCAGGATTGGGAGGCGTATTTGGCGGACCTTGCCACCCGCACGGACATTGAGAGTCAAGAGTTTATGGGTGAAGGTATTCATACGGCAGATTTGCAGGTTGGGCAACAAGTTGAGGTGACATGGTTACCCAATCGACATGCCGTTTTTGCGTATTTGGGAGACGGTCGTTTTGAAGTTATAGAGGCAGAACATGCCAAGATTCATGTAGGAGATACTTTTGTTTGTTCGTATTTCTTAAAGGGTCAACCGATGTATTTGGACAACCTTGTCCAATCTGCTTCCCTCTCTTCGGGAGAGGGTCCGGGCGAGGCGATGTCTTATGTCGCCGGCAGCAAAACGGGGTTGACCGATGTCACCTTACTGCCCTGATTACAATGCAAAGCGGAAAATTTGATTAACGATTTCGGGTGCAGAGGTACAACTTTTTTCCGATATCGGCAAACTTTTAATAAAAATTTGCACAAATGTTTGTGTATTTCGTTTTTTTATTGTAACTTTGTACCGAAAAGAACAACAAAAGACTATAAATATCTTTTTAATGAAAAGGGTAATGTCTTTTTTCTTTTCAGACATACTATTTTTGACTGCGACTGCTGTTTATTCGTAACACGCTCTGAAACCTGAGAAATTTCAACCCGTGTAGTTACCTAATAATCAAGCATTCGCCTCGCGTTAGCGTGGGCGTTTCTTGTTTGTAACTACAGGCATCTCAGGGCCTCAGAGCATGGATAAGAATAGTCCATGCTTTTTTTGTTGCATAGTAACTTCAAATCGTGAAGTTTGCTCCAACGAAAAAAAAGCAGCAAAAAAAGCGAAGCGCACCCCCAAGACGCAACTTGTTGTGGATTGGAGAGGAGGAGCAACCGAGCGCCCAATTTGCATAGCAAATTCATTTTGCGAGGTTTGCTCCGACGAAAAAAGGACCAAAATGGACTAAAACAATGTCAAAAAATTATTGTAATTTTGCAGGTAAATTCATAGGGCAACGCCCACCGTCCTTTATGTGGTGAGCAACATATCAAACAATTTAAATTTTTACAACTATGGCAGAAATTGCATTAAAAGGAAACATGAAGGTGAAGACCCTTAAAGCCAATTTCAAAGAGGCATTTGGTAGCACATTGCGCGTTTACATGAGCGAATCTTGCAAAGGTCGCTATGCTAATGACGAAGACACATTGGCTTCTATCCGTGCAGAGGGCAAAAAAGGTGGCGAATTGGCTATCAAGGGTAACATGCAAGTTGGTAACTTCGAGAAGAAGATTGCTGAGATGTATGGTATTGGCGTACAAGTAGCCAACGCTGACGATAGCGCATTGGCAGACAATGCACTTACCCTTTGTGGTGCTGGTAAGTAATCTTACCTATTCAGGCAGGCGGAGTTGGTTCTCCGCTTGCTTACAAAAAATACTTAAAATACTTGAAAATATGAATCTAAATGACAATATAAATCTTATACGAGAGGAGTTAAAGGACTCTAAAAAATATTACATCAAGTCTGTTTTAACAAAAGATAAAAAGGAGATCGCAGAACTTTCACGTAAGAATGTAGCTTTGGTAGAAGCAATGATTCGTCACGATTCGGATTATAGTGATTTTAATAATACACAAAAAGAGACATCTTCTGCTTATTGGTTAAAAGAACTCAAAAAAGTGCTTATTGATAAAACTAAAAGTCAATATACCTATCAGGAAATAATGGAGAAATGTGTTCAGTATATAGATTCAGAAAACTCTACACATTTGAATGCAGATCAAGTCGGAAGGCAGCAAATTACAGATAGACTGGTACAATTGGATAAGAAGAAATTGGTAGAATATCTCCGCAATCCCAAAAAGGAGAATTACAAATTGATTGATATCATTTCCGAAAAGACAATAGTTGCTGATGATGACAATAAGCATCGTGCCCGAAAGAACTTCTCTTTCGCTACCAAGTTTTGCCACTACACCTGCTTACACTTGTTTGAAGATTCACAAGAGCAAGATAATTTTTCTATCTATGATAGTGTTGTAACAAAACATCTAGCAGAGTATGCCAAACATTTTGATATTAACTTACCAAAGGATTACAAAACTAAATACAAGGTATACATTGATTTGATAGATGCTATTATCGCCCGCGCGAAAGAACCAATCAGTCGCAATGGCTTTGACCATTTGCTTTGGTATTTTCATAAAGCAAGATAATCCCAAACTCCCGCCGGTCGAGTCTGACCGCTCGACTGGTTACAAAACAAAACTAACATAATTATTAACCCCTTAAAAATAGTATTCCTAAATATGAGAATAAACAAATTTATTATTTTACTAATCTTTTGCATACTAACTGCAGCATGTAATCAAAACAATAACAAATATTATGTTACAGCTCAGTCTGGTTTAAATGTAAGATCTACACCAAATGAACATGGGACGATTCAAGGCAAATTGAAACATTATGATCAAATAGATGTTATTTCCATCGAAAATGGATGGGCAAAGATTGAATATAAAGATAAAGTAGCATACATTAAATCAGAGTATATATCAGAGAGCGTCTCTCTGCATTGGTATGATTGGATTTTTTTTGGTCTTGGGTTTCTTCTTTTTGGAGGTGGTTTCAAAGCAATCCCCATACTGATTCATAAAAAAGATGGAACATTAGACAGAAGGTATAAAGTAAATAGAGGACATTAAATTGGCATCAAAAAAAATACCATCATACATTGATTAAGTTCATTTTTATTAACCCCTTAAAAACTATTACTACTATGGGACTATTAAACAACATCAAAGACCACTTCACGAACGCAGAGTTCACCGTGGCACCGAACAAAAAAGTTAAAACCGTTTGCGCTGACTTTAAGAAGGCATTTGGTTGCACTTTAGCCATCTACAAAGGAACGATTCTCGCTGATGGTGAAATGACTATCAATCAACTTAATCAAAAGACCACAAAGGACGTTAAAACGCGTAGTGACGTTGAACTCAAAATCAAAGCATCTATGAAAGTTGGAGAGGCAGAGAAGATGTTTGATGAAACCTATGGATTGACGGTACAAATCAAAGACCCTGCAGGTAAAAGATGCGTTGACAATAAACTCACCATCGGTCAAGCCGCCCGTGGCGAGGAGAAATAATAACCTTTAATCGCTATTATTATGAGTTTAGAGTATTACAAAAAGCAGATGGTAGATTTGCGTGCCAAACTGCAAAAAGAGAAAGACGCAAAGAAACGCGATAACGAGCATTATGCAGGTTTAGTCAAGAGTGCCTCTTCTCCTTCCAGCAAAGCATCTTATCGTAAGTCAAAGATTGACCATGCAGCCTCTCACGACCGCAATATCGAGTCTATCAAACGCCAAATTGAATCGTGCAAAGAGTCCATCGCTCGCGAGCGTAAGCGCTAATTTCACGGTCATGGGGATTGGTTTCCCCATGGCTGACAAAAATGAAACTGTTAGAAATAACAAATTCATTAAAATTGAGACGATGGCGAAAATCCTAATCAAAGTAGCCCAAAATCGTTCTTTGACATATTGTAGGTAAAACGAGATAAGCAAACTAAAAATGTCGCTTAAACCATGCCTCTAAGACCGGGTCTGCAAAATAGATGCCGTCAGGTGTAATATCAATCAGTTCTAAATCCTCCAATGCCTTTTTCAAACGATTGATAT
>JAKSNK010000021.1 GCA_024399835.1 Paludibacteraceae bacterium
TTTTCGGGCGATTTAAGGTGGGGTAGAGAGTGAAATCGACAGGGTGTCGGTACAAAAAAGCGATTTTCTTACATCGAAAATTTGGTTATGTCGTTTTTTTTTTGTATCTTTGCGCATATTTTATAACGAACACAACTAAAACATTATACACAATGATTGACGAAGACAGAATTATTCCGGTAAAGATAGACGAGGAAATGCGCTCCTCGTATATCGATTATTCAATGAGCGTAATCGTGAGCCGTGCCTTACCTGATGCACGCGACGGCTTTAAACCCGTACAACGCCGTGTACTGTTCGGTATGAACGAATTAGGTAACACCTCCGACAAACCCACCAAAAAAGCCGCCCGTATCGTGGGTGAAGTAATGGGTAAATATCACCCCCACGGCGACAGCAGTATTTACGGCACATTAGTCCGTTTGGCTCAGCCATGGAACATGCGTTACTGCCTGGTAGATGGTCAGGGTAACTTCGGTAGCGTAGATGGTGACGGTCCTGCCGCCATGCGTTACACCGAAGCCCGCCTGAGCAAAATGGCAGAAGAGATGTTGCGTGACATAGAAAAAGACACCGTAGATATGCAACTCAACTTCGACGACTCGTTGCGCGAGCCGGTTGTATTGCCCTGCCGATTCCCGAACTTATTGGTAAACGGCGCCACAGGTATAGCCGTAGGTATGGCTACCAACATGGCTACACACAACTTAGGCGAAGTGATTGACGGTTGCGTAGCATATGTGAAACGCCAAATCGCCATCGACGAAGCACAAAAGAACGGCTTGGAAGTGCCGGAAAGCATTTCCGTTGAGGAACTGATGGAATACATCAAAGCGCCGGACTTCCCGACCGGCGGTACTATTTACGGTTATCAGGGCGTGCGTGACGCATTCGAGACCGGTCGCGGCAGAATAGTGATTCGCAGCAATGCGGACATCGAAACGGAAGACAACGGGCGCGAGCACATCATCATAACCGAACTGCCCTACGGTGTTGTCAAGAGCGACCTGGTAAAGAAAATAGCCGACCTGGTCAACGAAAAGAAAATAGAAGGCATATCGGATATCAGCGACCAGTCCAAACGCGACATTCGTATCGTAGTGGAAATAAAACGCGATGCCAACGCACAAGTGGTGCTGAACAAACTGTACAAATACACCGAATTGCAAAGTTCATTCTCGGTTAACAATATCGCGCTGGTAAAGGGCCGTCCTCAATTGCTGAACCTGAAGGACATCATAGCCACCTTTATCGAGCACCGTATGGATGTAGTGACCCGTCGCACCATGTGGGAGTTGCGCAAGGCAGAAGAGCGTGCGCACATCTTGGAGGGCTTGATAATCGCCGTTGACAACATAGACGAGGTGGTGAAAATCATCCGTGCAAGCCGCACCCCCGCCGACGCACAGCGTAACTTGGAAGCACGCTTCGAATTGGACGAACTCCAGTCGAAAGCCATCGTAGATATGCGCTTGTCGCAATTGACCGGACTGCGTATCGACGAATTGAAAGCCGAATACGCCGAATTGGAAAAACAGATTGCACACCTGAAAGAACTATTGGCAAACGAAGTATTGCGTTACGGCGTTATCATTGACGAATTGCAAGAAATAAAAGACAAATACGCCGACGAGCGCCGCACCAAGATAGTGAAGATGGCGACAGAGTTTAATCCCGAAGATATGTATGCCGACGATGATATGGTGATTACCATCAGTCATTTGGGTTACATCAAACGCACCCCGTTGGCAGAATTTAAGCAGCAAGGTCGCGGCGGCGTAGGCATGAAAGCTACCGGTTCCCGCGACGAGGACTTTACCGAATATGTTCACCAGGCAAGTATGCACAGCACGATGATGTTCTTCACGGAACGCGGTCGTCTGTATTGGCAGAAAGTATATGAACTGCCGGAAGGCAACCGTCAAAGCAAAGGACGCGCCATTCAGAACATAATCAATCTCGAGAAAGGTGACAAGGTTTGCGCCTTTATCAATGTGAAGGGCTTGAACGATGCCGAATATGTGAACAACCACTATTTGATTTTCGCGACCAAGAACGGCTTGATGAAGAAGACGACCCTGGAGCAATACAGCCGTCCTCGCACGAACGGAATCAACGCTGTAGGATTGCGTGAAGGCGATGCCCTGATAGGCGTTACATTGACCGACGGCGAGAGTCAGATGCTAATCGCTTCGTACAACGGCAAACTGGTTCGCTTCCCCGAGAAAACGGTTCGTCCGATGGGTCGTACGGCAACGGGCGTGAAAGCCATTACTTTGGACGAAGACGGCAAAGACAGAGCAATTGGCATGATTTGTGTAGAACCCAACAGTGAGCAGACCGTATTGGTTATTTCGGAGAAGGGCTTCGGTAAACGCACCCATCTGGACGACGAAGACGGCGAGCCGGTATATCGTATCACCAATCGTGGCGGCAAGGGCGTTAAGACCATGCAGCTGACCGACAAGACGGGTAGTCTGATAGGTTTGCACGCCGTAGATGACGACGAGGACCTGATGTTAATAACCAAATCGGGAACAGCCATCCGCATGGCAATCGATACGATTCGCGTAATGGGTCGCGCTACACAAGGTGTCAAACTGATAGAGTTGCAAAAGCGTAACGACACACTCATGTTCGGTTGCACCGTACCAAAGAGCGAGGACGAACCTGCCGAGAACGCAGAAGAAAATGCCCCTGCTCAAGAAGAAAAAAACAATGACAATAACGAATAAAACGATATCATTATGAAAAAAGTATTAGTAATGGCAGGGGCTGTATTGGTAAGCGCCCTGAGCTGGTCTCAAGTAAAAGATGTCAAGAAAGCACAAAGTTTGGCATTGAGCGAAGAACCTGATTTTGCCACCGCCAAGACATTGATTGCCGGTGCACTGGATAACGCCGAGACCAAAGATTTGGCAAACACATGGTACATAGCCGGTTTGGTCAGCAGCAAAGAAGCCGAAACCGAGTATCAGAAAATCCTGATGGGCATGCCTGCCGACAAGCGCGCCATGGGTGAAGCCGCCATGAAAGCATACGGCTATTTGCTGAAAGCAGACGCCATCGCCATGACTCCCACCTTGGACAAGAAAGGTCGCGAAGTAGTAGATACCAAGACCCGCAAGAAGATAGCAGACCTGCTGTTGGCTTCGTATCAGCGTGCTGACCTGATTCAATACGGCGTAGAGTTGAATGACGAAAAAGATTATTCAGGTGCCTACGAGGCATTCAAACACTGGTTGGATATTCCCGAACTGGACATGATGAAAGGCGACAAAATGCAGGCACAGATGGTGAAAGATACGACTTACTACGAGTACATGTTCTACGCCGGTCAGTTCGCATACTTCTCGCAGCGTCTGGACGATGCAGCAGCCATGTTTGCCATGGTCAAAGACCAACCGGGAAGTAACGCCATCACGGCAGCCGAGTACTTATACCAATGCTATGTGGATAAAAAAGACACCGTCAAAGCCAACGAAGTACTGGAGATTTGCATGAAACAGTTCCCCAAAGAGCGCCAATTCATGCTCAGCCGCGTTCAGGCATACTACGGAGCCAAAGACTATGACAACGCATTGGCACTGTTAGACCAAGCCATTGCCACCGAGCCGTCGCTGGATTGCTACAAGTTCAAAGGCGTCGTATTGAGCGAACAAGGCAAATACGATGAAGCCGTAGCAGCATTCAAAAAGGGTGAAGCTATCAACAATCAAGACGCAGAGTTGTATTACCAATACGGCTATGTTTATATCGACAAAGGCAACAAGATGAACGACAACGCTGCCTATATGAGCGACAAAGAATACGCCAAAGTCCGCAAAGAGATGGAAAGCGTCTATAAAGAGGCATTGCCACTAGTCAAGAAGGCACACACCTTGGCACCTGATAACGGGGCTTATACCAGCACATTGCGCAGTTTGTACTACCGCTTGGGCATGACAGAGGAGTACGAGGCATTGCAATAATGAGAATACTCGCCATAGATTATGGATTGAAACGCACAGGATTAGCCGTGACCGATATAATGCGGATTACGGCTAATCCGCTTTGTACGGTAGAAACGAAAACCTTGCGTGATTGGCTGACCAACGAATTAGCCAAAGGGGAGATAGACGAAGTAGTAATCGGCAAACCTGCTCAAATGAATGGCGCAGATAGCGAAAGCATGGCGCACATACTCCCCTTTATGGATTGGTTTAAGGCACAGTTCCCCACGATTCGTCTGGTACCGTACGACGAGCGTTTTACGAGCGTGCTGGCTCATCGCGCCATGATAGACGGCGGTATGAAACGCAACCAACGCCGCGACAAAGCCGTAGTAGATCGTATCGCGGCTACAATCATTCTGGAGGATTATTTGTCCTCTAAACTCTAAACTGTAGCGTTCCAAAGAGCGCGTGATGTAAACTATCAAATAATGATATTACCTATTTATTTATACGGTCAGCCCTCGTTGCGCAAGGAGACGGAAGATGTTGTGCAGGGCGAAATGGATGTTAACCAATTGCTGGCAGACATGCAGGAAACGCTGACTCAAGCCGAGGGTTGCGGATTAGCCGCTCCTCAAGTGGGCTTGAGCAAACGCCTCTTCATAGTCGATGGCACCGAATTGGGCGACGAATACCCCGATTGCAAGGATTTTAAGCAGGCGTTTATCAATCCCGAAATCGTAGAAGAAAGCGAGGAAACCAGCGTTTATAGCGAGGGTTGTCTCTCCCTGCCGGGCATTAGCGAGAATGTGATTCGCCCGAAAACCATCACTATCCGCTATCAGGATGCCGCCTTCGAATGGCACGAAGATACCTACACGGACTTTAAGGCGCGCATCGTATTGCACGAATACGACCATCTGGAGGGACATGTGTTCACCGATCGTATATCCCCGATTCGCAAATCGTTTGTGCGTAATAAACTATCGAATATCGCCAAAGGCAAAACCGTGGCACGATACCGGTACAAGCACTAATCGTAGTGAACTTATTCAATATCCTATTGATCGGCATCGGACTGGCAATGGACTGCTTTGCGGTCAGTATAGCCCAGGGATTGCAGCATGGTAAATGGTGCTGTAAGGCAGTGCTAATGGCTGTTCTGTTTGGCGTCTTCCAAGGCGGCATGCCGCTGATTGGCTATGGGGCAGGCACGGTGTTCGCATTCTTTTTCAAGCGCTTTGCCCCGTGGATAGCGCTGCTGCTGTTGGGGTGGATAGGAGGAAAGATGATTTGGGAAGAAATAAGGGGGAGTAAGGACCGCTGCGCCGATGGAGTAAGGACCGCTGGCGCTGATGGAGTAAGGAGTATGGACGGTGGAGCGGATTGGAGTATGCGACATGTGTTGGCATTGGCTGTAGCAACGAGTATAGACGCATTGGCTACGGGAGTCATATTTATTCCTTACGCACGAATGGTGTGGATAGGCGTAAGTATAATAGCATTATGCTCGCTCGTATTCGGCATGACAGGATTCCTAATAGGCGTTTATGCCCGGAACTGGAAAATCAACGCCAATCTGATAGGTGGCATCATTCTTGTAGGAATAGGTATAAAGATTTTTATAGAAGGACTATGTTCATAATCGGCGACACATTGGTCAGTTTGGATGTGCTGGAGAAAGAGTTCTGCTGTCATCTGGATGTGTGCAAGGGCTGCTGCTGCATAGAGGGCGACGCCGGCGCACCCATCAGCGAAGAAGAGTGCCGAGAAGTGGAAAAAATTCTGCCTGTTCTCTTACCCGAAATGACCAAAGAAGCCCGTGCAGTAGTGGAGAAACAGGGCATTTCGTATCTCGACCCCAGTGGCGAACGCGTGACATCGATTGTTAACGACAAAGACTGCGTTTTTGCCCGTACGGATAAGAACGGTTGGTGCTATTGCCTGATAGAAAAAGCATACAACGCCGGCAAGATAGATTTTAAGAAACCCATTTCCTGCCACCTGTATCCTGTTCGCGTATCCCAACTGCCCGAAGGCACCCGATCGACCGATTCCTCTGTTCCCCGGTTCGCCCTGAATTACCACCGTTGGGATATATGCCACTGCGCACGCGTATTAGGAAAAAAAGAGCATATCAAACTGTACGAGTTCCTAAAAGAACCGCTTATTCGCCAATTCGGGCAAGAGTGGTATGATGAATTATGTTTAACCGCCCAAGAGTGGGAGAAACAATGCAAGCAGAAATAATTACTATCGGCGACGAACTGCTGATAGGACAGGTCGTAGATACCAACTCTGCATGGATGGCAGAGCAACTGTTTGAGAACGGTATCCAATTGAAACAAATCACCTCCGTCCACGACGACGCGGAGCATATCCGCAAGGCATTGGACGAGGCGTTTAGCCGTGCGGATATCGTTCTGACTACAGGCGGACTGGGTCCGACCAAGGATGATATTACCAAAAAAGTGCTTTGTGACTATTTTCATACGCGCCTGGTAGCGTCCCCCACGGTGGAAGCGCATGTTCGTGCGCTCTATGCCGACCGCCCCGATGTACTCAATCGCCTGACGGCTACGCAATGGTTAGTGCCGGAGGCATGTGCCGTATTGGAGAACAGGGTAGGTAGTGCGCCTATCATGGCGTTTAAGGATACCCGATGCCTTGTGGCTATGCCCGGTGTCCCCTATGAAATGAAGATAGCCATGACGGAACAGGTGATTCCGTGGTTGAATCGTGTAATCGGTGAATCGGTAAATCGGGTGTCTCCGGACACACCGGTGAAAGGTGAACCGGTGAATCGGATGATGGAGCATAGGACGATGCTGGTGAACGGGATTGCCGAGAGCAGTTTGGCTATTCTGTTGGAGGAGTGGGAAACACGCTTGCCGGACGGTTTGCACTTGGCATATCTGCCGAAAGACGGCACAATCCGCTTGCGGCTGGACGGGTATGGATGTGAGCAGGAACTATTTGATAACGAGTGGAATAAATTGCGCGAGTCGGTTCGTGACTATATCGTATTGGACGAGGACCGACCGATAGAATTGGCAGTAGGCGAACTGCTGAAAAATAGAGGTCTTACCATCAGTACGGCGGAGAGTTGTACGGGAGGTAAATTGGCGGCTCTGCTGAACAGACACAGCGGCAGTTCCGAATGGTACAAAGGCAGCGTGGTAGCGTATGCCAACGAGGTCAAAGAGCATGTGTTAGGGGTTAGCGGGGCAGATTTGGCTCAGTATGGCGCTGTGAGTGAGCAGGTCGTTCGTCAGATGGCAGAGGGTGTTCGCTGCTTGTGCCAAACAGACTGGGCGATTGCCACCAGCGGAGTGGCAGGTCCGACGGGAGGAACGGCAGACAAACCTGTCGGAACGGTTTGGATTGCATGGGCAGGACCGGACGGAACGCAGGCGGAATGTTTCCATTTGGGCAAATTGCGCGAGCAGGTAACTGACCGCGCTTGCACCAAGGCGTTGATAAAAATGTTAAAAAATTTGCAAATGTAAAATATTTTTTGTACCTTTGCACGCTTAAATTGTTGAATTATGACTACAGCAAAAAAAATCGTAGTGTCCATCGTTACCGTTTTGGTACTGGCTTTGGCAGGTTTTGTGTACTTTAAGTTCTGTTTTGTGTATAGCGAGGGAGTGAATGAGGGAGATATCAATTATTTCCAAAAGGAGGGCTTTGTATTTAAGACCTATGAGGGAAAAATGATTCAAACGGGCTTTAAGACCAAGAACGCCACTACTAATCTCACCAATTCGGCTATTCAGTCGAACGAGTTTAAGTTTTCTGTAGTGGACGAACATGTGGCTGACCAACTCAATCAGGGCAGTTCGCAGAATGTCAAACTCCACTGGAAACGCTATTTGGGCACTCTGCCCTGGCGTGGGAAAAGCCAGTTTATTGTAGATAGCGTCTATACGCGTTAAGATTGGAAAGTATGCTTACATCGCCCGAAGACAATTTTGTCCAGATTTTCGAACGCTCGTTCCGTGCCCATTGGGAGCTTGAAGCCATTACCGATTGGGGCACTACCAATACATTGACTTACGGCCAGTTGGCAACGCATATATGGAAGTTGCACCGTCTGTTTCACCATTGCGGTATCAAACGCGACGACCGTATCGCCGTTATGGGGCGTAATAACTGCAATTGGGTGACAGTCTATTTGGCTACGGTCACTTACGGCGCGGTCATTGTGCCTATATTGCAGGATTTTAAGGCAGAAGATGCGTTGCATATCATCAACCACTCCGGCAGTAAAATGCTTTTTATTACCGACCTCATTTATGAGGGCATGTCGCTGGAACTGATGAACGAAGTGCGCGTAGTCTATTCGCTGGCGGATTTCAAAGTGCTGGCTACCGATATCAACGAGAAGAAAGACATCAGTTGGGCATGGGCGGAAAAAGAACTGAACAAGCGTTTCCCCGAAGGAATGAAGCCCGACGATGTGGTTTACAAGGAGCGCAAGAACTCCGAAGTGGCGTCTATCAATTACACCAGCGGTACGACAGGGTTCTCCAAAGGGGTTGTTACGCCATGCAACGCGTTGGCAGGACATATCAAGTTCTTCTTTACTACCGGATTGGTTTATCCGTGTTGCCGTCATGTGGCATTCCTGCCGTTGGCACATGCGTACGGGTGTGCCGTAGATTTCTTGGGGTGTCTGGCAGCCGGAGGACATACTTATTTCATAGGTCGCACACCGGCTCCGAAGGTCTTACTGCAGGCGTTTGCCGAGGTCAAACCGACTTTGATACTGTCTGTACCCCTGATTTTGGAGAAGATTTATAAGCAGCAGATTGCGCCGCAGATAGCCAAACCGCCTGTCAGTTGGGTACTGAAAGTGCCTTTTCTGGACGAGGTGGTTCTGGATAAGATTCGTCAGCAGCTGGTGGATGCTTTTGGCGGTGAGTTTGCACAGATTATAATAGGCGGTGCCCCGTTGAATAAGGAAGTGGAGGACTTTTTGCAGCGTATTCATTTCCCCATGACGGTCGGTTACGGAATGACCGAATGTGCTCCGCTTATCTCGTGGTCGCAATGGCCTAATGGCAAAGCCGGTTCTTGCGGCAAGGTGCTGGAGGGACTGATGGAGGCAAAGATTGTGCATCCTAACGAGCAGGGAGTAGGCGAAATCTTGGTTCGTGGCGAACATGTGATGAAAGGGTACTACAAGAACGATGCCGCCACACGCGAAGCGTTTACCAAGGACGGCTGGTTGCGTACAGGAGACTTGGGAATAATCGACGAGGAGGGATATTTGTTCATCAAGGGGCGCAACCGCACCATGCTGCTCGGACCCAGCGGACAGAATATCTATCCCGAAGAGATTGAATCCAAACTGAACAACCTGCCTTATGTGAGTGAGTCTATCGTATTGCAACACGAGAATCATCTTGTGGCATTGGTCTATCCCGATTACCATGCGGTGGACCAGAACAACTTGAGTCAGGACGATTTGCTGCAAGCTATGGAGGAGAACCGCAAGGCGCTGAACAAGATATTGGCTTCTTACGAACAGGTGACGAAGATTAAACTCTATCCTCACGAGTTCGAGAAAACTCCTAAACGCTCTACCAAGCGCTTCTTATATACGCAGATGGCAGCGGATTGAGGGACAATAGTGAGTGCGGCAAAATGAATATATGTATTGATCAGGGAAATTCGCGCACCAAGGTGGCTCTGTTCGACAATGACGGCAGAATGGTCAAGCACTTGGTCTATCGCTCGTTCTCGTCGGCAGATGCACATCGCTTGTATGAGTTGTATCCGATTGAGAATAGCATTATTTCTTCGGTGGTCAATCTTGAGTCGAGCATGGTGAATACATTGGGGCGATTGAGCAAGCGTTTTGTGCTGTTTGACCATCAGACGCCTCTGCCTATTCAAAACGGGTATTTGTCGCCCGAGACACTGGGACAGGACCGCTTGGCTGCTGCTGTGGGAGCAGCGTGGCTGTGCCCGAACGAGAATCTGCTGATAATAGACGCCGGTAGCGCGGTGACATACGATTTTGTGGACGAAAAGGGAATTTTCTTGGGGGGCAACATCGCTCCGGGAATCAAAATGCGGCTGAATGTGCTGCACACGATGACCAAAAAACTCCCTTTGGTGGAAGTGGACGAGCAGGAACTGATACCTCTATACGGTCAGCGCACACGCGATGCTATCGCAGCAGGAGTGGTGAGAGGGCTGGTTTTTGAGGTCAAAGGATACATCCGCACCATGTCGGAGCGCACTACGCACTATCGCACTTTCCTCACGGGAGGATATGCGCCTTATCTGCTGAATGCCGTGAAAAAAGAGGTGCAATACGAGCCCCGATTGGTACTGATAGGACTGAATAGAATATTGGAGCACAATAGGGAGTAGAACATAACATCAACATATCATCACAGTCAGGTTATAGAACGATAAGTTAGCAATTGATATTTTGAAAAAGATTATTTACATACTCATACTGCTGCTGTTGCCAATTGCCGTTTTGGCGCAGTCGGGTTCGCCGGCTTCGCGTTTCGGTTACGGTGAAATGGACGACGGTGTGCCGGGCGAATACCGCGCTATGGGCGGAGTGATGACGGGCATGCGTTCCAATCATGCCATCAACCCTGCACAGCCGGCTTCCTATACTGCAGGAGACAGTCTGAGTTTTATGTTCGATGTCGCCGTGGCTGTGGGCTGGAACCATTACCAAGACGCTTATGGCAAAAAGAATGTGCCGATGGGTTCGCTGGAATATGTGACCATGCAGTTCCCCCTTTTCCGCCGTTGGCTTGCTTTCTCGGCGGGTATTATGCCTTATACCCATGTCGGGTATGATTTTGCGTTAGCAGGCAAGACGGGAAATTATTCGTACACCATCAACTATGTCGGTTCGGGCGGATTGAGTCAGGTCTATGCCGGCTTGGGCTTTAATCTGTTTGACTGGTTTGCCGCAGGTGCCAATTTCTATTATACTTTCGGTAAAGTGCAGAATTTCACGCAGTTGAAATTTGACGATTCGGGGGTCAGCCCGTCCGAGGTGGTCAGGTATATGGATATGCGCGCATGCCGTACTCGCGTGGGTGCGCAGTTGTTCCATACTTTTGCCAAGGAGCATACGATAGTGTTGGGCGCTACTTTTGACCCCTTGTTGCCCATGAAGGGAAGTTATACGATTGCAGAAACTTATTCGTTGGATACGGCGGTGATTAACACCGGTTCCCAATCGCCTATGTCGTGGAGCGTGGGCGGTAGTTATCGCTGGAAGGAACAACTGGTTCTGTCTGCCGATTATTCGCGTCAGAACTGGTCGGAAGCATTGTACTTTGGTACTACAGGTATGCTTTGTGACAGGCAGAAAGTGTCTGCCGGCGTGCAGTACCGGCATAATCCCTTTGGCATGAAATATGTAGAGCGTATGGTATGGCGTGTGGGCACTTCGGTGATGAATAGTTATACCAACGGCTCTGATTGGAGTGATTTCTCGGTGTCGATGGGATTTGGTTTCCCGTTGCGCACGGCGGCAACGATGTTTAATGCCACGCTCGAATACGAACGCAAACGCTCGTTGGCGGAATTGAACGAACATAATCTGAAACTGACTATCAATATCGCTGTCAACGAACAGTGGTTCCATAAACGCAAATTATAATTAACTCTAAAATAGTATGAATATGAAAAAGAATTTGCTCATTTTGGCTTTAGCGGCAGTAGTTCCCGCTTTGGCTTGTGCCAAAAAACCGAAAAAACAGGTAGTAGAAGAGCCGGCACCGGCTCCCGTTGAGACCGTAGTGGAAGAAGAACCGGAAATTACACCCGAATGCTTGGGACAGATTTCTCTCTTTAACGAGTACTGCAAAAGCAAACAATACGCCGATGCTTTCCAGCCGTGGTTGGAAGTTTATCGCCACTGCCCCAATGCCAACAAGGTGATTTATAGCAAGGGCGCACAAATCTTGGATTGGAAATACAAGAACGCCGCTACGCCTGAAGAGAAATTGGAAATGGCAAACTTGGCAATGGAAATGTACGACAAGCGAATTAAGTATTTCGGCAACGACCCCAAATACCCTGAGGCATATATTTTGGGTCAAAAGGGCGTAGATTTCTGTTCCTATTTTCCTGACCGGATAGTTGGCTCTGAGGTATATAATTGGTTGAAAACCAGTGTATCTGGTATTGGACTGAACTCGCAGCTTACCGTATTGGGCAAGTTCGTCGAGGTCAGCGATGCTATCTATAAATCCGACCCCGAGAAGTACGGTGAACAGTATATTTCCGACTATTCGCAGGTAAGCAATATGTTGCAGCATATTTGGAACGACCCTGCCAGCAAGAATGCCAATGATGCAGGTGTGATGAAGGAGTATGTGGACAATCTCTTTGCCGTTTCCGGTGCTGCCAGTTGCGACAAATTGGACGACCTCTATCGCAATTATGTGGCAACCAACGGCATGTATTTGGAGGATATGCTCAAACTCATGAAAATGTACAAGCGCGTCAATTGCACCGAGTCTGAGGTGTATTTCTCCGCTGCTGTTGCCGCTCACCGGTTGCAACCCACCGAGGAGTCCGCTGCCGGTTGCGCCAAGATGTGCATGAAAAAAGAAGACTGGAAGGGCGCTTGCACCTATTGGGAGCAAGCCATGAACCTGATTGACGAAAACAGTACGGAAGACCTGGTGGATTATCAGTACAATATGGCATTCTGCCTCTATAACCAGCACCGTTATGCGGATGCGCGTTCTTGGGCACGCACCAGTATGGAAACAGACGGATCGAAAGCCGGCCGTTGCTACCTGTTGATTGGCTTGTGCTATGCTTCGTCACAGCCGTATTCGGCTTCGGACTATGCTGCCAAAGCGGCTATCTTGAATAAAACCGTCTTCTGGGCTGCCGTGGATCAGTTCAACAAGGCAAAACAATATGCCGACTGCGCCGAAGATGCTGCCAAACTGATTGCTGCATATAGCAAGTATTATCCTACTCAGGAGGAGATGTTTGACCTCCCTGTTGAGTTCGGTAGCGGCACTTTCATCGTAGGTGGCTGGATTAACGAAAGGACTACATGTCGCGCCGCCAAGTAATCTCAATTTCGGTTACTGCCTGTCTGTTGGCTTTGCTCGTTTCGTGCGGTAAAGAAGTCCGACTGCGTGCCGATGCCGTCTCTGATCGCTCCGCCATGCCCATTTTGGATGCTGGCGGAGTATCTACTTTGATTTCCGACTCAGGCGTTACGCGGTATAGGATTAATGCCGAGAGGTGGCAGGTCTATGACAAGGCACAGCCGTCCTATTGGGAATTTAAGCAGGGGGTTTATCTGGAGAAGTTTGACGAACACTTGGTGGTAGAAGCGTCTATCCGTTCCGACTATGCCAAGTACCTTGACAAGGAGGGACTGTGGGAACTGGACGGCAATGTGCATGCTATGAACGAACAGGGCGAGCAGTTTGATACGCCCCAGTTGTTTTGGAATCAAAACGAGGAAACGATTTATTCCGATTCGGCGATTACTATCCATCGTGCTTCTTCTACGATTACCGGGTACGGCTTTCGTAGCAATCAGACGATGACTAATTATATTATTTTGCAACCTACCGGATTCTTCCCGGTGGACCAAATGGAACAGGACAGCATATAAATTTGTATCGTATGTTATTGAACAATCGTGTTGCGGTCATTACGGGAGCCGCTCGGGGCATAGGCAAGCAGATTGCCTTGGCATTTGCCAAAGAGGGCTGTGCCGTCGCTTTTACATATTTATCCAACAACGAAGCAGCGGAAGCCACCAAGCGTGAAATAGAGGCATTAGGCGTACCGTGCAGGGCGTATGCTTCCGATGCTGCAGATTTCGAACAGGCACACCGGCTGGTCGAACAGGTCATGCAGGAATTTGGGCATATAGATATATTGGTCAATAATGCCGGTATTACCCGGGACGGTTTGCTCATGCGAATGAGTGAGGAACAGTGGGACGATGTTATTCGGGTCAATCTCAAAGCTGCTTTCAATTTCATACATGCCGTTACGCCGGTTATGATTCGTCAGCGTAGCGGGTCGATTATTTCCATGTCGTCGGTTGTGGGACTTAACGGCAATGCCGGACAAGCCAATTATGCGGCTTCTAAGGCAGGTATTGTTGCGCTGACACAATCGACTGCCAAAGAGTTGGGAAGTCGCGGCATTCGGGCGAATGCTATCGCACCGGGATTTATCACAACCGATATGACGGCTGCCTTGCCGCAAGACAAACTTGACGAGTTCGTCCGCCTTATTCCTATGCGCCGGGGAGGACTGCCCGAAGAAGTGGCGCAGGTGGCGCTCTTCCTCGCTTCGGACATGGCTTCCTATGTCAGCGGACAGGTTATCCAGGTTAATGGAGCAATGGCATAATGAAACATATTAAACTTCATTCCGCACTTTTTATAGTCGTTTTTGTGGTGGCTGTCTATGCGCTGGACAGGTGGCTGCATACGCCTTGCCGTGCCGACGACCAAACGCCTGTTGCTTGCGCCACCGCTACTGTCAACGGGCAGGTTCAGGACTTGGAAATACCTGTCGCTACGGGACGGGAACAGCAGATTATTCGGCATGTGGGTTATACGGTCTCTTACAATCCCGATTGGCATATACCCAATTGGGTGGCGTACGAGTTGTCTGCCGACGAAGTGGATGGAGTAGAGGAGCGCAGCAATCAGTTCTTGCCCGATCCGCAGGTCTATGGCGAACCGGTTGTCACTTCCGACTATGCGCATTCGGGATATGACAGGGGACACATGGCACCCGCTGCCGATATGAAATGGTCGGAGCAGGCAATGAAAGAGTCGTTTTATATGACCAATATGTGCCCGCAGAACCATAATCTGAATGCAGGAGATTGGAAACGCCTGGAGGAGCAGGTGCGCGAGTGGGCGAAGATGTACGAACATGTGTATGTCTGTTGCGGACCTGTTGTGTATGAGGGTGCAACTTGTATTGGACCCGATAGCAGTATTGTTGTGCCGCAGGCGTTCTTTAAGGTGCTGCTGATGCAGCGCAACCATGCTTGGTATGAAGGGGGCTATGTGATGAAGAATGCGCCTCGTGACGGCAAATGGGACTTGAGCCACTATGCTCTGCCGGTAGATAGTATCGAGACAATGACACAAATCAACTTTTTTGCCAATTTCCCCGATAGCATCCCTTTGCATAGTATCTATTAGTGCTTCCGTTAATTCATAATTCATAATTCAAAATTAAATAAAAATTTGCATATATCAAAATTTCTTTGTAACTTTGCAACCGAAAGTGTTGCAGAGACATAAGCAACATAGCAGAAATAGTATGTTAGACAAGGAATTCAATTATTATTTGGAACATCAGGATGAATTGTTGCCAAAGTACGAGAATCAGTACCTCACTATTGTCGGAGATAAGGTAGTTGGTGCCTATGCTACGGCTGCAGAGGCATTGTATGAGAGTGACGCAAAGTATGCCCCTGGCACCTGTTTAATTCAATTGTGTACTCCAGGGAATGGAGCATACTCTGTTCGAGCATACTCTCGTGTTTGTTACTGATATGGCGGCTGTTGTTACTGTTGATTATGGAAAGCGCGTGTACTCGATTGAGACCATGTGCAAAGTCTCTGCGTACCATGATGTGGTGCGTTTGGGGAATGACAACCATCCTGAGTTTTTTGAATATAATGCTATTTGGGATACAGGTGCTGTTCGTACAGTAGTTTCACCAAAGGTGGTTGCCGATTTAGGATTGCAACCTCGTGGAAAAGTTGCTATGTATCATGCTAATGGTGTGTCTTATGTAAATACTTATTTTGTTAATCTGCTTTTGCCGAACAAGATGGAAGTGCAGATTTTGCAGGTTATGGACGGGAATCTGCCGGATGCGGACATCTTACTTGGTATGGATGTGATCGGTTTAGGTGATTTTGCATTAACTGCACCACAGGGCAAGACATTATTCTCTTTTAGTCAACCATCGCAGTATGCGATTGACTTTAAGATAGAACGATAGTAGTCCCTACCTCTGGACTAAATGAGGTCATCGCTCACAAGATGTAAAATAGTGAGGACATATTAATTAAAGGCGTTTAATACGCTTTGCTCTTGGCACATGTGAACCTGAGAAATTCATAAAGTTATAAACCAAGACGAAGTAACTAAGACGCCTACTAAGTGCGTGTTCGTGTACAATGTGCTTTATTGATTATGGCATGGCGTACATATGTTATACCACGGCGTAGGTTTAGAGTTGCTCGTTTCTGATTATAACTGGCAATCTCAGGGCCAACATGTGCAGGACGAGTAAACAACTCGAACCTGCGCTTTTTGTTTTGTAATAAGATGGAAGCATAGGTTCATAAAATAAAAATAATGTACTATGCTATTCAACTCACTTGAGTTTGCCATCTTTTTACCATTGGTGTTCCTGCTATATTGGTTTGTCTTTGACTATGCCATGAAGCGGTGTCCCAAGCAATTACTATGGCAAAACCTGTTTGTCGTCGTTGCCAGTTATATCTTTTATGGTTGGTGGGACTGGCGGTTCCTTATTCTGATTGCTTTTACCTCGTTCTGTTCGTGGGGTAGCGGTTTGCTGATTGACAATTCCACTAAACCCAAACTATGGCTAACCCTCAATATCGTCATTAATCTACTGATATTAGGTATCTTCAAATACTTTAATTTCTTTGTTGACAGTTTCTGCGACTTGTTTGGTTTGACCAATACGATAGTTATTAAGGTTATTTTGCCTGTAGGTATTTCGTTCTATACCTTCCAAGCATTGTCCTATAGTATAGATGTGTATCGCAAAAAGATTGTTCCCACCAAAGATGTGGTAGCATTCTTTGCTTATGTCTCTTTCTTCCCCCAACTGGTTGCAGGACCGATTGAACGAGCGACCAATCTTTTACCGCAATTTGAGCGCAAACGCGTTTTTGACTATTCGGAAGCGGTTGACGGTATGAGGCGTATTTTATGGGGTTTGTTCAAGAAAATAGTTGTGGCAGACAATTGTGCCACCTATGTGGATCAAGTATGGAATAACTATCAAAACGAAAGTGGCAGTACGCTTGCTTTGGCTGCCGTGTTATTTGCTTTCCAGATTTATGGCGACTTTTCCGGTTATTCGGATATAGCGATTGGTTCCGCCAAATTGTTTGGCATTCGCCTGCGAGATAACTTTATTACACCTTATTTCTCACGCAACATGGCTGAATTTTGGAAACGGTGGCATATCTCGTTGAATACATGGTTCGTGGATTATGTATATATTCCTCTTGGAGGTAGTCGAGAAGGACGCTGGAAGACGATTCGCAATACATTTGTTATCTTCTTATTGAGTGGTCTTTGGCATGGTGCCAATTGGACTTATGTTACTTGGGGTTTGTATCATGCGTTGTTGTTTGTCCCGCTTATTTTGTTGGGTCGTACGAAGGCATATACAGGTGTAGCGACATGGAAACAGATTCCACAAATTCTGCTTACTTTCGCTCTTGCCATACTGGGTTGGATTATCTTTAGAGCGCCAAGTATCAATCTTGCTTTTGATTATCTCTCGCAGATGGTATTAAACAACTTGTTTACTATACCTAAGGCAGACGGTATAAACACATTATTTTTTAATATTGTCATATTTGTGCTGTTTGAATGGTTGCTTCGGAATAAAAGGCATGGCTTTGACCTTGCATGCGTGAAACATTCTGTTGTTCGATATTTCTTGTATCTTTTCGTGTTGTTCCTCATTTTCTTAACAGGAGGACATACTGAAAACTTTATTTACATGTTCTTCTAATTGGTGATTATGAAACGATTTTTGATAAAGACATTTGTATTTGCGTGTGTTGTATATGTTTTAGCCTGGGGGCTTGACTATATTATATCAAAAGGGCAAGAGAAAATCTCTGGCTACCCTCAACAGTCTTGGACTGAAATTCGCTATGCTAATTTACAATGTGATGGTGTGATACTTGGCACCTCACGAGGTTTGGAGCATTACGACCCATACATAATTGATTCTATTACTGGGCATTCTTTCTATAATTTGGGTATGGGTGGTTACCAAGTCAACGCAAATCTTATGAAATTGCGTTGTTATTGCAGTCATAATCCACAACCCAAATACATAATCTACGATGTGGATAATATCGTTATGCAGACTTGCTCCTGCAAACATGATCATCAAAGTGAACAATACTTGCCTTTGATTTATGACAAAGATATGCGTCATGAACTGCGCCAAGTGGGATATTCATTTGCTGATGTGTATTTCCCTCTTGTTCGCTATTGGGGCTACCTCACTCATATCAAGCGGGGTATCTTCGATTTCTTCCATGTCAAACATCACACGGAGTTTGCTTCCTATCATGGTCACACTCCTGATCCTGGCAGTTGGAGTATTGATAATTTGCACTTTACGGATACGGTTAGAGCAGAATTACAGCCCGAGGCAAAGGTCATATTTGAAGAGTTTTTGCAAGACTGCCGAAACAACGGAGTCAAGGTTATTCTTAGTACATCTCCAAAATACAAAGGTTTAACAGACATTACGATTGGACACGAGGAAGAAATACACTATTTTGATTCTATTGCCAAAGTCTATAATCTCCCATATCTAAAATTTATTGACAACTATTGGATGTGCAATGATTCATCACTATTTAACGCAGGTGTTCACTTGACCCCTATAGGCACAAAAATTTTCTCGAAAGAGTTTGCAAAGGAATTGGTAAAGCAACAGTGTTTGGAATAAATTTCAAGCAGACAAAAGAAACCTATATCTATTCCATTCTTAATAATCGTCAGTTTTAAGGTCAATGACCAATAAGTTAACGATGAATTAAGGATGAGTATAGAATTAGGGGTAAAAGTGCAGAACGCATTTTCCCCGGTTCACCGCAACCTTGTTGTTCTCGGGGTTTTGCCGACGGTCGACCGACGGTCGACCGACGGTCGAATTATACATCGAGCCACTCTTATGCTACTTTTCGACTCGTCGAAAACTCGTTTCTCGAAGTGTTTCTCCTTCTCTTAATTCAAAATTCATAATTCATAATTCAAAATTTGTCAGCTCCTTCTCTTAATTCATAATTCATAATTAAATAAAAATTTGCGTATTCCAAAAATTTTTTGTACCTTTGTACTCGAATTGGATTTAAGGCAATCGTGCGCCTCAAGTCCGTAAACATTTGTACGTTTATATGATTAAAATCTCTTTTCCGGACGGTAGCGTCCGTGAGTTCGAAAACGGTATCACACCGCTTCAGGTGGCTGAATCTATCAGCTCTCGTTTAGCACAAGAAATCCTTGTTGCAAGTATCAAAAACTCTTCTTCCGACAAATTCGTTATTACGGAACTTAATGCTCCGCTTAACGAAGATTGCGCCATCCGGCTGCATAAATGGGACGACGAAGAAGCCAAACATGCCTTCTGGCACACTTCTTCACACCTCATGGCGGAAGCACTGCAGGAGTTATACCCCGGCATCCAGTTCGGTATAGGTCCCGCTATCGAAAATGGCTTCTACTACGATGTCTATCCTGCAGAAGGACAAACAATCAGCGAAAAAGACTTCCCGCTGATTGAAGCCAAAATGATGGAATTGCGCGCTAAAAAAGAAGTGTTGGTTAAGCGCTCCATCGCCAAAGCGGATGCACTCAAGCAATTTGCAGACAAAGGACAGACATACAAGTGCGAACTGATTAACGACCTTGAGGAAGGCACTATCACTACCTATACACAGGGCAATTTTACAGACCTCTGTCGCGGTCCGCATATCTTGTCCACCGAGCCAATCAAAGCCGTTAAAGTCCTGTCTTGCGCTGCAGCATATTGGCGCGGTGACGAATCACGACCCATGATGACCCGTATTTATGCTGTCACTTTCCCCAAAAAGAGCATGCTGGACGACTATCTCGCACTGCTCGAAGAGGCAAAAAAACGCGACCACAGAAAGATTGGCAAGGAGTTGGACCTGTTCATGTTCTCGGACATGGTCGGCAAGGGACTGCCTATCTGGTTGCCAAAAGGAACCGCTCTGCGTCTGCGCCTGGAGGACTTCCTCAAAAAGATTCAGAAGAAATACGGCTATCAGCAGGTAATCACTCCGCATATAGGCAGCAAAAACCTTTACATCACTTCCGGACACTGGGACCATTATGGCAAGGATAGTTTCCAACCCATCACTACACCCGAAGAGGGAGAAGTGTATATGCTCAAACCGATGAACTGCCCTCATCACTGTGCAATCTTCAAGAATAGCCCACGCTCATACAAGGATCTGCCATTCCGCTGCGCCGAGTTCGGTACGGTCTATCGCTACGAGCAGAGTGGGGAACTGCACGGACTGACACGCGTGCGCTCCTTCACGCAGGACGATGCACACATCTTCTGCCGTCAGGACCAGGTTAAACAGGAGTTTATCCGGGTAATGGAGATTATCAATATCATCTTCAAATCGCTGAATTTCGAAAACTATGAGGCGCAAATATCCCTGCGTGACCCCAACAATCACGAGAAGTATGTAGGTAGCGACGAAGTATGGGAGCAGGCAGAGAACGCCATTCGCGAGGCATGCCGCGAAATGAACTTGCCTGCACGCGAGGAAACAGGCGAAGCCGCTTTCTATGGACCTAAACTTGACTTTATGGTCAAGGATGCCATCGGACGCCGCTGGCAGTTGGGCACTATTCAGGTCGATTACAACCTGCCCGAGCGTTTCCAACTGGAGTACACCGGCGAGGATAACCTCAAGCACCGCCCTGTCATGATTCACCGTGCACCCTTTGGCAGCATGGAACGCTTTGTGGCTGTGCTCATCGAGCATACCGCCGGCAAGTTCCCGTTGTGGCTCACTCCCGACCAAGCCGTTGTACTGCCTATCTCCGAAAAGAGCAACGAGTACGCATGGAAAGTGAAGGAAATGCTGGAACAACAGGATGTGCGCGTCTTGGTAGATGACCGTAACGAGAAACTTGGGCGTAAGATTCGTGACAACGAACTCAAACGCATCCCGTATATGCTTATCGTTGGCGAGAAAGAGGCAGAGCAGGGGCTACTGTCCGTTCGCCAGCAGGGCGCTGAGGAAAAGGGACAAATGACTATTCAGGAATTTGCGGACTTTGTCAATCGCACCGTTAATGACCAAATGAACGCTTATACGAAATAATCATGTTCGACAAATCCAACCGACCGGTAAAACAGGATAGACCGGCTAACCATACCGCCTACGAAACACGGAGACCCAAAGAGAAAGAGATGATTTTTGGTATTCGTGCCGTAATGGAGGCACTGGATGCCGGCAAAACATTGGACAAAGTACTGGTGCGCCGGGACATGTCGTCCGCTATCGCACGCGAGTTGATGATGCGACTCACCGACCATGACGGACAATTGATGACCAATGTGCAGCGTGTTCCCGTAGAGAAACTTAATCAGTTTACCGACAAGAATCATCAGGGGGTAATCGCTTTTCTGTCCCCGATAGAGTTCTACCGTATAGAAGACCTGATACCTTCCCTTTACGAAGCCGGGAAAACACCCCTTGTGATGGTGCTCGACAATGTGACCGATGTGCGTAATTTCGGCGCAATAGCGCGCTCATGCGTGTGCGCCGGAGCAGACGCTCTAATCATTGGTACGCGTGGCGCTGCTTCCATCAATGGAGATGCCGTCAAAACTTCCGCAGGCGCCTTGCACTCCCTTCCCGTTTGCAAAGTCGATAATATGCCCAATGCGCTCGCTTTCTTGCGCGAATCAGGGCTGAATATCGTGGCTGCCACCGAGCACGCGGATCATGACTATACCGCCACAGACATGAGAGCACCGCTCGCCATCGTCATGGGAAGCGAGGATAAAGGTATTTACGAAGGTAATCTGGAGCAATGTACCGACCAAGTGCGAATACCTATGGCAGGCACTATTGAAAGTTTGAATGTGAGCGTGGCTGCTGGCATTATGCTATACGAAGCCGTGCGACAACGAAACTTATGAGTCCTTGCGACTCTTGTGAGGTCCGAATAGAACACCCACATATAAACGCGGTCCGCTGGGAGACAAGAAATTACTCCAACGGACCGTTGTTGTATCTATACCGCTGTCCCCTTTGCCGAAAGGCAGCATATAGTCTAACTTGATTATCAGATTGGTATGCGAACTGATACCAATTTCCATACAAACATACGGGTCGAGCAGGAAAAACGGCGTCTTGGTAAACGAGGCATTATAGATAGTCTGTGTCTCCGAGTCTTGTACGGTTATATCGTCCGGCACAAACAGCCGCTTATTGGCACCGCCGCCGATAACGCCTCCTGCTCCCAATTGCACCTTGCCCACGGTGGCATAAAAACCGCACAACGCACCTCCCCATCCGGTACGAACCGAACTGCTTTTCATCAGCGGCATTGTACTCACGCCGCCCTCTGCGCCCAAATGGATATGGTTGATTAGATGAAGTCGGAGCGCCCCGCCCAAACCCAACATCACACCTTTGGAGGACAAACCTTCTATATTCTGCAAACTGCCGTTGTGAAACAGTTCATCGGGACTTTGTGCAAACGCATATCCTGCATGCAGCATCATGCCGCCTGTAAAACCCGTCACTATACGATGTCCCTTATCCGCCTGTTTGCTTTCCGACTGCTTGCTTCCCGTAGGTTGGCTTGTGGCGGATTTGCGTTCGGTATGGGTGTCTGACTTAATATCGGACTTAATCTCGGACTTTTGCGGGGAAGATGTAGCACCCGCCGGTTTCACCCTTTCGGGGTAGAGGTCATACACCGTCTGTGCCGACAATGTACTTGCCAATGCCAACATCAATACGAATATGGGGTGCTTGCAGTTGCCCACTAAATGCTTTACTAATCTGTGATGATATTAAACGCTACATCCATCATCTGCGTGAAGGTGTTTTGGCGTTGTTCGGCGGTAGTGGATTCACCCGTCAGAATATGGTCGCTTACCGTGCATATTACCAATGCTTTCTTCCCGGCGCGGGCTGCATTCATATACAGTGCAGGTGCTTCCATCTCGTCAGCAAGAACGCCCATTTTGGTCCAGTTGACTTTACGGTCGTCTTCGCAGTAGAAACTGTCAGCCGAGAATACATTGCCTACATGATAGGTGTAACCTAATTCTTCACATTTCTCTACGGCTTTGCGGCAGAGATTGAAATCCGCAATAGGGGCAAATGTACCGGGCAAATGGAACTGCTCGGCATAGTTGCTGTCGGTGCAACTGCCTTGTGCAATCACCAAGTCTCCTATATGAACATGCATTTGGCGGCTGCCGCAACTGCCTACACGGATGATGGTCTCGACATCGTAGAAGTTAAATAATTCATAGGTATATATTCCTATGGACGGAATACCCATTCCGTGTCCCATTACGGTAACCCGTTTGCCGTTATAAGTTCCTGTAAAAGCGAGCATACCGCGTACTTTATTCACTAATTTGGCATCCTTGAGGTATCTTTCTGCCATCACTTGCGCGCGCAAGGGGTCACCTGCCATAATAACGGTCTTGGCTATCTCGTCGTACTGAGATCCAATGTGTGGGGTTGGTGTTTGTTCTTTCATAGTAGTGTATTATTTTTGCATTTTCAAATATTCAATTGCTTGTTGTAAATCGTCGGGAGTGTCTATTCCCATTGAGTAGGTGTTGCAGACGGCGACTTTGATTTGATATCCGTTTTCCAACCAACGCAACTGCTCCAAACTCTCTGCCTGTTCCATTGGCGACTGTGGCAGTCGGGTGATTTGCTTCAGTATATCCGCGCGGTACGCGTACATGCCGATATGGCGATAGTGTTTGCCCTGACGAAGCCAGTCCTGCTTGTCTATACCGCGCAAATAGGGTATGATACTGCGCGAGAAGAGAACGGCATGGTTGTCAATATCGGAAAAGACCACTTTGGGAGTGTTGGGGTTCTCCAAGTCTGCCCAAGTGTCTTCGGTTGTAAAGGGTTTGACCAAAGTGGCAATCTCCGTAGGAAAACATTGCTTGATGGCTTCTATTTGTTTCGGCTGGATAAACGGTTCGTCGCCTTGTATATTGATAATAATATCATTTTCGCACACCGTGCCTTTTTCGGAGTGCGCGGACGCACCGTTGTGCATCATCAACCATTTCTCATACGCTTCCAGACAGCGGTCGGTACCGCATTTATGGTCGGCGCGCGTCATCACAACTTCTCCGCCAAAGGCCTTCACCGCATTGTAGATACGCTCGTCGTCGGTAGCCACTATCACCGTATCAAGGGCTTTCTTTGCCTGCTCATATACGCGCTGAATCATGGGTTTGCCACATATATCAACCAGTGGCTTACCCGGGAAGCGTGTGCTGGCATAACGAGCCGGTATGATTCCTATAAATTGCATATCAATTCAATTAAGTTTGCAAAGATACATAATTTTTTGGATATATCAAAATTTATTTTGATTATTTATGCGATTTTATATCTCAATTATTCTCAAAATGGAGTATCTTGGTGAGCAGATGGATAGCACCGGAGATGGTTTTGACTTGGTTAAAGGTGGCAAATCGCTTACCTTTTTCTTCCTTCATGGCGCACCGGCTGTCGCGCGAATAGACAAACGACACAATCTTGCCAAATGCTTCACTCTGCCAATAACGGTCATTGTGTGTCACAAAATACACGGTCATCCGCTCGGCTTTTAGGAAGATTTTCTCAATGCCCAATTGACAGCACAACCATCGCAGTTGCACTACATTCATCAGTTCTTCCGCTTCTTCGGGAATAGGTCCGAAGCGGTCAATCAGCCGCTTTTTATATTCCGCCAATTCGTCATCGCTATGCAGACCGTCCAATTCGCGATAGAGCGAAATACGCTCGGATACATTCTCAATATAGGTGTTAGGAAAGCACAACGGCAAATCGCTCTCTAATTGGCAATCGGCACACCATGTAGCACGGGTGTTTTCTGCCGTCTTGTCTGTCGGAGCGGACGGTATTTGCAGTTCGTCTTTGAGTTCATCGACGGCTTCGTTGAGAATCTTCTGATAGGTCTCATATCCTAAGTCGGCAATAAAACCCGACTGCTCTGCGCCAAGCATGTTACCCGCTCCGCGGATATCAAGGTCCTGCATGGCAAGGTTGAACCCGCTGCCCAAGTCGGAGAAAGTGGCTAAGGCATCCAACCGACGGCGTGCATCTTGTGTGAGTAACTCGCGGTCGGGAGTTACCAGATAGCAATATGCCTTGCGGTTGCTTCGCCCTACACGCCCACGCAGTTGGTGCAAATCGGCTAACCCGTAGTGCTGGGCAGAAAAGATAATCATCGTATTGACATTGGGTATATCTACGCCGGATTCGATGATAGTCGTGGAAATCAATACATCGTAGTCATAGTTGATAAATGCTTCGAGCCGTGTTTCCATCTCATCGGACGGCATTTGCCCGTGGGCTGTGACAATACGCGCTTCGGGGCATAAACGGTGAATCTTCTGCTCAATGCGTTCCAACATCTCAATGCGGTTATTGACCACAAATACTTGTCCGTTGCGCTCTAACTCGTGATTGATGGCTTCACGGATAATATCTTCGTCCTCATTGCCGATTATTTCGGTTTGAACGGGATAACGGTTAGGCGGCGGTGTGGTCATAATACTCAAATCGCGCGCCCCTAACAAACTGAACTGCAATGTACGGGGAATAGGAGTTGCCGTCAATGTCAGTACATCTATATTGACACGCAGAGACTTGATTCGCTCCTTGACACTGACACCGAATTTCTGTTCCTCGTCAATAATCAGTAGTCCTAAATCGTGCCATTTGACGGTTTTGCCCACCAGTTTGTGCGTACCGATTAGTATGTCTATTTTGCCTGCCTCCAGGTCTGCTAGGATTTCTTTTACCTGTTGTGCGGTCTTTGCACGCGAAATGTATTCGACACGAATGGGGAAGTTTTTCAGTCGCTCTTTGAATGTCTGGTAGTGCTGTAGTGCCAGCACGGTCGTTGGCACTAAGACGGCAACTTGCTTACCGTCGGTGGCTGCCTTGAAAGCGGCACGGATAGCCACTTCGGTCTTGCCGAATCCGACATCGCCGCAGATAAGACGGTCCATCGGAGTGGGCGATTCCATATCGTGCTTGACATCAATAGTTGCTTTGGCTTGATCGGGCGTGTCCTCATAGAGGAACGATGCTTCCAATTCATGTTGCATAAATCCGTCCGGTGTGTAGGCAAACCCTTCCTGCTGCTTGCGCGCGGCATAGAGACGAATCAAATCACGGGCAATATCCTTGACTTTGTCTTTGGTGCGCTCCTTCAGTCGCTCCCATGCTCCTGAACCGATACGGCTGATGGTGGGAGTGCTACCTTCGCGCCCCTTGTATTTGCTGATACGGTGCAGATTGTGAATGCTGACAAAAATAGTGTCTCCTCCGCGATAAAGTAGTCGTATCATCTCTTGTGGCTTGCCGTTGACCATTGTAGTGACCAATCCTCCGAATTGCCCGATACCGTGATCGGTATGAACGACATAGTCTCCCACTTGCAATTGGTTAATCTCCTTGAGTGTGACTACGGCTTTGCCTCTTCGCGCATTCTCGCTTCGCAGGGTGACTCGGTGATACCGTTCAAAAATCTCATGGTCTGTATAGCAGCATACACGGGCATCTTTGTCTATCCAACCGGCATGCAAAGTGTGGTCAACCGAAATAAAGTCAATCGTTTGTGCATTATCGGCTGTTATCTCCTCAAAGATGGCATGCAGCCGGTCGGTCTGTTTCTTTTGGTCTGCAAGGATATAGATGCGAAAACCGTTTGCAATATGGGTTTGCAGATTCTGGCTGAGTATGTCAAAGTTCTTGTTGAATACGGGCTGGGGTAGAGTATTGAACCGTATCTCTTCATAGTCGTGAAATGTCGATTGGTAGCGCATCTCAAGGGTGTGCAAATGGTCAATGTCATAGATAAATTCCCTGTCGCCGAGTTTGAGTTTGACCATACTCCAGTCGTTGCTTATCCATTGTGTGTCATCCGACAAATAGGACGGCAAATAGGTGCAATTGTTTTCCTCTGCTTCTTGCTCTCTCCGTCGCTGACTCTTGACTCCGACAATCTCAATGATATCAACCTTGTCTTGACTAAGTTGATTCTCAATGTCAAAGGTGCGAATAGAATCAATTTCATCGCCAAAAAAGTCTATTCGGAACGGGTCTTCGTGACTATAACTGAATACATCCATTATACCGCCACGAATAGCATATTGTCCGGGTTCGTACACAAAGTCCACTTTGCAGAAATCTTGTGCCAATAGTTGCTGCTCCAGTTCGCTCATTTGAATGGTGTCACCGGTGCGCACAATCTGTGTGTTGTCCTGCAATTGCTTTCTCTCGGGTACCGGCTCTAATAATGCCTCTGGATAGGTTACTACAATGGATTTCGCCTGTCCTAAATGGCTGAGCACCTTTGTGCGCTCTATCGCCATCGCCTCGTCAATGCTTTGCCGCTTCTGACAAGTAGGAAAAAAGAGTATATTCTCGGTATTGAGTGTGGCATCGGATAGAGTTCTGAGGTCGGCATATACATATTGCGCTTCGTCGGCATTGTCCAGTACTATAACGGCAGATTGTGCCAGTCGTGCTGTCAGACGACGCACTGCGATTGCCTGAGCGGATGCGTGTAAACCGCTCAGCAATATATGCTGATGCTTGGGCATTTGCCGTACAACGGTCTCTATCGCCGGGGCTTGCTTTAATAAATCATATAAATCGTCAATGCTCATAGAGGGTGATTGAGGCATTTGCTGATGGCAATATCCTCTCAAGATACAAAGGTATAAAAAAAACTCCACATTTCAGCCATATACCTTAGAAATATAAATATATTCGAAAAATATTTGCTTTTCTCGAAAAAAAATCGTATCTTTGCACGCTAATTGAGAAGTATGATGGCTTATTTGAGAAAAAGTGTGCTGTTCGTTTTGATTTTGTGGGTGGTTACTCCTATGGTAGCCGATCCCATAGATTGCACTTTGCTCAATGGACAGCGGTCGGATCAGTTACTCTCTATTCTGCACACACAAATCAGTAACCATAAGCAATTGAGTTATACCGAAGCATGGACTTATAATTCCAAAATAGATTTGGATGTGCGTGGTCAAATTGTGGATATGTATTCGGATTGCGTACTCTATTCGTCTAATAATTGCGGAGGTGTAACGGACGAGGAGTGCCTGTGCTACAACCGTGAACATCTGCTCCCTAAATCCTGGTGGGGTGGTGGACCAGACGAACCAATGTACACCGATGCCGTGCATGTTGTTCCTGTGGAGAGTTATGCCAATACTCAGCGCTTTGATTATCCTTATGGAGAACCGACGAATACATCCGTTAAATGGTCTAATACGGTAGGAGCCAAATTGGGAAAGAATTCGGCGTATGGTACTTCGGGCTATGTATTCTATCCTAATCCTGAGTATAGAGGCGATATAGCGCGTATTTATTTCTATATGATTACATGCTATAAGAACAAGAATTTGACATGTAATTCTGAGGCAAGGCGTGTGATTGCATACAATGGTCAATCGTCATTCAAGTCCGCCTTCCTTAATCTGTTGCTCAAGTGGCATCGTGAGGACCCTGTCTCGTCTTGGGAACAAACTCGCAACAACCGTATTGAACGCGTACAGGGGAACAGAAACCCCTTTGTGGATTATTCCGAATTGGTGGAGTATATATGGGGCACTAAGAAAGGTCAGAGTTATGTGTGTACCACGGATGTGGAACGCGTACCGGCTATGGTCCCTGCCGCTGGCAAAGTGATGCGGAACGGACATATTTACATCGAAAGCAATAAGCGAATATATACAATTTTAGGTCAAACAATAATTAAATAACTTTAAATCATGGCAGAAGAAAAATTGAATCTGTTGGCTGATTTTCCCGCTATCTCCACAAAAGTGTGGAAGGAGAAAATCATCACCGATTTGAAGGGTGCTGACTACGAGAAAAAACTCGTATGGCGCACTCCTGAAGGGTTTAATGTACAGCCCTTCTATCGTCAGGAAGACCTTAAAGGTCTCAAAACAACCGTTTCCGCTCCCGGACAATTCCCGTATGTACGCGGAACAAGAACCGACAACGAATGGGCAATTCGTCAGAACATCTGTGCTTGCAAGTCTGCTCGCAAGGCAAACGAGAAAGCACTCGAAGTGCTCAACAAGGGTATCACTTCACTCGGTTTTTGTCTGGACGCGGACAAACTCAACTACCACTTTATCAAAGTGCTGTTGAATGGTATCGATGCGCGTGCCGTGCGTATCAATTTCAATATTTGCCCATGCAAGGCACCTGAATTGGCAGGTATCCTTGTGCGTTATTATGGTCGTTGCAAATACGACTTCAAGGCAGTGCATGGTAGTATCAATGTCGATCCTATCAAGGGGATGCTGCTCAAGGGCAAAAAACTCTCTCGCGAGCAGGTTGCTGAGCGTTTGGTCGCTACGGTCAATGCAGCCAAGACATTGGTTAACTATCGCGTAGTAGGTGTCAATAGCGCCGTTATCAACAATGCCGGTGCTTATTGCGCACAAGAGTTGGCTTACGCTCTCGCTTGGGGTGCTGAGTACATGACTATGATGACCGAAGCAGGTCTGCCTAATTACCTCGCTGCCCGCTCTATCCGTTTCAATATGGGTATAGGTGGCAATTACTTTATGGAGATTGCTAAGTTCCGTGCTGCGCGTCTGTTGTGGGCAAAGATTGTAGAGGCATACAAAGCTCCTATCTTCACATCTGCTCTCAAGGATGCTGCCAAGATGAATGTATGCGCTACTACCAGTCGCTTTAATATGACGGTCTTTGATGCGTATGTTAACTTGCTGCGTAGCCAGACAGAGACGATGTCTGCTGCTCTTGCCGGCGTGGACGAAATAGTCGTTACTCCGTTTGATGTCACTTATGAGCAACCGACTGATTTTGCAGAGCGTATCGCACGCAATCAGCAATTGATGTTGAAGGAAGAGGCACACTTTAATAAAGTCGTTGACCCTGCTGCTGGCTCTTATTATATTGAGAACTTAACCGCCAGCATCGCTGCTGAAGCATGGAAACAGTTCCTTGCTATTCAGGACAACGGAGGTATGTTCGAAATGGTTCTTGCCAACAAAGTGCAAGAGGCAGTCGCTGCTAACCTCAAAACTCGTTTGAGCGATGTCGCTAAACGCAAAGAGACCTTGCTGGGCTCTAACCAATTCCCCAATTTCAACGAGAAAGCCGCCAAGAAAATCAAGGCAACTGCTTGCTGTGGCGCTTGCTGCTGTGCTGACAAGGGCGAGTTGATGACTCTGCCTGTTGCTCGTGCTGCTGAGGAATTTGAGAACTTGCGCTTGGCTACCGAAGGTGCCAACAAACAACCTGTTGCCTTCATGCTGACTATCGGTAACCTCGCTATGCGTATTGCCCGTGCTCAGTTCTCGTGCAACTTCCTTGCTTGCGCAGGATACAAAGTTATTGATAATAACGGCTTCAAGTCTGTGCATGACGGTATCAAAGCCGCTCGCAAGGCGAAAGCGGATATTATCGTTCTTTGCTCCAGCGATGACGAATATGCTAATTTCGCTCCGCAGGCATGGCTGGAACTCGAAGGCGCTAAGGAACTCTTTATCGTCGCCGGTGCTCCTGCTTGCATGGAAGACCTCCAGAAACTCGGTATCAAGAACTTCATCCATGTGCGTTGCAATGTTCTCGATACACTCAAATCGTTTAATGAACAACTCCTTAATAAGTAATAGCTATGAAACCAGATTTTAAGAAAATTGATATTAAGAAGGTTTCTGCAACGAAAGTTGAAGGAGCCAACGAAGCCAACTGGCAAACGCCTGAATTGATAGGCGTTAAGCCCATTTATACCAAAGAAGACCTCCAAGGCATGGAGCATCTGAACTACGCTGCCGGTCTGCCGCCTTTCCTGCGTGGCCCGTACAGCGGCATGTACCCGATGCGTCCTTGGACTATTCGTCAATATGCCGGATTCTCTACCGCTGCCGAGTCTAACGCTTTCTATCGCCGTAACCTCGCTTCCGGTCAGAAGGGTCTGTCTGTTGCATTCGACCTGCCCACTCACCGTGGTTACAATGCCGACAACATGCGCGTTGTAGGTGATGTAGGTAAAGCCGGTGTGTCTATCT
>JAKSNK010000022.1 GCA_024399835.1 Paludibacteraceae bacterium
AAACTGATTACCGGGCATTTGGATTGAATGGTGCAACGGTCGAACACATAACCTTTGTCGCCGGCGGAGGCATTGCTGGCAGTGATGCAGTCGGTTCCGCTGCCGTCCGCCTTACGCGGTTCACAGTAGAGCAGGCAGTTGTAGAAATATACCGAACCGTCGCCGCAGACAAAATCTACCGTTCCGTGAATTTCGCATTCCTCAAAATAGTGTTGCGAGCCGACATGATTGCTGTAATAGGTGTCCTGATAACTGAGCATGCGCACGCGGTAGCAGACGGTTTTGTTGCCTTTGTCCTGCAAGCAGACAGCACGCCCACTATTGGTCTTGGCAATAGAAGTATAGTAATCCAACGCATTATGCAGGGTCAAGTTCTCGTAGCGGTTGCCTGTTCCCGTATTGAAGATAGTTGCGGTGGTGTTGATACCCTCAACCGACATAGGCGGCGTATTGCGAATGATAACGCCATCCATCGATTCGCCCATTATAACGATATTGTTGCGTGCAATAGTGGTCAGGACTCGCTCTCCCAAGTCGTATTGTCCGTTTGCCAAATAGATCGTGTCACCGTCTTCCAACTGATTAACTACCATGAGGAACGAAGCGGCGTCGCCACCGGCAACGGAATAGTGTTTACCCGCTTTCTCGATGGGCGACTTCACATTATAGACCTCAATTGATTTGATAGACAGGGGTTCTTCGCAACTAACCACTACCACATCCTGGTCAGCATAGTAAGTAGCCGAGTGAACGGTATTGTCTGAAGTGGTGTAAGCGACATACACTTTGGACGAAACTGTAATGCCAATCTCCTGTGCGCTACGGTAGTCCAACAAGTCGTGGTCTTGGGGATAGAAATTCGGTTGGCTCAAATTGTACGAATAGTACGAGCCGGTTTGTGCCGTTTCTATCGCGGAAGCATAAGCGCGCAAGTCCATATCATGGTCTATCACCTGCGTTTCGTCTATACGCACGCCGTTCTCGTTCCAGCCGCGGAATGCCATTCCTTCGGGGATAACGAGGTCTGCTGCGCCGTACAAGGGAACAAAAGTCGAACCGGTGGTCACCGTTTGCGTGCCAATAAGTTTTCCGTTCAGGTCAAAATAGTTAATCTCGGACATGCCGTCATCCTCTACCATTCCATAGACTTTCAGGTTGGAGAAGGTGGTGTATTGTTTGGGAACGAGGTTGTACCACTGTATCTGTACATTGGTCCGGTTGACATCCACGGTTATATCCGTTCTGTTGGTATTGGGCAACAGCGTGTTATAGACAACGACCCAGTCTTCGTCGCCGTCACCCTTGACGCGCACGCCCCAGCCGCGGTTACTGCCGCTCACACAGGCGGTAAAAGAGATTTTGGTAACCGATGCAAAGGCAGAAGTGGTAAGCGTAGCAGGGTTGTCTTCCGCGTTTTTCATACCGCACACATAACGGCTGCCCGCGTCGCAAGCCCCGGATACCTTGCCGGTACCGCCGTCAAACAGGTTGGTTTGGTGGAAAGTGAAAGTAATGGTTTCTCCACTCTTTTTGGTAACCAATTGCCGTGTCGAATCCGGTGCAGCGGCATTGTCGGACACATGTGTCAGAGTGCGCCATTCGGCAAAAGAAGTGTTGACGATGGGTTTTTCTACCAATGACTGGGCGAACAGATTGAGCGAAAGCAGCGTGCCCATCGATAACAGAGTAAGATGTTTCATATTTGTTTATTTTTTGGGGATGATATCAAAAGATTTTTTGTCCTTGTGCATCAAAGCAATGGTCACCATGCAGAATATACAGCCGCCGGTTGCGTATGTACTTAGTGGTTTTAGTGGCAGTAGAGACAGACGGAAGGGCAGTATGCGTATTGGGTCTGAGTCCGACAATTGCATCCATGGCAAGCGAGAAGGAATAATGCTTGCCATCCGGTTTTAATGCCGACAGATAGCAGTAGTTGTTGCTGTCGCCATTCCACCCCCAGTTGACATGGAACCGTCCCTGAGCGTCTCTTCCGTCCAATACGAACTCATGTGCCGAACTATAGTCCTCGCCCCCTATGAGCACGGGGAAGCCGGCTTCCAAAGAGGCGTTTACTTCGTTTTCGAATGCTTGTGCGGAGACATTAAACTCCATCGGAACGGCGATAGCCACGCCTTTGGCATCTTCGTACTCATCTTGATCGGGATAAGTAGATATGCACTTGTCGTAAGTATAGTCCAAGAAATTGGTCAATCCGTATCCCATGTCATCGGTCCAACCGGAAGAACCGTCCGTAGCAGTACCGCCGAACTGTATACTGCCGGCGATAGCAACGGCGTACATGAGGTTAGCCACAGCATCGGCTTGTGCCTTGCTATAAGCGCCCTTGGAATAAACGGGCAGCATATTCGCCCAGTCAAAAGTGACCGTAGAGAAGTCCATGCCGAGGCGGTAGGTATTCCAATCCGAGCAGCGCGAGTTCATGCAGTCGTACCATATATAACTGTGCGAACCTTGTCCCACAGCGGGGTGTTGCCAATAGCGCATAATCATGGCAGTGGCGGTAGCGACACAGCCGGTAAGACAGCGTGTATTGTCGCGGTCGTCCATAGGGCAGGCATTGTAATAGGGAGCATTCTGGTCCCACGCTATCTCGCCCAACAGGGGGGCGATGGGTGTCACATCGCCGGTACGTGTGCGCGTAGAAGAAAGATTGTCGAGTTGGGCAATTTGCGCAGCATAACTATCCAGCAGCCAACGGAAAGAGGGATTGACAGAAGACGCATCAAAACTGCCACGGTCGGAATAGCAGAGGACATCCCGTGCGCGGTCGTCAGCGCTGACAACGGCAAAACCGCCGTTAGTACCGTTGAAGACATAAAAAGCCGGCTGCCCGGACTGAGACGCCGTATAAGTACATGCGTGGCGAACAGGTTGGGCAGAGGAAGCATGTTTAGCATTTCGGGCATTGGTACGGACACGGGAAAGCAAATCTGCCGCCAACGCCGAAGCGTCGTCTATACTGCGCGTGGCAGCATGGACGGTCAAAGAAAGACAACAGAGAAAAAGGAAGAAAGAAGTGCGTCTCATGCTCAACGGATTTTATTTCCTAATGTATTATACCACCGGCTATCGTGACGGATAAGCAAGTGCCCTTGACGAAGAATCTTTTGCGGTTGTGAATCGTCGCTCACGGTAGGCAAAGCGGAAGGCAGATGTGCCGGTTCCAAACCAATCATGGCATCCAGGTCTTCGGAGAAGTTGTACGATTGTCCGTAGTCGTCGGTCGGACCCAAGTTGGATATGGAGAAATAGCCGTTTCCTGCACCGCCCCACCCCCAGTTGATATGGAACCGCCCCTGGGTGTCTCTGCCGTCGCATACGAACTCGTGTCCTCCGTAGTCCTCGTCCCAACCGCCCATCAGAACAGGTCGTCCTGCTTCAAGGTCATCGTTGATATAAGACTGTATAGAGTCCAAAGAGCATCCGTATTCGGCTTTGTCAAGGCGTACATCGCCGTCCTTGTAGTAGGAATATTGCGAACGGGTGTATGTGGTAACGAACTTCGAATAGGTGTAATCGAAATAGGTGATTAGTCCATATCCCATATCGTCGGTCCATGCGCCGGAGCCGTCGCTACTGTAACTCATATCGCACGCTACCCCGCAGGCGTACATAAGGGAAGCAACGGCGCGTGCCTGTTGCGGAGTGTATTTCTTGTAAATATCCTTCATGTTGGTCCAATCGAATACAACCGTATCAAATTTGATGCGCAGCGTTTCGCACTCCAGCTCCCAATAGAAAGTGCCGTAGTCGCACCATTCGTAGTTGTGCGAACCGGCGCCTTTGGCGGGGTATTTCCATTTGTACATGATTTGTGCAGCAGCGGTAGCGACACAGCCGGTAGGACAGAGTTCAGAGGAGAACAAGTCCTTCGGGCAATTGTTGTAGTACGGTGCCTCCTGGTCCCATTTGGCGGTCATCAGAGGAGCAACGGCAGTAGTGACATTCAGGGCGACGCCGTCTCTATTGGTGGCAGTCCGTGCCGTGCTGTCGGTCCATGCGGATAACTGCCGTTGATAGCGTTGCAGCCACCAGCGGAGAGAAGGGTTGATGTCGGTATTGTCAAAACCGCCCTCGTCCGAATAGGCGAGAACGGACTCTGTGCGGTCGTCGGCACTGACTACGACAAAGCCGTCTTGGTCGGTTCGGTTGAAGACATAAAAAGCGGGGGTATCCGTATTGTTTTTGTTGTATTGTTGTGCCGGTTGTAAAGTGGGCATGGCAGATTTGCGTGCCATGCTGTAGTTCCCCTGTTCAGCGAAGAATTGTGCGGCAATTGCCGCCGCCTGTTCTGCAGTCCGCTCCGCCGTCCATGCCATATTGCAAAATACAACGGCAAATAAGATAAGTGCTATTTTTTTCATCATCTCTCTATCAATAATCATTTAAGGGTACAAAGATACAAAGAATTTTTGGAATACGCAAATAAATATGTCTTTTTCGGGCAAAACAGATATATTATCTGTGATTTATGAGTATTGGAAGCGGATATATGCTTGCATATAAAGATGCCAAATACCATAAATTAAGGGCGCAGCACTGCCCGAAAAGACATGTTTATTTGTGTATTTTAATAAAAAACCGCGTATCTTTCGGGGGAATTTGCGAGTAAAGCGAGCAAAGGCAGAACGCCGAAATATACAACAAAAATTTGGCATACGCAAATAATTAGGGCACAAAATAGATTTTTAATCTATATATAGGCATTTTTTGCTGTCTTTTTGAGTAAGCAAATAGTCGAGGGTTGACCGACACTTGACCGACACTTTCAGCCCTCTCTTTATGGGTGTTCGCGTCTCTCTTAATTCTTAATTCAAAATTCTTACCCCCCCTCTCTTAATTTTTAATTCAAAATTCTTAATTCATAATTCTCCCCCTGTCTTTCCCCGTAGCACTACCGTTGCACTATTAAGGATGACTATGTGGTTACGATTTTTCTTTGTGGCATGAGTGGCATGAGTGGCATGTATTTTTATAACTTATTATATGCCCCTACGCGCGAGGATATATATATTGTATAATTTTCATGCCACTCATGCCACTATGAATTTCCCCATTCGTTAACAATGCTTTTTGCATCCTGTTGATTATTAGCGCGTTCCAACACAAGAACACCCTCGTTCCAATCCCATTGTTTTGAGTGGCATGAAGGAGTGGCATGAAAGTAGTTTGCCTAATTGTCTCTATTCCATCGGCTGACAGATAGCTCAAACCACCCATTTTGACAATGAGTGGTTTGAGCAGGTTTAGCAAGTTGAGCGAGTTTGGCTATGTCCGAATTTGTCAATTTGTCAACTGTCAACTCGAAGCGATTGTGTTTTGACAAGTACCGTATTTATGTTTCTCATACATACGCACTCGCGCGATATTTGCAAATCGCATCTACTTGACACTTGACATTTTTATCCTATAATTTAATACTCTATAATTATAATATAATTATATCATAATCCTTAACTCATCGTTAAGTATTGTTGCACAACAAAATGTGCTGATAGGTAATTTACGAGAATCTTACCTGAAGGTTATGTTTTAAGTATTTATTTCCGTCTGTTTCGTAATATGACCAAATTTATGGCGTGTCATGTATTATTTCTTCTTTTTGTAAGTACCGAAGATATCTTTCACATTGTAGATATCTAAATACATATCGCTGTCTTTTTCATATATCACATTAAATCTCATCATTATACATCGTCTTGAGACGCCCCTCAAAATACGAAACAGATACATAATAATAGGTGTCTCCACCTTGACTCACATTCTTGCGTAAAGATATGATGATGGGATACATTTGACCTTCCTCATAATCATCTTGGAACATACCATATGCGCTGCACAAATCATCTTCACTTTGGTCAAAATGATGAGCATTGGTATATTTGCGATCATATTGCGAGCATAACGCATCATATGTTGCCTTAGCTTCCTCATATTTCCATGTATAGAACTCGGACTCAAATTTGCACGATACAAACTTATCATTTATAAAATACAATGTACCTCGCTTAAAATAATTACCACCGATAGTAATACCACTATATAAAACAGAATGAGCATCGGACTTAATATATTTATTTGTCTTAAGGTGGAACTTATTAGTTACATTCTGCCTAGAGTCTCCAAATACACATCCTGCCACCGATTTAACAGCATTGGCATTGTCATAGTCTGGAAACAAGGAAGAATACAAGTCTTCAAACATTTTGCTCAATTTGCGTCCATGCACCTGTAAGACATAATTAACAGCCTCATATATCAAACCTCGAGATGAGTCGCCCTCTAATATTATTATCGTATTTATCCCATCTCCATAAGCACGAACACGATTTGAATCTACTTTGAAATCGCCCAATACATGTCGATACGAATCAAGAACATCATTACCTCTCAATACTTTGAGACTATCATATTTGGCCTTCACATCTTCTATTTGGGATATTGTTACTTTATCAATATTATCAAAAAGGAAAATTGACGACACTGTATCCTCTGTAAAACCTACATTACAATAGCGGAAATTTATATCTTCTGCAAAGAATTTCTCGGAAGAGAAAAATATGACTGTATCATTTTGGGCGATAATGTTAGCATGCATTTTAGACATTTTCTTAAGCACCTCACTCTTGCTGGACTTACCCAAAGTGCATCCATTAACGGTGGCTTGAATGGTCACTTTTGCCGACACCGCTAGCGACACAACTAAACTCATTAAAACAAACACTTTCTTCATATCCTATATAAAAATTTTTAACATTAAAGTCTCTTCCATCTGCTTTGCTTACTTTTTTGTGAACAACGCATTTTTTCAATTTCGCTGCAAAGTTACAAACATTTTTTGATATATGCAAATATTTCTGCATTTTGCAAAGTTGAATTGTCAAAAAAGAGTGCCATTTCCCCCCGTCAACCGTGACAGCAATCAGTCATGCAGCAGTTGATCTGCCACGATATACAACGGACGGTGTTTGACCTCTATATACATCTTGCCGATATATGCGCCACAAATACCTATTCCTATCGTTATCACTGCCCCTATAAACCACATTGACAGCATCAACGACGACCAACCCGGCACATAGTGTCCCGTCAACAAGCTTACCAATACATACACACCCATGCCCAATGCCACTACCAACATCAATACTCCCAGCACCAGCACAATAGTCATCGGCTGAGACGAAAAAGAGGTGATGCCGTCCGATGCCAAACGCAGCATCTTTGACAATGTATATTTACTCTTGCCTGCCGTACGCTCAGATATAGTATCATCCACCGTCGCCGTACGAAAACCTATGGTTGGTATCATCCCCCGTAAATACAGATTGCGCTCGGGATATTGGCTCAACGCCTCCAATGCACGGCGGGACATAAAGCGAAAATCTGCGTGGTTATACACCGCATTGACACCCATCGAGGACTGAAGACGATAGAATGTTTGTGCCGAACAGCGCTTCATCAGCGAATCGCCCTCACGGCTAACCTTGACACCATAGACGATATCGTTGCCCGCCTCATACAAATCTATCATCTTCTCTATCGCCGTTATATCGTCCTGCAAATCACAATCAACAGTCACAACGCCGTCACAACGGTCTTTGGCATTCATCATACCTGCCATCAGGGCATACTGGTGTCCCACATTATGCGCCAAATTGAGCCCGTTAACAATCGGATTGGTCGCATACAGCGACGAAATGATTTCCCATGTGTCGTCCTGCGAACCGTCATTGACAAAGAGTACAAAACTATCCTTGGTAATCTTGCCTTTGGCAATCAAGTCGTTAAACAAAGCAGTCAGACGGGATGCCGATTGAGCCAAAACATCATGCTCGTTATAACAGGGAGAAACTATTCCTAAGCGTATCATTGCAGTTGTTGAATTAGTTGGTCATAATCTTGACCCCGTCCTATCAATCGCGGACGGGATGTATCATATTGCGGACTGAGCAAATCGCGCTCAGGCATATATTCGGGAGTGTCTATTCCTGCCAACGAAAGCAGCAAATGGCACAGATCGGCGGAATAGAACGGCTTATTCAAGCACCTGCGGACACTTTCCGCCACATCCGGATGAACCGACTGAAAAGTATCGGTCATCATAAAGAACATAGGTATTTCAAACTGATAATGCGCCACCTGCGGATTGAGTTCGCTCATGTCCGAACGCTCGTAATACTTGCGATAGTCATAGACCTCTTCCCCGTGGTCGCTTATATAGATTCCTATTACCTCTCTATCTGCCAACCGCTGCCACAAAGCATCAATCACACTATCGTTATACAGCGTGGCATTGGCATAACGCGCCGTAATCGTATGTGCATGCGGACCGAATGGCATATCGACATCGTCCGCCGTAAACCGCTCAAACGAAGCAGGATAGCGCTCGTCATAATCGACATGCTGTCCGTATAAATGGACAATCAGCAACGACGGAACCGCACACAGCGAATCGGCAGACGGAAGATGTTCCAGCAACTCGCCGTCATACTGGTAGCGCCGCTCGTTGCGCACATCAAACTGCAATGCGCTCAACTGAGGATTATTGAGTACCGTACCGCCTATCGAACTCCAAAAATCCGTACTGCCCAATACATATTGATTCGAATACAGATAGACCTTATATCCTGCCTTGCGGAACAATGCCGGAAAGAGCGTGTGCTCCGTATAGTGCGTATCCGACATATTATCCCAAGTCGAAAACAAATGGTGCATCACATTGGATGTGAGATTAGACGGAGAAACGGCATCCCGATGGACAAACAGATTTCCCTTGTCACGCATACGGCACATATTCGGCGTTGTAGGAATATAATCCGGCTGATATAGTGGCGTATGGTACTTGTTATACGATTCCCCTATGATAAGCACAATCGTCGGGCAGCGAAACGAACAGGCATTCACCTGACTGTTGGCAACCGACTCATAGAGCAAAGTCATCTCTTTTGCCGTCACATAATTAAACGCAAATCCGTACAGCAGGCGAACCGACGACGAACGCAAGTCCGGCAAATGGTCTGAATCTGCCAAGTCTGCCGTACTGTCCGAAGCAAAACTGCGGCATAAACAGATATATTGCGGCACTTCACGCGTGGCAGACCATACAATCAATGCCCCTAATACATAGAGAATAATCTGTTTGGGCTGATGCTTCAATTTACGGCAACCGTACACTATTCCCCACGCTACTCCCCAACTCGCTATCATAATCGCAAACGACAGCCACGGCGAATAAGTATGCAACACGGCAGAAACAAACTCCGAACTCTCCTGTGCATCGGTCTGCATAACCAGTTTCAGCACATTGACCGTATAGAGAGACTGATAGCACAGCGTGCTGAAGATTTCACCCAAGGTAATGACGGTAAAACTGACCCACGACAACCAATGCAACCAAATGGGGCGCAAGAGGGCTGCCAATACCGTAAACAGATAGCAATCCAACAACGGCAACAAAATAGCCAGGAACTCATCCGTATGACCGGCATCGGGCGTGAGATTATAGGTAATCATCACCATCGTGCTTGCCACCATAGTGAAGACAAAGAAAACAGGATTGGTTCGCACGGGATAAATGAACCAATACCATACTTTTTGTCCTATCTTTTTCCAGTCAATCATAGATGTGCTTCGGCAAATTCACCATAGGTAACAAATGTGCATTCCTGCGCCTGCAAATCCTGTATCACCTGTTTGAGGCGGTCATACATATCCTGTCCTGCATGATGACGGATAATAAACGGCATTTTGAGTTCGGGATGAGCCCCCAGGTCGTAAAACTCCCACGGGTGAAAATAGGTATTGAAATACCCGTCATGGCACAATATACGGTGTGCCAATGCCTTATACAACCACATGGGGAAATTATGCAATGCCAGCCAGAACATAGGTATGCGCAGCCACGGACTGACCGAAGCGGGTATCTGCAGCAGTCCCTCTTCCATAAAATAGGTGCGGGGCGTAGTCAAATGGATATATCTGCCGGGAATACATGCAGGATTGAGCGAGGCATTGTAGATATACCCCTGTTGCGCCTGCAAACGGATATCCACAGGGAACATACGCGGTTGGCGATAGCCCAAAACAGTACGCCCTGTCAGTTGCTCCAAATATTGCTTGCTCTCTATCACATCCGTTGTCTGAGGCGACCAGTGGTCACAGCCGTGTGCCGCTACTTCGTGCCCCTCGTCCATGATACGCTGCATCACTTCGGGAGCATGCTTGGCGAAATTGGTAGTGCAGAAAAAAGTAGCACGCACACCACACTCCTTGAGACAATCCAAGATGCGATTGGTACCATAAGCGGAAACCTGCATACCCTCTTTGAGCGTATCATATTCCACTCCGTGCTCACGGGGAACATCAAACTCCTCCGTATCAAACGACAACATCACTTGCCCTCCACAGGGCTTGCGATTCTTAAATACCCAACGCAAAATAGTATATTGTATTAGCATAGCCACTCCCATCACCAGCACGGGTGCTACCAACTCGTTCCAATGGTCCGATGTACCCAACACAAGCGGCAATAGCCACAGGAAGAGATTGAGCAGAACGATATGCAGCACAAAATTGATGCCGTGACTGCCTGCAAAACCGATAAAGTGTTGCCATGTAGGGTGAGAGTGGAAAGTGAAATAACTGGTGGCAAAGTAATTGCCGACAAAACTAATCAAATAGCCCGCTATATAGGCAGGATTGACGGGGCAATGTGCCAATAGCAGCAGGTAATAAATACCATAATGCACCGCAGCGGCAGCAGCCCCTACGATGCAAAAACGGATAAACGACGAATTAATAACTGGTGCGCTGTGTTGCGGCATAGTTAATCTTGAGTGCAGAGACACGGCGTAACTCCTGCTTAATATCAGCAATCACACCCATACGAGTCTGCTTGTCTGCCTTTATACTGACGGTCATCAATCCCTGATCTTGCTCTTTCATAGCCGAACGCTCGTTGATGATGTAGTCACCAATCTCTTTGGCATCTGCAAAAGCATCATCCAATTGGATACGCGTCTCAGCTCCGTACTGACGACGGAACTCGGAAGTAGGAGTACCTACATAGATATAACGCACCAGGGATTTCTTCTCCAATTTAGTTAATTCGGTAGCTTGCGGGTTTTGCAACTGAACCTTGAGCGAAACCTCTTTCATAGAAGTAACTGACATGAAAAAGAACAGTAGCATAAAGATGATGTCCGGTAGTGAACTGGTATTCAAAGCCGGCATTTCACGCTTTTCATTTCGACGAATCTTTGCCATATTAGTTTCCTCCGTAGTTTTTAGGTTCTGCCTCCGAAATCTTCTGAGGATAAATCTTTTGAATCAACTTCTGATTATCCTCGTCCAATTCGTTGTAACCCACATGGAAATACTTGCGTGCACACTCGTCACGCAACTCGTTATAAGCTGCCACCAGTTCATTTTGAACATTCAAGTATGCCTGATACTCTGTATCTACATCGTTTTGAACGGAGATTACATGCTCTTTGGTATATTTGACAATACCGATGGGAGCACCGAAATCCTCTTCGTACAACTTCGGATAGAAACTATCATCATTCTCGTTCTTAATGAACTTCTTGGCTTCCTCTTTGAGCTGACGAACATCCATCAACTGCCCTTGCACCATGAGTTGGTTCATCGAGTTAATCTTCACCACCATCAGGTTACGCTTGTTGATATCCGTGTCCTCAATCTTCTGATCCGGGGGAATAGGCGCCGGCAGACGGCGAGCCAAACCCTGATTGACATCCATAGAGGTCGTCACCAAGAAGAAGATGAGCAGCAAGAAAGAGATATCAGCCATAGAACTGGCATTTATCTGTGGAATTTTCTTTGCCATGTTTACTTAGTTAATTTGACAATTAACAGTTAATCAACTTCAATTATTTACTCAATCTTTTGGTATGAACGACACCCCAAACCAGTGCAACAACAGTTGCTACAACCAGAATATAGGTCAGCAGCAGGCATGCACCGCTCAAACGGGCCATACCGCCTACATTGTCGGTACCTTCATAACCTAAGATTTTAACTTCTTCAGGACTAGCCAGCATCCAGCAGATGACGATTAAGGCAACAAAACCTACTACGACAAACAGACTGCGAAGTGCTTTTTTGCTATCCACCTTGTATAACTTAACGAACTCCCAAACCACTACAGCCAAAGTGACCAAGCAGACAAGAGCCACCAAAATGTAGTTCCATGTCAGGAACAAGTTGGTAAAATACGGGATCTCAAGGAAATCACCGGCTACCTCCAACTGTCCTTCAGAGCCACCGAGGAAGAAGAACATTACCGAGCAGATAATGCCTAATCCCATCAGCACCCATAGGGAAATCTTTGGTATCATTTTATAGTCTTTCATAATAACTTATGCTTTGTGTTTCTTGTCGTACTCAACAACGATGTCCAACAAACTGATAGAACTATCCTCCATTTCGTTAACCAAACTTTCGATAACGCTCAGGATGTAGTTATAGAACAATTGCAGGATGATAGCGATAATCAAACCGAGCAAGGTGGTCAACAGAGCGACTTTAATACCACCGGCAACAACGGTAGCCGAGATATCACCAACCTGTTGAATCTTATCAAATGCCTGAATCATACCGATAATAGTTCCCAAGAAACCGAGAGACGGAGCGATAGAGATGAACAAGGAAATCCAACTTAAGTTCTTTTCCAACAAACCGAGTTGTACGCCACCGTAAGAAGCAACAGTTTTCTCGACAACATCAATACCCTCGTCATAGCGGCTCAAGCCCTGATAGAAAATGCTGGCAACAGGACCGCGTGTATTGCGGCAAACCTCCAAAGCTGCCTCCAAACCTTTTTCGTTGAGAGCTTTCTCAATGTCAGCCAACAGAGCTTTTGTATTGGTTTTGCTTAAGCTCAGATAGATAATACGCTCAATGCAGAGAGCCAAACCGAATACCAAGCACAGAAGGGTTGCAGCCATAAATCCGGCGCCACCTTCAATAAATTTAGTTTTCAAAGTTTTGTGCAGAGCAACGAGACCGCCATCTTCCTCAGCCATTTCTGCTTCTTCTACCATAGCAGGAGCTTCAGCTGCGGGTTGTTCTTCAACTTGTTCAGTAGCTTCAGGAGCGGCAGCAGCGTCTGCTTCCTGAGCCATAACGGCAACGCTACCAAAGGTCAGCATTGCCAGCACCGTAAGGGTTGCAAATACTTTTTTCATTGTAATTGGATTTTGTTATTTGATTTTTAATTTGTGTTTTCTTTGCGGAGATAGGATTTCTCTCTTCTTGTACGGAAGCGGGGATTTCTCCGTAATCCCCATACTTTGCAAGGGCGCCCTTGCAAAGTATCTGCGGTCTTTTTTTGTATTGTCTTATCCAAAAACGAGTTTTTTTTCTAATCCAATTCCAAAAATTCCGCCGATCCGTTTGCGGAGAGGCGGGGATTCGAACCCCGGAAACCCTTTTGGAGTTTACACGCTTTCCAGGCGTGCCTCTTAAACCACTCGAGCATCTCTCCTTCGTCGGAAGAAACTCCGCTAAAAGAATTTGCGTTGCAAATTAAGCGCTCCGTTCTTCCTTCTATTCAATCCACAACAAGTTGTGTCTTGATTTTTTATCCTACGACAAATGATATTTTATCGTAAGGACTTGCAAAGTTACAAAAAAAATATGATACCACCAACTATTTGTGCATTTTTTTTTGTTTTTTTGTCATTTTTATTCGTGTAGATGCCAAACACCCACTTTTTCTCATGTGCGTGCGATATGTTTAATCAGGTGTCTGCCGGGTCAACGAGTAGTGGAAAAAAGAGCAAAAAAAATGCGCCACCGTTCGCTCATCCTATACTGACCGTTGCTTGACCGTTGCTTAACCGTTCGAACGGGGTATTGATTATCAATAACATACAATAACATAGAGTTGGCAAATCGGGGAATCGGTGAACCGGTGAACCGAAGAACCAATTCACCAACTGACCGATTAACCGATTAACCAATAAAATAAATTTGCGTATTTCAAAAAAAAACTGTAATTTTGCAGTCGAAAAAAAACATATACTACAATGGGACAAGATACAATCGAACTGGAAATAATTGATTTGCAGAATGCTGAAAACAAGTCTATTCTTAACCCCGGTCAAAGGAAAAGACTGATTACAGAAAAGCGTACCTTTTTGTACGACGATATATTGGCTATTACAACTACCTCAAAATATAGATTAGATATTGTACCCAAAGGAGAAAAAGGAGAGAAAAAGAGATTTAATCTTCTATTTGTCCAAGGAAGAACAGCACCGTTCCTCTTAAAAAAAACAATCAGTGATATAGAGGCATTGTTATGGGATGATTATGGTAGGTGTGTGCGTGGCAACCTAATAAAAATAGGTGTTCATTTATTCGTCAATAGAGACGCCTGCAATACACCTATTTCAAAATATCAATTGATCGTAGATGGTATCGAAAGACCCCTATTGGTTTCCCAAGCGGAAGCCCAGTCCTTTAACGCCCTGTGGGAGCAGCATAACAACTTCTTAAAGGCACAAGGACCAAAGAATTTTGGAAAATTGCTTTTACAGTTGGGTGAGGCCTATGAAAAATCTTGCAAAACATTGTCTCATGAAGAATTAGAAAGGCGACAGCGTTATTTTGCACATATGGGAGAATTAATGCGAGAAGGAGTGGAAGAATATGTAGAAGAGCAAAAGAATAATCTAAAAAACAAAGAAGAAAAATAAACTATGTCGTAAATCAATCAATTTATGTCATAGCATTTCCATATATTTAAAAATTTCTATACCTTTGCACTCGAATTCGAAACGACTCGAATTTGAGCAGGGGCTCATTCCCCATATTTTAATTTTATATCATTATGAAATTCAGACATTCTTGTCCCGGACCGATGTATCCGTCAACAACTCCCAATCCAAGTGGCGGCGGTAGATCAAATGGTCCCGGTCGTCGTTAACAATCAAAGGTTATTCACTCAAAACAAAAAAAATCATGCTAAAAATTTGCGTATTTCAAAAAAAATCTGTAATTTTGCAACGCAAAACTGCAAAAGATATCTATATAGGATGGATATCGTGTTTGGTCAAACATAAAATGGCAGACATAATCCCAAAGCGTTGGGTATATATATAGCGTTGTAAACCACTTGAGTTTTGGAAACTGGACACTTTCAAAAATCAATATCTATCAAGCACGGTTTACGGACGCTCACGTGGATAGCGTGGGTTTTCCGTGCATTATTTGATAGATATTAGGTAGTCCAGTACCTCAAAACTCAAATGAAGCGAACGAAAGTTCACGCTTTTTTTGTGTCTATCCTCGGCGTATCCTCTGCCTATCCTCGGCTAAACGAGACGCTTAGACAACGGATAAAAAAAGTATAAACGGAGTGTGCCGAAAATCCGGAGAAGAGTAGGCAAAAAAAACAAAAAACAAATGAAAAAATTAAAATTTTTAGTGTGTCTGGCTATTGCCAGTGTGTGTCTCAGTTCGTGTATGGTAACTAAGACTTCCGTAGGAAACTACAAAGAAAACAAGGGACAGGTTTACGAGTATTCCAAAGACCGTCAGGGTTATCTTTTCTGGGGACTGCTCCCTGTCGGGAAATGTGACATTACCACTCCTACAGATCAAAACTGTCAGGTGCGTACACGCACAACATTCGTAGATGGTTTGGTATCACTACTGACCGGAGGTATCTATTCCATGCAGACCGTTCAAGTAGTGGCTAAAAAGGACGCTAAGGACCAATCGGCATTTGCCAAAGGAGACAAAGTAGCTTATCCTACCAATCTTTCCTGCACCAAATTCGAGTCAGGTGTTATTGAGTCCTTGCTGGACGACGAGACCTGCCTTGTTAAAGCAGAGAACGGCAAAATGAAAAAGGTAAAATTGGAAAACTTGGCGAAATAAGACGCCTTGGCAAATGGAGCGTATGCTCTTAAACAAAAGGATTGCAGCGAGTATGTTGCAATCCTTTTTTGAATATATAACAGAGCAAACCAATCAATTACAGTCCAAACAGCGCCTTGGCGTTTTGGGTGGTAATGCGGTCGATTTCGTCAACCGATACGCCATAGATCTTGCTCAGTTCCTCCATCACATAAGTTATCCAACGGCTTTCGTTCCGTTCGCCACGATGCGGAACGGGTGCCATATAGGGTGCATCCGTTTCCAATACAATGCGCTCCAAAGGAACAGACGACAAGTGTTCACGCAGTTTGCAGTTCTTGAAGGTAATAATTCCCCCTATGCCCAAATACAACCCCATATTCACAATTTGTCGTGCCACTTCTTCGCTTCCGCTCCAGCAATGCATCACACCACGGAGGGGGGAATGCGGGGGAGTCGGTGAATCGGTAAATCGGTGAACCGGCGAGTTGGTATATTCTTTAAGGATAGCAAGGGCATCTTCGGTAGCATCGCGCACATGCAACATAACGGGCAAATTCAGTTCTATTGCCCAGTTCAGCTGTTCGCGCAAGGCAGCATGCTGCTGCTCCTTGTAAGTCGTATCAAAGTGATAATCAAGACCTATCTCGCCAATAGCGATGTAGGGGAGGTGAGTTGGGGAATCGGTTAATCGGTGAATCGCAGCGTGGATAGTTTCCAACTGCTCTTGCCAATCGTCGCCCACATTCTCGGGGTGCAGACCAATTGCCGGATAGAGATAATTCGGGTATTGACGGCAGATAGTAGCCACCGGCTCAATGCTGTTCACATCCACACCGGGAATCAGGATGCTTTCCACTCCGGCTTGTCGTTGGGCGGCGATAAACGAATCTAAATCATTACGATAAGGTTCTTCGTCCAAATGAGCATGGGTATCAATCATTGTGTAAGGTGAATCGGGAAGTTGGTTAATCGGTTAATCGTGAAAAAGAATGGAACTGTCACCGTAACTGAGAAAGCGGAAATCATGAGACAGTGCATAATCATAAATCGTATGCCAATCACCCTTTACAAACGCGCTAACCAAGAGCAGGAGTGTCGATTTGGGTTGGTGAAAATTGGTAATCAGTTGGTTCACAACATGAAACTCATACCCGGGTTTAATCATGATTTGCGTTTCGGCATGGAGTGTATCCTGATGTGTAGCGTCCAAATAATCCAATATGGCTTGCATACTCTGTTGCGTAGTCAGCGTATGTTCGCCCTCGTACGGCTCAAACTGAGCAACATGAATCGGGGAATCGGCAAATTGGTGAATCGGTGAATTGAAGAAATGTTCGCCGATGAAATAGAGCGACTCTAATGTGCGCATGCTGGTTGTTCCGACCGCTACGATATGTCCCACATTGTCGCGTATATCTGCAATGGCTTTTCGCGGTACGGCAATTATCTCCGTGTGCATTGTATGCAGGTTGGCATCCTCAGTCTTGACGGGCTGAAAAGTGCCTGCTCCTACATGCAGAGTGAGTTCGGTCATCCGTACACCACGATGACGAAGGTCATCCAAGACAGCGTCCGTGAAATGCAGTCCGGCGGTAGGGGCTGCCACGCTACCCTTGATGCGCGAATAGATGGTTTGATAAGTCGTTTTGTCACTCTCCTCTGTAGCGCGATTGAGATACGGAGGAATAGGCAGTTCGCCCATAGCATCCAGTATTTCGGCAAAACTGAGTGCCCCCTCTACATTTCCTCCCGCAGGGGGATTCTCCAGATTGCGCCATGTAAAACGCACCTCGTGGGTATTTCCTGTGGTAGATAACCGTTCTGCAGACAGTTCAAAATTATCGGTTGAGAGAGTGAGTTTGCCCTCTTTCCACTTCTTGAGATTACCAATCATGCACTTCCATATACAGCAGTCCGTACTGCCCAACGAAAGGGCGTAATCGTGGGGAATGAGGGGTTCAAGGCAAAAAACCTCGATGCGTGCGCCGGAGTCCTTGTGAAAAACCAATCGGGCTTGTATCACGCGCGTATTATTATATACAAGGAGTGAGGAATCGGGAATATAGTCCCCTATGTTGTAAAAACGGTCTTCGCCGACTTGTCCGTTGCGATAGACCAACAATTTGCTATGATCGCGTTCTTTGAGCGGGTATTTGGCAATCCGCTCATCCGGTAACGGATAATTAAAATCGTCTATTCGAAGTATTTCCATTGGTTTAACGATATTTGCTCTCTTCTGAATCTCCCAATAAACTGATATAACTCTCGTATCGCGAGAGTGCTATTTGACCCTGTTCAACGGCACGAATGACCGCACAACCGGGTTCGTTGATATGCAGGCAGTCGTCATAGCGACATTCTCTGCCTATTTGGAACAAGTCACGGAAATAGTGGCTGACCTCATACTTGTCCATCTCCACGCTACCGAAGCCCTTCACACCCGGAGTGTCGATAATATAAGTTGGGGAATCGGGGAATCGGTGAGTCGGGGAATCGGAAATATATGATGGGGTATCGGGGAATCGGCGAGTCGGGGAATCGGAAATATATGATGGGGAATCGGGGAATCGGTGAGTCGGGGAATCGGAAATATATGATGGGGAATCGGGGAATCGGTGAGTCGGGGAATCGGAAATATATGATGAGGAATCGGGGAATCGGTGAGTCGGGGAATCGGGCAGAGCGTACATTTCGGAGAAAGTGGTGGTGTGCATACCCTTGTCATGTGAAGACGAAATAAGTCCCGTACGGGTCTTCTCCTCGCCGAACAGGGCATTGAGCAAAGTCGATTTGCCCACCCCCGAATTACCGCTCAGCAAGGTAACTTTGCCAGCCAAGAGGGCACGAACCTGATTGATATGGTCGGGGTTCTTGGCAGATACTTGCAGTACGGGGTAATCAAGTTGCGTATATAACCGTTGCCACTCGTCGGCGGTTTGCAATTCGTCAGCGGAATAGAGGTCGGTCTTATTAATCAGCAATGTGACCGGCACGCGATATGCTTCGGCGGTTGCCAAAAATCGGTCCACAAAAGTAAGAGCGGTAACGGGGTGATTGACGGTAATCATCAGCAGCACCTGATCCACATTGGCTGCTAATATGTGTGCCTGTTTGCTCAGGTTGGTCGAGCGGCGAATGATGTAATTGCGACGGGGTTCGATTTCCGTAATCCAGTTTATCCCGTCACCCTGACTCTCCATCTGTACCCAATCGCCCACAGCCACAGGGTTGGTAGTACGAATGCCGCGAATGCGAAAATTGCCCTTGACATGACAATCCAAGGTTGCCCCTTGCTCTGTCACAACAACATACGAACTTCCCAATGATTTGATTACCAATCCGCGCATCAGAATGCCTCCGTTGCTGTAAGGATAAAACTATATGTGTCGGGGTCGGACCAACTCTTATCCCGATTGTTTCTTGCCACATCAAACCGCACATTCACATGTGCCTTGTTAATCGCCAGCCGCAGACCGAGTCCATAACCGATTTGCGGGGCAGTCCATTGCCAATGGTCGGTGTCGTACACATCGCCCACTCCGGCAAAAACGGTACCGCGCAGAATGCTGTAAATAGGGAAACGCAATTCGGTTTGTAGTGCCCACAGGACATTCTCGCGGAAAAGGTTGGTGCGGATGCCTCGCAATAAATCGTCTCCGCCCAATGTCGGCATAACCTGAAAAGGCATATCCTCCACGGACTGATTGGACAAAGCGGCAATCGCCTTGAATTGGTAAGCAAAAATCAGGGATTTATTGACTTTATCAAAGTCGTTTTTAAATTCTGCGGGTTGCCACAATTTGAGATAGTGGCGATAATCCAGTTCCAAGTGCCACAGACGATAGTCCGACCCTAATTTGGGTTCGTAGTACAGTCCTTCCAGTTTGATTACCATGCCCTTGGTGGGGTATTGGTTGATATTGCGCGTATCGTACATGGCACCAAATCCCAGTCCCCACATCAATACACGCTCGGTACCATGATACAGACTATCCACTATATTCAGGTTAGTCTTTTCCCAAATAAAGTCACACATCGGTCCTATCAACCAGTTCTCAGAGACATGGAAGAGCGGTTCGAGTGTCAGGTCTGCGCGTTTGGAAGCGTAATCAAAAGCGATGGGAGTGCCATCCACCCATTCGAAATTAACATCCGGATAATCGCGATAGCGTATGCCATAATAGAGCATCCAAGGAATTTTACCGCCCATATAGAGCGTGCCGGTGGAATAAATCTGCCACTGGCGTTTGAGCGAATAGTATGCCGTCAGGCGCATCACCGAGGGGGTTGTTTCGTTGGGCATATAGAAGCATGCCTGTGCCCCAAGGTTAAACCGCCAACTGGTCTCGTTAGAGAAAGTAGGATAGACCAATCCGACAACGGGCAATTGCATTGCCTTATCGACAAAGTTATTCCATTTGCTCTGCGCGGATACTCCCAACGAGGCAACCAGCAGAAGGAAAAGTATTAGGTGTTTACGCCCTGTCATCAAACGGTCATTATCTCTTTTTCTTTCTTGGCATAAAGTTCGTCCACCTGTGCTACAAACCGGTCATGCAGTTTCTGCACTTCGTTCTCAGCATCTTTTTCTGCATCTTCGGGCAATCCCTCTTTGATTTGCTTTTTGAGTGTCTCAATAGCATCACGCCGGGCATTGCGGATACTCATTTTGGCATTTTCGGCTTCGCCCTTGCATTGTTTAGCCAATTCGCGACGGCGTTCCTCGGTCAATGGAGGTATAATCAAACGAATGCACTCGCCGTTGTTGTTGGGAGCCAGTCCGATATTGGAGTTGATAAGGGCACGCTCGATAACAGAAAGCATGTTCTTCTCCCACGGCTGAATTTGAATAGTGCGTGCATCGGGTGTTGTGATAGTGCTCACATTGGCAAGGGGAGTCATTGCTCCGTAATACTCCACTTTGACAGGGTCAAGAATGCGTGCATTGGCTTTGCCGGCACGGATATGTGCCAAAGCATCGTCTAAAAACATGACAGCGGCTTCCATGCTCTCGGAAGCTTCGTTTTGGATTTGTTTGGGTTCTAACATAATGATTGGGTGTTAAGAGTGGATATTTTTTTAAGGTTTAACCAGCGTACCTATGGGCTCGCCGTCAATCACTTTTTCAAGGTTGCCTACTGTATCCATGTCAAATACATAGATAGGCATATTGTTTTCCTTGCACATGCAGATGGCGGTCAAGTCCATGACTTTGAGTCCGCGCGCCAATACTTCGTCGTAGGTTATGCAGTCAAACTTAGTGGCAGTCGGGTCCTTCTCCGGGTCGGCAGTATAGATGCCGTCTACACGAGTACCCTTGAGCATAACATCGGCTTCTATCTCAATAGCACGCAGGGCAGAAGCCGTATCGGTGGTAAAATACGGATTGCCTGTTCCGCCGGCAATGATGACTATATTGCCTTTGTCAAATAGCCGCAGCGCCTTGGCTTTGTTGTAGAAATCGCCTATCGGTTCCATACGGACAGAAGTGAGTACGCGCACTTTTTGTCCCAATGCCTCGAGGGCGGAAGACAGTGCCAACGAATTAATAACAGTGGCGAGCATACCCATTTGGTCGCCTTTGACGCGGTCAAAACCCTTTTGTGCGCCGCTCAGACCGCGGAAGATATTTCCGCCGCCGATAACGATGCCAATCTGCACACCTTTGTCGGCTAATGCCTTGATTTGCGTTGCATACTGACTAAGGCGGACGGGGTCAATGCCATAGCCCTGATGTCCCATCAGCGACTCGCCGGAGAGTTTCAGTAAGATTCGTTTATACATAGTTTTTATTTTTTCCAGTTATCTAGTTTCCCAGGTTATACCAACCGGCATACATGGCGTAGTTGTTGGCTATTTTTTCGTTTATCTCTGCGGTTTGTGCCGGGTCGGCTTTTTTGATAAACTTAGCCGGCACACCGCCCCAAATCTCGTAGTCTCCTATTTGAGTATTTTTGAGCACCAATGCTCCGGCAGCCACGATAGCGCCTTTGCCCACACGAGCGCCGTCCAACAGGGTGGAACCCATGCCGATGAGCGCATAGTCGTCCACATCGGCTCCGTGGATAGTCACATTGTGTCCCACACTCACATAGTCGCCCAATGTGATGGTAGATTTCTGATAGAGCGTGTGCAACACAGAGCCGTCCTGTATATTGCAATGTTTGCCAATCGTAATGGTATTGACATCCCCGCGGAGAACGCTATTGAACCATAGCGAAGTGCCTTCGCCAACGGTTACATCCCCCACTACGGTGGCGTTGTCCATCATGATAACGCCTTCCGCAATACGGGGTGTCAGTATTTCGCCGTTGCGATTGATTGTTTTGATTAATGCCATTCTGTTTACTATTTTAACGGGCAGCGATGATGGCTTCAAATTTTTCGGCAACGAGAGCGGCACCGCCTATCAGACCGCCGTCTATATCGGGGCAGGCAAAGAGTTCGGCTGCGTTCTTTTCGTTGCAACTGCCGCCATAGAGGATAGTCGTATTGTCGGCTATTTCGGCATTGTATTTCTTAGCGACGAGCGAGCGGATATACGCATGTATCTCCTGTGCCTGTTCGGGAGTAGCAGTCAGACCTGTACCGATAGCCCAAACGGGTTCGTAAGCGAGCGTGATATTTGCCCACTCTTCGGGTGTGAGGTTAAAGACGCTACCGTTGAGTTGTGCCTCTACGACTTCGTTCTGCTTGCCTGCTTCGCGTTCTTCCTTAACTTCGCCGATACAGAAAATGACTTTGAGTCCGTTGGCGAGGGCGAGTTTAACTTTTTCGGCAAGGATGGCATAATCCTCGTGGTAATAAGCGCGCCGTTCGGAGTGACCTAAGATGCAGTACTCAGCACCGGTTGATTTGACCATAGCGGCACTCACTTCGCCGGTAAAGGCACCTTTTTCCTTGTCTGCGCAGTTCTCGGCAGCCACTTTGATAGGCGAACCTTTCAGCATCTCTGCTACGGTAGCAAGGTGAATAAAAGGAGTGCCGATAACTACGGCGCATGCGGGGTTCTTGACATCGTTTTTCAGTTGAACAGCCAGCTCAATACCTTCTTGCAGGGTTTTGTTCATTTTCCAGTTCCCTGCGACCATTTTTGTTCTCATAAGTTTCTTAGATTATATTTGTTGATTACTATTCCGTTTTGTATTTCTATCACGCCCGGATTGGCACGAACGATTGTTTTGAGTGTGACAGGGTCACAAGTAGCGACAGGATAAACGACATTGTTTTCAATCTTAAACTGCTCTATATCCTGCGTACTGCTACCTGTAACGGCATAGAAAACACCGCTTTGGGTATAAACCTGTTCGTATAAACCATTCAACCGCGCCACCTGATGGCGGTTGGCTTTGCTCAAGTCGTACATGACCACCAGCGTAACCGGCAGTTCGTTCTCCAACAGGTCGTAGGTTATGTCGTTATAGTCTTCGTCCAGTATTTCCAAGTCATGAATGGGCGGTTCATACCCTTTCTTGACCAAAACGCTGTTTTGCCGCACAAAAGTCCAAGCCGAATCGCCTTTGGGGTAGTTGTCGATGGTGAACTCCTGCTCCACTCCGTCTTTGGCATAGACGAAAGTGATGTCGTATTGGTCAGGTTCGGCATCGTCGGGATATTCCATCAGAGCCGGCAGGTTATTGCCAATCTTGTAAGGACGGAAATCCCAAACGGGCAAATGCAGCAGGTTGTATGCCATAAAACCTCCTACGGCAGCAGCGGCTATACCTATCCACACACCTTCCATCCACGGCATCCATGTGGCACGAATCTCCTTTTTGCAAGCGAGCAGGATAATAACGAGTGCCAGCAGAACGACATTCTTGTAAAAAGTCTGCCAGTTAGTCAGAATGAGTGCATCGCCGAAACAACCGCAGTCGCTGACGGGGTTATTGAGGGCTATATAGAGGGTAAGAGGTGTCATGACGAGATAAAAAGCCAAACTAATCCATGCCGTCCATTGTGTTTTGACATTGAGCAGCAGGCACAAGCCCAAAACAAACTCGACCGTAATGAGTGCAATGGCAGCAGGTTCAGCCAACGGCAGCAAGTCCGTAAAGAAACCGCCGAATGCCTTGAGGTAGTCTTCTATTTTGTAGGTAGTACCAAGCGGGTCAACGGCTTTAACGATGCCCGAAAAGAGGAATGTAAGTGCCAACAATGTACGGGCGACAGCCCCTAATATGTGTTTGAAATGTTTCATACGGATATTTTTGCGCGTACAAAAATACAACAAAAATTTGGCATACGCAAATAAAAGCGGCACAAAATAGATTTTTAATCTATAAATGGTCATTTTTGCTGTCTTTTTGAGTAAGCAAATAGTCGAGGGTTGGCAGATACTTGACCGACACTTTCTATCCCCTCTTTGCGCCTCTCTCTTAATTCTTAGCCACAAGGGCACGATTATCTCTTAATTCAAAATTCTTAATTCACCCCCCCCCTCTTAATTCTTAATTCTCCCCCTATCTTTCCCCGTAGCACTACCGTTGCACTATTAAGGATGAGTATGTGGTTACGATTTGTCGCGAGGCGGCGAAACCGATTGGGATAGTGGCGTGAGTGGCATGTATTTTTATAACTTATTATATGCCCCTACGCGCGAGGAATATTGTATAATTTTCATGCCACTCATGCCACTATGAATTTCCCCATTCGTTAACAATGCTTTTTGCATCCTGCTGATTATGAGCGCATTCCAACACAAAATACCCTCGTTCCAATCCCATTGTTTTGAGTGGCATGAAGGAGTGGCATGAAGGAGTGGCATAAAAGTAGCGTGCCTAATTGTCTCAATTCCATCGGCTGACAGATAGCAAAAACCACCCATTATGACAATGAGTGGTTTGAGCAGGTTTAGCAAGTTGAACTTGATTATCTCATCCTTCCGCCTATGGCATCATAGAGTTTGCCATTGTGGAAGATTAGCAACTGACCATTGTGCATTATCTTCTGTACATTGTATGTCGTTTTAGGGTCAATATACAATTTCTCATCATTCAATAAAGTTGTTCCGTTACCTTTAGGCATCAACAATAAATGCGTTGTTTGATTTGTGTTACCATAGAATACAAAATAGTCATTTCCTGCTGTCGCCAACGATAAATAATATGTAGTAGCATCAGCAGCATATGAAAACGTCACCGTTCCGTCATTGTTGTTCGCCATATTCAAAACAATCCCTGTTGATGCCATAGCAGCAGACTTGGCTGCCGTACAAGTGAGATAAGTACCATTGTGGCTCTTGAGCAATTTACCAGTACCCGAATCCTCCAAAGTCCACACATAATCATCGGTTGTGTTGACTGTGTCTATTTGTGACCGCACAGAAGTGCCTGCATCTACAGCAACAAGACGATCTTTACCACTTACTTTATCAGGAGTAAAGAAATAGTAATTGCCCGAACTGCGTTTTGCCACAATATAATATTCATTTGTAGGGGTTGGTGGCGTTGGAACATCCTCCTCAATAGGCAAGAAATATAAATGTGTGACTTGACCTGTGTTAGCGTAGAAAGCAAAATAATCATTGCCCGTCGTAGCATTCAATGAGAGATACCGTTCTGCCGAACCATCATTAAAATGGGCTTGTACTTGATTTTCTGCCACATCGAATGTCAGTGACTTTCCTATTGAACCTAATTTTGCAGTATTATTACTTGTCCATGTGATATATTGCGAACCGTTTTTCAACTTCCAATTAGAACCATCTTCTTCTAAATCCCAAATATATGTGGTATCCAAATCAGTAATATTAACATTGGATAGACTTACTTCATTGGTATTTACTGCGACAAAACGGTCTTTTGTCCCATCTTTAGTGGCTGTCATATAATACCAATTTTTATCCGTATCATTATCACGATGAGCCACAATAGCATATTTGCCGGGCTTGAGTTCAAAAGGTTCACAATATGCTTCACCAACACCAACAGCGTACCAAGCATTCGTAACAGCCTTTTCTATATCCTTATCATTAGGATATAAATCTTTAGCAGATTGGATAGCCCAATGACGGGCTTGAGCAAAGGTGCAATTAGCAGGAAGGTATTCTCTATGCATACGCCATGCTATCGCAGTAGCAGTGTCTATACCAACACCAGAAACAGTAAAATGGCTATTGTTATCATTCTTCCCAGAACCTCCAACAGCTAATAAATAAAACCAATAGGTAAAAACACTATTATTCAGATGTACATAACCATTGTCAGATGAGGTATTAGTAGGATCGCCCCAATACATGCCACCATAAGTAGTAGGTTTACCAGCGCCTTCCGGACCACCATTCTTCGGATGTGCAAGATCGCGCATGTAGTCCCAGCGAACTCCATTTACATCAACACATTTGGAAGTCGTATCATACAACCAATCACACGAACCAGTCAACCAATATTCCATACACTCTGCCATTGCATCAGAATATCCCTCATTGAGAGCACCAGATTCTCCACTACAAACAAGTTTTTGGTTCGGACGATATGCTGTAACGAGGTGGGTATATTCGTGAACAACAGTATTAATTCCTACCTCGGGATTTCCTTTCTCACTTCCCATTCCAAAATAGAGGTAAGCATTTGAAGCGGATGCAGGAGATGAAGCCATTGCATTATTATAGTAGTCATAATAAGGTATAAAACCGAGTAATGTACCACCTCCTTCTTTCTTGAATGTAGCGGAAGACTCCGGACGATGCAGGAATACTCTTGCTTCTGTACCATTATCATCAAAACTATTCAACTGAAATTTCTGCTGATAAAAATCAAAAGCCTTACATACACCCCAGAAAACATCAAAAGCAGGGATATACGAAGTAATACTTAACTCAATATCAGCATTTGCAGAAAAACTTCCATAATGATAAGTACCAACAGCGTTGTTCGTAAGAACGAGATGGGCTCCTTCCTGATCACTATCAATATCATCATCCCACAATCTTATAACATATCCACCTCCCCCAGAGGGAATAGAGATGGCTTCAGATATATGAAACTCTACAGGAAATGTGGAAACATCCTCCTTATAATCTGAAGTATAAAGAATTGCACCATTGCCATTTTCAATCGTAATATATAAATCAGGATGTAGGTCACCAATACCCAAGATTTCCCACCAATCATTGTTAACATAATTTACAGTGATAGATGTCAAATAATGTCCAGACCAATTAGTGGAAGTAGAAGTATATACATAAGAGTTAGACGGTTCTGAATAGGCATAGCCCATATCACCATACTTAACAGACACATGTTTAGCATTATCTTTAAGGATATACTTATTATTAGAGTTTTTCTCGCACTCTACTGTCTTAGTCCCCGAAAACTTAGTAGGCATAGTACATGTATATGACGAAGCAATGTAAGGTTCGACACGAACAACATCACCTGTATTTACATCAATATACTTGCAGTCGAGAGTATCGCATACCTTATAAACCTTATATGAAACGAATCCTGAGTCCGTCAATACCTGCATAAATAAGATGTCGGCACCTACATTATCATCTACCTTAGAGATACGCCGAGCTTTAGATGCGCTGATATTCTGCTGAACATGAGGAATAGAAGAGTCAGGCATTACATCACCATTCACAATAGTGACGAAACCATTTTTACTATGAACAATTAGCATACAGTTTTCAACAATAGCACCATCAATGTATTGTTGATAGTTTTGATGCATAAAACCATTTTGATCGTACCTTTCATTTACCAAAACAAATGTACTAACTGACACCTTGAAAGTATCAGCAAATAGATTAACGACCTCTGTAGTGGTAACCCCTTTACCTTGTAGGTCTAATTCGACAAAATTAGCCCACACAAGTATAGGTAGTAAGCAGAAAAATAGCAGTATTTTCTTCATTATTCGATTTTTTGTGTAAATAGTAAAATCTTCTCAATAGATTATTTGTTTATGCTATGAGTATATGGTGCCTTAGGTAAGTTCGTACACGTGACAAATGATTTATCCAATAACAAGTATTCTGTCATCTGCTTGGCAATGAGCTTATTTTTACGAACAAAACTATGTTGTTTTTTATATCGTATTTCGTCTACAGAAAATAGTGAGCGACCCACCATAGTCTTGCGAACCATATCTTCTTGTCCACTTACTAAAAATAGCCATTTGCAATCACGAATAATCTTGAATGGTAGCATCCGATAGTATTTCACCAAGTTCTTTTTAGAGACATCAGCATTTGCATCTAATTTATTATATTGCATCAGTTCATACCATGTTTCATCGAGATAGGGAATAGATTTTTTATTCACTAATTGCAATGGAACAGGTTCTAACACGAACAACCCACATGTTTTCTGGAATTGGAAGAAGACATCTCTAATCACTGATTGAGCAATTTCCAATCCTCGGAATGGAGGTAGAATCTCCAATTTTTCAAGAAGACAGATATTCCTATTGTGTTGCTTCTTGATTTTTAGTTTTCGACGAAGTTCCGGATTAAAGTCTTTATTCACGAAATCCCACAAACCTTTAATCGTATAGGCATAATCGTCGTTTTCAAACACATCTTCTATATCAGAAAAGCCCTGCTCGCAGTATTGCTCCAACAATAGTATTTTGAATGTCTGCTGTCCTATGAGGAAAATATCAAACTCTCCTTCGTATTGACCCAATATATCACCACAATATGTTTGGATATATTGATTATCAGACTCAATCCAATCATCAATATCGGATACCATTTGGTATCTAATCTTAATTTTTAGTTCTTTATCCATTTGTAGTATTTATTTTATGGCGAATGTCGTAATCATTTCATTAAGTCGTTAGTATTCCAAAAAGCAGGTCCGAATTTCTCGTCCTGCTTATCTAGGCCTTAGGAATTGCCGTTACCTGTAGAACGAGCAACTCCGAACCTGCGAGTATGTATATACGCACACACTCACCCATCAATTATTTTAGGTGTTGGTAGGTATTGAATACACACTAACAGCGATTCATCATTGCTTCGGCTTGACAGGTAATCTAAAGTTCCTAAGTTCAGATAAGCCAAGATTCGAAGCGTAACAAACGCTTTCTTTTTCATTATGTCTTGCAGGATTTTCACCTGCTGCCGAAATCACTCTTCCGGCTTTGTCAATGTTTTTATATCTCTACGAGTATCCCACCAATCTACAATGTTGATGGCATCATTCTCTACATAATAAATTCCTTTTGATAAAGAACGCACAACAAAACTTCTATATTGTTTGCGCATATTGGACAAAACAGGTTCCTCTTTTCCTGCATTGGGATTCTCCAAAAGAACCTTCTTCCATTCTTCAATAGCATCAATATAATCTTGGTATGCTACAAAACCAAATGCATACAACACATAATCCTCAATGGCTTGACGACGTGTATATGCTCTTTCTGACCAAAGAATTTGCATTACGCCAATTGAGTTCTACGCTGTTGCAAAAGATTATTCACTTGAGCATCCGTGTAATAATGCCCACTTTCAATCTGTTGTGTACCTTGTTCTACACTTGCGCGAAGTTCTTCTACAGTGTAAGGATAGTCATTCATAACATCAACTATTTGCGTTTTTCACGACGCAAAGATACAAAAAAAAATTCATATATGCAAATAAAATTGTAATTTTGAATTAAGAATTAAGAAAAAAAATCGTGCCCTTGTGGCTAAGAATTTTGAGATAAAAAATGGCGGTTTTTGAGCGCCACCGTTCGCTCACCTCGTCGGAGCAAACCTCATTCTAATGAATTTGCCGTGCAAATTGGGTCACTCGGTTGCTCTTCCTCTCCCCAAAGAACAGGTTCTTCAGGGACCCCCATACGGTGAGCGCACCATTCGCTCACCGTATACTGACCGTTGCTTGACCGTTCGTTAACCGTTCGAACGGAGTATTGATAATCAATGACATAAGGAGTATAGACCGCTGCGCTATAGGGTGAACAGTTAGGACTGGTGGCGGATGCTTTCGCGGTGGAGGGCATGGAGGATAGCGTCAACCGTGTCGGGGGAGATAGCATGCGACAGCGCCCACTCCTGAC
>JAKSNK010000023.1 GCA_024399835.1 Paludibacteraceae bacterium
TCAAATTGGTGCAGTTCTTAAATGCCCAATCCTTTATTTCCTTCACCGAAGTTGGAATAGTGATGGATGTCAAACCTGAGCAATCTTGGAAAGCACTCGTTCCAATTTCCGTCACGGTGAATGTATATTCCATATAAGAAACCTGTGTCGGAATGGTAACACTACCAGTATAGCCACCATCCTTGGCAACTACCCTTGCCTTATTTCCATCAAAAAACTCATATTTAAAGTCACCTACTTCTGCGGAAATCGGTTTGAAACATGAGGCAGGAAGTTCTGACCAACCTTCTATATATGCCCCCGTATTAAATGTATACACGGTAGGTTGATTTGTAAAAATAGTGCTACCAACCCGCGAAGGAGGAGTGAGGGCATAGCAATAAACTGATTGCAAATTGGAGCACTCCATGAAAGTTCCCCCTTCAATTTGTGTGACGGAATTGGGAATCTCAATTGAGGTCAAACTAGCACAAGCCCGGAAAGACATATTCTTAATTGTTGTGACGGAATTGGGGATATTCACCAAAGTCAAACTGCTGCAATGATTGAAAGTTTGTTCGTCAATCGTTGTGACAGAATTAGAAATGGTTACTGAACTTAAACTACTGCAATACATAAAAGCATATTTACCAATCTCTGTGACAGAATTGGGAATCGTTATAGAGGTCAAACTGGAGCAGCTCATGAATGCTCTTTCTTTAATCGTTGTAACGGAAGATGGAATTTCCACAGATGTCAAACTGGAGCAATTATCGAAAGCATCCGTTCCAATCGTTGTAACAGTCTTTGGGATCGTTACCGAAGTCAAATCTCTGCAATTTTGGAAAGCAGTGCGTCCAATCGTTGTAACCTCTCCAGCGCAGGTAATAGTACCTATACTGTCAGAGAATTCGTGACTGGTAATTCTGGGACCAAAGGTGGTCTTTCCTACATCCAAACTGCCATCATACCCAGGCAATTGCGCTGAAGCAGTATAAGTAATTGTGCTATTAGGGACTGTTATAATAAAATCTTTCCAACCATTGGCTTGGTTGTAGAGATTATAAGTACCTGCTGGCACATACAGTCTTGCCCCTGAGGGACCTGCTCCGTTGGCAATCCTCTCAAACACATCATTGTCAATAGAAACTATTGATTGCGCATCTGTCCAATTAACTGTTACCGAAGTTAAACTACTGCAATCACGGAAGGCATGATACGTTATCCTTTGGGCAGAAGAAGGAATTGTTACCGAAGTCAAACTGCTGCATTCTTCGAACACAGAAATTCCAATCCATGTGACAGAATTAGGAATCTTTACATTGGTTAAACTTCTGCATTTCCAGAAAGCCCAATCATCGATTCTTGTGACAGAACTAGGAATCGTTACCGAGGTCAAACCAGTGCACTCTTGGAAAGTGTATCTTTCTATCGTTGTGATAGAATTAGAAATCTCTACTGATTTTAAACCAGTGCATTTTAGGAAAGCACCGCTTTCAATCCTTGTGACAGAATTGGGAATCTCAATTGAGGTCAAACTAGTACAGTTTTCGAAAGCATAGCTTCCAATTTCTGTAACAGAATCTGAAATTGTTATTGAGGTCAAACCCGAGCAATCTTTGAAAGCACTATAGTATATCATTTTGACGGAAGAGGGAAGAGCAACCGAAGCCAAACCTATACAACTATCGAAAGCACAAGTTTCAATTTTTGTAGTAGTATTGGGAATCGTTATTGATTTCAAACCCGTGCATTTTTGGAAAGCATTATCTCCAATCTGCGTAATTGGTCCATCGCAGATAATAGTACCCACGCCATTGGAGAACGTGTGACTGAATATCCTGGAGCCAAACGTGGTGGCACCTTCGTTCAAACTACCATTGTACCCTGTCAATTGCGCCGAAGCGGTATAAGTGATCTTATTGTCCAAATCTACTATGCTACCAAAGTCTTTCCATCCATTGGCTTGATGATAGAGATTATATGTACCTGCTGGCACATATAGCATCGCCCCTGCGGGACCTGCTCCGTTGGCTATTCCAGCAAACACATCATTTCCAAGTGAAGCAATCGACTGCGCATCGGTCCAATCCACCTTCACAGAGCTTATACCTCTGAAATTAAAGAAAGCCCCATCTTCTATCGCAGTGATGGAACTGGGAATAATCGTATTCTGACAACCATAAAGCAATTTATTGGTTGCTGTTTCTACAATAGCGTTACAGTTGTCTCTACTATCATATTTGGTATTCCCGTTTTCTACTACGATGGACGTCAAACCAATACATTCATGAAAAGCATTATATCCAATTGTTGTGACGGAAGATGGAATCTCTATAGAAGTCAAACCAGTGCAATTATAGAATGCCTGCTCTTCAATTGCTGAAACAGTATTGGGAATCTGGATGGAGGTCAAAGACATCAAACCAAAGCAATCCAAGAAAGCATTTGTTCCAATCTTGGTAATCGGTCCAGCACAAACTATCGTACCCACACCATTGGAGAAATCGTGAGCAACAATCGGGGATCCAAAAGTGACTGCGCCTATGCTTAGCCAGGTTCTATTCAATTGCGCCGAGGCGGTATAAGTAATTTGAGCAGGATCTACTATATTACTAAAGTCCATCCAACCATTTGCATCTCGGTAGAGATCAACCGTACCAGCTGGTACTAGCAGTATCGCGCCGTTGGCAATTTGCCGAAACACCGTGTTATCAATTGGAACGATTGACTGTTCATCTGTCCAGTTCACTTTCACCAATGCCAAACTGGCGCAATTGTAGAAAGCATTCGCACCTATCGCTGTAACAGAACTGGGAATCTCTATGTCTCGCAAATAAGTACAACTATAGAAAGCATTCGTTCCAATCGTTTTTACGGAAGAGGGTATCTCTATGGCTCTCAAACTAGGATTTCGTTGAAAAGCGTTATTGTCAATCTTTGTAATCTCTCCAGCGCAAGTAATAGTACCTATACTGTCAGAGAATTCGTGACTGGTGATTCTGGGACCAAATGTGGTTTCTCCTACATTTAGACTACTATTATACCCTGTCAATATTGCCGTAGCTTTGTAGGTAATTGTGTTTCCTGCGTGCAGTCCGATGCTGCTTAGCAACACCGCTGCAAAAATAAATAAGAGTTTTCGCATAATTGTTAAAGAACCCTATCCCTTCCTTTCCCTCATAGGGCAAGGAGTGAAATCAGGATTTTGTTAGTTAATATTTTTAGTTAGTTATTATCGATTATTTTGTGCATCACAGCGCTTTGCGCTGCAAATATACAACAAAAATTTGGAATATGCAAATAATTACACAAAAAATCGCCCCGAAGGACGATTTTATAATTGTTGTGGCGGATTTTAATTGTCATAAATAATGTACTTTCTTGTTTTTACAAATGTGGGTAGAGACTTTATCGTCAATTTCTATACTCTTTCTTGCAAAATTACTAAAAATTTTTGGAATAAGCAAATAATGTTTAATTTTGAATGAAGAATTAAGAGAAGGTGCAGACAAATTTTGAATTATGTAGAGGAGCGACACTTTGAGAGACGAGTTTTCGACGAGTCGAAAAGTAGCATAAGAGTGGCTGGATGTATAATTCGACCGTCGGTCGACCGTCGGCAAAGACCCGAAAGAAACAGGGGGGCGGTAAAGCGGAGAAACGGCGATAAAATCGCCTAAAAAAAGGACATAACATTTTAGGGAAGAGGACGGCACAGAGTGCCTACAGTTTAAAGGGTGGAGAGAAAAAGCGATAATAAGAAAATCATTAAACCGATGTAAAATATAATAGTTATGGCACGATTTGCAATTTTTTCAAAATCATTATGTAACCCCCCAAAATAACCATCTTGACTATGGCATACCCACAACATATACAAACACTCATTGACCAAGGTCTCGCTTACGAGGATATGGACGGCAATGTGTGCCTATACCCTGCCTTAATAGGCAGTGGCGGTATGCGTGGGACGATGCCGACTATCAATATCCAAATCAACAACACCTATAACACATACAATACATACAATACCTACAATTTCAACGGCGACAATGCCACCAATAACGATATACACGAAAATAGACAGGCGATTTGTGATTTGTGATTTGTGATTTGTGATTGATAATCATGGAAATAGAATATAAGTGCTGATAATCAGGTACTTATATTTTTTGTGTTACTTTGCCTGTTTATTATGCGCCGGTAGATATTAACTATAATGGTGCTGTACTGCGCACGGTTGCTGAAATTAGTGCTAAATTAACATATCAAGGGAATATACGGCAGCCAATGTCATTAGCTAATTTAGGCAAGTTGTTACAAAGAGAAGGATATTTACAAAAACGCTGTACAGGTGGCGTTCGTAAATATGTTGTTCGCGAATTACAGAATACCGCTGCCGAGAAAGAATATGAAATACAACAACTACGAACAGAGTGACAGGAGTGACAGTGTGACAGTCTTTTCTTATAATAATATATCCCCACGCGTAGGGGTATATATACAAATTATATAAAACCACTGTCACACTGTCACTAAAACTAGTTCAAGGGTTAGAGACCTAGGGGGACTAGGTCGCTGACGCTATACTAGAGGGATTAGGTCGCTGACGCTATACTAGGGGGACTAAAATGTGTCTGATAGAAAATGAAAAGGTATACTCATCCTATACTCATCGTATACTCGTCGGAGGGGAATGATGGGTTGATGGAATGATGGACTGATGGATTGATGGATGACGGTTGGAGAGTGTCGAGAGAGTGTCGAGAGACACCGAAACGACAAGGAAGAGTAAAAAAACGGCGCACCCCCAAACAGGGTGCGCTCGGTTGTTTTGCTGTTGCGTTACTATTGCTCTAAGGTGCAACGCGGTTGATGTCGCGGGGGAACATAGATGCCTCTTTGACATTGGCGATATTCAGGAAGCAAGCCGTAATACGCTCCAAACCGATAGCAAAGCCACCATGAGGAGGCATGCCGTTCTTAAAGGTATCCAAATAGAAACGGAAATTATCAGGATTCATGCCTCGACGAATCATCTTCTCACGATACATCTCTTCACTATGGATACGCTGTCCGCCGGAAGTGATTTCCAAACCCCTCATCAACAAGTCAAAACTGAGTGTAAGCGACGGGTCGGCAGGATCGTCCATAGCATAGAAAGCACGGTGCTGGCTGGGGAAATGCGTCACAAAGACAAAGTCTGAACCGAACTTATCCAACGCATATTTACAAATAGCGCGTTCCTCCTCAGGAGCCAAGTCGTCTTCACCACGATGGTCCTCGGTCAGATGTTCGTTGAACAAAATCTCGTGTACCTCGCTCAGTCGCCAAGTGGGAACGCTCTCGGGCAAAGCAGGCATGGTGGCATTCAGCAGTGCCAACTCGTGTGCGCACGATGTGCAGACACGGTCAATAATAGCATGTAACAGGCGCGTTTCCAATGCCATTACATCTTCCTGACCGTGGATAAAGCCCATCTCTACATCCAATGAGATATATTCATTCAAGTGGCGTGAAGTGGCATGTTTCTCTGCACGATAAGCAGGAGCAATCTCAAAGACACGCTCATAGACACCTACACCAATCTGCTTGTAGAACTGAGGCGACTGTGCCAAATAGACCTGTTTGCCGAAGTAGTCCATCTTGAACACATTGGCACCGCCTTCAGCACCTTCGGACACAATCTTAGGCGTGAAGATCTGTGTAAAGTCTTCGTGCTCGGACAGGTAGTCTGCAAATGCCTTGGCAATAGTAGATTGTACCTTGAGAATAGCCATATCGCGAGGGTTACGCAATGTAACCTGACGGTTGTCGAACTTATATCTCAGGAGCGTTTCTTCGTCTCCGAACTTGAGTGCGTTCATATCTATGACCTCGGTTGTCGATGGACGGGAAAGAACTTCGACCTTTTCGACAGCCAACTCCCTATCGTTGAAACAAGCAGCAGGGTCTTTGATGTTGGCTTCATGCACCGTACCGGTGATGGTAACCGCCATCTCACGGCACAGGTCTGCCATACTAATCACTTCGCCATGCTCGTTAACAAAAGAGGATTGTTCACTGACCACTGTTTGCACTAATCCACGCGGCTTGCGAAGGATAATAAACCCTCCCCATTTGGTCACGCGTACATTATGAATCATACCGGAAACATGTACGGTACTGCCTATTGTAAAATCTTCCATACCAAATATTGATTAAATTTTATGCAAAATTACAATTATTTTTTGGAATAAGCAAATTTTTTTGTAAATTTGCACTCAATTATGAATAAAACGACAACAGCCATCGTATTGTGTATTCGCCGAAAGGGAGACAACAGTTCGCTATTGGAGGTTTATACGCGTGACAGCGGCAGGCGGACTTTCCTGCTCTACGGGCATAAATGGCAGAGCAACTTGTTGCCTATGTCGCTGGTGACGATTACCGCTTCCAACCCCAATCGGGAAGTAAGTGCCGTGAGCCAAGTCGAGCGCTATTTTGTGCCACAACATACTGATATACGCCGCCAATGTATTGCCCTATTGATGGCAGAAGCCATCGAAAAGAGCATGCGCCTGCCAATGGCAGACGAGACATTGTATGACTGGCTGGAAGACCAAGTGAAACAATTAGACCAACTGGAAGAAACAGACCAAGATTACCCTCTTGCATTCCTCACTCACATGAGCGAATTATTGGGCTACGGAGGTGTGATGATAGACGAATGGAGGGATTTGAAGAGCTTGGACATCATTGAGCGAATCTAACGCACGAATCTGTACGCAAAGCGAATCGGCAAAGACATCCACCAAGGCATAATTGCGACTGTCCAAAGGTTGTTGTACAACGGACTGACTATCTTCGGGAAGGTCAGTTTCTTTTTTTGTATATACCTTGCGTGAACTGTTGAGTGTAAAGAAGTGTTCCCGTTGCAAGAAACCGTGGTCGTGTCCGGTGAAGACACAATCGGCATGCCTGAGTGTAGGACGGAACAACGCCCACAACAGCGGATTAAAACGCCCTTTTCCCGACGAATAGATGGGATGGTGCATAATGACGATAGTGAACCGTCCGTTGGCGTCAGCCATTGCCGCTTTGAGCCATGTGAGTACGATGGTGTAATCGCTCAACCGCTGCAAACCGTTGGAGTCCAACGCAATGAGGCGCAAATTGGGGAAGTCAACATAGTAGGTGGAGCCAATAAACCGTTGCGGTCCGTTGAGCGGATGATGAAAGATTTCCGTCCACAACGGTTGCAGGGTCTGAATGACGCTCTTCTTATACTCATGATTTCCCGGACAGCAAATGACGGGCAGCGAATCGGCGCCTGTTCCAATCAACTGGTGGAACAATTGCTGCTCATAATAAAAATATGCCCGTTCCATCCAGTCGCCCAATTGGACATAAGCATCGACGGTATCGTTGGTACGCAATGCCGTGGCATAGTCGGTGCTGTCCATCTGGTTGTGTATGTCGCCAAAGACGACCAAACGCAAGCGGTCGGGTTGCAAAGTGTCCTGCCACCCTGCTTCGGTAAGCACAAAACGAGGCACACTATCCTCCCCAAAACAATGAATGGAGCAAGACAGTGTGTCCGATTTATATTCCGGTTCGACAGGATTACCGAACCACACCTGCCAGCGGAAGAAGCATAACACGCTTACACCCGCTAACAGCAGTATTGCTACTATCCACTTGACAACCTTCATCAGAAGGGCAGTGAACTATTGTCATCCCCACCGGCAGCAGGGTCAAACTGCTCAATGTTGGCAGCAGGTGCCGGAGCCGGAGCAGCAGCGGGAGCAGCAGCGGGTGCTGCAGGAGCAGCCACGACACCCTGCTGAATGCGATAAGCGCGGATGCTGGTGTACCAGCGACCGTTGAACTCACGACTCTCAATATCAAACGAAACCGTAACGATATCGTCTATGTTGCAGGGGTTATTCTTGATACGGTCTTCGCCAAAGACCTCAAATTGCACCTTGCGGGGATATTGAGAATCTGTGGTTTCCAATACATATCCCTGTACTTTCCAAGGATTACCTGTTTTACCGATGCCTTCCTGTAAAGGAAGGATTTGAATTATTTTTCCAACTATATCCATTTTTTAGTCGTTAGTTATTAGTCATTAGTTATTAGTTATTAGTCGTTAGTGCAGATTATTCGCCTTTGATAGCGGCTACGCCCGGCAGAACTTTTCCTTCGATAGCTTCGAGCAGAGCGCCACCGCCGGTTGAGATGTAACTAACCTGTTCAGCCAATCCGAATTTGTTGACACAAGCTACGCTGTCGCCACCACCGATGAGTGAATAAGCACCCTCTTTGGTTGCCTTGGCAATGGCTTCTGCAATGGCACGGCTGCCACCGGTGAAGTTGTCAAATTCGAATACGCCTGCAGGACCGTTCCAAAGAATGGTTTTAGCCCCTTCGATGGCTTTTGCAAACATCTCACGGCTCTTAGGTCCGGCATCCATGCCTTCCCAACCCTCGGGAATAGCGTCGCTGGGGCAAACCTGCTGATGTGCATCGTTGGAGAAAGCGTCACCACATACAGAGTCAACGCCCAATACCAGATTGACACCTTTCTCTTTGGCTTGACGGATGATGTCCAAAGCCAAATCCAGTTTGTCGTCCTCGCAAATGGAGTTACCAATCTTGCCGCCTTGCGCTTTGGCAAAAGTATAAGTCATACCGCCGCAGAGGATAAGGTTGTCCACCTTGTCCATCAGGTTCTCGATGATACCAATCTTGGTGGAAACCTTAGAACCACCCATGATAGCGGTGAAGGGGCGGCGGATATTCTTTAGAATATTATCAACTGCCTCGCACTCTTTCTCCATCAGGAAACCGAGCATTTTGTTGTCGGCATCAAAGTAGTCGGCAATGACAGCGGTAGAAGCATGTTTGCGATGAGCAGTACCGAAAGCGTCGTTTACATAGCAGTCAGCATAGGAAGCGAGCACTTTGGCAAACTCTTTTTGAGATGCCTTCATGGCTTTCTTTGCCTCGTCGTAAGCGGGATCCTCTTTGTCGATATCGACGGGTTTGCCTTCTTCCTCAGGATAGAAACGCAGGTTCTCCAACATGAGCACTTCGCCTGCTTTGAGCGCGTCAGCCATAGCTTTGGCTTTAGCGCAGTCGTCTGCAAATGCCACTTTGACACCAAGAGCAGCCGATACGGCATCCACGATTTGGCTCAAGCTGTATTTTTTAGCCACTTTGCCTTTGGGTTTGCCCATGTGGGACATAATAATCAAAGCACCTCCGTTGTCGAGAATATGCTTCAATGTAGGCAGCGCACCACGAATACGGGTGTCGTCTGTGATTTTACCGTTTTCATCCAATGGAACATTAAAGTCCACGCGCACGATTGCCTTCTTACCGGCAAAGTTGTAATTAGAAATAGTCATAACTGTATCAATTAAAATTTGTTGATTCGAATTTTACGGTGCAAAAGTACAAAAAATATTTGATATATGCAAATTATTGTTGCAAAATGCCAACTCGACTTGACACTTTTAGGACGGTCTCTTTTCCCAACCACAGCGGCATGTTGCGCTCTACATGCCCTGCAGGGAAGTCAAAGAGGACAGGATAATTGTATTCCTGTACGGCACGAAGAATGGTCTGATAGATTGTTTCGTTCATGGACGGATCGTCCTCGCAATCGCTGAACTGCCCCACTACTAATCCGCTGACGGATGCCAAGATTCCGCTCATTTTGAGGTTCTGCATCATACGGTCGATGTGGTAATGCCGCTCGGCAATATCTTCGATAAAGAGGATAAGCGGCTGTTGCAACCGAAGTGCAGACAGCCCGTAAGGAGTGCCTTGCAGTCCGTAGAGTACACTAAGATTACCGCCGACGAGAATGCCTTGTATCTCTCCGTCCCGATTGAGCGGATGGGCAGGCACTTCGTAGTGGAGCGGTTGGTTTTCGACGGCGCGTTGCCAGTTGACAATCATCTCACTATCTTCAGGCAATTGTGCAAGGTGCTTGCACATCAATCCGTGCAACGAAGGACGCCCCTGCACGAGTGCCCATTGATGCAGTTCGGTAATATCCGAAAAGCCAATGCAGAGGTGCTTAACGGTGGCTTCCGCCGTCGGTTCGCCGTCGGCTCGCCGTCGGCAAGATACCGTTCGACCGTCGGTCGACCGTCGGCAAAGACCCGAAACTGACAGTTGTGGAATACGGGAAATGATACGCTGCAGTCCATAGCCGCCACGCGAACAAAGAATATAGTCCACAGACGGGTCGGCAAACGCCTCCAACAAATCCTGCACACGCTCATCGTCGGTTGCGCTAAAACGCCCAAAGCGTCCACGCGCAAACTTGCCTTCGCTGACCTGATACCCCCATTGGCACAATCGATTGGCAGCAGAATCAATGTAATCGGGGTCAATAGCCCCCGACGGAGATAAAATTCGGATATGTTTCATAACGCAAAGGTACTAAATAATTTGGAAATATGCAAAAAAAATTGTAATTTTGCAGTCGGTTATGAAAAAATATATCTTTATTCTCGTGTTAAGTGCCCTAACCACTCCCCTGATAGGGCAATCCGCAGATACCGCCGACAGGCAGTTTGCGGACGGCGATTATGCCGCCGCCATGGTCAGTTACGGCAGTTTGCTGAAAAACAATCCCCAATCCCCGTTATATCTATACAGGTACGCCCGTTGTGCGCAAGAGACGGGCGATTATGCTACAGCCGTTACCTATTTTGAGGCGGCAGGAGACACCTACAAACTCAAGCATTTCTTTGCAGCAGAGTGCTATTTTCATTTGAACAAAATGGAAGAAGCAATAGCCGAATACCAGACTTATCTGCTGCGCAAGCCGGACACGGACAAGAAAGATTATGTATTGTCCCAAATCGCTGCGGCAGAGAAACTGAAACGGTATTTGCGCCGAGTGAGCAATGTGACATTGCTGGACTCAACAGATATTGCCAAAGCAGAATTGACGAATGCTTATCAACTCAGTCCGGAAGCCGGCACATTGTTTCATAACAGCACTTTGTACGGCTATATCAACCAGTTGGGCAGCAAGCGTATTTATGCCGTAGGAACCGATTCGTGTTCGCAATTGGTGGTTCAACACAGTTTGATTGGCGGTTGGGAAAGTGCAGACACCTTGCCCCATGCGGTCAATATGGGCATGCGCCAAAATTATCCCTATTGTTTGTCGGACGGCGTGACTATCTATTATGCCTCTGACCATGCCAACGGACTGGGCGGATTGGATATTTATGTAACCCGTCACAATACCGCCACGGGGGCTTACACCATACCCGAAAACATAGGTTTGCCGTTTAATTCCCCTGCCAACGATTATCTGTATGTATTGGACGAGACACAGGGAATAGGGTATTGGGCAACCGACCGCCATTCCGCTCCCGATTCGGTACGCATATACAAGTTTGTTTCGACCGAACCGATTTTGTGGTCTCCCTCGAATGAATAACAACAAAAAGCGCCGACTCGACGAGCCGGCGCTTTTGTTATGCAATCACTATTAGAGTGCGTTGATTTCCTTGAGGATAGCGGTTGTTTTAGCCACAGCTGCCTGACTGGCGGCGAAGAGGGCTTTCTCCTTGTCGTTAATCGGCAACTCGATGATTTTCTCAATACCGTTGCGACCGATGATACACGGAACACCGATGGTGATGTCGCTGCAACCGTATTCGCCTTCCAAATAAGCGGAGCAGGGAATCATCTTCTTTTGGTCGTTGATGATACTGTCAACAACAGAAGCAGCACTGGCACCCGGAGCCATCCAAGCGCTGGTACCGAGCAGACCGGTCAGAGTAGCGCCGCCGACCATAGTCGATTTAACTACTTCGTCAATCTCTTCGTCAGAGAGGAAATTGGTAGCAGGCATGCCTTTGTAGGTAGCGAAACGAGCCACAGGAATCATGGTAGTGTCGCCGTGACCGCCGATAACGAAACCGGCTACTTCGTTGGCATTTACACCCATCTTCTGGCTCAAGAAATATTTGAAACGGGCGCTATCCAAAGCACCACCCATACCGATTACGCGGTTTTTGGGAAGTCCTGTAGCTTTGAGGGTAAGATATGCCATGGTATCCATAGGATTGGAAACGACAACAAGAATGGCATTGGGTGAATATTTGAGCACTTGCGAAGCGACACTCTTAACGATGCCGGCATTAACGCCAATCAATTCTTCGCGGGTCATACCGGGTTTGCGAGGCAGACCGCTGGTAATAACAACAACATCCGAATTGGCGGTTTGACTATAGTCGTTGGTGACACCACGCACGACGGTATCAAAGCCCAATAATTGGGCAGTTTGCATGATATCCATTGCCTTGCCTTCGGCAACACCTTCTTTGATATCAATCAGAACGACTTCGCTGGCTACTTTCTTGACTGCCAGCACATTTGCACAAGTTGCGCCTACATTTCCGGCGCCCACAACGGTTACTTTTGACATGATATTAACAGTTTAATAGAATTAATAATTCACAATTGGACTGCAAAATTACAATTTTTTTTGCATATATCAAAATTTTTTTATACTTTTGCACCCGTAAAATAAAAATCGTAAGGTACAGTTTACAAAAAACAGTTGTCTAATGTCATTAAATTCATTTTTCGCATCCCTGCTTCCGAAAGAAGACAGGTTTTTCCCCAAGTTCAAACAAATGTCCGCTAAAATGGTAGAGGGCGCCGACTTGTTTACCGAGTTTGTAGCAACGGATGACCATGACAAGCGTGTTGAGTTATACACGAAGATTAAAGCCGTAGAGACGGAATGCGACCATCTGGTAGTGGATATATACGATATAGCAGGCGACTCGTTTGTTATACCTTTCGACCGCGAGGATGTACACCAGTTATGCGGAGATATGGACGACGTGATGGACTACATCAACGATGCCAGCAAGCGTATTTTGCTGTACAATCCCAAAACTCGTCCCGAAAAAGCCCTTCACATGGCTGAAATCATTTTAGAGGGCGCCAAAGCCATAGATGCCGTGTGCGGCGAGTTGAAGACGATGACCAAACATCCGGCAATGGCACAGGAACAATGCGCCAAACTGCACGACTTGGAACACGAGGGGGATGATGTGTATGACAACTTCGTCAAAGAGTTGTTCGAATCCGATATGGACACCAAGGAACTGATTAAATCCAAGGAAATCATGCAGTCCATGGAGTCGGCAACCGATATGGCCAACCATGTGGGCAAGACACTCCTTATTATTATAGCTAAATACGCATAAGCAGGTTATATGGGTTGTTTGGTAGCGATAATCATTTTGGCGATAGCGTTTGACTTTATCAACGGTTTTCACGACTCTGCCAACAGTATCGCCACGGTTGTATCCACGAAAGTACTAAAACCGGTAGTGGCAGTCGTATGGGCGGCGTTTTTTAATTTCATAGCATTCTTTGCAGCGGAGTATTTATTAGGATTCAATATCGCCAATACGGTCCAAAAAGTCGTTGAGGGAGATTGGGTGACCCTGCCGATTATTATCGGAGGTTTGAGCGCCGCTATCGTGTGGAGCTTGATTACATGGTGGAAGGGTATCCCTTCGTCTTCGTCCCACACGCTGATAGGCGGACTGATGGGCGCTGCTATTTGCTCCAAAGGACTGATGGCTGTGCATTGGTCCACGGTGGGAGTGATATGCGCGTTTATTATTGTGGCACCGTTGTTGGGCTTTATAGCCGGCAATATTATCACGGTAGGACTCTACTGGTTGTGCCGCAAGGTCAAACCCCACAAGATGGATGTATGGTCGAAACGCCTGCAGTTGGTTTCTTCGGCATGTCTGAGTACCGCCCACGGACTGAATGACAGTCAAAAGGAGATAGGTGTGATTGCCTGTGCCCTGGCTGCCTATGGTGCACAATACGGTTTTGACGGACTGCCCAATTGGTTGTTGCCGGACCTGATGACCCGTGCCGGCGAGACGGGACATAACTTTACCGGTGCTCCTGCCTGGATTCCCGTCGCATGTATTACCGCTATTGCCATAGGTACGATGTCCGGCGGATGGAAGATTATCAAGACAATGGGTAATAAGATAACCAAGATTACACCGTACGAGGGCTTTTGCTCACAAGCGGCAGGTGCAGTCACACTATTTATTACGCAGCATTTGGGTATCCCTGTTTCGACTACCCATGTCATATCCGGTTCAATAATGGGCGTAGGTGCTGTCAAGCGATTGAGTGCCGTCCGTTGGGGTGTGAGCAAAGAGTTGATTACGGCATGGATAATCACTATCCCGATTTCTGCCGTTATAGGGGCTGTTGTATTTGGAATTATTCATATTTGGATATAAACAACAATTAAAATTAAAAATTAACAACAATGAAAAAAAGTCTTTTTGTTATGGCGATGGCTGCCGTATTGTGCCTCGCCGGATGCTGCAAGAAAGCAGAAGTTAAAGTGTACAGTGTAGATGAAGCGATTGCCGCTGCTCCCGAACTGGTAGGCGATACCATCCAATTGGAAGGTATGTGCGTAGGCGTATGCAAACACGGTTGCCGTGTGTTTATGCACGCCGAGGAAAGCGACCAAATCTTCATGGTTATGGCTGCAGAAGGCAGTGAGTTCTGCCAAGATTTGAAGGACAAAAAACTGCACTTCACCGCTGTGATTGACAAGATAGAGCCGGTGGTGGAAGAACCCAAGAGTTGCGAACATGACAGCGCAGCAGTTGAAGAAGTGGCTGCTGAAGAGGTGGCAGTTGAAGAAATTCCTGCTGATACGGCTGTTGTAGAAGAAGGTTGCTGCCAAAACGAGGCACAAGCACAAGAGGTTCTCTATTTGGCTCATTGCATTGAATTTAGCATTGCAGAATAAACGACGGGTAGGGTGGATACTGTTGGCAATAGCCATACGGGTCTATCCTATTCAGATTGTGTCGTATAATACAGAGAATCTGTTTGACTATACGCACGATACACTAAAAAACGACACCGATTATACGGTGGACGGTTCGCGCCACTGGTCCTATACACGCTACAAACGCAAAGTGGACCAAGTGGCGCGTGTTGTGTGTAATATAGGAGGTTGGGACACGCCTGCTATTGTCGGATTGTGCGAAATAGAGAATGAACGCTGTCTTCGCGACTTGCGTTATGTGCTTTATCAATATCACTATGAAAGTATCCACTACGAAAGCGAGGATGAACGAGGAATAGATGTGGCAGTACTATACGACCCAAAGCAGGTGACACCGATAAGACATGGAACTCTAAAAGTAGATTTGGGCACGGACAAGACAAGAGATATACTGCGTGTGGAGTGGCAGATACAAAGCGGACAAATGACGAGTGACACCTTATATATGTATATATGCCATTTGCCGTCGATGCGCGGAGGTGCAGCCGCATCCGAATGGAAACGCCGATGTGCCAAAGACATTCTGCAACATGATATAGATTCGCTGTTAAACCGTGATGTGCATTCTCTAATTGTTGTTATGGGGGATATGAATACTTCGCCCAAGAATGACCTTCGTGGGATGACAAACCGCATGTGCGACTATCATGGTGAGCCGGAAGGAACCCATTGGTATGAGGGCAGGTGGGATTGTTTGGATCAGTTTTATGTGTCTCCGGGATTGGACCGTATGGCACAGACATTCATTTATTCGGAAGAATGGCTAATGACGGAAAACAAAGACGGAGAACAAGTGCCGAGAAGGACTTTTCACGGGTGGCATTACGATGCACAAGGATATAGTGACCACCTGCCAATCGTGATGCAAATACCATAAGTTTGTAAAGTCCACTTGTCAAAAATGAGATAAACAACAAATAATTTGGAAAATTCGCTAAAAAAGTGTACCTTTGCAGCGTAGTTTGATAAAAACATAAATAATACCTATACAAAAACAATCAATTATTATGGTAAGTTACAAAGAACTTGGCCTGGTAAACACCAAAGATATGTTTGCCAAGGCAATCAAAGGCGGTTACGCCATTCCTGCATTCAATTTCAATAACATGGAGCAATTGCAAGCCATCGTTAAAGCGAGTGCAGAGACCAAGAGTCCCGTTATTCTGCAAGTGAGCAAAGGCGCACGCAATTATGCCAATCAAACTCTGCTCCGCTATATGGCACAAGGTGCAGTAGAGTATGCAAAAGAATTAGGATGGGAGAAACCACAAATCGTTCTTCACCTGGACCACGGAGACAGTTTCGAACTCTGCAAGAGTTGCGTTGATTTCGGTTTCTCCAGCGTGATGATTGACGGTAGTTCGTTGCCATACGAAGAGAACATCGCTTTGACCAAGAAAGTGGTTGAATATGCTCATCAGTACGATGTTACCGTAGAGGCAGAGTTAGGCGTATTGGCAGGTGTCGAGGACGAAGTTGCTTCGGAAGAGAGCCACTATACCAAGCCGGAGGAAGTGATTGATTTTGCTACTCGTACGGGTTGCGACAGTTTGGCTATTTCGATTGGTACAAGTCACGGTGCTTATAAGTTCAAACCCGAACAATGCACCCGTGATGAGAAAACAGGTCGTTTGGTTCCTCCTCCATTGGCATTTGATGTATTGGATGCCGTTATGGAGAAATTGCCGGGCTTCCCCATTGTATTGCACGGATCGAGTTCCGTACCGCAAGAGTATGTAGATATCATCAACGCCAATGGTGGCAAATTGCCCGATGCAGTAGGTATTCCTGAGGAGCAACTGCGCAAGGCAGCAAAGAGCGCCGTTTGCAAGATTAACATTGACTCGGACAGCCGTTTGGCATTTACTGCAGCCGTTCGCCGTGTGTTCGCAGAAAAACCCGGTGAGTTCGACCCGCGCAAATACTGTGGTCCCGCACGCGATTTGATGGTTGAGTTATACAAACACAAAATCGTCAATGTCCTGGGTTCGGACGGAAAAGCATGCTAATCCGCCAATTTGAATGTCTAAAAGGAAAGAAAAAAGTAAAAATTTGCACTTTTTCGAGAAAAAATTTGGTTGTTTCAAAAAAAAGCTGTAACTTTGCAAGCTTTTTCCACTCAACATCCGTAGTGGATGGGCATTAACCCAATAGATACAAACACTAAACAATTACGAATATGAAACGTACTTTTCAACCATCACAACGCAAGCGCCGTAACAAACACGGTTTCTTGGAGAGAATGGCAACTGCTAATGGCCGTCGTGTATTGGCAGCTCGTCGCGCCCATGGTCGTAAGAAACTGACTGTCGCTGACGAAGGACGCCACAAATTTTAACTGCAGTCTATCCTAATAGACCAATAAAAGGGAAAAGAGATGGCATCTCCTTTCCCTTATTTTGCATAAATTAAGCCAACTATTATATTAAACCAAACAATTATGGAAAATACCAGACAACAAAAGATAGAGCGGCTCATTCAAAAGGACTTGAGTGATATTTTTCTCCGTTATGCCCGCACATTGCAGGGTACTCTGATATCCGTGAGCGAAGTGCGTATTTCGCCGGATTTGAGCATTGCACATATTTATCTCAGTATCTTTCCCAACGAAAAAGCCGCAGCCACGATGGCGAAGATAGAGGAGGATAAAGGTAAGATTCGCTTTGAAATGGGCAATTTAGAGCGTCATCAATTGCGTATCATACCGGAAATAAATTTCCACTTGGACGAGACTTTGGACAAGTTGGAACGCATTGACCAGTTGTTGCAACAATAGCAATATAAAATCAATCCGGTTTTGGATGTCCGATTCAAAATAGCGTGGAGATATTTGTGGGGTAAGAAAAGCCACAATGCCATCAATATCGTCAGCGGTGTCAGCGCTGCTGCCGTAATGGTGGTTACTGCCGCCATGATATGTGTGCTGAGCGTGATGAACGGTTTCGGCAAGGTGATAGAAGGCATGTTCTCACAATTTGACCCCGACTTGCGCATTACAGCCAAGGAGGGGTTATGTTTTAATGCTGATGACACGCTGTTTTCCTCTCTTCAGTCCATGGACCGTATTCTGGTGTATAGTGAAGAGGTAGAGGGAACGGTGCTGGTGGAGTATAACGACCGCCAATTGCCGGCTGTTATCAAAGGTGTAGATGCCCAATTTGAGCAATTGACACATATCGATTCAATTATAGTGGACGGCAAGTATGCCGTGCGAGAGGGAGATTATTATTGTACGGTAATGGGGGTCGGATTAAGCAATCTGTTGGGCGTGGGTACTCATTTCGTATCTCCGTTGCATCTGTATGCGCCTAAACGCACGCAGCATGTCAATATGCTTCGTCCGGAGAACAGTTTCAATAGGAACACCTGTTATATGGCAGGCATATTTGAGGTAGATCAAGTGCAGTATGATGACAGAGTGATGCTGGTGGCATTGCCTTTGGCGCGACAGATGTTCGATTATGATGAGCATACGGTTACTTCCATTGCTCTCAAAATAGATGGGCAAGGCAAGGATTTCCGAAGAATAAAAAAGGACATACAACGCTTGTTGGGCGACGGTTTTGTTGTCCAAGACCGTTATGAGCAGCAAGCAGATTTTTTCCGTATATTGAAGATAGAAAAATGGCTTACGGCGCTATTGATGGTGTTCATACTGCTGATTGCCTCGTTTAATGTGATAGGTTCGCTTACCATGCTGATTCTGGATAAAAAGAATGATATCAAAGTGTTGCACGATTTGGGAGCCGATAATTCGCTGATTCAGCATATTTTCCTATTGGAGGGATGGCTGATATCTTCTTTAGGGGCATTGTTAGGTACATTGTTAGGCGTGGCGGTATGCCTGTTGCAGGAGCATTTTGGTCTTGTCAAATTGGGAGACGGCAGCCAGTATGTACTATCAGCATATCCCGTGCATGTGGCGTTGTGGGATATAGTGATGGTGCTGGTGGCGGTTTTGGCAATCGGTTTTGTAGCGGCATATTATCCATCGCGACATATTCATTCTAACGAAGTACATTCATGACGAACTTATTGCAGGAATACCATATTTACCTCAAGTTGGAACGCCATCTGAGTGTGCATTCCATTGAGGCGTATGAGCAGGATTTGCAGAAGTTGGTTGCCTTTTTTTCGGACCCTGCCAATGGTATCACGCATGGTGTAGAGGATGCGACTTACGAAGACTTGCAGGCATTTGTTTATAATCAATTCAAGGGTGATTGTTCGGCACGCAGTCAAAGTCGTATTTTGAGTGGTGTGCATTCGTTTTACCGTTTTTTGCTATATCATCGTGTTCGGGATGATGATCCGAGCGAATTGATTGAGATGCCTCGCAAGGAGATGCGTTTGCCACAGACGCTGACGGTGGAGGAGGTGGACCGGCTGGTACAAGCAATAGATTTGAGTACCAACGAGGGACATCGTAATCGTGCCATCATCGAAATGCTCTATGGCAGCGGACTGCGCGTGAGCGAACTGGTGGACTTGAAACTCAGCGATATTTACCGTAAGGAGCAATATATGCTCATTCACGGCAAGGGAAGCAAAGAACGATTGGTGCCTATTTCCGACGAGGCGGACAAGTGGTTCGGTTTTTGGCTGGAGGACCGCAGCCACCTGCCTATTCAGTCGGGACAGGCGGACTATGCTTTTCTTAACTGTAGGGGACATCAACTGACCCGTGCGATGATTTTTACGATTATTCGTCGTTTGGCAGTAGCGGCAGGAATCAATAAAACCATTTCTCCTCATACCTTGCGCCACTCTTTTGCCACCCACTTGCTGCAGAACGGTGTCGATTTGAGAATTATTCAGCAATTATTGGGACACGAAGATATTACGACAACTGAGATTTATACGCATGTCGATATACACGATTTGCGGAATGCCATATTGCAATACCATCCGGCGAATAAAGAGTGAAAAGACGATTGTTCATATTGACTTTGATTGGTTGCCTGATACCTGCTATCGGACTATGCCAAACCTCCATGTTGGTAGGGCAAGTGTATGATAGTCATAGTGGTGAGCCGTTGCCGAATATATCCGTTTATATCTCGGGCACGGACATTGGTACTGCGACCAATGATGAGGGATATTTCCTGCTTCGTACGCAACTTAAGAAGCGAAGTCGCATTACTGTATCGGGTATTGGTTATCATACCGAACATCTATGGCTCGAACCCGGGCAGTCGGCAGGAACGGACATCGGGTTGAAAGAGAAAGATACCCAATTGGCAGATATTTTTGTAACGCCCGGTAAAAACCCTGCGTTAGCCCTCATGGCGCGTGTGCGACAGGCACGCAATATGAACGATGTGCCGGCAGATGAGCGTACCGGTGCCGAGACGGAATTGTATCTGAGCAACATACAAGCCAAACACCTCAACCGGCATATTTGGCGCAGTTTGCAGCAGGGATTGATTGCCACGGAAGATTCTGCATACCTGTTGCCCCTTTATCGCTTTCAGGAGAAGGACGGACATCAGCAGGCACAGGCAGCAATGCTTACTGAAACGGACTATGCCATGTTGCTCAGCGAATGGGATAGACCCATTGATTTTTATAAAAATAGTATTCCTGTTTATTCCACTTCTTTTTTAAGTCCTTTGGCAGCAGACGGCAATAATTTTTATACTTACTATTTATCCGACTCGACGGAATATACGGACAGTAATGCCACTCGTTGCAAAGTGTATGAGGTGCATTTTAAGACAAAGAATCCCTACTATAATACTTTTAACGGGACAATGCGGATTGATTCCGCTTCGGCGGCAATAGTCTCTGTCCAAGCCGTTGTCCCTGCTCAGGTCAATGCCAATTATCTGCATCGGCTGGATATTCGTCAAACATACGACAGCGTGACACATCAACTGATTGACGAAAACATCAGTTTGCTGATGGACTTTGCCGTCAAAACGGATACGGCACACCTTTTTCCTACTGTTTGGTTGCTCAACCGCAAGCGTTTTTCGCCAACGGCAGTTGCTCCGTCGGGGCTGGCATTGCCGGCAGATACTTTTACACAGGCATTGGAACAGTTGCAATCGACTCCGTTGATACGCACGGCTAAGTTCTTTGCTTATGTGATACAGAATGCCTATATTCCCACCGGAGGCAAAATAGAGATTGGCAATGTGAGTGAAATCATTCATATCAATCCGCAGGAAACGGTCCGTTTGGGTATTCCTATCCGTACGGCGCCGTCGTTGTGGAAGAATGTCTGTTTAGAGGGGTATGTGGCGTACGGCGTAGGAGATAAGGCATGGAAAGGAATGGGAACCGTTTGGTGGAACTTGCCCACACAACGCAGAAATATGTTGCAGTTCCGCTATGCGGACGAGTATATCTATTCCGATGTCTCGGATTTTGACCGAATGAAATGGGAGAATGCTGTTTGGTCGCCTCAAATGGGGATTACGACAGCCATGATGAAATGTTTCTACCAAGGTAATCATACTTATAATTCAATGGCTCGTCAGCGCGAGGGACGCATACAGTTAGAGAGCGATTGGACGGACCGGTTGGAGACTCGCTTGCGACTGTCCGTAGGTCGATTGGGATATGGCGAACCCACCCATGATTATGCTGCCCAACCATCGTTCCTGTATGCCAAATTAGGGGCAGTCTTCCGACTAAGTTGGCAGGAGAAAAAGGTCGATTATTATTGCCACCGCATGCACGCCTATAATCATCTTCCCGTACTGTATATAGGCGGCGAGATTGGCAGTTATCAGTTGGATGGGATGTCTCACTATGATGTGTATGGCAATTTGAATCTGATGCTGCGGCACCACCTTCCTTTAGGGGCAGGCGGCGAATTGGATTATCTGTTGGAGGGTGGAATCGTTTTGGGGCGTGTTCCCTATCCGTTGTTGCATGTGTTTGAGGGAAACCAGTCGTATGCTTATGACCCGAATCGGTTTACTCTGATGCATAATTATCAGTTTGCGGCGGATAAATATGTGCAGTTGCAAATGCATTGGAATGGTCAGGGGTGCCTGTTTAACCTTATTCCGGGTATTCGTGTGTTGCGTTTGCGCGAATTAGTGTCGTTTAAAATGGCGTATGGCGGTTTGAACAACCGGCATGCCGAGCGGTTGGCTTTCCCGGTTGGTTACATGCAGCCGCTCACTACTCCGTATGTGGAAATAGGGGTCGGTTTGGGCAATATATTGCGTATTGCTGACCTGATGAGCGTTTGGCGATTAACCCATCGTGACGACCCCGGTGCTCCCAAATGGTCTATGCGGTTTAGGTTTCATCTGGATAACTGATGAAGAGTTTGCTATTCATATTGGTGCTGGTGCAAAGTGTAATTTTTACGGACGATTTTTCGTCACGCAATCTATCCGAAAACAATTGGTCGGGCGATTGGGACAATCTGATTATCAATAGTAATCAACAATTGCAAAACAATGTCTCATGGGCGGCAGAGAGCATGTTGTGGCACCCCTGTGAGGTCGCTATTGACGCGGAGTGGGCGTTTTGGTGTCATTTTTACGGCACATGTTCGGCATACAATTTGTTGCGTATGTATATTATGGAGAGTGACAGTATGGAGGGTAACGGTTATTTTGTGCAGGTGGGAGGAGCGAACAGGAATATTACGCTATGCCGTCAGGAGGATGGCAAGGTAACTAAACTGATTGAGAATGCCGACCGCAAACAGGTGTTGGATGCAAATGCCTCCGTGGCAGTCCGACTGACTCGGGACGAACGCGGACAATGGAACCTGTTCAGTCAGGTGGAAGGAGTGGATATGGACGAACAAATAGAGGGGGATGCCTTTGCCAATATGGTGCAGAGCCGATATGTGGCATTGCTGTTTAAAAACAGTTCGCAGCGGGGTACGGACCTCTATATGGATGATATTGTTGTTCAGGGCGACAGACAAGACGAACCTCTGATACAACAGAATAATGATGGGACTGTGGAGATTAATCGCGAGGGTGAGAGTATTACCCTACAGCGAGACGGTTTTGAGGATGAGGTACGACTGGTCTATACTTGTCCGGACGATACCTATCACGCCCATTTGCACATATACAGTTCGGATGGACGGCTGATTCGTACCCTTTGCCAAAACCGACCTATGGGAATGAGTGGCATATTGGTGTGGGACGGAACGGACCAACAGGGCGAGGATGTGACCATCGGGGTCTATGTGATGTTGTTGGAGATAACTTCACCCGCTCATGCACCTATTCGTAAAAAATACCCGGTGGCTGTGGTACACTAATGATAATGCGAAGATATAAACATATTGTTTTGATAGGATGTATCCTGCTTTGTAGTGCCGTATCGGCGCAGGGAACATTGGACTCGTGTTATTTGCAGACCACGAACAAGGACACTATTTTCATGGCGTTCTTGCATGAGGTGTATGTCTATCCTCCAATGAAGTTTAAGAATAAGCGTCAGGAGCGTTTTTATTGGAAAACCGTGCGTGATGTCAAGAAATGTCTGCCGTATGCACGGCTGATTAGCAAGGACATGGCATACGCGGATACTCAACTGGCACAGATAACGGATAAGAAAGCCCGCAAAAAGTGGTGGAAGAGTTACGAGAAGGCATTGTTTAAGAAATACGAGAAGGACTTTCGTGATATGACTGCCTCGCAGGGACAAATGTTGATGAAACTGATGGATAGGGAGTCAGAGCGAACCAGTTACGAACTGATACGCCAGTATCGTGGCAAGGCAAGTGCAGATTTTTGGCAGTTTGTTGCCAAGTTGTTCAAGAACGATTTGAAGGAGGGCTATGATGGCAAGGATAAGGATAGGATTGTCGAACGGGTCATCAATTTAGTCGAAGCCGGACAATTGTGAGTTATCCATCAGCGCAGCGGTTTGTACTCTGTATGTAATTGATAATCAATATCGCCTTCGAACGGTTAACGAACGGTCAAGCAACGGTCAGTATAGGCAGAACGAATGGTGGCGCTCAAAAACTACCATCTTTATCTCATATTTCTTAATTCAAAATTAAATAATATTTGCATATATCAAAAAATGTTTGTATTTTTGCATCAAAATTCAGTGATATGGCAAAACCTACCGACAAAGTTACATCAGCAGGCATTACTTCTGCCCTTGTTGAAACCGAACAGGAAGACATCCAACACCGCATTTTTACCATACGCGGTATGCAGGTAATGCTGGATAGTGATTTGGCAAAGTTCTATGGTATAGAGACAAAACGCATCAATGAGCAAGTCAAGCGTAACCCTGATAGATTCCCTGAAGATTTTGTTTTTCAACTTACAAAGGAAGAGGTTGAGTTTACAAGGTCGCAAAATGCGACTTTGGACACTTCCGAAAATGGGCACCTTGCATGTTCAAGGTCGCAAAATGCGTCCTTGGTCACCAAGCGTGGTCAGAACATCAAATACCTCCCCTATGTCTTTACGGAAGAGGGTGTGGCGCAGTTGAGTGGTGTGTTACGCAGCCCTATTGCTGCTCAAATGAGTGTCAAGATTTCTCGCGCGTTTGTTGCTATGCGCCGTTTTATTGCTGCCAATGCCGGTCTATTCCAACGCTTGGAGATGGTAGAGCGTAAGCAATTAACTACCGAAACTTGGCAAACCAATATGGAACATCGTTTTGATGAACTCCTTAATCGCCTTGACGACGGGTCTGTCAAACCTATTGAGGGTGTCTTTGTTGAGGGGCAGGTGCTGGACGCGCGTATCTATGTGGAGCAGTTGATAGCCGGTGCTAAAAAGGAGGTTATTCTTATAGACAATTATATCGACGCACGCACTTTTGATATTTTGGAGGCACGCCAGCAAGGTGTGAGTGCTACTGTCTATACGGAGTCTGTCGGGCGTGACTTGCGAGCTGTTCTTGCTGCTCATGACACACAGTATCCTAATCGTCCTATTACTCTGAAATCCTACAATAACCGTTTTCACGACCGTTTTTTGATTATTGACGACAACCTCTACCATTTCGGTGCTTCGTTCAAGGACTTGGGCAAACGCCTTTTCGCTTTTGACAAGATGGGTATTGACAAAGAGGTTATTCTAAATCAGTTGTAGAGCGTTCCATATCGGTCGGGTATGCAGGAGAATCGTGTTTCTCACCGCGTTGCGTCCCTACTATGTAATCAATAAACTAAAGGGTTCAAATCCCCTATACTCCACAAAGAGTAGAAGAAACGAAAAAAATCTACCAACTGACACCAAAATGACACTTTGAAGTAGTACCTTATTGAATAATCCCAAAATGGTGGCGCTCAAAAACTACCATCTTTATCTCATATTTCTTAATTCAAAATTAAATAATATTTGCATATATGAATTTTTTTTTGTACTTTTGCGTTGTGAAGCGCAAATAACGAAGAAACTATGCCTACGATTTTCATCTTATTCGGTTTTTTAGGCACTTGGGAGATATTGAATAATCCTGATTTTAAAACCCCCGAATTCGGGGGAATTAGAATGGAAGCAGGATCTAATCGCTTTTACTTGTCGGTTAATCAGTTTGTTGAGAAAACAAATGCTATTGGACTAATTTCACAAATTGGAAGGAAATATGCCACGAATACTGAAATAATGTAAACATTAAAGAAAAGAGTAAAAAAAGAAAATTAACCCCTTCCGCAGGGCATGACCCTGCAAAGACATAATAAAATATAGCGTTGTAAGCCCAACTTGATTTTCTGAAACCTGAACAATTTCATGAAAAATCAAAACACTTCAAGTACGGTTTTTGCACGCTCGCGCTGTTGCGTGAGTTTTTGTGCGTACATTTGAAGTGTTTAAGGTAGTTCAGGACCTCAGAAAATCAAATGAAGCGAGCGAAAGCCCACGCTTTTTTGTGTTCCTATCCTCGGCTTATCCTCAGCGCATCCTCGGCTGATTAGCATAGTTAGACAACGGATAAAAAAGTATAAAAAACGGCAACTGCCTCCTGCCATTTGTGGAGGCAAAACTAAAATCTAATTAATTATGAACAGAAAACTTCTTTCATTGTTTTTGCTCGGCACTTTGGCTTTGAGCATGAATGCACAAGTAGTGGCTGTAGATAGTACGGCTACTCAGCGTGCGAGTGACCCCAATCAAGTTATTGGTGAAGCCATGAAAACGACAGGTACGGTCTCGTTGGCAGTTGGTGTGCCTTGTTTGGCAGCAGGTCTTGCCAGTTTGATGTATGCCAACTTCTTGCCCAATCCTGTGGCAAATTGTACCACCAGTTCGCAATTGGCAACAGATAAAGGATTGGAACTGATTTCGGTAGAGGAGTACAACAACCAAGTGCGTGACTTCTCCAAGAAAACACATGCTGCCGAAGTAGCAGGGTATATTCTTACACCTCTTGGTGGTGCCTTAACGATAGTGGGTATTCCATTATATGTAAAGGGCAATAAGATGCTCCAACTCGATGTACAATATACAGGCAATGGTGCCGGTGTGGCAGTTAATTTCTAAATTCTAAAAATATACGATTATGAAACGATTCTTTTTATATCTTGCAGCCGTAGTTTGCTTAGCGAGTTGCAACAACAAAGACCTGCTTTGGATGACCCCGATGGTGGATATTGATGCCCGTGTTACCAATTTGGAGCAACTATGTATGCAGATGAATACCAATATATCTTCTATGCAGACGATTATTCAAGCGTTGCAGGAGAGAGACTATGTGACCAATGTAGCTGAAATCAAAGAAGGTGAGGAGGTGATTGGTTACGCCATAACTTTTGCTAAAAATCCGTCTATTACTATCTACAAGGGTAACGATGGAAAAGACGGCAAGGATGGTAAAGATGGTGTAGATGGCAAGGACGGCAAAGATGGAGAAGATGGTATTACACCCCAAATTGGCGTTGCCATAGACGGAGATGTTTACTATTGGACATTAAACGGCGAGTGGCTATTAGATGCCGGTGGTAACAAACTGCGTGTTACAGGTGAGAATGGTAAAGATGGTCAAGATGGCGAGGATGGAAAAGATGGCAAAGATGGTCAAGATGGTGAGAACGGCAAAGACGGCGCAGATGGTACAGACGGTGAGGACGGAACAGATGGCGTCACACCACAACTCAAAATAGAGAACGACTATTGGTATATCTCCTACAATAACGGCACAAGTTGGACTCAATTGGGCAAAGCCAAAGGAGATAAGGGGGACAAAGGTGCCACAGGTGCTACTGGAGCAGCAGGAAAAGATGGTGCGGATGGCAAGGATGGTCAAGATGGTGCAGACGGAGATAGCATGTTTAAGTCTGTAACTCAAGATGATAATTATGTCTATTTTGTATTGGCGGACGATACGGAAATTACTATCGCAAAAAATGGAAGCAAAGAAGCATATCATATTGGATTTGGTACAGAATCAGGGCCAGTGTCTATTGTCAATGGTGCAATTCAGGCTGCTTTTTCTGTCTCTGCTACACAAAAGGTATATTTCTCAATGGGTAATTTGGAATTTAATGCATCTAAAGGAACACATACATGTGCAACTGGAACTACTCAATCTGGTACTTGGAGGTTTGCCATTCATCAATATGATGCGAATCCTGAAAGTGGTTGGATGAATACATTCTGTTGGGCAACAAGTGGATGGAACTGTTATGCCCCAAAATATAAACCAACAGACATAGATGGTCAACGTTACGATTATGGTCCAAGACAGAGTCAATCATCTTTTGGAGAACTAGATTTGACTGGTAATTATGTAAATTCAGATTGGGGCTATTATAACGCTATCAGCAATGGGGGCAATCAAACAAAACAATGGAGAACTCTTTCTGCAGATGAATGGAAATATTTATTATTTGAGCGTTCGCATGCTAAGTCGCTGCAATCGCGTGCTCGTTTGCAAATAAATGATGAAGATTTTTATTATGGATTACTGATATTACCTGATAATATTTATGTAGAAGGTTTAAAATTTGTAGGATCGGCTACAAGTTATGATGCGAATATATATAGTAGTAATGAATGGACAATATTGGAACAAGCAGGAGCAGTTTTCCTTCCTACAATTAATCATGCTGATATGGCGGGAATTAATTATAATGGACGTTATTGGAGTTCTACGCACGAAGGGCAAAGTAGCGCTTATTGTGTAGCATTCGCATTAAGTGACTATACGTCTGATTATAACTCAACAATTAGTGTCAAAGCAGAAAATAGAAATTATCAGTATGCAATAAGGGTAGTTAAAAATATCAAGTGAACAGATAAACTCATATGTGTTTCAGTAAGGAAACAATAAAATTGTATAATTTGCCCCAAAATGGCAAAATGTATAACGCCCTCGGTGGAGTGATGAGATAAATCTTACAAATCGTCAGTTTTGAGGTCAGCGACCTATGAGTATACGATGAGTATAGGATGAGTATAGGATTAGGGGTAAAAGTGCAGAACGCATTTTTACCTCTAATTTATTAAAAATAGTAATTTGTTGGAAAAATGAAATGGTCATGACCAAATTAGTTTTGAGGGCGGCAGCCCTGCTGCCTACAGTTTAGAGTTTAGGGTGGGCAGAGGAGGGGACAGAAAGTGTCGGTCAAGTGTCTGCCAACCCTCGACTATTTGCTTACTCAAAAAGACCACGAAAAGACCTCAAAAAAAAATAAGGAGTGACTGTTGTCAACTCCTTTTTATTATCTTGTAGCGGGGCCCGGGATTGAACCGGGGACCTCATGATTATGAATCATGCGCTCTAACCAGCTGAGCTACCCCGCCTCGTCGGAAGAAATCTGTCTTCCTCACGAAAGCGACTGCAAAGGTACAACAAATTTTTGATATGACCAAATTTTTTGGCATAA
>JAKSNK010000024.1 GCA_024399835.1 Paludibacteraceae bacterium
TTCATCTTGGCTTCGTTAGCAAGCAGAGCGACACGCTTCTCAAAATCGTCATCTTCCTCTATGCTCTCGCCTTTGGCGGCTTTGATACCCAATATCAATGCCCGTTTTAAGCAACTTTCCATATACTCCACAAACGGCGTAATCTGTTCCAAACCGGCTTGAGCACCTACCGACGGAAGAGAACCAACTTGCACATCACACTTATTGAGGGCATTCAAATAAGTTGTCTTATCTTTGGTCTGCACAACAATCATCGGATAGCCGTGCCGAGCCAAAATATAATTGACCAGCAAGCGTGAAATACGACCGTTACCGTCCTCAAAGGGGTGAATACGGATATAGCGGTAGTGGAATAAAGTCGCCAACTGGATAGGAGACATTTCTCCCTTCTGCTCCTCTTTATTGTACCAATCTACCAAGTCCGTCATCAATGCCGGTGTTTCATTCTCCGAGGCATATTCAAAACGCTCCCCCGTAACTGTCATGACCGAATTGGGACGAGTCTTGTAAATACCTGCATGAATAGTATAAGACACCTGTCTGCCATCGCGAACATCATATTTTACGTAATCTTCACGCAACATAACTTGGTGCAATTCACGAATAAAAGTCTCCGTCAAAGGACGCTGCTCTTTCTCTTGGGCTGCCGTCTGCACCATGGTTAGTGCTACTTGGTGCGCCTTCATCTCCTCATAATCACGCATCGGGGCATTGCCGTCCGTCTTGTCAAACAGCAACAACAACTCCGTCTGACCGTATGTCAGCGTATTCCCCTCCAAATGATTGGAATTGTAGTTGAAATCCAACATGAACTTTTGGTTCAAACGCTGTTGGTACTCCTCCTTCATGGGTTGCAAAGCACGCCACTCCTGATACAATTGTTCTAATTCAGTCATAATTATAAATGGTTATACAATATTATCAATATCCTAGATCTTTCAAATACTCTTTCATCTTACCTTGTACCTCCGCCAACTCTTTTTCCAATTGGTCTATCTCTGCTTGAACGGCAGGAATATCTATCGGTTTTTCTTCCTCAAAGGTATCTACATAACGCGGGATATTCAGGTTATAATCATTGGCGGCTATCTCGTCTCGCGTAGCCACGTAGGCATATTTATCTTCCACCACTCCTGCACGCAATTCACCTTCGGCAAAACGACGGTAGGTGGATACAATATGCTCTATATCCTTGTCCCGCAAGCGGTTCTGGTTCTTGCCGTTCTCAAACTCACGGCTGGCATCCACAAACAACACATCGGTTGTCTGTTTGCCTTTGTTGAAAATAGCAATCGCAGCAGGAATACCCGTGCCGTAGAATAGATTGGACGGCAAACCGATAACCGCTTCCAGCAAGTTCTCTTGCTCAATAGTGTGGCGACGGATACGCCCTTCGCTGGCACCCCTAAACAGCACTCCATGAGGAATGACTACGCCCACTTTACCGCTGCCCTCCTGTGCCACTTCCAGCATGTGACTGATAAACGCCCAGTCGCCTTTGCTCTTGGGCGGAACACCACGCCAAAAACGATTATAAATATCCGTCTCGGCTTCGTCCGCACCCCATTTATCTAAACTAAACGGAGGATTGGCAACCACCGTATCAAACTTCATCAAGTGGTCTTCTTCCTTCAGTTTGGGATTACGCAAGGTGTCCCCCCAGCGGATAGTGGCACTGTCAAAACCATGCAGAAACATGTTCATCATCGCCAACGCCCATGTACTGCCGTTCAACTCCTGACCGTACAACGAAAAATTATTACCGCCAACCTCTTTGCCTGCCTTAATCAGCAACGAACCCGACCCGCAAGTGGGGTCACAAATACGTGCGCCCGGACGGCTCTTGGTCAATCGAGCCAACAAAGTGGACACCTCTGCCGGCGTAAAGAATTCGCCAGCTTTCTTTCCCGAGGCACTGGCAAAACTGGACACAAGGAACATATACGCATCGCCGATAATGTCGTTGTTGTCCAGATTCTCGGAAGTGAAATTCATCTTCGGGTCGTTAAAATCCTGTAACAAGTTCTTCAACCGTGCGTTCTTATCCTTGGTATCGCCCAAATTGCTGCTGTTGAAATCTATATTGCGGAATATACCACTACCGTCTTCACTACTCATTTTCTCGCGGTTGGCTTCTTCCAAGTTGGCAAGAGCGATATTGATCAATTCGCCTATGTTGCTATCATTACGATGCTCATACAAGAAACCGAATGAACTTTCTTCTGGCACTAGGAAACGCTCATGACGCATCGCACGAGCCGCACGTTCCTTATCACCATTATAGCGTTTCAAATGCTCCGCGTATTTAGAACGATACACATCACTCACGTATTTCAAAAACAGCATGGTCAAAATATAATCCTTATACTGACTCGGATCTATCATGCCGCGAAACGTATCGCACGCTTTCCATACAATACGGTTAATGTCTTCTTGGGTTGTTTTATTTTCCATATTCATACATATTTATCATGTTCATTAATTGCAAGCCGGATATATCTTGCTTTTTCTGCGCTATCTGTTCCAGCAACTCCGTTTCCTTGCGACGCAATTTATCATATTCACATATTCGTTGCTGCACTTCCATAGGAGGAATAGGTATAAGCAATTTTTCTAACACATCTTTCCCAATCAATTGAATGCCTGTCCCGCGCGCCTGAATGCGTAAACTGTTTAATATAGTTGGCTGATTCATATAGCAGCACACATATTCCGGCAGCACTGTTTTATCCTGCACCCGAATCACAAAAAAAGCATTGGAAGCAACAGCACGCCCTACTGATTCTTTATAGCAATAGCAAAAATTGGCATTACCTTTTGCTGCAAACAGCAAGTCCTCATCCTTCAACAAAAAACGCTCCGTTTTCTCGGAAGCAAAAACAGACGGTCGTAAATCCCCCTGATGGATGTAATTGCCCGTAAAATCACGCACTTTCAGGTATAGCAGGTTGCCGTCTGCCCCCTCTGAAAGGAAGCAACCCGACATAATTGAAGCAATATTACCTAATATTTTATTCATTTATTTTTAAGTAATCTTTCTACTTTACACTGCAAAGGTACTGCTTTTTTTGCAAACAACCAAATTTTTTAGCAAAAAAATGCAAAAAAAGTGCTAAATATAACACAAACAACCCCCAATCCTTAGTAGAATCAGGGGTTATCTGTATTGACAAAACGAAATATCTTACTTATTCAAAGCAAGTGCTACATTAACTGCGCAAGCGACGGTGCAACCGACCATCGGGTTGTTACCTATACCGAGGAAGCCCATCATCTCAACATGTGCAGGAACAGAAGACGAACCTGCGAACTGAGCATCGCTGTGCATACGACCCATGGTGTCGGTCATACCATACGAAGCAGGTCCGGCAGCCATGTTATCGGGATGCAAAGTACGACCTGTACCGCCACCTGAGGCAACGCTGAAATACGGTTTGCCTGCAAGGATACGCTCCTTCTTGTAGGTACCTGCAACGGGGTGCTGGAAGCGCGTGGGGTTGGTAGAGTTACCTGTAATGGAAACATCCACATTCTCATGCCACAGGATAGCCACACCTTCGCGCACATCGTCTGCACCATAGCAGTTGACTTTGGCACGGGGACCATTGGAGTATGCCTTGCGACGAACCTCTTTGAGTTCGCCTGTAAAGTAGTCAAACTCGGTTTGCACATAAGTGAAGCCATTGATACGGCTAATAATCATAGCAGCATCTTTTCCCAGACCGTCAAGGATGATACGGAGAGGTTTTTGGCGCACTTTGTTTGCCATTTCGGCAATCTTGATAGCACCTTCGGCAGCGGCAAAACTCTCGTGACCAGCCAAGAAAGCGAAGCACTCGGTCTCTTCACGGAGCAGACGGGCAGCGAGGTTACCGTGTCCGATACCCACCTTGCGGTCGTCAGCCACAGAGCCGGGGATGCAGAATGCCTGCAAACCGATACCGATGGCTTCGGCTGCATCGGCAGCGTTCTTGCAACCTTTCTTGATAGCGATAGCGCTACCTACAACATACGCCCATTTAGCATTCTCAAAGCAGATGCGTTGGGTCTCTTCGCAAGTCATGTATGGGTCTAAACCATATTGCTCGCATATTTGATTGGCTTCTTCGATAGAAGCGATGCCGTTGGCATTTAAAGCGGCGAGAATCTGTTTCTCGCGGCGGTCTTGCGACTCAAATTGTACGGGACGAATCATAATTACTCCTTTCTTGGGTCAATGGATTTAACAGCACCCTGCTCTTTGGTGGTACGACCGTATGTACCGGTTACGCTCTTGAGGGCTTCATTAGCGTCCATACCTTTCTTAATAGCATCCATGAATTTGCCCATGTGAACATATTCATATCCGCAAATTTCGCCGTCTTCATCGAGGAATTCGCGAGTGATATATCCTTCGGTCAATTGCAAATAACGCGGACCTTTGAGTTTGGTGGAATAGAGTGTACCCACCTGCGAAACAAGTCCTTTACCGAGGTCCTCAAGTCCTGCACCGATGGTCAGACCGCCCTCGGAGAAAGCAGACTGTGTACGACCATAAACGATTTGGAGGAAGAGCTCACGCATAGCGGTGTTGATAGCATCGCAAACAAGGTCGGTATTCAGCGCCTCAAGGATAGTCTTGCCCGGCAAAATCTCGGCAGCCATAGCAGCACTATGGGTCATACCCGAGCAACCGATGGTCTCGACCAATGCTTCTTCGATAACGCCATCTTTGACATTCAAACTCAGTTTGCACGCACCCTGTTGAGGAGCGCACCAACCAATACCATGAGTCATACCCGAGATATCACTAATCTCTTTGGCTTTGACCCATTTACCCTCTTCGGGAATTGGAGCCGGTCCATGATGAGGACCCTTGGCTACTTGGCACATATTCTGTACCTCTTTAGAATAGATCATTGTTGTATTGTTAATTTTGGTTAATTGGTAAATCGGTGAATCGTTAATCGAGTGCAAAGTTACAAAAATATTTGCAACTATGCAAATTATTTTGCGTTTTGCCAAGTCGAGATGTCAATTTCTTGCTCTGTAGTCACCCGGCAGCGCGGATAGTCTGCCACACCAATCAGTCCGTCGTGCCACAACTCGGGAACGATGAGCGATGTGCCGTCAGGCAGAGTATCAATAACGGTTTGAATAAAAACCGCCTCTCCGCTGCGTGCCCAAGGGCGTCCGAGATAGCCGGGATTGGCAGGGACAGGAGATGCCATTTCCACCAAAGGAACAGCGCTGCGGATATGGCACCGCACAAAGAACATTCCCCGTGCATCAACGGGCGTGCGCGAAGCAGTAATATAAGTCCGGTCATCATGGTCGGACGAGGTAAGCAGCACCAAGTCCGTGCCGACACAGACAAGGTGCATGTCTCCGAAGATATAGTCCACCGACCCCATGAGTACACCTCTGTCTATTCGTACCACCGCACCTCTGCCACCGAAGAGGGCATCCTGGCGCGAGATAACGCGGCAATTAACGAGGTGCCCCGAAGTGGAGTCCGTAAAAGCCAACGCTGCGGCACGCTCGCGATAGACCTTATTCTGCACCTCAGTAGAACCATACACACGCGGGCGCTCGGGCTTGGTAGATTGGGGAACGACAATATCGGTTAATTCCTTGTGAGAAACATACTGATTGAACGAATTCTCAAAAATGATATCCTCTGCTTGAAAACCCGTAGAGCGCACCAAGGTGACGGCATTCCAATAGTTCTGTTCGGACCCGCCCTTGTTGACACAACTGACCTGACGGTGGCGGCGGCTCGCCTTGAGGGTGCGCGGGTCGTACACTTGTGCCGTATTCATCGAATAATAGTTGTATCCACCGCCATAATAACCGGTAATGCGCACGGCATCGGAATCGATGTCCACACCGCCATTGAGAATGGCGATAGAGGGATGAGGAGAGGCATTTTTGAGCGTAATGTCGGGAATATCAATCCGCAGCATCTCTTCGTAATTGCCGGGAGGAATCATGATAGTGACCCGCTGTCCGGGCTGTCTATTCATGCACCGCACCCGATACAACGCCTCTGCAATAGAAGTGCGTACCCAAACGGTATCCTGATAGTTGAGAGAGGAGAGTTTAGAGTTGAGAGAGAGGGTATCGGGAAAATCAAACCGATAGGGTGTGCGCTCAACATGATAGCGTAAGGGACGATGCGCCATACGATTGAGGGCACATACTTCCTTTCTCGACAAAGGATGCTGCAACGGATAACGGATAATGCGTCCGACCACCAGTTTTTCATCCAATCCGACTAAGCGATAGCGTCCGTCTTTGGGGCAGATGAACTGCAAACGCTGCACCAGTTTATTGCCGGAGTACGGCAAAGTGGCATAATACGAACTATCTGCCAACTGGAAACGGTAAGTCTCGGGACGACCGTTAGACATGACATAATAAGCAACGGTATCACCTTGCCCAAAATACTGCTCTATATACACCTCGGGATCGGTATTGGCATTGGAATAAATAAAACCACGATAAAGATTTCCAAACGCGTCAAAACCCTTCTTTTCATCGGTATGAGTGAGTAAAGGATTGACTGTGCGCAAGCGGTGATTATGGGCATTGTGGGTATAGTAAGCGAGATTGACCGAGTCGGAAGCCGTGAAGGACAACAGATTGGCGGACATGGTGCCGTCCGGATGATGCGGAAACCACGAATTGATTTCCTTGACGGAAAGCATATTCTGCATACCCGGCAGGGTATCTCCACCAAAGTCCCACACTTGCGGCAGGAGCAAGAGAAGAAAGAGAAGCTTATTCATGATTGAAACTCTTTATGCTGTCACACACATGCAAGGGGTTGCGCAGAAGAGGGCGTGTAGAGTAGAAACACTCTCCGTCAATGCCGGAAATCGTTCTATTCATCCGCAATTGTCGCGCAATCTCGTTACCGTTTTTCCACGCATCGGCTTCGTTTTTTCCTCCCAAACGGTAGGGAGAAAGTCCGATATAGAGTTGGCAGGGGTGGTCGGCAGGAGCGGCTTTTTGCACGGCAGTAGCCCACCATTGCGCAAGAACGGCATAATCGGCAGAAGCATTGCCTATGTGCCAATAAAGTTGCGGAACGATATAGTCCACCCACCCCTGTTCTATCCAATAGATGACATCGGCATAGAGGTCGTGGTAATTGGTCAGTCCCTTGCCATCCTTGTACACCCCAAACGGCGAGATACCGAATTGCACGGACGGTTTGGTGGCGCGAATGGTGGAAGCAATGGCTTTGACGGTGAGATTGACATTATCCCGACGCCAGTCCTTTATGTCGGTGAATCCACGGGAATCGCGCTGAAAATCCGCTGCATCGGGCAGGGTTTGTCCGGCGATAGGATACGGATAAAAATAGTCGTCCATGTGAATGGCATCTATATCGTATCGTGCAACTATATCCTGCACCACCATACATATCCAGTCGCGCGTTTGCGGCAAAGCGGGGTTGAAGTACCACTGCTTGCCATATTTCCAGAACCAATCGGGATGCAGGCGAAGCGGATGATTGTGAGTCAATGTGCTGATATCCGTAGCCGCCAAATTGACCCGATAAGGATTGAGCCAAGCGTGTACCTCCATATTGCGCAGATGCGCCTGCTTGACAACAAACTCCAACGGATCGTAGTGGGCAGAGCTGCCCTGACATCCGGTCAGCCAATGTGACCACGGTTCGAGTTCACTACAATAGAGAGCATCCGAGGTGGGACGAACCTGGAATATAATGGCATTTATGCCGATGGAATGGAGAGAATCGAGCAGAAAAATCATCTGCTGCCGTTGCAATGAATCGTTACCGACGGCAGCGGCAGTAGGCCAATCGATATTAGCGACACTGGCTATCCATGCTCCCTGAAAACGAGGAGAAGGTTGACGGTCCTTAACAGCGGCAGATATACCCATGACGGGTATAATTACGAAAAAACAGAATAAGAATCTAAGCGTTTTGTTCATTGTATAGTTCCTTTCTCTACATAAAATATTTTAGCATCGGTATTACCTAACAACTGCGTCAGGTGCTGACGGTCGGTATCGGTAATAAAGATCTGTCCGAAACGGTCGGATTGCACCAAGCGAATGATACGCTCTACGCGCTCGGTATCCAGTTTGTCAAATATATCGTCCAAGAGGAGAATGGGAGTGGATGGTAAATCGGGGAATCGGGGAATCGGTAAATCGGGAGAGAGAGACAGATAAAGTGCCTGGGCGAGTTTCATGGCGAGCAGATAGGTTTTTTGCTGTCCCTGACTGCCTACGCGCTTGAGCGGATAACCGTCCAACAGCATTTCCAACTCATCCTTGTGTACCCCCTGTGAAGTCCACCCCAAAATCAAGTCCCGGGCACGCGTATTGAGGTACGCCTGTGTCAGATCTCTATCTTGCAACTGGGAGATATACCGCAGAGAGACAGACTCGTTACCGCCGGAAATATCGTCATAGACAGATTGGAAGATAGGAATGAAAAGTCCGATGAATTCAGTCCTTTTTTGATATATATACTCCGCTAAAGGAACCATCTGCATCTCCAGAACTTCGAACAAATCCCAAGGTATATCAGAGGCATCGGCATACTGCTTGAGCAAGGCGTTTCGCTGTTTGAGCAGGGCATTATAAGTAGTCAGATTGTCCAAATACACCCTATCCTGCTGTGCAATAACAACATTGAGAAAACGCCTGCGTTCATCGCTACCTTCGGCTATCAGTTCACTGTCTTCGGGGCTGACCATCACGAGAGGTATAAGCCCGATGTGGTCAATCAGCCGCTTGTAGTCGGTTTGATTGAGCCGGAACTGCTTTTTGACACCTTTTTTAAGTCCGCAAGAAACCATTGTTTCCTCCTGAGGAACGGTAGTATCGTCGGGCAGATAGATGCCTCTTACCAACGCAATGTCCTCACCGTGCGTGATGTTTTGCCCATCAATGCTATTGAAAGCAGACTTGGTGAAGGACAGAAGGTAGATGGCATCCAAAAGATTGGTTTTGCCTTGTCCGTTGAGTCCCACAAAACAATTGAGGTTGTCCGAAAAAGTCAGTTCTGCCTCGCGAATGTTCTTATAATTCAGTATGGAAAGACTATGTAAAATCATGTATATCTTTCTCGGTAATGGAAGCGCCTGCCAAGATGATAAGCCGTTCTACCACATTGCGCAGTTCGCGTATATTGCCGTTCCACTCGCGTTGCTGTAATGCCTCCAGAGCAGCCGGGGTGAATTGCCGCGTTTTGATACCCTGTTCAGCGCAAATCTGTTCGTTGAAATATGCCACCAAGGCAGGTATGTCGTCCAACCGTTCGGACAAAGGCGGCACATGGATAGGAATGACATTGAGCCGGTGAAAGAGGTCCGGACGGAAACGCCCCGCCTCGACTTCTTTGGGCAGATCCTTGTTGGTAGCGGCGATGATGCGCACATTGACTTTGATGGGGTGGTCGGAACCGACACGCGTGATGGTGCTTTCCTGCAATGCGCGTAGCACTTTGGCTTGCGCTTCGAGCGACATATCCCCGATTTCATCGAGAAAAAGCGTTCCTCCGTCCGCCTGTTCAAACTTGCCGGCATGGTCCTTGATTGCCCCGGTAAACGAGCCCTTGACATGTCCGAACAATTCGGACTCGATAAGTTCGGCAGGGATGGCTGCACAGTTGACTTCCACTATAGGTTTATCCGCACGGTTGGATGCCTGGTGAATGAGGTGCGCCACAACTTCCTTGCCTGTGCCGTTAGGACCGGTGATGAGGACGCGTGCCTCGGTAGGAGCCACCTTTTTTATGATCTCGCTTACGCGCGCGATAGCGGCAGACATTCCTATCATTTGGTACTTGTTCGCCACCTTTTTGCGCAACGAAGTGATTTCTTCGCTCTTGGTTTGCACCTGCTCTTTGAGCTGTTCGTGCGACAGGGCGTTCTTGGTAGTAACGAGCAGGCGATTGAGGTCTAAGGGCTTTTCGATAAAATCAAAAGCACCCTTTTTGATAGCATCAACAGCGGTCTCGATATTGCCGTGTCCGCTAATCATAACAACGGCGCAAGTACCGCGCAGGGCTTCCAAGACCTCCATACCGTCCTTGCCGGGCATTTTGATATCGGTATAAACCAAATCCACAGCGTGCTTGTTTGCCATCTCGATACCCTTGATGCCATCTTCAGCAGTTAAGACCTCGTATCCCTCAAATTCCAAGATGTCTTTGAAGGAATTACGAATGGCCCGTTCGTCATCAATAATAAGAATTTTAGCCATATTCCGTAAAATTTTGCGCAAAGTTACGAAAATATTTTGATATGTGCAAATTTTTATGTACCTTTGCAGTCCGATTAGGGGATAGTATCCCAATGAGTGTAATAAATTTTTAAAACATTTCGATTTTATGAAAAGAGTTTTTATGATGATTGCGGTGATGGCTGCCGCTCTTACCATGAGTGCTAACACCTTTACGAAGGTAACTTCTGCTCCGGAAGATTGGAGCGGTCAGTATTTAATTGCTTATGATTCGACTGCAACATTGGCAATGATTTTTAATGGCAAAGATGAAGTGAACGGCCGTGTACCAGTAGCAACTTCCAATGGCGTCATTACAGCAGACACATTGGACAAATACCTTGTAACCATTGAGAAAATGAGTGGTGGGTATTCGGTATTTGTGCAGAACAAACTGCAATATATAGGTGGCAAATCCGGTGAAAATGCGTTAGTATTTGATCAATCTGCAATGTTAAATACAATTTCATTCCAAGGTTCAGACCTTTTAATGACCTCCAACACATCCGTGCTTCGTTTTAATAAAGCATCCAACCAACAGCGTTTCCGCTATTACAAATCCTCATCGTACGCCAACCAAAAAACCATCTCTCTGTATAAGGCAGAGCAAGGAACGGGTCCCATTGTTATCACTTACGATACTATTTCCGTGACGGAAGCGCTTGCGCGTATCGCTGCCGGCAACGAAAAACCCTGTTACATCAAAGGTGTAGTAGCAACCGCACCATCAGATCCGGGTTCGTATGGTAACACTATAGCATGGTTGACGGACATAGACAACCCTACAGATTCTATAAAAGGATATAAAATTGCAGGTTTGAATGGTGCTGAAATCAAAACAATAGATGATATACCATTTGAATTAGGCGACACTATTAAAGTTTTCGCACAAAGCATCATTTCCTATAAAGAAAGCGGTAAAAGTCCCATTAATGAAATCAATGGCGGCTACTTTGTAGAAATGTTGGGTAAAACATCCGTAATAAAAGCCAACAGCATTTTCAAATATGCCGTAGGTGCCATTGCAGGAGAAATGAAAGACAATAAATATTTCTATGAAATCATATTGTCCAAAGAGAGTGAAGAGGATAGCGAGAATGCAGTACACATGGTTATCCTGTCCGCTAACGAAAAGGGTATCAAAGGTTCATATACCTTGCGCGCAAGCGAGAGTTACATCAACGGCACGCCCGATCAACCAATCTCCGGTTCATTGGATATTAAATACATCGAGGAAAGCGGGTCGTATATCAAATATAGTATAACATCGACATTTTCCACTGATGATGTTACCTATAAATTGGACACTACCTATATCATCCCGGGTTGGAAGAATTGGGGCACTCCCGATGTAGAAAGCTTCAAATTAGTGGACGATATGCCATTCGTTCCTGAAGAAGGTCAAGAAATCACTTGCGCTCAGGCATACGACTATGCCATCAATGTAGTAGCAGAAGGACAAACTTCTCCTATCCAAGTATGTGTAACAGGTTATGCCAACAATGTGGAAGCCCCATCAGGATTGGAACAGACATTCTGGATGGACGATGCAGCAAACGGCAAAAAAGTCATTGAATCGTACTACGGCCGTTTATCCGACAAGCAGGTAACTGCAGGTTCAAAAGTAAAACTTTGCGGTTATTTGCAACACTATGTGGATAAATCCGGCAAACATATCGCCGAGATAAAGAACGGTACCGTTGAGATAATAGAGGGCGGTGAAGACATGAAGCGTGATGTTAAAATAGAGCCGGCTCCCGGTGATTATATCACGGTAGCACAAGCCATCGAGATTGCCAAAGGGCTGCACATGGCTGCCGCTACGGGAACAAGTGACACCAGTGCCACATATACAATATACGGCTATTTGACCAAGATTGATTCGAACGGTGACTATAACACTAAATACAAGAACGAGTCATTCTTCATGGACGATGTACCGCCAACCGACGGCAAACGCTACGATTTATCCGCATATCGTTGCACCTTTGAGGCAGCAGCGCTGGTAGGCGACCGCATCTTCGTAGAAGGACGCCTGATCAAGTATGTCGGAGAATCCTTTACCAAATATCAGATTGTAAACGGTACGGGTCATTTCGTATCACTGACCGGTTTGGAAGAAATTATGGCTTCGATGCCGGCAATGAAAGTGCAGAAAATAATGCATCAGGGTCATATCTACATTGTTCGCGAGGGCAAATTGTATGATCTGAGAGGCAGCAGAATACGATAATCTATGCGAAATAACGCAATTTGTTTGCTATTTGTTATACTGATTCTGACGGGGTGTTCTTCACCTCGTCAGATGACGCTTTTTAACAGTAATATTTCCACTACCAATTTGCCCCGTATTCCTCAATATGTGATTGAGCCCGGAGATATATTGCAGATTGCGTTCAGTGCCACTAATCCTGCAGCGGTAGCGCCTTTTAACAGTGCCGGAACGGACTATTTGGTACGGGAGGACAGCACCATTGCAATGCCCGTTTACGGGGATATTCATGTAGGAGGAATGACGGAAGATTCGTTGGCTGCCATGCTGACAAGGTATGTCAAACAGCAAGTCAAAGAACCTATTGTACAGGTGCAAATCAAATCTGCCGTAGTGACCATATTGGGAGAGGTCAGTCACCCATCCTGCGTGTCTGCCGTTCACCCAATCACGCTACTGGAAGCTATCGGACGGACAGGAGGTTTTACTGCCAATGCCAATTGCAAAAATGTATTGATTCAACGGAAAGAAAACGGTCAACTGCACCCGTATCGTGTGAATTTGTTAAACAGTGAACTCATGTCGTCTTCGTGCTATTATCTGCACAAGGGAGATGTGGTATATGTTGCACCCTTGCGTGCAAAACGAGTATGGTAATAAATGTAAAAGATATTATCCGATGGTCTATCCGGCATTGGTGGTGGTTTGGAATCAGTGTATTTGTCTGCCTCATGTTGGGAGCCGTATATTTCGTAGGCAAGACCCCAAAATTCAGTGTAGATGCCGTATTGATGCTGCGGCAGTCGGATGTCGGCAGTTCCAATCAGAACGAGATGATCAACATGATGGGATTTGGTGGCAGCAAGATTACGGGGGATGAAGTCATGGTACTCACTTCGAGAGATTTAATCGGCGAAGTGGTAGATACTTTGGGCTTGACACACACTTACCAAAAAAAGGGAAAACTACACTGGAAAACGCAATATCCGCAACATAGTTTGTCCGTAGATTTGTCCACGCCGACCGATGCCAAAGTGACAGTAACGGTCAAAAAGAACACAAACGGATATAAAATCAAGGTGCAAAACGGACTGTTCAAGAAGCAGAACATCAAAGTATCTTCGTTGTGCGAACCGATTCAGACAATCGCAGGAGAAATTTCCGTCTCCATGCCGGACACCGTGGCAGAAGGAACATACAGAGCCATTATCAAGAGTCGCATGCATGCCATTGACGAGTATTCCAGAGCATTGAAAATAAACAGATTAAGTCGCGAGTCGAATATTATCACACTATCCACCGTTACAGATTGCCCTGCTAAAGCGGTAGAGATGATAAACAGTTTATTGGATTTGTATAATCTGCAATCAGCAACCGACAAAAACCGTTTGGCACTGCAAACAGAATTGTTTTTGGCATCCCGTATCGAGGTGATAACTCAGGAACTGAATGAAGTAGAAGCCGCTGTAGAGGCATATAAACGCGCTCACCAGATAGCGGATTTGGACAAGACGGCGACAGATTATCTGCAAACGGGGAACGAGTATGAGCGAAGAGTAGCAGCCATTGAAGCAGACCAACGCGTATTGGATTTTTGGAAAGAGCAATTAAACAACTCAGGAAATGCCTTTTCAATCATGCCGGTGGATATAGGAAACTCCAATCCTACCCTGCAGACGCAAATTCAGAAGTACAACGATCTGATTGCACAACGGAACAAGTTGCTTCAAACAGCGACCGAAGCGAATCCGGAAGTTGTGCAACAAACCGAACTGATTATCAAGCAGCGTGCCAATATATTCTCAGGTTTGGAGCAGGCGCAATACACCCTAAATTTGCAAAAACAACATATTGTATCGATACAAAACGAATACAACGGTCGTCTCTCGTCCATTCCCGAGACGGAGCGTCACTATTTGGAAATGCAACGCGAGAAGCAGACCAAGGAGAAACAATATTTATACCTGATAGAGAAGCGTGAAGAAAACTCTATGCTGTTGGCTTCGGATGCTGTCCCTGCCAAGATTGTAGAACGCGCTCAAATGAACCCCGACCCTGTTTCACCCAAAATCAAAACAGTGGGAATGATGTCGATACTGTTAGGGTTGCTATTGCCATTGGGTGTTTTTCTGTTGGGACTTTTTCTGAAAGATTTCGATAAATGATTTTATGTGTCGCTGAAAAACCGACCGTCGGTCAATACATTGCCTCTGTGCTTGGTGCCACCACCAGGCACGATGGTTATATGGAGGGCAACGGTTATTGGGTAAGTTGGACATTTGGTCATTTATGCGGACTAAAAGACCCCAACGAATATCAGGAGGCATGGAAACAATGGAACCTGTCGTCATTGCCGATGATGCCGGAGCGTTTCGGCATCAAACTGATGGCAGACAAAGGTATTCAGAAGCAGTTTGGTATCATCCAATCTCTTATGGCGCAAGCCACTGAAGTGATTAACTGCGGTGATGCCGGGCAAGAGGGAGAACTGATTCAGCGATGGGTGTATCAAAAAGCCGGATGCAAAGTGCCGGTACGGCGTTTGTGGGTAAGTTCGCTGACCGAAGAAGCTATCCGCGAGGGATTTAAGCAACTCAAGGACCAGTCAGAGTACCAGCATTTGTATGAAGCAGGGCTGATGCGTGCCATCGGCGATTGGCTGTTGGGTATGAACGCGACACGCGCCTACACCATCCGTTATGCCCAAGGAGCAGGACAAAATCGTCAGGTTTTGTCCATCGGTCGCGTGCAGACTCCCACTTTGGCTTTGATAGTACGACGGCAGCAGGAAATAGAACATTTTGTACCACGCACATATTGGGAACTCAAAACCAAGTACCGTGACACGCTCTTTAACGCACAATTGCCGGCAGAAGAGGGAGAGTATGCCATCAATACATTGGAATATGGACAAACCCTCGTTGACAGCATACAGGACCAACCGTTTACCATTACTTCGGTTGAGAAAAAGAAAGGCGTAGAGTATGCGCCGAGGTTGTTCGACCTGACTTCGCTACAGGTCGAGTGCAACAAGAAATTTTCCTTCTCTGCCGATGAAACACTGAAACTGATACAATCGCTATATGAAAAGCGTATTACCACTTATCCGCGTGTAGATACGACTTTTCTGCCGGACGATATTTATCCCAAAGTGCCGGCAACATTGGCAGGAATCAAGGAGTATTATCCGCAAGTGACTCCCCTATTGTCCCTCAAAGCCGACGGTAAAAAAACAGCCGGCAGTCTGCCCAAGTCTAAAAAAGTATTTGACAACAAGAAGGTGACCGACCACCATGCCATCATTCCTACCGGGCAGCGTCCCGATAATCTGACGGCGGACGAACGCAAGGTATTCAACCTCATAGCTCTGCGTTTTATTGCCGCTTTCTATCCGGATTGTGAAGTGAGCAACACTACCGTATTGGCTACCGTTCCTCTAAACGGCAGCGAAGCTGCTACTAAACTTTCCATTATGGGGAGCGGACTTGATGGGGGAATCCCCTTTAAGACTACCGGCAGGGAAGTTCTCAAACCGGGTTGGAGAGAGGTCTTTGCAGATACGGATAAAAGTACTGCTCTTATCGGGGGTAGAACGGGAGTAGAAGCCACCGTTAAGGACACATTAGAGGGTGAAGAAGAAGTAAAAGTGCTGCCCACTTTCGTCAAAGGCGAATCAGGACCGCATGTTCCTCAATTGCAAGAGAAGACGACCCAACCGCCCAAGTACTACACCGAGGCAACCCTACTCCGGGCAATGGAAACAGCAGGCAAAACGGTGGACAACGAAGAATTGCGAGATGCCATGAAGGAAAACGGGATAGGGCGTCCTTCTACCCGTGCCGCCATCATTGAAAAACTCTATCAGCGCAAGTATGTCGAGAAAAAAGGCAAGTCGCTGCATGCCACTCCGCTGGGAATAGAATTGATTCACACCATCATTTCTCCCCTACTCAAATCTGCAGAACTGACCGGACTATGGGAGAAAAAACTGCGCGAAATAGAACGGGGCGAATTTACGGCACAACAGTTTTTGGAAGAACTCAAAACAATGACCCAACAGGTTGTGTATGAGGTCAAGACCAACAAGGCAGGCATGCTCTGTCCGGTCTGCCGGCAGGGCAAAATCATTCGCGGAAACACGCGCTACGGCTGCTCAAGGTGGAGAGAGGGTTGTGGCTATTCCGACCCGTTCTAAATGCCGACATTGGGGATTAATTTACAAAAATCGTCAATTTTTCCACATACGCGCGCGAAAAAAGTTGTATCTTTGCATCGGTAAATTTATTTAAGTAACAAACAATTATTTCATAATTACTTAATTCGTATGAAAAATAACTTTTTAATGTTCTTATTGCTGTTCGCTCCAATCATGGTGCAAGCTCGTACCATCACGGGAACAGTTACGGATCAAACGGGTGAGACGATTATCTCTGCATCCGTTATTGTGAAAGGCAGTACAATCGGTACGGTTACCGACTTTGACGGTAACTACACCTTGGATGTGCCCGACGATGCTAAAACGCTGGTGTTCTCCTACATCGGTTTGGTCAGCCAGGAAGTTGCCATCACTTCCAATGTAATCAATGTTGTACTCAAGGAGGACAACGAGGTATTGGACGAAGTGGTGGTTACCGGTTACGGTACAACCAAAAAGCGCGACTTGGTAACTTCGGTTGCTTCTGTCGGTGCAGAGCAATTAAAGGATATCCCTGTTACCAGTGCTGCCGAAGCGCTGCAAGGTAAATTGGCAGGTGTATCGGTTGTTACCACAGAGGGTAGTCCTGATGCAGATGTCAAAATCCGTGTGCGTGGCGGAACATCCCTTACGCAGTCCAACGATCCTCTGTATATCGTGGACGGTTTCCCCGTTTCCAGCATTTCGGATATTGCCCCGTCGGACATCGCTTCGATGGATGTGCTCAAGGATGCTGCCGCTACCGCTATTTACGGTGCCCAGGGTGCTAACGGTGTAATCATCATCACCACCAAAGAGTCCAACAGCAACGATGACAAAATGACCTTCCATGTAGATTATTCGGGCTATGTAGGATGGAAAAAGATTGCCAAAAAATACGATGTAATGGGTCCGCAAGAATTTGCATTGATGCAATACGAATGGGCTTATTTCAAGGATAAGGCATTATCGCCCTTGCGCAGCAATTTCTATGCATACTTTGACCAGCTCTACAATACAACCAAGTACAAGAGCGAAGAAGAAATAGAGAATACTCCTATCGGAGACCTTTTGGCTGAATATGGCGATGCTTCCCGTCACGAGTTTATTGATTGGCAAGACCAGACTTTCGGTCGTACCGGCTTTAACTCCAATCAGTCCGTCAGCGTCAGCGGCGGTAACAAGAACGCCAACTTCACACTCAGTTACAACCGTATTGACGACAAAGCCATCATGGAGCAGTCCAACTATGCGCGTAATAACCTGAGTTTGAAAGCAAAATTCAAACCGTTTAAGAACTTTACTCTCGGCTTTACCGCCCGTTATACCAATACCAATGTGTTGGGCTCCGGTTCGAATGCCATCAAGGACAACGGTACTTCTACCGAATCCCGTTTGCGTAACTGCGTAGTATATACGCCTACCAAACTGCTGACCAAAGATGCCGGTTCGGACGATGAAGACGAAACATTCGGTTCACTCTACGACCCGTTGACCACCATTCGTGACAACTACAAACTCAAAAAGGACAACAAGTGGACGATGAACGGGTATATGAGTTATAAGTTCGCCAAACATTTCACAGCCAAGGTTGAGTTAGGATACGAAGATCGTCATATCACGACCGACCGCTATTATGGTCCTACCACTTACTTCTCACGCAACACAGGTCGTCCGGGTATTGAAGCCGGTACGGCACAAATACAAATCTTGGACGAAAGAGAGTCCCGCTTGAAAAACACCAATACATTGGAGTGGAAACAGACATTCAACAAAGCACACAATGTAAGCGTGTTGGTGGGTGAAGAGACTATTATTCACAAGAGTTCCACACAAACCGAAAACGGCTTCGGTTACAAAGGCAACTACGATGTAGAGAATGGCGAAATCTTCAACTACATCGGTCAAGCCGCTTACTCGGAGATTACCAACTATATTGACCCGAAGGACAACCTGTTGAGTTTCTTTGCGCGTGCGAATTATGATTACAAAGGTCGCTACTATGCTACCCTTACTTTCCGTGCAGACTGCTCCACCCGTTTCACCAAAGGCAACCAATGGGGTTACTTCCCGTCGGGCGCTGTGGCTTGGCGTATATCCGACGAAGACTGGATGAGCGATGCCAGTTCGTGGTTGAGCAACTTGAAACTGCGTGCCAGTTACGGTCTCGCCGGTAACAACAATGTCGATTTAGGTTTCTTGCACCAAGACTTCCTGTCTTCTACCACTACTTATGTGGATATGGGAACAGGCAACCCCAGCAACATGTTGGTCATCGGCGGTAGCGACAAGATTGCTGCCAACCCCAACCTCAAATGGGAGACCACCACTACGCGTGACCTCGGTTTGGACTTCGGTTTCTTCAACGAGCGTTTGACCGGTACGATTGACGGCTATTGCAACACGACCAAAGACCTGATTGTAAAGCAAACCCTGCCGGCTCGTTATAATGCACAATACCAAAACATCGGTACTACCCAAAGCATGGGTGCCGAGGTTAGTTTGAAGGGTGTTATTCTCGAAAAACAGTCCAAACGATTGAGTTACTATTTAGCTGTTGACGGTAACTTCGCCTACAACCGCTCTATCGTTAAGAGTTTGGGTAATGTAGAGGCATTGGCAGCACAGACCAACTGCTTCGGTTCTTCGGAATATCTGACTTTGGCTGAGTTCCTGGTCGAAGTAGGACAACCCGTGGGTAATGTGCTCGGATACGAGACCGACGGTTACTATACCGCTGCAGACTTTATGGCTTATGTCCCCGGAACGAATGAATGGAGTGTAGCAGAAGGCGTAGTAAACTATGCAGCAGGATTCCTGAGCAACAAACCCGTTCCCGGTTCTATCAAGTTCAAGGACCAGAACAACGATGGCAAGATAGACGAGAAAGATAAAGTCATCCTCGGCAATACCGTGCCTAAGTTCTCAGGCGGTTTCAACCTGAACTTCAATATCGGCGGTGAGAAATGGGGTCGTGTTGATTTGGCTGCCAACTTCACCTATTCGTTTGGCAACAAGATTCTCAACCTCAGCGGTATGGAATATACCACCGTTACCGAGAAATCCCGTATGCGTAACTTAATCTCTTCCGTAGATTACGACCACCGCTATTCGATGTTTGACCGTAACGGCAGTTATATGCCGGAGGTAATCGCCGCACAAATGGGAAGTGCCTTCCTCTACGGTGAAGATTATACCAATATGGCAACCCAACTGGATGCTATGAACGAGCAGAAAGGTGCTTGCACCAATTCGCCTATCATGTCCCACTATGTTGTAACGGACAAGAATATGGAGGACGGCTCATTCCTGCGTCTCAATCAATTGACACTCGGCTATTCATTGCCCGATGTATGGATGCAAAAGTCCAAAGTGATTCAAAACATCCGTCTCTATGTACAAGGTACCAACCTGTTCTGCGCTACCAAATATACGGGACTTGATCCTGAGGTGGATACGCGTTCCAGCAAGAACCCCCTTACTCCGGGTGTGGACTTCTCGGCTTATCCGAAGAGCAGAGGTATCAATATCGGTATGAATATTCAATTCTAATCACGGAAGTTTAATCTATTAAAACGAATAAAGTTATGAAAGCAAAATATATTTTCTGTGGTGTTTTGGCGCTTTTATTGGCAAGTTGTGAAAAGGATTTCTTTTCCACCAATTCTCCCTCTGCCATGGATGTCTCCGTCTTCAAATCGGCTGAAATGACCGAACAGGCAGTAACGGCTATTTACAACACTTTCGGCGAAGACAAATCGTTCCGTAACCGTCTATGCGGCGGCTATGTGGCAATGAATACCGACATTGAGTACTGCAACAAGTCCGGCGGACAAGCTCGCGAAGCGGCTACTTATGCTTTATCCAAAGGTACAGGCGATTTGAGTACCTCCAACGGTAAAGACCCTTGGGCTTACCTCAACTCGGCAATTGAACGCTGCAATGTAGTGATTGACGGTATATGTGCGTATTCCGACACAACCGATGCCACTTTCCGTTACCTGTTGGGCGAGACATTGACCCTGCGTGCCTTCTGCTATCTGGAGATGGTCAAACTATGGGGAGATGTACCCGCATGTTTCTCTTCGTTTGACGGTAATCATATTGAAGATTTGTATATCAAGAAAACCGACCGCAATGTCATCTACGAGCAGTTGCGTTCCGACTTGCGTTGGGCTGCTGACCTGATGCCTTGGTCTGCCGGTTGCCCGGGTAAAGCTGCCAATTTCACCGGTCGCGCTTCCAAAGCGTTGGCTCTCGGTCTGTTGGCCCGTATGGACCTCATGTATGCCGGTCTCGCTATGCGACCTGATGTGTTTACTGAAGGTGGTACCTCGGCTTGCTCCGTACAATACAATGTCAAAGATGCTGCCATGCGCCAGGAACTCTATCAGGAAGTCGTTTGGGCTTGCGCACAAATCATCAAGCAGGAGGACAGCAAACTGCAATCTTCGTTTGAACAAATTTGGCGTGATTTCTGTGCCGATGTAACCGACTATAACCAGTCCGAATTTATTTGGGCTTTGCCATTCCTGGACGGTGCACGCGGACAGGTGTTGGCATTGACAGGATTGAAAATATCCACCAATGCGCCTGAAGCATTAATCAATGTGCATTGGGACAAGTCCGGTAGTACCAGCAACGGTAAGGTACAAGGTATGATTATGGTTACTCCTACTTTCTATTTCGCTTACGATACCAAAGATATGCGTCGTGATGTTACCATCTGTCCTTTCCAATGGGAATATGACAACGGTTCGGGTACCAGTAGCGAACCATCCGCATTCCCGGGAGCAACTACATCCGAGAAAAAACTCTATCAGAAAAACGGCGATGCTTCGTCTATGTACTTGGGCAAACTTCGTCCCGAATGGATGGTACGCGAGTATTCCAGCAACGAGGACTGTGTTGATATGCCGGTTCTTCGCTATGCAGATATTCTGCTGATGTTCGCCGAAGCTGCCATCGGTTCTAAAGAAGGCAATGCTCCTACCGACCTCTACGGATTGGATCCTCAAGAACAATTTGATAAGGTACGCACGCGCGCAGGATTGGATAGCAAGACATTGACTTTTGATGCTATCGTAGATGAACGCGCATTCGAATTCTGTGGTGAGAATATCCGCAAATACGACTTGATGCGTTGGGGCTTGCTCAAAGAGCGTTTGGAGAACACGATGGCTGATTTGGCTGCTTTGCAAGACGGAACAGGCAAGTATGCCGGTCGTTGCGACTCTATCTACTTCAAATTCCGTCAGGATGATCAGTATTCCAAGAAGGGTCATGCGTATGTGATTGACACCATCGTAGGTTTGCGTCTTGGCGATGTCCGTCCCGCAGACTTTGACAAGACCAACGGTTGGATTGTTAAAGCATTCTATACCAAGACGGACGACAAGGGTGTAGAGACCAAACAATTGGATCCAAAGGACTATTACCTCTATCAGGAAGGAACAGATATTGATATGCACCAATACTGGCCTATATTTGAGGTAAATATCAATGCTTCCAACGGTACTTTGTGGAATGACTATTTGTATTAAACATATCTCTCTTCTCGTATTGGGCTTACTGTCCTTCTCGGCATGTAAGCCCAAGCCGGAAGACCCCGTCGTGACTTCTATTGCCGCTTTCCCTCACGCAGAGGGCGGTGGGGCGTATGTCACAGGCGGTCGGGGAGGCGTGGTCTTCCATGTCACCAACCTCTCGGACGATGCCAACGACCCCGGTTCGTTGCGCCATGCGCTGAGTGTACCCGGTACACGGACGATTGTCTTTGATGTCAGCGGTGTTATCCATCTCAAGCAGAAACTCAACATAGTGGACGGGGCAGTTACCATTGCAGGACAAACAGCTCCGGGCGATGGAATTTGCATTGCCGACTATCCGGTAGTGGTTAAGTGCAGCAATGTGATTATTCGCTTTCTGCGTTTCCGTATGGGTGATCAGGGTGAGTTAGGCGATGAGGGAGGAGATGCGCTATCTATTGACGGACGGTCGAATATTATCATTGACCACTGCTCGTTCTCTTGGTCCACCGACGAATGTGTTTCGTGCTATGGCAATACGAATTTCACCCTGCAATACTGTTTCATTACCGAATCGCTACGCAAAGCAGGACATATCAAGGGAAGCCATGGCTATGGAGGTATATGGGGCGGCTCTAATGCCTCGTTCCACCACAACCTGATTGCACATCACGACAGCCGTAATCCGCGCTTTGAGCACGATTATCTCAAGAGTTCGCGCAAAAACCACGGACCTATTGACTTTGTCAACAATGTGGTCTATAACTGGGGAAGTAATCCTGCATACGGAGGTGAAGGAGTGGGCGAATACCACAAAATCAATTTTGTCAACAATTACTATAAACCCGGTCCTGCATCGAAGAATAAAACGCGAATGGTTGAACCGTGGACATCGTGCGACAACTGCTCTCCGTTAGGAAAGGTAGTGCCGCCTAAAATCTATTTGGCAGGCAACTATATGTTCAACTCGGATGCCGTCACACAGGACAACTGGCAAGGGTCATCCGTGCGCTCGTCTGCTGTCAAAGCATCGGAATATTGGACCGAAGGACTGACCCAGTTAAGCAATCGGCAGACTGCTATTGATGCCTACGAAAGCGTTTTAGCCAAAGCCGGATGCTCACTCCATCGCGATGCAATAGACACGCGTATCGTCAACGAAGTCAAAGCAGGTAATTATACTTACAAGGGATCAAACGGTTCTACCAATGGTCTGATTGATTCACAAAACGATGTTGGCGGTTGGCATAAATACCAATCATCGCCTGCCCCTGCTGATACGGACAAAGACGGTTTGCCCGACGAGTGGGAAACGGAGCATGGACTCAATCCCAACGATGTCAACGATGGCAAGCAGACTACTTTAAACGCCCCTTATACCAATTTGGAGGTTTATCTGAACGGTTTGGTGGAAGATTGCTTTTGATAAAAATGCACTTTTGGCAAAAAATACACATTTTTCGGCAATTAGTACTTGTATAAGTCAAAAAAATGTAGTAACTTTGCATCGTAAATTGAAATTACAAGGTTTGAACCTTAGTAAATAAAACAAATTTATTAACTAAAAAATTAAATCAAAATGAAAAAAATTTTCTTCTTGGCAGCTGCTGTGGTTGCTGCAATGGCAATGAATGCCGCAGGTTTTACTGGCTTTGACGGCCGTGATGGTGATTTAGGTGTTCAAATTCGCGACAATGGTTTGATTCAAAACACTGTTAACTACAATCTTGTTGAAGATGAAGCTGCTACTCCTAAGTACAAAATTCAAAATGTAGCCGGTGGTGAAGCTACCACTTTTACAATGGGTGGTATCTCTTTCTATGCTTCAGATGCTAATGCAGCGAAAGATTTGTGGAAAACCTATGGTACTTACATTCAACCTAATGGTGCTCGTCGTACTATCACTATCCCTACTACCCCTGGTGATAAAGTGCTGATTTATGTTCAAGACGCTTGCACTGGCTTGAAAGCTGAGGGTGTTGCTGAAGGTGCTGCTATTGATTTTGTAGGTAGTGGTACGGGTAAAGATGTTGCTAACACTTTGACTGCCACCGGCTTGAATATTGTTATCTATAGTAACGACGAAGGTGGTAGCACAGCTATTAAACCCAAATACCAAGCTATCCTTCCTGCAGGTGCTACCGGTTTAGAAGGTGTTCGCGCTAATGCTGCCCTCAAAGCCAACAAGATGATTGTGAACGGCAGAATGTATGTTCGCAATGCTCACAACGCATGGGTTAATGTTCTTGGTTTCTAATCAGAACAAAAAACGAATAAATAGAAAAGCAGACCCGACGGTCTGCTTTTTTTGTGCAAAAAATTTGCATATTCCAAAAAAAATGTGTACTTTTGCACCGAAAATGAAAAAGACCTTATTTATATTACTCGCATTGACCTGTACTTTGACGGTAAATGCATTGACAGTTACAGTAGATGAATTGCAGTATCGTATCAATATCAGCCGGCGTACCGCATCGGTGGTCGAGGGAACACCGACTGACATCATATCGGCTTCTATTCCAGCCGTACTGCTGATTGACGGCACTAAATTTCAAGTCACATCAATCGGGCGTGCCGCTTTTGCCGAATGCACTATCTTGGAGCAGATACACCTTCCCGAGGGACTGCTTGTCATCGGAGAAAGCGCCTTTGAAGATTGCGTAGCACTAAAACATCTTGAAATTCCTTCTACCGTAGAGAAGATTGGCGACCATGCTTTTTGGGGATGCGAATTATTGGAAGAGATAGAGCTGCCTGCACATCTGAAAGAAATAGGTGCTGAAGTCTTTGGCAGTTGCGCATTCAAGTCATTGCACATACCGGCAGAAGTGTCATTCATCGGCGAACATGTGGCAGTCACTTGCCCTAATCTGTGTACTTTTACGGTAGATCCAAAAAACAAGAACTTTGATGCCCGCAACAACTGCAATGCCCTAATTCACACTCCCTCAAAGACACTAATCTGCGGTTGTGCATCCAGTACCATTCCTGAGGGTATCGTGTGCATTCAAAACTATGCTTTTGAGGGTTGCTGGGATATGGCGTCTGTCGAATTACCCAAGGGACTCAAGCAAATAGGAGAAGGAGCATTTAAGGACTGTTTCCGCTTGGCAATGGTCAACATACCTGCAGAAGTGACTGCTATTGGCAAATCGGCGTTTGAGGGATGCAATGCCTTACGGCAAATGACATTGCCGGAAGGATTGGTCATATTGGGCGATAGGGCATTCCGTAATTGCTGCCACATCACGGACACAAAAGTGCCTCAAAGCGTGACTATCATGGGCGAAAAGGTATTCGAGTGTATTGACGAATCGCGCTTGGTGGTCGAAGAAGAAGAGAATGAATAATCAACATAATTAATTGCACACACTTAACTACTAACGGGGATAATTGGTTTTGACAGCAGGTAGAATAGGTATGTAAGCATGCCGAGTATGGACACCACTCGTTCAACGGGTCCGACAATTTAACTGGCAACAACAATGTAGCTCTCGCTGCTTAATCTGAAGTATAGTAGGATTACTTTTACCCGATGCAAGGCATTGGGGCGAGACATCACTCCAAGCCAAGCTTCACGGCTGAATGGATATAGTGGTGCAGAAATAGTGAAGATAGTCTGTTTGGGCTGCGACAAACAGATGAAAATTTAGCAGATAAGCCCAAGGTTGGTGGTCCGGGTCTTGCCTTGAGTCGAAAATCTAAGCCGGAATAAGCATGTAGAAAGCGTATTGATTCCTTGTTTGGACGCGGGTTCGACTCCCGCTATCTCCACAACGGTGCAGATAATGGCAGTCTATTTGAATACAAAATAGACTGCCATTATTAGAAATATGCCGGCTACAACATGATTCCACTTTAACTGCATATGAAAGGCAATTACCGAGAATAGCACGAAAACTACCAAGGTAATGACTTCCTGCAGCACTTTAAGTTGCATCAAGCTGAACGGACCGCCGTTTCCGTCAAAACCTATGCGATTGGCGGGCACTTGCAGACAATACTCAAAAAAAGCTATTCCCCAACTAAACGCGATGACCGCTATCAGCGGCCATTTCTGAAACCATGGATACGCTCCCAATTTCAAATGGGCATACCATGCGATTATCATCATGATATTCGCAAAAAACAACAATAAAACAGTATAAACTCCTTGCATCATAATCTGCTGATTAACAAATGTCCTTAGTATGTGATTAATATGTGATTAGTATGTGGTTAACATAAGATTAACATAAGATGACAATCCCTTTAGCGTGTGGATATGCTATGTATTAGCGACTCGCGCACACGAGGATTCATTTGTTCCAATTGAGCCAACAAATCCGCTGCCTGTTGGCGTGCGGTCACTTTTTCAAACGGGCATAAATGCGTTTGCGGTGCATAACCTCGCATGGTGGCATATTGGCGAATCTGTTCTTCTGCAATGCCCCATAGGGGACGAATATACTGAATAGGCATTTTATCCAATTGCAGAATAGGCGGAATGCCCTCGCACCGTCCCTCGTAAACGAGATTCATCAATAGGGTTTGTAGCACATCGTCCTGGTGGTGTCCCAATGCAATCTTGTTACACCCGAGTTCTTGTGCGGTATCAAGCAGTACTTTGCGCCTATACCAGGAACACAGGAAACAGGCATCTTTTTTTTCCTCGCCCTCGATATGGGTGTCTTTGACCATAAAATCCACCTCTGCATTACGACAGAAAGCATCTAAATAACTCAAATCACTTTGGTAATTACGCCCTGCCACGCGCACATGAAGGGCGCGCACGCGTATAGACGGAACAAAAATCCGGGCTTGTGCAGCCAACAACTCGGTAAGCAACAAACTATCCTTTCCGCCACTCAAGCCGATTAGTATATCATCACCGCTGGCAAGTAGTTGATATTGCTCGCATATCTGGTGAAACCGTCGATTGAGTTGGTGCAACAGTTTTTGTTGTGCTATTGGTTCGGTAGTTTTGCTCATTGCGGCTGCAAAGGTACTGCTTTTTTTTTGATTGCGCAAATAATTTTCAATAAAAAACACATGGATTTTTCAGTATAATTGACATAAAAAACGCCGGAAACGCAAAAAAAGCATTTTTTTTTGCATTTTTCTTCAAAAAAATTTGGTCATCTCAAAAAAAAGCAGTACCTTTGCAACCGCTTTCGAAAAGAAAGCAGTGTTCTAAGAGGTTTTTAGAATAACCTAATGCGATGATAGCTCAGTTGGTAGAGCACGACCTTGCCAAGGTCGGGGTCGCGA
>JAKSNK010000025.1 GCA_024399835.1 Paludibacteraceae bacterium
TGACGCCTCCATCGAAGACATCGACTCTTGGCTCCGCTCATACGTCCTCCAAAGCAATCTTGTCCGATAGTCACTCCGCAATATCAGTCTGTCATCACCTTATCATCACCTTTGGAGAGTGTTCCAAAAATTGGAAATTCCCGAATAAAAAAGGCAAAAAAAAGAGACCATCAAATTTGAATGGTCTCTACATTGATGAACGGACTGAAATTATTCAGCAACTTTGTCCATAATGTTTTCAGCAACCTCAGCAGCGCCGTCAACAACAGCGTTGATAGTGTCGACCAAAGTAGCTTCCTCTTCAGCAGCTTCTTCTACAACAACTTCTTCAACAACTGCCTCTTCAGCAGCTTCTTCTGCGTTAGCAGCTTTGTTACCGCAGCTCATAGCGCACAATGCGATAGCTGCAATGAACATCATTTTTTTCATAACCTAAAACTAGTTTTTAATATGTTATTTTATATTCGTTTTCGGAGGACAAGCAGAATAAATTATAACTCTTGTCGCGAAAAACGATGCAAAATTACAACTTATTTTGGAAATATGCAAAAAAAAGTGTAATTTTGCACAAATTTTGTTGATTTTTCTATATAATTCTTGAAAAAAATGAAAAAAACACCCTCAAATTGGAAATTTATCGGCATAAATGTGCTTTTAGCCGTCGCTATTGTCATCGTCATTTTGATTGTTGTCGTGATTTGGTTAAGTCATTACACGGAGCATGGTAAGGAAGTAGAGGTTCCACAAATTACGGGTCTCTATCGTCAGGAGGCGGAAAGTCTGTTGGGCGGTTCCGGGTTGAAGTTGGATGTGATAGATTCCACTTTCTCGAAAAAAGTGCCGTTGGGTACCATTGTTGAGCAAAACCCTCCCGCAGAGGCGCATGTTAAATCGGGTCGTACCATATATGTGGTAATCAATGCTTCTGCCGTTCGTCAGGTGGTATTGCCCGAGTTGCACGATGTCAGCAGCCGTCAGGCAGAGACGGCATTGCGCCAATTGGGATTGGAAATAGGCGAAACGGAATATGAGCCGAGCGAGTATAGAGACCTGATATTGGACTTGCGCGTTGGCGACCGTTCGCTGGAAGCAGGCGACAAAGTGCCTGAAGGAACGGTGATTACGATGGTAGTCGGTTACGGCAAAGGTACGGAGATGGTTACCGTTCCCAATACCACGGGTCTCAAACTGATAGAGGCGCGCAGTCTGCTGTTGGCATCTCATCTGACCGTGGGACAGGTGGAGTATGACCAGGAGCCCACCGAAGAGAACAAAGAGGAATATATCGTTTATATGCAATCCCCACAGTCCGAGCAGACACTATTGGAGGGCAGTTCCGTTCATCTCAAATTGTCGCTTGACAGGGAAAAGGCGGTCACTTCGGACAATGTGGATGACGAAGAAAACTTTTTCTAATGGCAGAAGAGGACGAATTGTTTGAGCGCTTGCGCGTAGAGGTGGACAAGGGACAGGATCCTCTGCGTATAGACAAGTATCTGTCGGTTCACATGGCAGGTACTTCGCGTAATCGTATCCAGTCTGCTGCCGATGCCGGGCATATATGGGTAAATGGCAAACCGGTAGCCAGTAATTATCGTGTTCGTCCGTCGGATGTGATACAGGTATTGTTGGACCATGAGCCGCACGATTTTACGATTCAGCCGGAAAATATACCGCTGACGGTGGTATATGAAGATGCCGATTTGATGGTGATTAACAAGCCGGCAGGACTGGTGGTACATCCCGGACACGGCAATTATGAGCACACCCTGCTGAACGCGTTGGCATACTATTTCAGCCAAAAGCCGAAGGACGATGGTGGAGCAATAGATATCAACGACCCCAATATAGGTTTGGTGCATCGTATAGACAAGGACACCAGCGGATTGCTGCTGATTGCCAAAACGCCCGAAGCCAAAACCAATTTGGCGTTGCAGTTCTTTGAACATACAACCTCACGCACTTATAATGCGTTGGTTTGGGGAACTTTTGGCGAGGATAGTGGCACCATAGAAGGAGCGCTTGCGCGCGACACGCGCGACCGCACATTATACAAGGTGTATGACGATTTGGAAGAACATCCCGAAGCCAAACCTGCCATTACCCATTGGCGTGTGCTGGAGCGCTTTCCGTATGTTACATTGGTTGAATGCCGGTTGGAGACAGGACGGACGCATCAAATACGGGTACACATGAAAACGATAGGACACCCGTTGTTCGCCGACGAAAAATACGGTGGCATGGAAATACTGAAGGGACTGCCTACTCAAAAATACCGCCAGTATATTCAGAATTGCTTTGCCTTGTGCCCGCGCCAGGTGCTGCATGCCAAGACTTTGGGCTTTACCCACCCCCGTACGGGAGAAAAGATGTTTTTTGATAGCGAGTGGCCGGAAGATATAACAAGTTTAATTGAAAAATGGAGAAATTATGAGCCAAATACTTTGGGTTGACGACGAAATAGAGTTGTTAAAACCTTATTTGATATTTTTGCAGGAAAAGGGTTATGAGGTCGTGACGGTCAACAATGGTCAGGATGCTTTGGACTATTGTGCGAGTTCGACGCCGGATATCGTTTTTCTGGACGAACAAATGCCCGGTTTGAGCGGTATAGAGACTTTGACCGAGATCAAGTCTTTGCGCCCGGAGGTTCCCATTGTGATGATAACGAAAAGCGAAGAGGAGCAAATTATGGAGCAAGCCATCGGGCAGAAAATAGCCGATTATCTCATCAAGCCGGTTCACCCCAATCAGATTTTGATGTGCCTGAAAAAACACATCCATCAGCGCGAGATAGTGGAGCAGCAGACCAATCGCTCGTATCAGGAGGAGTTTCCGGACATTAGTTATATGATTGATACGGCAACCACTATCCAGGAGTTCCAAGCCATTCACCGCACTTTGGTCAAATGGGATTTGCAGTTGAGTGATGCGGACAGTTCGATGCGGGAAATTCTTTCGCAGCAGTCCAAACAGGCCAATGTGGCGTTCACGAAGTTTATTGTGCGCAATTATGAAGAATGGTTTCATACCGGTCAGCGCCCCATGATGTCCCCTGATTTGTTCAAGAAAGTGCTGTTCCCTATGCTGGATAACGGGGAGAAAGTGTTTTTTGTGGTGATTGACAATTTCCGTTATGACCAGTGGAAAGTGATTCAGCCGATGTTGTCGGAGTTCTTTACCGTGACGGATGATTCGGTCTATACGAGTATATTGCCTACGGCAACGCAGTATGCCCGTAATGCTATTTTTTCGGGACTGATGCCTTCCCAAATTCGCGAGATGTCTCCGGATTTATGGGTGGAAGAAGACGATGAAGAGGGCAAAAACCTGAACGAGAAAGATTTGATACAAACCCAGTTGGACCGTTTCCGCAAGCGGTACGGTTTCTCGTACTATAAAATCAACGAAAGCGATTTCTGCGAGAAGATTACCCGTCAGTTCCGTCAGTTGAAGACTCCGCTGAATGTGGTGGTAATCAATTTTATTGATATGTTGTCCCATTCCCGCACCGATAGCAAGATGATGCGCGAGTTGATGGCAGACGAAGCCGCTTACCGCAGTCTGACACAGAGTTGGTTCCGCCATTCCCCCACATTGGCAATGTTCCGTCAAATAGCCGAATTGGGCTATAAGGTGGTGCTGACCACCGACCACGGGACGATTCGTGTGAACGACCCCGTTCAAATCATCGGGGATAAAAATACCAATACCAATCTGCGCTACAAAGTGGGTAAGTCGCTCAATTGCCAGAGTAAAAACATTTTTGAGATTCAGCATCCCGAGCGGGTGGGGTTGCCGTGCCCGAATGTGTCGTCCAGTTATATGTTCTGTACGGGAACGGACTTTTTCGCCTATCCCAATAATTTCAATTATTATGCCCAGTTCTACCGGGATACTTTCCAGCATGGAGGCATATCGATGGACGAGATGTTGATTCCGCTTATAACGATGCAACCCAAATGAAGCGTTTCTTCCGGTTCATATTATGGCTGATCGTCATCGCATTGTTGTGGTGCTGTTGGTATTTGTTTTCTCACCGTTGGCGCGATTTGTCCGCTGCCCCGCAGCCGTCCAACCGCCATTTGACGGTGTTGACATACAATACGCAGCGGATGGGACAGTTCCAAAAAGTGCCGGACAATGATGTTATCCGCTATTTATGTAGCGTGGATGCCGATGTGCTGTGTTTGCAGGAGGCAGAGGTGTACAAGAACAACCGGTATTTGACCCTTGATGAGTTGCGGCAGGCAATGGAGGCGTATCCATATACCTATTATGATTTCAAGGTGTATAACTCGCGCCGCCAGTATGGCAATGTCGTTTTTTCCAAATATCCGCTGATTAACAAGCACACGATTCAATATGCTTCGCGTGGAAATATCACTTCCTGTTGCGATGTGGTGGTCGGGGGCGATACGCTGCGGCTGATGGTCAATCATTTGGAGTCTAACCGTATTCAGCAGAACGACCAGCGTGATACGCTGTTGGATAAACTGGAGGCGGCAGGCAAGATCCGTTGGCATCAGGCGTGGACGGTCAAAAAGGCGATGTGGCAATCTCCCTATCCGCTGGTTGTGGTGGGGGATTTCAATTCGTTGCCGATAGGGATTACCTATCAATGCCTCAAAATGGGAATGCGTGACGCTTTTTTGGAGACGAGTCGCGGACGGTTGGGCTGGACTTTTCATTATCACCGTATAGGTGCGCGGATTGACTATATCCTGTGCTCACGCGCGCTGATGCCCTATCGGTGTATAATAGACGATGAGGTCACCGCATCCGACCATTATCCCGTGATAGCGTCTATCGAATGGGCTCCTGGTAGTGATAATCGCTAAAGTCTTTTCCCTTTTTGTTGTCGTCATTTTTCTCCCGTTTGATACGGGGGAATTTGTGCCATGGATGTCTCCATATCAGGATGAGCAGCCAGCCGAACAGCAGTCCGCCCAAATGGGCAAAGTGGGCAACATTGTCAAAACTGAAATCTGCCAATCCGGCAACCAGTTCAAAGGCGGCATAGATGAGTACCATCGTGCGTGCGCGGATGGGTACGGGGATAAATAGGATGAACATAGGTACATCCGGGAATAGCCATCCGAAGGCGAACAGTATGCCGAATACGGCTCCGCTGGCACCGATGGTTACGCCTCCTCCGCCGGTTAGTGCCCAAACCAGCAACTGTACCGCTGCGGCACCCAGACCGCAGACCAAATAGTAGAGGATGTATTTCCTCTCACCCCAACTCTCTTCCAATGCCGGTCCGAACACCAACACCGCAAACATGTTGCAGAAGATATGCCCGAAATTGGCATGCAGGAACATATAGGTCAGGGGTTGCCAAACATGGAACATGCCGGAATTTAAACTCCATAGCCCTAAAAAGTTCCGGACATACAATCCCCGTTGTTGTAACAAACTGTCCAATAACCATACAATGAGGTTAATCAGCAAAATTTTCTTTGTAATAGGTGGTAAATTTCTCATAACGACTACAAAAGTACAAAAAAAATGCCAATTTACCATACAAAATACGCTTTTTTTACGAAAAAATAACAAAAAATGCATTTTTTTTGTCTTAATTATTGTGAGTTTTCAAAAAAAGTTGTATCTTTGCATTCGTTAAAACAAGAAATGGGGACTATCCCAGAATATATTTATTAACTTTAATACCTTATTTAGTATGAATAAAGCTGATCTCGTTGCTGCCGTTGCAGCAAATGCTGAAATCTCCAAAGTAAAAGCTGGTGCAGCCATTGACGCCGCTATTGACGCTATTGTTGAAGCTCTGAAGAAGGGTGACAACGTTCAACTTATCGGTTTTGGTACCTTCTCTGTAGTTAAAAGAAACGCTCGCAAGGGTATCAACCCCAAAACGAAAGCCGTTATCGACATCAAAGCTAAAAAAGCTGTGAAGTTCAAAGCCGGTGCAAAATTAGCTCTCTAATTCAGCAATCTGTGCTATAAAACGAGTTGCTCAATCGGGCAACTCGTTTTTTGTGACAGGATAATTCGGGTAAAAAAAGGTATTGTGATATGTTAAATATTATTTTGTGTGGTGCTCCCGGTAGTGGTAAGGGAACCCAAAGCGACTTTATTGTCGAGAAATATGGTTTGAGTCATTTATCGACAGGCGATGTGCTGCGTGCCGAAATTAAAGCCGGTACTCCGTTGGGAAAGGAAATAGATGCCATTATTTCCAAAGGACAGCTGGTATCGGACGACAAGATGATTGCCCTGATAGAGCATTTTCTGGATTCGTTGTCCAAGGATTGCAAAGGCGTTATCTTTGACGGTTTCCCCCGTACGGTTGCACAGGCAGAGGCACTGACTGCCATGCTGGCTAAGCGCAACATGTCCGCCACTCTGATAGACCTGATGGTGGAGGAGCAGTCCCTGATAGAGCGTATGATTAACCGCGGTAAAACCAGCGGTCGGGCGGACGATAATTTGGAGACTATCAAACAGCGCCTGCAGGTCTTCCACCGGCAAACGGCTCCCGTGGCTGATTTCTATTTGGAGCAACGCAACTATTTTGCCATCAACGGCAATAAATCCATGCAACAGGTATTTGCGCAAATCGACAATATATTGCAAATACTGAAGCACTAATTTGTAAACGATTATCTCTATGGCTGCCAATTTTATTGACTATGTGAAGATTTATTGCCGCTCCGGCAAGGGCGGTGCGGGGTGCATGCACCTCCATCGTGCCAAGTATGTGCCCAAGGGTGGACCGGACGGCGGTGACGGCGGTCGTGGAGGACATATTATACTGGAGGGCAACCGCAATCTGTGGACTTTGCTGCACCTCAAGTACCAAAAGCATATCATGGCTACCGACGGCGGTCGTGGCGGCGAAAGCCGCAGTTTTGGCAAGGACGGCGAGGACAAGGTTATCCAGGTCCCCTGCGGCACGGTCGTGTACGACGGCGATACGGGGGAATGGATGTGCGAGGTAAAGGAGCACGGCGAGCGTATCACTTTGCTGAAAGGTGGCCGTGGCGGCTTGGGCAACTGGCATTTCCGTACGGCGACCAACCAGACGCCGCGCTATGCGCAGCCCGGTGAACCGTGTCAGGAGAAGAATGTTATCATGCAACTCAAGGTGTTGGCGGATGTGGGCTTGGTCGGCTTCCCCAATGCCGGCAAATCGACTTTGCTGAGCGTCGTCAGCGCAGCCAAACCCGAGATTGCCGATTATCCTTTTACCACGCTGACCCCTAATTTGGGCATCGTCTCCTACCGTGACAATCAGTCGTTTTGCATGGCGGATATACCCGGTATCATCGAGGGGGCGAGCGAGGGAAAAGGACTGGGGCTGCGCTTCTTGCGGCATATAGAGCGTAATGCCGTATTGCTCTTTATGGTACCTGCTACGGGCGAGAATATAGAGAAGGAATACAATGTCCTCTTGTCCGAGTTGGAGAAATACAACCCGGAGTTGCTATCCAAGGCGCGCGTGCTGGCTATATCCAAGTGCGACACTTTGGACGACGAGGCATTGCGCAAATTGCGTACCAAAGCCAAACGGCTGGAGAAAAAAATCAATATCCCCGTTGTCTTGCTGAGCAGTTTGAGCGGATTGGGCGTGAGTGAATTGAAAGATTTGCTGTGGACCGAATTGCAAAAAGAGCAGAATCAGATTATTGAGATTTCGCATGCTCCGATTCAGGTGGAGAGTAATGGTTTTGCCGACGGTCGACCGACGGTCGAAGCCGACGATGACGAGCAGTCAGGCACTATTTACCTGAACGAAGTAGAGGAAGATTGGGACTTGGATAAATACAAAGGTATCGGTTGGGACACACACGATTGACATATTCGGATTGTTTGGCTTGGTGTGAAAAGCATATCAGCGCTAAGAACCTGATTTTGCTGTTGAGTTTGATAGTGGGCATTCTTTCTGCGGTGTCCGCTATTGTGTTGAAGGAACTGATTCACCTGATTAAGTATCTGATGGCGTATCAACTGGCGTCGGGGCATAGCCATATATGGTACTTGCTGGGTCCGATGATAGGTATCGCGTTGGCGTCGCTGTTTGTGCATTATGTGGTTAAGGACGACATATCGCACGGTATAACGAAGATACTGTATGCCATTTCTCAGCGCAAGTCGATTATCAAGTTGCACAATACATGGTCGTCGGTTATCGGTTCGGCATTGACTATCGGTTTCGGTGGTTCGGTCGGAGCGGAGGCGCCGATTGTGTTGACGGGTGCCGCTATCGGTTCCAATTTGGCGAAAGCGTTCCGCTTGGACCAGAAGACCATGATGCTGATGATTGGCTGTGGTGCGGCAGGTGCGATAGGCGGTATCTTCCAGGCGCCGATTGCCGGCTTTGTCTTTACGCTGGAGGTGCTGATGATGGATTTGACGATGGCAAATGTAGCGCCGTTGCTTATTTCGTCGGTTACGGCTACGGTCATATCGTTTATCTATACGCATCAGACATCCATGTTCAGCTTGTTGTCGATAGAACCTTTTTCGCTGCGGCGTATTCCTTATTATCTTATTTTGGGTATCGTTTGCGGATTGGTTTCGCTCTATTTCACACGGGGTATGAATCGTTTGGAAGGGTTCTTCAAGAAGCATATCCGTTCGATAGGGGTGAAGATTATCGTTGGCGGTTCCATATTGGGTGTATTGATATTCTTCTTCCCGCCTTTGTATGGCGAGGGGTACGATGTTATTTATGCGCTGATGAACGGTCAGGCGATGAGTACGCTGGCGGATAGTCCTTTTGCCCGACTGGGTATGACCTCATGGGTGTTGTTGGGGTATTTGTGCATGGTTTTGTTGCTGAAGATTGTTGCCTCGGCTGCCACCAATGGAGGAGGTGGGGTAGGAGGTATTTTTGCGCCGTCGCTCTTTATGGGAGCGGTTGTGGGGTTCCTGGTGGCACATTTGCTGAATGTAGCGGGACTGGCTTTGCCGGAGAGTAATTTCGTGCTGGCGGGTATGGCAGGACTGATGTCGGGTGTCATGCACGCTCCGCTGACGGGTATTTTCCTGATTGCCGAACTGACGGGAGGTTATCACCTGTTTATGCCGCTGATGATAGTCAGTGTGGTGTCGTATTTGGTTATTCTGCTGTTTGAACCGCATAGCTTGTATGCCATGCGTTTGGCGCAGAAGGGCGAACTGCTGACGCATAACAAGGACCGTTCGGTGCTCACATTGATGCACTTGGATCAGGTGTTGGAAACGGATTTGGTGGTTTTGCCGCCGTCTATGATGTTGGGCAAGTTGATTAAGGTGATTGCAGCCGAGCGGCGCAATATTTTCCCTGTGGTGGACGAGAAAGGACGCTTGATGGGAGTGCTGCTGCTGGATGAGATACGGAATATCATGTTCCAACCTCGCCTGTATAAGCGTTTTACGGTGGAAGATTTGATGACCTCGCCTCCTGCTTTGTTGAGTTCCGATATGTCGATGGAAAAGGTCATGGAGGTCTTTGAAGATACCGGTGCCTGGAATTTGCCGGTAGTGGATAGTAATAAGAAGTACCTTGGTATGGTCAGTAAATCCAAGATATTCAATTCCTATCGTGATGTTTTGGTCCGCCTTTCGGACGAATAGTTTGCCCGACAAATGAAGAAAGATTGCAATAAATTACAAAAATCAGTCAAAAAATTTGCACAATTCATTTGTTTTTAGTACCTTTGCAGTCGAAATATCGCTTTAATATTTAAATTGCTAATTTAGATATTCAAGGAAAATATAAATCTGCAATCAAAATATTCCACAATATGTTAACTCGTACATATCCGATTCAAGATGATGTCAACGAAATGAGTGTCTTCCTTTTCGGCGCAAGAAAGACGGGCAAATCCACCTATCTTCGTATGTTGTATCCGGATGCTCCATACATTGATTTGCTCAATACCACTATCCGAAATGCATATCGTAATCGACCGGCGTCACTCTACGATCAGTTCAAAGGCAGAGATGCCAACACTATTGTCATTATTGATGAGATACAGGAGGTTCCCGATTTGCTGAATGAGGTACATCGGTTGATTGCCGAGTTTGACATACGGTTTATTCTATGTGGCAGTAGCGCACGCAAACTTAAACGGAATGGATACAACACCCTTGGCGGACGCGCTTATCCGTGTACATTCTATCCTTTGGTCAGTGCCGAGATTCCTGATTTTGATATAGACCGGGCTGTCAATCACGGTATGTTGCCACAGCATTACCTCTCTTCTAACCCCACGCGACTATTGTCTGCCTATATTGATGTCTATCTACAACAGGAGATCAAAGCCGAAGCCATTGTGCGCAAAGTGGATGTCTTTGAGCGTTTTCTCGAGGTAGCAGCACTCACGGACGGGGAGATTGTCAACTACAGCAACATCGCAAGTGATTGCCAAATCAATAGTGTGTCCATTAAGCAGTATTTTGAGATTTTGCAGGACACTCTGATTGGCTATATGATTCCGGCATATACTAAGGTGGTAAAACGCAAGTTAGTACAGGCGCCACGATTCTACTATTTTGATGCCGGTGTGGCAAACTATCTGCTTCATCGTAAGAATATGGTACGCGGAACCATTGAGTACGGACATGCCTTTGAGCACATTATTATTCAGGAACTGGTTGCTTATTTGGGTTATACGCATGACCGTCGTCGGCTTAGTTACTGGCGTACATACGCGGGGAATGAAGTGGATGCTATTATTGGTGATGCTGAATTGGCTATTGAAATAAAATCTGCAGAAGAAGCAAAACCGAAACATTTCAAGGGGCTGCACACCTTTCACGAGGAGCATCCGAGTTGCCGACTATTGCTTGTTTCGCTTGACCCTGTCAGTCGTGTGCAGGATGACATTGAGTTGTTTTATGTATATGATTTCTTACGCCAACTTTGGGCTGGTCAACTCTTTTAAACGCGCCCATCGGGGTTCCCGATTTCAAAATTCATAACTCTTAATTCAAGCTACCTACCCTGTAGCGCTCTGCCGAGCGCGCCCTCTAAACTTCCTTTCTCTATTATTCTGATTACGAACTTTTGAGGCAAATATTACATTAAACTTACTATTTTTAATAATTATGGGACAAAATGCGTTCTATATTTGTCCCCTAACCGTTCGGTTACTCCAAAATACGCATGTCAGTCAGTTGCTGCTCGCATAAGTCCAACAGCCGTTTGACTTCGGCTGCTTTTTGCTTATAAACCTCCATGCTGATTGCCTCGCTTTGCTCCAATTCCTTGACAATGGCTTCGGCTTTTTGTATCGTCTCGTCGTAATTCATAATGAGTATCATTTGCCCTTTCCGTCCAAAATAACACCAATGGTATAGAAAAGTATCTTAATATCCAATTTGAGGGACATATTTTCCATATACGCAATATCGTATTTCAGCCGCTCTATCATCTTGTCAATAGTGTCAGTATAACCCACTTTGATAGGTCCCCAACTGGTCAACCCCGGACGAATCTTATAGAGCAGGCAATAATATGGCGCTTTCTCGATGATTTGATTGATAAAGTATTGCCTCTCGGGGCGTGGTCCTACAATACTCATTTCACCACGGATAATATTGATTAGTTGCGGCAGTTCGTCCAAACGGTATTTGCGCATCCGTCTGCCAATCGGAGTAATGCGCGGATCATTATCGTTGGATAACTGCGGAACAGGACCTTCCGTCCCTTCGGTCATGGTTCTGAATTTCAGGATATTGAAAGTGCGCCCATACATACCCACACGCTCCTGTATATACAATACAGGTCCCGGAGAGGAACATTTGACCATAATTGCCAAAATGAGCAATAGGGGAGAAAGGATAACAAGCGACAGAACAGACAAGACAATATCCGACGCGCGTTTGATACAGATGCCGGCATCGCTCATCCGTTGCTCGGTAATGCAGATATACGGGCTTCTGTTCAGTTCGTTGATATGTGCCGCACCGGTCAAAATATCGTACATGCGGGGTACGACATAGATTTGTTTGCCGGACGGGAAAACACGCGCGATTTCTTCATAAAGGGCGTTCTCGTCCATGTCTTGAGTCTGCTCAATCGTAACGGACGGCTCCTCCTTGTGCTGCTTGCGCGAACGGAGCGTGATATAGAGACGGGGGATATAACAGATAATGAACTGTAGCGCAAAAAGTACGACCAACGACCATATATACCGTTCGTACATCTCCACTTGGTCGTCGATGATGATGATAAAGAACGCACCGAATGCCACGATTGACGAATCGATAAATGTGGTAATTATCTCCTTGCTTATCGACTTGTGGAAAGGACGCAAATAGTATCCGCTCAGGTAGTAGATACAAAAACACCCCAACGGGTAGAGAAAAAGTGGCTCGAAAAAGTTAAAAGCAGGGATTAAGACGCTGTTTACGCCAAATACTTTCCCCTCATATACCAACCACCGGAAGAGCAGGAATGCAATCCACACGACAACAGCAGAAAAGATATCTGCTATAATATACTTCAGTTGTTGTTTGCGGTATGCACTCATTTCGTCTAAGTATTGGTTGGCTTAAATCGTTCTTATTTGCGGATGATAGCAATCTCGTTCGTCTCCCCGACTTTCAAAATGACGGACGGTTTGGCTTCGGCGGTATCGTTGCGCCGGAATTGGCATATATAGTCCACTCCGTTTTTGATTTCTTCGCTAATCTGCCGGAAATTCTTGGCGGTAGGTTGTCCGCTGATATTTGCGCTGGTTGATACGACGGGGTGGCGCAGCTGTTCGCACAATGCCTTGCTAAAAGGTTCGTTGGTAATGCGTATGCCTATACTGCCGTCTTCGGCAATAAGGTTAGGCGCTACATTCTTGGCATTGGGGTAGATAATCGTGATGGGGCGTTGCTCCAACCCCTCTTCGGGAGAGGTGGCTTCCAAAATCTGCCATGCGGCATCGGGAACATCCACATATCCCTGCAGTTTGCCGGCACCGTCCAGTAGGCACAGCATAGACTTGCTGTCGGCTCGTTGCTTGAGGGCGTATATTTTGCTTACCGCTTCGGCATTGGTAGCATCACATCCTATACCCCACACGGTATCGGTAGGGTAGAGGATAATGCCTCCTGCTTTCATTACCTGCAATGCCTGCTGCAGGTCCTCTTTGTCGTAGCGCATGGTCGTTTAGTATGCGATGGCAAACACAACACGACGAGGACTGGGTTTGCCCGTTACCATACATTTGCCGGGTTCCTCTTTATATCCGGGTAATGCCTCCAACGGGATGCAACGAATGGTGGCTTTGGTTTCCTCTTTGATTTTTTCTTCGGTCTCGGGTGTTCCGTCCCAATGGCAAAGCAAGAAGCCGCCTTTCTGTATCTCCTGCTTAAACTCTTCGTACGAGTCACATTCGCGGATATTGGCGGTGCGGTAGGTCATGGCTTTGTTATAGCAATTGACCTGAATCTCGTCCAATAGGTTCTTGATAGTTGCTTCAATACCGTCAATAGCGATGGTCTCTTTGGTCATCGTGTCTCGTCTTGCTATTTCAATCGTGCCGTTCTGCAGGTCGCGACCTCCCATTGCCAAACGGACAGGTACACCCTTCATCTCGTAATCGGCGAACTTAAATCCCGGGGTGGACTTGTCGGAAGCGTCTATTTGCACGCGAATACCCATTCGCTTGAGATTATCGGCGATTGGATTAAGTTTGTCCAGCAACAGGGCAAGGTCGTCCTCTTTCTTGAAAATAGGCACAATCACAACTTGAATAGGTGCCAGAGCAGGCGGCAGCACGAGTCCGTTATCGTCGCTATGGGTCATGATGAGCGCGCCCATCAGACGGGTGGAAACACCCCACGAGGTTGCCCAGACATATTCGTATTTATTCTCTTTGCTGAGGAATTGCACCTCAAAACTCTTTGCAAAATTCTGTCCGAGGAAGTGGCTGGTACCCGCTTGCAGCGCTTTACCGTCCTGCATCATTGCCTCGATACAATAAGTATTGAGCGCTCCTGCAAAACGCTCGTTAGGCGACTTGACACCCTTGATAACAGGGATAGCCATTACTTTTTCTGCAAAGTCGGCATATACATCCAACATCTTGCGGGCATACTCTTCGGCTTCCTCTTTGGTGGCATGTGCCGTATGCCCCTCTTGCCACAAGAACTCGGCAGTACGCAGGAAAAGGCGTGTGCGCATCTCCCAACGCATCACATTACACCATTGGTTGCAGAGGATGGGCAGGTCGCGATAGGACGAAATCCAGTTCTTGTAAGTGGACCAGATAATAGTCTCCGATGTAGGACGGATAATCAGTTCTTCCTCCAATCGTGCATTGGGATCTACTACTACACCCTTGCCGTTGGGGTCGTTCATCAGACGGTGGTGCGTAACCACGGCACACTCTTTGGCGAAGCCCTCTACATGCTCTGCTTCGCGACTGAGGAAAGATTTGGGGATAAGCAACGGGAAATAGGCGTTCTTGACACCCTGTTCCTTGAAACGGCGATCCAATTCGCTTTGGATAGTTTCCCATATTGCATACCCGTAAGGTTTGATTACCATGCATCCGCGCACGGCACTTTGTTCGGCAAGGTCTGCCTTTACTACTAATTCGTTGTACCACTTGGAGTAATCTTCGCTCCGTGGGGTCAGTTTTTGAAAGTTTGCCATTATCTTAATATATATTGTTTTCTAAGTTGTTCAAAGTCATTGGGGCGGTTTTTCAGATTGTCGGTAATGCGTTGCAGCCAACCTCTATCCGAATCGCCCTGCAAAGGTACAAAATTTTTTTGAATTTTCAAAGCAGGTAAGTCCCAAAAGTGACAAAAAGCATCCAAACACATCTGTGAAGCGTTCATTTTGCCCTCTTGCGAGTAGCCGGCGATATGATACGACGCGAATACACACCTTTCGTTCAACAGTAGCGAAGGATTGATTAGTGGCTCGTTTTCCCAACAATCGATAACATACGGCTGCTGACTGTTCAGCAATGCCTGTTCGTCCACTATCCCCCCTCGGGCAGCATTGATAATAAGTGCGTGGGGTTGACATTGTGCCAAAAAATCGGCATTGCACAGGTGGCGGGTCGTTTGGTCCAAGGGCGTGTGAAAAGTGATAATATCGCATTGGGCGGCAATCTCGCTAAGAGGCACACCGATATGCCTGGGTGGGTCGTTCAGCAATACACGGTAACCGTGCCGTTCCGCCATCGCCGCCACCTTGGTACCTACATGCCCTACACCTACTACACCCAAGGTACATGGTGAATCGGTAAGTCGGTGAATCGGTGAGTCGGTCAATACCTCCTCCACATAGTCGCACACGGCTTGCGCGTTGCACCCGGGACAGGATGTCCAAAAAATCTGTTGCTGTTGGCAATAGGCGGTATCAATATGGTCATAGCCGATGGTGGCAGTAGCAACAAATCGCACGCGTGACCCTCCTAATAATTGTTGATTGATGGGCGTGCGCGTGCGCACGACGAGCGCATCCGCATCGTGTACGCGTGCAGGAGTAAAATCCTCCGGCGCAATATGCTCCACCTGAGCAAACGGGTCGAGCACACCGTCAAGGAACGGGATGTATTTGTCAATTAGAACTTTCAATACTTTATATTGTCAATCAAACGAACAGGTCCGCAATAGACGGTCACGCACCCTACTGCATGGCGGAAGGTCTTGGCAGGGCGAAGGGTAGTGGCATCCACGATTTGATAATACTCCACTTCCAGTCCGGGAACGGAATTGATGGCTTTGGTTACCATTTTCTCTACTTCTTTTACCGAATGTGCTTTTGCCCATGCTTTAGACATGAACAGCACGCGCGAGATATTGACTGCCGTCTCTTTCTCCTCCTTGCTGAGCCGTGCGTTGCGGCTGCTGAGTGCCAATCCGTCTTTGCCCCGATAAATAGGACAGCCGATAATCTGCAAATTGCCGAAGGTGTCTTTTAAGCTGCTGCGCTCTACCATGTGGCGGATAATGCACAATTGCTGAAAATCTTTCTCTCCGAAATAGGCGCGGTCGGGACGGACAAGATAAAACAAACGGCTGACTACCTGTACCACACCGTTAAAGTGCCCCGGACGCATTTTGCCTTCCATGACACGGTCCAATCCTGCAAAGTCAAAAGCAAAGGTACTTGCCATCTCTTGAGCCGAATACATCTCTTCGGGAGTGGGAGCAAACATGTAATCCACACCTAATGATGCCAACAGTTGTGCATCCGCCTGCGGATTGCGGGGATATTTGACCAAATCCTCCTTGTTGTTGAATTGCGTAGGATTGACAAAAACACTGACGAAAGATATGTCGTTGGCTCGTACGCAACGGCGAACCAAGGAAGCATGTCCCTTATGTAACGCTCCCATTGTGGGAACTAAACCAATTGATTGGTGACGCTGTTTGCAAGTCTCCACAACCGAGAGGAGTTCTTGCTTAGTAGAAATAATTTGCATAATACTCCAAAAAATTATGCAAAATTACTGAAAAATTTGCATATATCAAAATTTTTTTGTAATTTTGTAAGTGAATAGTATTGTCTCACCTCAAAAAAATGATTGTATGAACGAATCCGGCAAGATTTTATTTGTTTCTCAAGAGATATTTCCGTATCTTACCGAAGAGACGCCCATTCGTGTGCTGAATCGCCAAATGCCGGAGTTTTTTCAGGCAAACGGTTTCGAGACACGCACTTTTATGCCCAAGTTTGGCGCGATAAATGAGCGTCGTAATCAGTTGCACGAGGTGATACGATTGAGCGGTATGAATTTGGTAATAGAGGATACCGATCATTCGCTGTTGATTAAGGTGGCAAGTATTCCTGCTGCTCGTATCCAAATCTACTTTATCGATAACGACGACTATTTCTTGCGCCGCAAGGGAACTTATGTGGACGAGAAAGGTAAAGAATATGCCGACAACGATGAGCGTACAATCTTTTTTGCACGCGGCGTGATAGAGACTATCAAAAAACTCAGATGGACTCCGAATATCGTTTATTGCTCGGGTTGGATGGCTGCTTTGATGCCTCTTTATTTGAAGAAGGTATATAATAAAACCGCCTTTTTTGCGAATGCCAAGATTGTGTTGGCATTGGATGAAATGGAATATGCCAACCCCTTCGGTACACATTTCTCGGATAAGTTGCATATCGACGGTCTGCTCTCCAACGATATGCGTTCAATAGCCGGTTTCCCTGTCGGATATGAGGAACTGATGCGCTTGGCAGTGGATAATGCGGATGCCATCGTAGTTACATCGGAGCATATCAATCAGCGTGTATTGAACTATGCAGAGCAAAGTGGCAAACCGATGCTGAATAGCTGGCAGAGTGATGATATGCACCAATATTTGGATTTTTGCAAGACATTATTGTAAAGTGAACCGCCGGACAGGTATAATAAGCATATTGTTGCCCTTGCTGATGTGGTCGTGCAAGGACGATGTGATGAGCGCCGGTGCCGGCGCGTTGGGCAGCGATGAAGAGGTAAAAGTATGCTCTGCCGTTTTGGACGGTATCGTTTCCCGTTCCGATTCATTAGAGGGCTTTCGCATTACGCAGACTCCCGATTCGTTCTTGGTGGGCGAGTGTAACACGGACGAGTGGGGTACAATCAAGGCAGATTTGCTGACGCAGTTTGCGTGCCCGTCGGGATTTACATTCCCGGATTCGTGCGAAATTGACTCCATAGCGTTTATGATGACTTATAGTTCGTGGTTCGGTGACGGAGAAGCACCGTTGCGTCTCTCCGTGTACGAGATGGACAAAGGGACTTTTATTTACGACCATGTCTATAGCAGTCAAGAGGATGTCGGTCTCTATTGGAGTGGCAAAGACTCAACGCATATCGTTGTAGCCGATCGTACCGTGGTGGCGGCACATCCGTCCGATTCCATCAAACCAAGCGGATCGTCTTCCTATGTCCCCTACATACGATTCAGAATGGATGACCGTTTGGTCAAGAGGATGAATACCCTAAACCGTTTCCCTTCACAAGAGGAGTTTAATCGGTTCTTCCATGGATTGTATATCAAATCTACTTATGGTGCCTCTACGGCACTCTATGTGAGCAATATTACGATGGTGCTCTATTACCATTATTTCTACGAGACTCTTCCCGGCTCCGGCGAATATGGTCGTTTGACCGATTCCAAATATTTGTATGCCAATGCCGAAGTGCGTCAGGTCAACCATTTCTCGTTCCCTCATAAGGCATTCGTTGTCCCGGAAATGCAACAGTTGGATAGCATCAATTTTGTGGTCTCCCCCGGATATGTATATACGGTACTGACCCTCCCGATGGAGCAGTATAATCGTACGATTTTGGATAGCGTGACCAGTAATGGCAGGACCTTGCGCCCGTATATCAACCGTGCCATGATGCATATTGATGTATTGAATGGAGACCGGACAGAGTCGAATTATTCCACTTGGGCAAACCCGGCACCGACAATGATGCTTATTGTCAAAGATTCACTTAATGATTTCTTCCTTCACAATCATCTTCCCTCAAGCGACTATTGCATGATTGCCACGCTTGGCAAGGTGGCAGACGCCAATCACACATATCACTATTCATACGACTTTGACTTATCCACTATGTTACAGAACGAGTTGAGGCATAATGTCCACTCGGATGTTGAATTGGTGATGATTCCTGTAGATGTCGAATATACTACTAATTCCTCATCCGCTACGGTTGTTAGCAAGGTAAAAGTAAATCAAACCATCACATCTACAATCGTGCGTAGCGCACAGCATAGCACAGACCCCATTCGTTTGGATGTCGTCTTCTCGGGATTTACGATTAACAGTTTGCATTAAACATACAAAAAACTCCGCCATTCAGCGGAGTTTTTTGTGTTATAATAATGAGTATTCGTTACTTCAGTATGGCTTGATAGTCGGCAGCGTGCATCAGTTTGTCGAACTCGCTTTCGTCATGGATGCTGATTTTTACCATCCAACCTTCGCCGTAAGGGTCCGAATTGACCAGTTCCGGTTGTCCGTCTAATGCAGGATTGACTTCTAATATCTCGCCACTGACGGGCATATTGAGGTCGCTTACGGTCTTAACGGCTTCTACCGAACCAAAGCGCTCGCTTTGAGCCACTACCTCACCTACGGTGTCAATATCTACAAAGACGATTTCGCCTAATTCCGACTGGGCATAGTCGGTAATACCGACAAATGCCACATCCCCTTCACGGCGAATCCACTCATGTTCGCTGGTGTATAAAATATCTTCAGGAAAAGTCATAATGTACTATTATTTAGGTTGTTTCGACAAATCATTTTCACCAAGGATAGACATTGCACAACGGAAACCGATGGTGTTGCTGGATGCGTTTTGGTCTAAGAAACGGCGAGAAGACGGGTTCAACCAATATACACGGTCTTTCCATGAACCGCCTTTATATACGCGTGCCTCTTTGCTGAAGCGCGGAACCATGATATCGGTGGGGTCTGTTTTCCAATCGGGTCTTGGCTCAATAGTGTCTGTCCAAGTAGTATCCAACGGATAGTCTGTGTCAATACGGGAAGGCAGGTCACCGTCCTTAAAGTCACGCTTATCGTCCTGCTCGGTGTATTCTACTACTACGCAACCCAACGAGTCAATCTCAAAGCCGCCGTTTGCGGTGCGTTTGGGCTTGATGTAGATATTACCGCGATAGGAGTTGTACTCAGCCACTTCCATCGAACTGGTCTCACGGAATACATCCATTACCCACTCGTTTACATTACCTGCCATATTGTACAATCCGAAATCGTTCGGCAAGAAAGCATCTACGGGACCGGTGATTACATAACCGTCGTTCAAAGCTTCAGACATACCCATCATATCACCACGACCGCGGATGAAGTTGGCTTGCATTCTACCGATGTTCTTCTTACTCAAGTCACGAGGATGATAGCCGGACCAGGGATAGAGTTTACCCTCGATGCTTAATCCCTCTTCTGTGGAAACAGGAGCGAATGCGGCAAATTCCCATTCTGCCTCTGTGGGCAAACGATAACCGACTACCAATATACCGTCGGCGGTGTTCACCTTACGGTCTTCTCCGTATTCGTTGGACAAAGGTTTACGGCCAAACTCGGGATTGTAAGTATCTATATATAGGTATTTCTCGGTATTGAAAACGAACTTGTCGCGAATCCATTCATACGACGGCGCATACCATGTGATGGTGTTCTCGGGATCGTCGGGGTCTTCCACTTCGTACGAATCCATGAAATAACCGGGGTTGGTTTGCTCCCATTCGTCTTTGTATCCTTCGTCGTCCACGGGTTGCAAGTCTGCAAACGGAGGAATGGCAATCTCGCCACACTTAATCAGTGCCAACTCGTTCACACGGTCGGTACGCCATTTGCTATAAATCATGGCTTGCTTCCAACTGACACCCACTACAGGATAGAAGCTGTATGCAGGGTGACGGAAATAGTACTCCAGATACGGCTCGTTATATGCCAATTCCTCACGCCAAACAGTAGTGTCAGGCAGAGCGTTCTTGCACATTCTGATTGCGTTCTCGTTGCGACTCGAGCCAAATACCATATCCATCCATTGGAGATACTCACGCCAATCCAAGTTGGTTACTTCGTATTTGTCCATGTAGAACGAACTGACGGTCAATGTCCGCGATGCGTTGTTACGCGGAGCAGTAAGGAATTCGTCACGCTCACCAATGGTGAATGATCCACCTTCGATGGCTATCATTCCGGGAGGTGTTCCTGTGGAAACTCCCTCAATAGCTTGGAAATTAGTAGTCTTTTTGTCGTAATAGTTCCAGCCGGTAGCATGCGAAACTTTGGTGTTCAATTCACGCTGATTGCATGCACTTAATACAACGACTGTGGCTAACAAGATAAGTTTAAATAGATTTTTCATATATCTAAATAATTATGATTTACAGTTTCGAGCGACAAAGTTACAATTTTTTTTTGGAATGCGCAAATTTTTTTTGATTATTTGAATTATTTTTTGTAATTTTGCACACTCTTGTATCAAAAATGTGTCATTTATGCTATCTATCAGGTCATATTTGTTAACTTTTGCACATCCGCTGGTGATGGGAATCGTGAATGTCACGCCGGATAGTTTTGCATGTCGTGCAGGAGTGGATGAACGCAGTATAACCGATAGCATTATTTCTATGGCGGAAAGTCATCCGGATATCATCGATATAGGCGGTTGCTCTACACGCCCGGGCGGAGTGGTTGTGACAGAGGAAGAAGAGTGGCAGCGTGTAGCAAAAGGGCTGGCTATTGTACGCAAGGTATATCCGCATATTCCTGTCTCGATAGATACTTTTCGTGCCACGATTGCGGCGCGTGCGATTGAGCAATTTTCCGTAGATATGATTAACGATGTGTCGGGGTTGGAAGATGCGGAAATGTTGCAGGTGTTGTCTCGCGCGCGAACACCTTATATACTTACGCATCCTCGCAGCGCATGTGTGGCGTGGACGGCATCGACGGATGTGATGAGCGAGTTGGTGGCGTTTTTTCAAACACAATTGGACCGCTTGCACCATTACGGGGTAGCAGATGTGATTATTGACCCGGGATTGGGATTTGGTAAAACGGTTGAGCAAAATTATACGATTTTGAATCATTTGGATTACTTGCGTATATTGGATGTTCCCGTTTTGGTGGGGATCAGTCGCAAGTCCATGCTCTGTCAACCATTGCAGATAGAGCCCTCACAAGCGCTAAATGCTACTACGACCGCTCAAACCGTTGCTCTTATGCATGGGGCAGACATCCTTCGGGTGCATGATGTAGTCCCTGCCAAACAAACTATTCAGATTATACAACAACTATCGGCTGTCCGCCGATTATAAAAAATATAGTGATTATGCAAAGTCTGTTATCCTTGATTACTTTTAGAAATGTCATCGACCTCCTGCTTGTGACTTTTATTGCCTTTTATGTCTATCGCTTATTGCGTCGTTCGGGGGCGGTAAATTTGTTTTGGGGCTTGTTTGCCTTTGTGGCGGTGTGGTTTTTGGCAGGGTATGTTTTCCATCTTAAATTGACAGGGGCACTATTCAATCAGATAGTCAGTGTCGGTGCAATTGCCATTATCGTGATTTTCCAGAACGAAATACGCTCTTTTTTCTATTCGGTGGGTTCGCATGTCGGTAAATTGCCCTTCGGGCGTGCGCGCCAACAACAAGATGCCGAGCGTATGAGCAGTGAACTGCTTCAGGCATTGGAGGAAATGAGCCATGCTCGTACGGGGGCTCTGATTGTGTTGACGGAAAGGCAAGAGTTAAACCAATATGCCGATTCGGGTGAAGTGGTGGATGCTGCCCTGTCAGCGCGACTGATTCGGAATATTTTCTTTAAGAATAGTCCTTTGCACGATGGAGCCATGTTTATTACCGATGGGCGTATCCGTAGTGCGGCATGTATATTGCCTGTGTCGGCAAGCAAAAATATCCCGGAGCATTACGGTTTGCGTCACCGTGCCGCTTTGGGACTGACCGAACAAACCGATGCTGTGGCTATCGTTGTGTCTGAGGAAACGGGAGAAATCTCCTTGGCAGAAGGAGATACGATTAGAGAAGTAAAGAAGGAGGAGTTAACGGCGTTTGTTCGAGGATTTTTCCTCTGACTTGCTGTCTCTTTTCATTTTCCCGGTCTGCTTGAGACGAGGAACAAATTTCAAATCAGATTTACACAAAACGCACTCTCGCGGTTCGGGTAAGTCGAACATGCAGGTGAATTTAACACCTACGAACAGATTGTTTAACTTGCCTGCCACATTGGACGAGATGACATCCTTAAACGATGCTGCATCTACCATATCATACACGGCAGGTGTAACATAACGCTCCGGCATGGTCATCGGCTCAGCCAAACTCTGTTGGTTGATTTGTGTCAGTCCGTAATCGGCGAATACGCTAACACGCATGTGGCGTTTGGAGCGGAAACGGTTGTAACCGGTTCCTTTTATCATTTCGCCTACATATCCGCCCAATTCCACCGATACGGCAACATCGGGCTTGAGTGCGCAACGCAATGTTTCGGATTTGGTGCGACCCTCATAGAACTGATACATAGGCATATTCTCCATAATACCAATCACTTGGTTGTAACCCTTAGTATCTATGTTGGCATCGCAGAATGCCCGCAAGTTAATCAAATAGCCGAATTTGGCACCGAACAGCATAAAGAACCGATCTTTGGTAAAACCTAACATAACCGGTATTTGTATATTCATGCTGAGGTATTTGTCTTGACGCAGGGACTGACAGTAGTAATAGTCTAATTTTTCACCTGCTCCGCCACCATAAAGAGGATCCAAGTCGTCTTGCCCGTACAAAACGGAAATGTGGTCTTCCATCTTAACGGGATTGTATAGCACATTGGCGCCTACTCCCACATCCAGCAGGAAACTGCCTTTCTGCATTTCGTATCCGAAACCTAAACCCAATCCGCCACCGATGCTGTTTTTCAATTCGGAGTCCTTGGTTAACCAGCAGTCGGCGCCCAAATCAGTCCATACGCCTAAACGGTTACTGATGGGCTTATAATACTGACCTGCCGAGGCGGCTTCGGTCAGTAAGCAGACCAAAATGGTCAATATGCTATATAAAAATTGTTTTTTCACAATAAAATTTGTTTTTATCACAGATTTTTTGTAATTTTGTGGCGGATTTGCAATTGCATATCCACTTTGCGGTCGCAAAGGTACAAAAAAATATTTATATACACAAATTTTTTTAAAAAAGTACACATTTTTTGTCAATTATTATGAATTTTAAGCGAACTTTAGTTACTTCGGCTTTGCCTTATGCCAATGGTCCGGTTCATATTGGGCACTTGGCAGGTGTCTATGTTCCTGCGGATATTTATGTGCGTTACTTGCGCATGAAAGGGGAAGAAGTGCTCTTTGTCGGTGGCAGTGACGAGCATGGTGTGCCTGTTACTATTCGTGCCCGTAAAGAGGGAGTTACTACCCAGCAGGTCGTAGATCGCTATCATCAATTGATTAAATCGTCGTTTGAGGAGTTTGGTATCTCCTTTGATGTCTATTCACGCACTACGAGTAACATACACCATCAATTTGCATCGGACTATTTCCGCACATTATATGATAACGGTAAATTTATAGAGCAAACAACCGAGCAATTTTACGATCCGGAGACAGGACATTTTTTGACAGACCGCAATATCCGTGGCGAGTGTCCCCATTGTCATGCACAGGGAGCGTATGGTGACCAGTGCGAGAAGTGCGGTTCTACTCTTTCTCCCGAGGAACTGATTAATCCCTACAATGCCGAGACCGGCAATGCTTTGGTGAAAAAACCTACCTCCCATTGGTATCTGCCCTTAGACCAATATCAGCAGTGGTTGGAGCAATGGATTTTGGAAGGTCACAAGGAGTGGCGCAGCAATGTCTATGGTCAATGTAAATCGTGGCTGGATGGCGGCTTGCGTCCCCGTGCCGTAACGCGCGACCTTGATTGGGGCATACCCGTGCCGGTAGAGGGTGCTGACGGTAAAGTGCTCTATGTATGGTTTGATGCCCCCATCGGGTATATCAGCAATACAAAAGAACTGTGCGATGCACAACCTGATAAATATGGCAAGTGGGAAACATGGTGGAAAGACCCTGAAACACGCTTGATTCACTTTATCGGCAAGGATAACATTGTTTTCCATTGCATCGTCTTCCCCGCGATGCTTAAGGCGGAGGGTTCCTATATATTGCCGGATAATGTCCCGAGTAACGAGTTCCTCAATTTGGAGGGAGATAAGATTTCTACCTCGCGCAACTGGGCTGTTTGGTTGAATGAGTACCTGACGGATTTCCCCGGCAAACAGGATGTTTTGCGCTATGTATTGACGGCGAATGCTCCTGAAACAAAGGATAACGATTTCACATGGGCAGATTTTCAGGCACGCAACAATAACGAATTGGTAGCCATTTACGGCAATTTTGTGAATCGTGCTTTGGTGCTGACCAATAAATATTTTGAAGGTAAAGTTCCTGCTGCCGGTACATTAACCGACTATGATGAGACCACTATCGCGGATATGAAACAATCAATAGCCGAGATGACACGCTTGTTGGACGCTTTCCGTTTCCGTGATGCACAAAAGGAAGCCATGAATTTGGCGCGTATAGGCAATAAGTATTTGGCTGATATGGAGCCGTGGAAACTGGCAAAGACAGATATGAACCGTACGGCTGCCGTACTGAATCTCAGTCTGCAAATAGCGGCTAATCTCGAAATTGCTTTCCGCCCGTTTTTGCCCTTTTCATCGGCTAAACTGCGCAGTATGCTGAATATGCCGGAGTTGAATATCCACCATTTGGGTTGTTTCACATTGCTGGAGGACGGACATTGTTTGGGTGAAGTAGGTTTGCTGTTCGAAAAGATTGAAGATGCTCCCATTCAGGCACAATTGGATCGTTTGGCGCGTATCAAAGCAGAAAACGAAGCTAAAGCCAAAGAGGAAGAACTTAAGAATTGGAAACCGGCAGATATCAAATCGCCCACTACGATTGATGAATACGACAAAATGGACATCCGTGTGGCAACGGTCTTGGACTGCCAACCGGTGAAAAAGTCCCAACGGTTGTTGCAATTCCGTTTGGATGACGGCATGGGCGGACGCACCATATTGAGCGGTATTGCGCAGAGTTATCCCGATCCGTCGGTGTTAATCGGCAAGCAAGTATTGTTTATCGCCAATTTCCCACCGCGCCAAATGATGGGCATTGAGAGTCAGGGTATGATTCTCAGCGCAGTCGATGCCGACGGCAGATTGGTGGTAACTACCGTTTCCGACAAAGTGAAAAACGGTAGCCAAGTTGGATAAAATTAAATTACATAATTAATAATACACACATAATTATTACTATTATGAAAAAGATTCTTTTATTGTCTGCTTTGTTTGTAGCGGGAGTTGTAACGGCTGTAGCACAACCTCGTGCTATCGGTGCGAACTTAGGTTCGGGTTTAGGTTTTTCTTATCAGCATGGTTTTGGTGATAAGAACATGTTGGATGTTGCTGCCAATGTACCTTTGTTGACATGGGGTATTGGCGGTCATGTCACTTACGATTGGATTGACCCGTTTGGAACTGCTGTTCCTTGGAGTCACGAAGGTGAGTGGCATTGGGCTATGGGTGTCGGTGCTGCCGGCGGTATCTATGGTTTCAACGACATCAACTGGCATGTAGGCGTAGCCGGACATGTGGGAGTTGCTTATGATTTTTGGTTCCCGATGGAATTGAGTATCGATTGGCGTCCTGAGATTGGTATTATCGGTGCTCAAGATGCTTTGGCTTACAATGTGAACGGTCTGTGGTTGGGCGGTGTGTCGTTAGGCATCCGTTATTTGTTCTAATCAAACCGTGTGAATACAATTAAAGAAGCCCAAATCTCGAAAAGAGATTTGGGCTTCTTCTTGTGCGCAGGATGAGACTCGAACTCACACGATCTTGCGACCACTACCCCCTCAAAGTAGCGTGTATACCAATTTCACCACCTGCGCTGCGTCGGAATCCGCTCGCCAAAATGAATTTGCTCCGCAAATTAGGTGGTTCGCGACTCCTCCTCTCCGAATTACAACAAGTTGCAATTCGGCTAATTTATTAGATCACTTTTGTGCCCAGAACAGGACTCGAACCTGCACACCTTGCGGCATACGCACCTGAAA
>JAKSNK010000026.1 GCA_024399835.1 Paludibacteraceae bacterium
TTCGAACCCGAGACCCACAGCTTAGAAGGCTGTTGCTCTATCCAACTGAGCTACCAGACCCCGCCTATCTGCACTATTGTCGCACAATCAGGCAAAATAGAACGCAAAGATACACATTTTTTGCGATATGTGCAAATTTATTTGCGTTTTTTTCCGAATAAAAGGCGCAAACTTACAATAAAGTGTCCAAAACTTTCTCCAAATCGGGTTTACGGGCTGCACCTACATGGCGATCTACCAATTCTCCGTTCTTAAACAGCAGCATGGTCGGAATATTCATAATTCCGTATTCCTCGCAGGTGTCCGGGTTCTCGTCCACATTGAGTTTTCCGATACGGATTTTACCTTCATACTCGGCTGCTAATTCGTCAACGATGGGCAACATCATTTTGCACGGACCGCACCACGGTGCCCAAAAATCTACTACGAGGGGACTGCCCTCCGCTACTAAATCTTTCAAAGTAGCATCTGTAACTTCTAATGTCATAATTGTTGTATTTTAATAGTTTTATTTTCCGGATGTAACATCATCATATCGGTTATTTGATCTTCCAGACAAGTCTGTATTGCCCGCTTGACGGGTCTCGCTCCGTTCTTGGGGTCGTATGCCCGCTCTATCAGTTGGCTCTTGACTCCTGCGGTAAGGGTCAGTTTATAGCCCTGCGCCTCCAGTCTCTTCTTCAATAGATTGATTTCAATATCGACAATTTTGGCTATATGGTCTTTGGTCAATGGCGCAAATGTGATGATGTCGTCAATACGGTTTACAAACTCAGGCGGAAATGTTTTCTCCAGTGTCTTCTTCATTGTTTGTTCCGCAATTGCCTGAGTGACCTCGTTGGCGCTAAAGCCCACGCCTGCCCCGAAATCATTCAACTGCCGGGTACCTATATTGGAGGTCATGATGATAATCGTATTCCGAAAATCTACAAAATGCCCTTGTCTGTCGGTCATTCGCCCTTCGTCCAATACTTGCAGCAGGATATTGAATATATCGGGATGTGCTTTTTCTATTTCGTCAAACAGCACAATCGAATAGGGGTTTCTGCGAACGGCTTCAGTCAGTTTGCCTCCTTCTTCATGCGCCACATATCCCGGAGGCGCTCCCACCAGTAGCGACACCGTGTGCTTCTCCATGTATTCGCTCATATCAAAACGGATAACAGCATCGCGTTTGCCGAACATCTCTTGTGCCAAACATTGGGTCAGATAGGTCTTCCCTACGCCCGTAGGACCTAAGAAAAAGAATGTTCCTATAGGACGATGAGGGTCTCTTAAACCCAATCGTGAGCGGCGGATGGCTTTTACTACACGGTCAATAGCTTGATTTTGCCCTATCACTTGTTTTTTCAGTGCTTCAGGCAATTGTATCAGTTGTTCGTTCTCTTTCTTTGCTACACGCTGTACGGGTACGCCGGACATCAAACTTACCACTTTGGCAATATCTTCCTCTTGTATCTCCTTGCTTGAAGTGCGTGCGCCGGCTTCGTCCATGGCATCAATAGCTTTATCCGGCAGGGCACGGTCCGTCAAATAGCGGTCTGTCAATGTGGCGCAGGCACGCAGCGCCTCGTCCGTATAGGTCTTGCCGTGATGTTCGCTGTATTTAGGGCATAGACCATGCAATATGGATATTGTTTCCTCCACCGTTGTGGGGCGTACCATCACTTTTTGAAAGCGTCTTTCCAATGCAGCATCTTTCTCGATGGATAGACGGTATTCGGCTGTGGTAGTAGAACCTATACATTGCACTTCTCCTCGCGCCAACGAGGGTTTGAGTATGTTGGCTGCATCCAGCGACCCTTGCGCATTGCCTGCCCCGATGATAGTGTGTATTTCGTCGATGAAAAGGATAAACTCGGGATGTTCGCTCAGTTCGGCAATAATGTCTTTCATTCGTTCCTCAAACTGTCCGCGATAGGTCGTCCCGGCTACAATAGATGCCATGTCTAAGGCAATGATGTGGCGGTGGCGTAATTTGGTGTTGCGACTATGCACCCATTTTTGTGCCAATCCCTCCACAATAGCCGTTTTGCCCACACCGGCATCGCCTATCAGTATAGGATTGTTCTTTTTCCGGCGGTTAAGTATCTGCTCCAACCGGGTGATTTCGTCTTTTCTGCCAATCACGGGATCTAAAGCCCCTGCTCTTGCCATTTCTGTCAGGTCCTTCCCGAAGTATTCCAGGGCAGTCATATCATTTTGTTCCTCGCCGTTCCCTTCGTTGTTGTCCATCGGGGGCATTGGCATATCGTCGGGGAGTTTGTGCTTGGCGTTGGAATTGAGTAGCAAAAATCCTGCTCCGGCAATGTGCGAGAACAAACTGTTTGCCATTTTCTCTGCTTCTTTGGCGAGCTCTTTTTCGTCGTCAGACTGCTCTCTTTCCGGCATGCTGTCCGTTAGAGTATTGATAGGATGGGGGTATAGCCGTTCTATCGTTTCATAGCGGATGCCGTACTCTTGATTCAATAGGGTAGCAGGATAATTGGCTCTTTCATGCAGCATGGCAAGCAATATATGCAAGCTTCCGCAAGACGATGTCTGATACGATTCGGATTCGTTGACTGCCATTCTGAGAATGAGGGAAGTCCCTTTGGACAAAGGCAGATCCAACGACGGATTAGGAGTCAAAGTTGCGGTTTGCAGTTTCTTGTCCAACATGTCCTTGATTAAAGTCATGTCCACTCCTACCCGGCATAACGCTTCATACGCTTTGCATTGTGGAATACGAAGAATAGCCAGCAACAGGTGACCCGGCATAACCGAAGTGTTTTGCAGTCGGTTCGCCTCTTGCGTGGCATAGGTGATTACCTGATTGAAGTATAAAGTATAGTTTGTCATCATAGTGATTTATATTGTCATTTATTTGTAAAAATGGAATGCCAGTCCTGCTCTAAATACATCAGGATTATTTGGATAGGAAGGCATTGAGTAGTAGTTTCGTACCATAAACGAGGTGTTAAAATGTTCGTATTGGGCAAAGAACCTCAAGTGCAACAGCCGGACATAGAAATTGGCATACACGCTGAGTGTCGGATAGTTGCCCACTTGCTCCTCGTTTTGCACGCAGAACTGCGCCAAGGCAGGATTCCATATAGGGGCGTAATAGCGAGTATTGTATTTCAAATCCACTCCAATCTGTGTGTCCAATGCCTTAAACCATGTGCCGTGATAATAGAGGTTGCTGTATAGGGCAATGGTAGGGACAGCTATTCGATAGTCAGATGAATATTGGTAAATGACATGGTTGTCCAGATTAACCCACGGAGTGGTCAGATTGAGTTCTGCATCCACTGCCAGAACGGAAATCGTGCCTTCGGTCATCTGTTGTGGCTTGGGTATTCCGTACTCAAAATAGATGTGATTGGTGATGTTCTCATAATCTACTTTGACCCTGGGGGTTACCCATTTGGTCGGATATGCTATTTGTCCGCCTATATGCAGCCGATAGGTTTTGTTGAGTTCTATTTCGTCTTTGGTAAAGTCGCTTTGTCCCCAACGATAGTGATTGCTGTTATAGTGGAAGAGGTAATAATTGGGTGTCTCGTTCTTAAAACTGGCTTCTGCACGAATGGTTAAACTGTCTTTCCCTACTTTAAACCCGCCGTCCAGATGACCGTAAACATCAAATTGTCCTATCTTATATCCGTATAGACATACCTCTCCGCCGAAGCCGTAATAGACATATTTGCCCCGGTTCTTATAGAGTTCTCCTCCCACAAACACATTATTGGTCCATGTGTAGTTATACAGCGTATCTGCCATGGCATGATAAGGTGTTTTCAGGTATTGGTTATAGTCTTTCCCCACATTGCTCATGTCGGTATATTCTCCCAGTCCGTTCAGGAATCGTTGTGCCTCATGAGTGGCAAAAACCGTTGCACCGAACTTGAGTTTTGTATTAAATTCCTCTTCAAAGGTTGCCGACAATGTGTTGCGAATAGTGAGTGTGGCAGCCGAATCGCGGGTGGAGGTCAGGTTGCGGAAACTGTTCTCATAAAACGACTGATGCTCCTGCTCTATATACCGCCTGTTTTGCTCATTGGTCTCAAATACATGTCTAAAGGTCATTACAGGCACATAAATCGTCTTGGTAGAGTCCAACTCTATCCATTTGCCCCGTTCGTCGCGCTCCCTGTAATGGACCGTCTGCTCCCGTTCTACGCAAATGCTGTAGTAATGATTGATATACCCTGCCAGGTAGCGATACCCTGCCATACCGTTTAGATTGGTGGCTATATCCTCCGTTTCCAACTCGTTGTCGCGAATCTGGTTGGGGTCGGTGATACCGCCGTTCTCAAACGAACTGAGTTGGTTGAATGTAAATGCCGCTTGCACACTGTAATGGTTGCCGTTGTAGGAAGAAAAAACGGTGCCGTTAAATGTCTTGCCGGCTTGGGACTTGTAGTGACCGATAGCATTGGTGAAATTCAGGGTCGTTCCTAAGTTCCATCGCGGAGATATATTGCCGGTGAACATAAATTTCAGTTGGTCATCTTCATGATAGGTCTTAAATCCGCGTTTATAGGATATGCTCGAATAGGGCGTGGTGGTATTGTAGAAGCGGACATCCTGCGGTGTAGGGGTGTAAATATCGTATTGGTCGCCAAATAGGAAGTCGGTCTTGTGAGTGCGGTTGAAATAAACGGCAGACATGACGGGTGAAACCAAATTGCCGTTGTAGATATTGCAAATACTCAAATCATACAATTCATCACGCATGGGAAAGTTCCAAAACGAACTGTCTACTCGCACGGTATCTGCCAAATCCAACGGATGTGGCAAATCCCATGAGCGAATAATAGTCTTTGGTAACTGAGTTTTTCCCATTGCGGGTATGCTCGTCAGAACGACCAACAGGAGTATGCAATATGTCTTACACCGACCCACTTATTTCTTTTTCTTCAGTTTCTTGATTTCTGCATTCAAACTGGCAATCTCTTTCTCCTGATTGGTAATGGTCTTTAGTAATGAGTTCAGTTCTTCGTTTTCAATCGTAGTCGGGTATTGCTCATCTACCCGTTGCAGGAAGTCACTCAATATGTTCATATAGTTGATAAAGGCGTCATACGCCGACTCAAAAGTGGTGCTACCTTGATCTATATGGTTCATATAGTGCAGATAATTAACATCCTGCAGCAACATCCAGTCGCGTTTCAAACTCTTGTCTTCGCATAGGTGTACACGCTCGGTAACTGCATAGAATTTGTTGGTTGCTTCTTGTTGCAGGTCGTTGCCCAAGAAGGTGCTCAGGTCTTTACCTTCCCCTGTCCATGTCAATGGATATGGCGATACGATGGGTTCGTTGGTTGAAAGTTGTTTGGCGGCTTCCGAGGGGGTCAAGAATGTCATGTTTTGTTCTATCACATAGTACGGAAGTGCTTTTAGGAACTCAAATATACCGGTCCATCCCGGTTGCAGCACACCAAAAGTCTCTGCTCCCATCCATAGGTTGACCAATTGTTCTTCTTCCGGCAGAGATGCCAATTTATTGGCGTATTTCTCGGCATCCATCGGGTATTCATGCCAGTTGGGGTCGGAGAAATGGAAACTCAGCGCATCGCTCATTCCTGCATTTCGCATCAATAGCGATTGCTTGTTGTTGGCACAGGTGCTGTATAGATAGTTGGATGATTTGTACGACAGAATATGTTTGGCACCTTCGGTCATAATGGTCTTATAGCCCATTTTCCATGCTAATCCGGCTATCTCGTCTGAATAGAGCAATTCGGTGTTCCATAGTGTAGCCGAACTTACGCCCAACACATCTTTCATCTTTTTGGCATGTGCATTGATTTGCATTTCCATTTCCGACGAATTGCATTGTGCAGCCAATGAGTACGAATAGGGTACACGGACAAACTCCACACACTTGCTGCCGGCGAGGTCTTTCAGCACATCAATCATCTCCGGCACGAATTGCTCAAATAGTTCCAGCATCGTACCGGATACTGCCAATGCACAGTGGAAACGGTTTTTGCTGAGGTTGATCATCTCTTGGATGGTCCGGCATAACGGCAGATAGGATGTTTGTGTCAGCCAGGTGATATACTCCTCGGTTGCCATGTCGTCATAGTAATAATGGTCTTGACCTATCTCAAAGAAACGGTATCTTTTCAGGCGATAGGGTGCATGCATTTGGAAACAAAAACAGATATTTTTCATATTTTCTTAAACTTTAAACTCTAAACTTAAAACTTTACTTCCATCCTAATACGCGGTTGTAGATGTCGCGTACTTTGAGTCCGGCATCATACCAGCGGATGTTGTTTACTTCTTCTCTGCCTAATTGGCTGAGTGATTTGTACATGGCAGGATATTTGACGATGGCATAAATTGCATCTGCCATGGCATCAATGTCCCAGTAGTCGGTTTTGATGGCATGGTGCAGAATCTCTGCGCAACCCGACTGGTGACTGATGATACTGGGGCAACCTACTTGCATGGCTTCCAACGGAGAAATACCAAACGGTTCACTCACACTTGGCATGATATATACATCCGAGTCGGCTAATATCTGTTGCACTTGTTTGCCCCGCATAAAGCCGGGGAAGTGGAACTTGTCGGATATGCCGCGTTTGGCTACCAAATCAATCATTTTAGCCATCATATCTCCGCTACCTGCCATCACAAACCGTACGCCGTCGGTTTTTTCCAGCACTCTGGCTGCGGCTTCTACAAAATACTCGGGACCTTTCTGCATAGTGATACGCCCTAAGAAGGTCACCAGTTTGTCCTTGCGCTCGTGTTTCTGGAATTCGTCAGGGTTGGGCAGCGGCTCTACGGCATTGTGAACGGTGCTCACTTTGTCGGGGTGTTGTCCGTATTTTTCGATAACGGTTTGTCGGGTTAGATTGCTGACGCACATGATATGGTCTGCCTCGTCCATTCCTCTGCGTTCAATGGCATAAACAGTGGGATTGACATTGCCTCGACTTCTGTCGAAATCGGTGGCATGAACATGGATAACCAGCGGTTTGCCGGTGATATGCTTCACGGCTACGCCGGCTAGATAAGTCAGCCAGTCGTGACTATGGATGATATCAAACTGTTCACGATAAGCCAACTGGGCTGCTACTGCCTCATAGTTGCCTATCTCTTCGATTAGGTTGTTGGGATAACGCCCGGAAAACTCGATACATCCTCTACCGGGAACATCCACGCTGTTGGCGCCGATAATGCGCAGGAAAGATTGGTCTTCATCTCCCCACGGACGAGGAAGAACAAAGGTTATTTCCATGTCGCCCTGTTGTGCCATTCCGCGTGTCAAGCCATAACTGGCTGTTCCCAAACCGCCTAAAATATGTGGGGGAAACTCCCACCCAAACATTAGTGCTCTCATAAGTTTTGTTGGGTTTCAAAGTGATTCATGGTATCAATTACGGATATGACGGCTGCTACCGACGGAGCATAAGACATACCTCCGTGACCTTTGTAGGGTGGGTTGCCGTCGTATAGTTCATTTAGTGTGCCGATGCATAATTCTGACATCTCCTGTTCATAGCCCACCAGCAGGCGTTGCATAAAACTGATGCCGCTGTGCTTATACACATTCATATATGCTCTGGCGTATGCCGCGATGGTAAACGGCCATACGGGACCGTTATGGAAATTGCGGTCACGCTCTAATTGACCGCCTATGTAAATCGGACGGTAACTGCCGCTCTTGGGGGAAATGGTGCGCAGCCCGCGAGGGGTCAACAGTTCTTTGGTGCAAATATCCACTACCGCTTTTTGCTGTTTTCGGTCCAATGGCGAATGGGGCAATGCTGCTGCCCAAATCATGTTCGGACGAACTTCCTTGTCGTGGTAAGCATCTATTACATAGTCGTCCAGATAATAGCCGTTCCAGAAGGTGCTCACAAACGCCTCTTTGGTCAGTGCGGCTTGATAGTCCATCAGGTCTGCCATGTTGTCATGCCCCGTTGCACGCAATATCTCTGCGGTAAAGCACATTGCATTATACCACAAGGCATTGATTTCTACAATATAACCTGTTCGTGGGGTAATGGGACGACCGTATTCCATGGCGTTCATCCATGTAGCAGGGCGCTCTCTGCCTTCTACCCAAATCAACCCGTTGTTGTGTACGACGCTTCGGGGGTGTTTGCCTTTCTTGTAGTAGTCAATGATTTTTTTGCACAATTCGCCATAGCGCTTGGCTGCTTCTTCCACGCTGTATTTGTGGGCATATTTTTGGAAGGCGCGTATCAGCCATAATAGGGCATCCGGTTCGTCCAACCCCTTCAATTCGGCATCTTCTTTTCCTTGGTCGATAAAGGCATTGACGGCAGGAACGGCGGTCTCGTCCATGATGGCTTGCCAGTATTCGGGGCGATCGATGTCAAGGGTGCAACTGGGAGTGGCAAAAAATTCGTCTCTCGCAGTCGTCCCGAACCACGGATAACCTGCCAACAGATAGCATTTGTCACCCATACGCTTGTAGAATTGTGCCGCGCTGTTCTTTAGGCAGGCGAACATGTTCTCCCGGGCATTGCGGCGAAGCAGTTCTTTTTCCCATATACCCTTTAGAGTGGAGGGCTTAATCTCGCTGATACCGGCTGAGAAGATAACACTTTCACCTTTTTTCATGCCTACTTCAAAGTACCCGGGCACTAATTGGTCCTCTTTGTATTCAAACCCGCGTTCCTGCTCTTTTTGGTACTCGATATCCTTGTACCACTTGGGGTCGTGCGTGTAGGTTACTTTCTTGGAGAATTGCATGTATAACTCCGGAAAACCTTCATACATCCTATTCTTGCATCCGTTGCTGACTGCCGTCATGTCGGTGTTGGCTCTGGCGTTCTCATGGGTCAGTTCGTTTACGCTACGGAAGGCAAGGAACGGACGGAAACGCAGTACACACGGGCTGCCTGTCTCAACTAATGTGTAGCGGATTAGTACACGGGGTTCAAAACTGACCAGCATACGCTCCTTAGTCAATATCACACCGCCTACGCGATAGGTCGTTTTGGAAATTACCACACAATCAAACTCGCGGATATATTTGTGTCCGTTGGGCATGAAGTTGTTTTCTCCGTATTTGTGCAGTCCTAAGTTAAACTCTGCTCCGTATTGGATTACCGTTTCGTCCAAACTGGAGAGCAGTACATAATTGTCCGGTCCTATTTCCGGCAACGGCAATACCAGTTGACCATGGTATTTGCGTGTATTGCAATCCACCAGAGTCGTTGAGTTGTATGCACCGGCACGATTGGTGCGAATCATCTCCTTGCTCAAACTGCGCTCTAAGTTGACCAATAGGGTCTTGTCAAAATTCAAATAACTCATAATACCGTGTCTTTAGTTATATTTTCCGTCTCCTTGTACTTCAGCATCTGCCACGAATTGACGGATTTGTTGTTCTTCACTTTTCGGGCAAATCATCAGCACTCCGTCCGACTCGGCGACAATGTAGTCTTTCAGCCCTCTAATGGCTGCTAACTGTCCTTCCGGTAGTGCTACGATGTTCCCTGTACTTTCATAGAAATGTGCTTGGCACTTGAGGGCAACATTCTGCTTCTCGTCTTTCTCGCTCAAATCGTACAGCGAACCCCATGTCCCTAAGTCTGACCAACCGAAATCCGCTATCAACACATGTACCGACTCGGCTTTTTCCATTACTCCGTAGTCGATACTGATATTGGGGCAAGTGGGGAACATGCCTTGAATAAACTCTTCCTCTTTGTCTGTGCCCATCATCCACTCGCCGGCTAAGAATTTATTGGCTATATCCGGCAGGTTCTTTTTTATCTCGTGGCGTATGGTACGCAAGTTCCACAGGAATATACCTGAGTTCCATAGAAACTCTCCGCTCTGTACAAACACTTGCGCCAATTCTAAATTCGGCTTTTCCGTAAAGGTTTTTACTTTGCGCAAACTGTCGTCTCCCGGCATCATTTGGATGTATCCGTACCCTGTCTCGGGACGAGTGGGCTTCATGCCGAGGGTCAATAGTGTATCGTGCTCGGCTATGAAACGCAGACCTTTTTTTATGACTTGTTGAAATGCACTTTCTTGCAAAATCAGGTGGTCCGAAGGTGCTACGATGATATTGGCATTCATCTTGTCATCGTCCCAATCTACATCCTCGTTCTCTTGCATTTTTCTGCCGGTTACTTGCTCAAATACCATGGCTTTGATGTGTGCCACGGCGTATGCAATACAGGGTGCTGTGTTTCTTCGTGCCGGCTCACACAATATCTGACTCTCCTTCAGGTCGGGAATTTGTTCCAAAACCAGGTTCTTGTAAATCACATTCGTCACAATCAGTATGTGGTCCATTGGCACAATGGGACGAAAACGATCTACAGTCATTTGTATGAGTGACTTACCTGTGCCGAAAAAGTCCAAGAATTGTTTCGGTCGCTTGTTTCGGGAGAAGGGCCAAAATCTGCTGCCTATTCCCCCTGCCATAATGACGCAATAGTTGTTTTGTTTCATATTGTTATGTGCTTTTCAGGTTTGTTTATGCGATATTTGTCCAAATTATGCTGCAAATATACAACTTTTTTCTCATATATGCAAGCGCGCGCGAATTTTTTTATGAAAAAGTGCAATTCTTTGGATAATCTTCATTTTTTTTTGTAACTTTGTAAGTCAAATCATATATGCGGATGAATTGTCGTTGTTGCCATATTGTCTTTTTGTGTGTACTTTGTGCGGCGGGCGTGTTGTTGGCTGCTTGTTCCAAACCGACTACTCCCAAGGAGTACGGCTATTTCCGTATTGCCGTGCCACAGCATCAGTTTGACACTCTGACGGCTGATTTGCTGCCGGAGGACCCGCCATACGCCTTTTTGGTCAGTAAATACGCACAGGTCATTCCTGTCGATGAACAGGGGGAAAAATATTGGTTGGATATTCATTATCCCACTATCAATGCTACTGTCCATTGTTCCTATAAACCCATTGTGAATAACTTCCCGCAATTACTTGCCGATGCGCAGGAATTTGTCTATTCTCATTCTGTCAAGGCAACTGCCATCCCCGAGCAGGAATATGCCGATACTGTTCATGGGGTGTACGGAGTGTATTATGAGTTGGAGGGCAATACGGCTACGCCGATGCAGTTCTTTTTGACCGATTCCGCCCGTCATTTCTTCCGGGCTGCGGTGTATGTCAATACTATTCCCAATCAGGACTCGCTTGCTCCCGTGATTGACTTCCTCAAGGTGGATGTCCGTACGATGATTGAGTCTTTCCGTTGGCAATAATCGATGTTGTTACAATGACCGTGTATCAATACATATTACGACAAAAGCATTTGGGCAAGCACCTCTTGGCTGTCTTGCTCGACCCTGAGCATCCTATACCATTCCGTAGAGGCGAGTTAAACCGTGCTGATTTGATTTTTGTAGGAGGTAGTACAGGGGCAATTCCTCCTCAATTCATCGGAACTTTACGCAAACTCACTTCTCGTCCGATTATTCTTTTTCCGGGCAATGAGGAGCAGTTTTCTCCCGATGCGGATGCGCTGCTTTTTTTGTCCGTTCTGTCTTCCCGTAATGCCGACTTGTTGATAGGTCGGCAGGTAGCCATGGCGCAACGGATTCATCATACTGAGGTAGAAGTGTTGCCGTTGGGATATATCCTTGTTGACGGCGGTAAGAAAACCAGTGTGGTGCGTGCCAGTCATTCCTTGCCTATTCCGCAGTCGGAAATTGAGACCATTGTTGATACGGCGTTGGCTGGAGAGATGATGGGTAAACAGTTGATTTATTTAGAGGCAGGTTCAGGTGCTAAAAACCCTGTATCCATCGATATTATCCGTGCTGTTCGTGGGTGTCTTTCTGTCCCGTTGATTGTGGGTGGAGGCATCACTACTCCTGCTGCCATGAACGCTGCTTTTGCTGCCGGTGCAGATATAGTCGTTATTGGCAATCATTTCGAACATCACCCCGAAGATTTGCCCCTCTTTGCGTCCTCTCTCCTGTAGGCGCTTGCACCGTCTTGCAGCGCATTTGATGCGTCCTCTAAGTTATTGATTATCAAAGGTGCTATCGAACGGCTAACGAACGGTCAAGCAACGGTCAGTATAGGATGAGCGAATGGTGGTGCTTAAAAAACGCCGTTTTTATCTCATATTTCTTAGCCACAAGGGCACGATTCTTTCTTAATTCTTAATTCAAAATTTATCTGCTTCTTCTCGTAATTCAAAATTCATAATTCAAAATTAAATAAAAGTTTGCATATATCAAAAAATAATTGTATCTTTGTAGGAAAAATAGAAAAAACGAAAAAATCTACCAAGTGACACCCAATTGACATTTTGAAGTAGTACCTTTGCAAGTAAAATTGGAAACAATATGACCAAAGAAGAACAAAAACAGCGATTTAGAACCTTCGTTCAGGGCGATATTTTAACCCAACGGTTACAGAAAACATCCACAACGGATACCCTGTCATCGTGAGCGCCCCTGAGGATGAACCGTGGCAACTTACCTCCGACCAATTGCAAGCCATCGTCCGTGAATATCATCCCGACCTATCAGCCACAGCAAGTGGTCCCAGTTGTGTTATTTTTTACGAAAAGAATGGTTAAACCAATGTATAGGCAGATTAAATTTGCATATATCGAAAAATAATTGTATCTTTGCAATTACAAAAATGAAACAATCTCTAATTATTGGAGAAAAAAGAAAATGGAAAAAGAAATTAAAATTGTATCTCTATTCTCTGGATGTGGCGGACTTGATTTGGGATTTGAACAAGTTGGACACTATAAAACAGTTTGGGCTAATGACTTTAAACATGAGGCATGTGTGACTTTTCGTAATCACTTTGGAGATGTGATAGTGGAAGGTGATATAGAGCAAATTAATCCATATGATAATGCAGATGTGCCTGATTGTGACATTATTCTAGGAGGTTTCCCTTGCCAAGATTTTTCAATAATTTGGAAACAACCTGGTTTAAATGGAGAACGAGGCAATTTATATAAAAGTTTTCTTCGATTTGTTGATGCAAAAAAACCTAAAGCTTTTGTGGCTGAGAATGTAAAAGGTTTGCTAACCGCAAATGGGAAAAAGGCTATTAAACAAATAATTGAGGATTTTCAAAATATAGAACCAGGTTATGTGGTGATACCCCATCTATATAATTTTGCTGAATATGGAGTTCCTGAATATCGTGAACGTTTGCTCATTGTAGGTATTCGTAGTGATGTTGGTTTTGAATTTAAACATCCTTCTCCGACTCATGGTAAGGGAGAAGGGCTTTTGCCGTTAGTTACAGTGGGGGACGCTTTTAAAGATGTTGAGAAAGTTCCTTTCAATAATGAAAAACTCGGATGTACAGAGCGTACTAAAAAAATTATTAGTTTGATTCCAGAAGGTGGTAATTTTACTAGCATTCCTGCTGATAGTCCGTATTATGTTAAGGGCATGATTAGTCATGTATATAGACGAGTAAATCTTAGTGAACCATCTAAGACCATAATTGCAGCAGGTGGTGGTGGAACATGGGGCTATCATTATCCAGAGAATCGTCCGTTGACTAATCGCGAACGTGCTAGAATTCAATCTTTTCCTGACGATTTCATTTTTTATGGTAATACGACTGAAGTTCGGAGACAGATTGGCAATGCTGTTCCCCCTGTTGGGGTGCATGCTATTGCGATGGCTTTAAAACCTTTATTTTTTGGGGAATATGAGCATGTTGATCTTAAAGCTATATTAAAGGAATTTAAATCAATGCCATTTGAAACACGATATAAAACATTCACAGAAAATTTAAACACACATGGAATTATTACTGACTAAGAATCCAATAGTGGGCAACTTGCAGACAACTTCTACTGAAGAATTATATAAACAGTTGGTTGAACAAGCTTCAGACTTTAATATAGCGACAGGATATATTACTAATGAATCTATTGTTGAAATTCAACAGGCTGCTCAGTATAGACTTTCGTCTCCAAAAGGACCAATGAAACTAAATTTGCTCATTGGTATGAATTATATTGAAGGTTTTACAAGACTTCAGTATAATGCTATTCAAAAATTACATACTTATTTGGCTGAGCAAAATATTGGGAAGGTTATGTTATCTCCCAAAGCATTATACCATGGAAAAATGTATAGTTTTTTATTAGGGTCTCAGTGCTTGGCATCATTCATTGGTTCTTCAAATTTAGGTAGTTTCGTAGGAACAAGTCAAAATAATATTGAGAGTGATGCGGTGTTTACTAACTCAGACGGGAATCCCATCAACCAAAGAATAATTGAGCTCTATGACCAAATTGGTGTTTCATTGAGTGATATTCCTGAAATAAAGGAATTTACAACAAAATCTAATGTTTTATTAGATGGGCATGACCATGTTGCAAAAATTTCTTCTGCACATCTTAAAGATTTGGTTTGTGAAAAGACTGGTATCCGTTGTGAAATCCCCTTAAAATCAGAACCCAAAAGTAATTTGAATACATATTTTGGTGCAGGTAAAATAAAAGGTCGCTATAGTCCTCGTAGTTGGTATGAGGTAGAAATTGTCATTTCTAACAAACTTAATTGTCCTTTACCTGGGAGCAAACAAATTTTTACAGTGGTTACTGAAGATGGGTATGAATTTGACTGTCAACGACAAGGTGATTATGATAAAAATCTTAGATCTTCATACGATTTAAAAATTTTGGGTAAATGGATTAAAGGGCAAATGGAAAATGCAGGAGTTTTAGAGATCCTCGAACCAGTTACAGACGAGACATTTCGGCGTTTTGGTAAGAGCAAGTTGATGTTTGAGGAATTAAAGTGTGGTAAATGGTTAATGTCGTTAAGGTAATATGACTTACATTGAACAGTATATTAATACTATCAATAAAGCAGAGTTAAGAAACTCTATTATATTTAATTCTCAACAGATTGTTGATAATATTAAGTGCCATTTTGTATTTAGTCAGCAACTTAATGGCTTATTGTTGGGTGATGTACAAAGCGGAAAGACAGCTCAAATGTTAGGAGCGATTTCGCGGATGGCTGATCAAGGTTATCGTTTATTTGTATTGCTAACGACTGATAATGTTGATTTACAGAGGCAAACATTTAATCGAGTAAAACAATCTCTTGTAGGGTTTAATGTGTTGTCAGAACAGGATGAGGCAATTTTTAATCCTACAAATCTTTCAAAACCACATGTTATTGTTCTAAAGAAGAATATTCGTGTCTTAAATAAATGGAAAAATATTTTTGTTGCCACGAATGCTTGTAAGGGGCTTATATTAGCTATTTTTGATGATGAGGCAGATGCGACTAGTCTTAATACTAAGGTAAATAAGGATGGAGTTAGCCCGATTAATAAAGCATTGGCTGCTATAAAAGCAACAGCAATAGCTACAATATATGAAGAAGTCACAGCAACGCCACAAGCGGTGTTATTACAAAGTGAGAAATCAGGGTGGCATCCATCTTTTGTGAACTACTTTAAACCAGGTAAAGAATATCTTGGAGGAAATTTCTTTTATTCTTCTCCTAAATCTTTCTGCATAAGGTATACAAATGAATATGAATTAACTGATGTCATCGGAGACGATGATATTCCGTGTCCTGAAGGTTTAAGATTAAGTTTGCGGTCGTTTTTGATTGTGTGTGCATATAAAAAATTATTAGGGGATGAAAATTGTAATTTTTTGATACATCCTAGTGCAAGGATTTATATACACAACAAATTTGTAAAACGAATCCAAGAGGAATTAAATTTGCTCACACAATCGTACTTGGATCCAGGATTTGATGAGTCCTTTTATGCTATGTGGGAAGATTTACAAATGACGAAACCAGATTTACCAGCATATGAAGATATTCGGGATGCAATCATTACCATATTAGATGATATGGAAATAAGGGTTATTCCTTTAAACTCAAAAAGTTTTGTTTGTCGTGATTCAGAAGATCCTGATGCTTTGGATTTGGAGAAGGGATTCAATATTATTGTGGGAGGTAATACTTTGGGACGAGGTATAACATTCCCTCATTTACAAACTGTTTATTATTGCCGAACAGCTAAAATTCCTCAAGCAGATACATTTTGGCAACATTCAAGAATATTCGGTTATGATAGAGATGCTAGTTTAGTCCGTATTTTTATTCCTCAAACATTATACTCATTATTTACAGAATTAAATAAAGCCAATGAGGTCATTAAGAGACAAATAGAAGTAAGTCAAGAGTCCATCGAGTTAATTTATCCCAAAGGAATAAAACCGACTCGTCCAAATGTTGTTAATGAAACTTTATTGCATTTGATAAATGGGAATGTGAATTATTTTCAAAAACAGCCATTACCTATCAATGTACACAAAATTGATAATCTTATATCTTGTTACGGGGACAAGGAAAGTATCAATGTAGATGAAACTTTAATTATTTCACTTTTAGAATTAACCGATAATCAACAACCCAATGATTTTGATAGTGCAAAATTTATTCGTTGTATACAAGCGCTTGCACTCAAAAGACCTTCTATTAAATTTAGATTAATTGTTAGATTAGAACGTGATATTGCTAAGGGTACAGGTACTTTATTGTCGGAAAATGATAGAAAGTTAGGAGATTCTTATCCTAATGAAGTGGTGCTCACAATGTATCGTTTAATTGGTAATGTGAATAAAGGTTGGGACGGACATCCTTTGTGGGTTGCCAATATTAAATTACCTGCTAATTCTTGTTTTTATAATGTTGAAAACTAAAATGATGGGGAAATAATAAACATTCTTTTATAATACAAAACTAAAGAATGTATTAAATATGCTAACAAAGAAATTAATTCAAATATGACACTATATGAGTTGATAGCTATAATTATTGCCGTATTAAGTTTGGGGGTGGCGATTGGTTCATTTACTATTAGTAAGAAGGCAAACTTATTACAGGAAAATGCAGCGGAAAAGAAAAAGCTGAATATAGAATTTCTGAAATAAATGAGGAATTAAAAGGACTCCGTACACAAAGGTTTACAACAATCGTTGGAATAGATATGAAAGTATCACGAACTTTAAATATCCCAATAGCGAAACAAATAGTCGAGTTAGAAAAAGAAAAGGAAAAATTACAAAAAATCGTTTTAAGTTGAATAGCAGAGTAAATAAATATCATATCATAAACAAGCAATCTGTGATTAACAGCAAACTACTTGCGTCTATTTCCAAACAATTGCAGCAAGAGTTGCCTGGATGATTACGCGGATTTTCCAACTAATAATCAAACAGTACATTAAACAAAAATCAAGGAACAATAGCATCCCATATTATTGCAGACACTATAGATAGAGGGTTGATTAAATCTGCCAATCCTGATTCTGATTCAAAAAAAATATGTTTCCTATATTCCGTATTATGCTTAATTTATCTTCGCAGCAAATCCACATATCGCATAATATGCTGAAAATCAAACAGTTTTTTATCTTTGCAGTAAATCCTATATAAATTAATAAACCTTATATAACTCTGAAAGGGGTAAGTTGGCTTTACCGACTCCGAAAAAAAAATAATTCGATTTAGTACAAGATAAAGTTATGACCGAAGAAATACGAAAAAAGTTAGATCAATGTGAGCAACAACAGCGTATGCTACGGGCTTATCGTCCGCTGTCGTCAGAGACACTACAATCCTTGCGTGATTACTATCGCGTGGGGTTGACTTACACCAGCAACGCATTGGAAGGTAACAGTTTGACGGAGTCGGAGACCAAAGTGGTTATAGAAGACGGACTGACCATTGAGGGGAAACCTCTGCGCGATGTGTATGAAGCAGTTGGACATGCTAAAGCATACGACTTCCTGCACGAGCTCAGTCATGATGCTCCCTTGACAGAAGAAACAATTTGTACACTACATCGCCTTTTTTATCAGCAGATTGATTCGGAGCAAGCAGGTGTCTATCGCAAAGTGCCGGTATTCATCAGCGGTAGCCAATATGCCGTAGCACCGGTAGCAGAGATAAGCAAGCGCATGCAGGCATTGGTGCAATGGTACAACAACCATGAGGGAAATTTACATCCCATAGAACTGGCAGCTGAACTCCACAAACGCTTTGTCTATATCCACCCATTCGTGGATGGTAATGGGCGAGTGTCGCGTTTGTTGATGAATCTATCGCTGATGCGCAATGACTATAATGTCACTATCATACCGGCTGTTTGTCGTTCGGAATATATTTCTGCTTTAGAGCAAGGGCACAAAAATGCAGATGCGTTTATAGGTTTTGTAGCCGACCGCGTCATTATGACTCAATTGGACATCTTGCGTCTCTTCCGTGAAACAGAGCCCGAACCGGCAAAAGAGGATTTTGCCGAGATACTGATAGAGACCATAATTCGACATCCCGGACTCAATGCGCCCACATTGGCAGAGCGAACAGGACGCAGTCTTCGTACAACGCAACGCTATCTAAGTGAACTAAAAAAAGATGGAAGAATCCGATTTGAAGGTGTCGCTAAGAAAGGCGGTTACTATGCCCTGTAAGTTCTTGTGGCGGTGTAAAAACACTAAATGGCGGTGTAAATTACTATGTTTGGCGGTGTAAATTTTGGATTGTTTAATTATTAACTATAACATTTATATTATGATATATTATGACCGATGACGAAAAATACATGTCTTTAGCCCTTGCAGAGGCAGAGAAAGCACTTCAACACGACGAAGTGCCTGTCGGTTGTGTGATTGTTTGCCACGACCAAATAGTAGGTCGGGGGCACAATCTGACTGAAACTTTGCAGGATGTTACTGCTCACGCCGAAATACAAGCCATTACCGCTGCAGCACAGACTTTAGGAGGCAAGTACCTGACCGACTGCACACTCTATGTCACAGTCGAACCGTGTGTCATGTGTGCCGGTGCTATCGGCTGGGCACAAGTATCACGCCTCGTCTATGGTACACCTGACCCCAAACGCGGTTTTACCGTCTTTGCACCCCGGGCAATTCATCCTAAATGCACCGTTTCATTGGGAATACTCGCCGACGAGTGTACCAAAAGGATGACCTCTTTTTTTGCATCAAAACGCCCTTCTCTAAACACTAAACTCTAAACTCAAAATGACCCCTCTCTACTTAGCCCCGATGGAGGATGTAACCGACCCTGCATTTCGTCTGTTGTGCAAACGGTTTGGTGCAGATCGTGTCTATACCGAGTTCGTCAATGCTGATGCACTCGTGCGGGATGTGAATGCCGCTACTCGCAAACTGACCATCTCCGATACCGAACGCCCTGTTACTATACAAATCTACGGGCGCGATGCCGATTCGATGGCAGAGGCGGCACGCATTGTGGAGCAAGCCGGACCCGATTTTATTGACATCAACTTCGGTTGCCCTGTCAAAAAAGTGGCAGGCAAAGGTGCCGGTGCCGGACTGTTGAGGGATGTGCCCCGTATGCTGGGAATAACCAAAGCCGTAGTCAATGCCGTTCATACACCCGTTACTGCCAAAACACGCCTCGGATGGGATGCCAATTCCCTATACACCTCCGGCAATACGCCTTTTATTGTAGATTTAGCGGAAGCATTGCAGGATTGTGGCATTCGCGAACTGGCTATTCATGGTCGCACACGCGCGCAAATGTACACCGGCGAAGCCGATTGGACACTCATTGGAGCAGTTAAGAATAACCCACGCATGCACATCCCTATTATCGGGAATGGAGATATTACTACTCCCGAGCGTGCCCGGCAATGTTTTGACCGTTATGGTGTCGATGCCGTTATGATTGGTCGAGCCACCTTCGGTTGTCCTTGGATCTTTGAGGATGTAAAGTCTTACTTGCAGGGAATGCCTGTTCCTGCCCGCTCAATGGCATGGTGCGTAGATATACTCAAAGAGCATGTAGAGCGTTCCATTCAATGGATCGGAGACGAGCGAAAGGGTATTGTACATAGTCGCCGTCATTTTGCCAATAGTCCTGTTTTTAAGGGATTGTATGATTTCAAGCAGACCCGTATAGCCCTGCTTCGTGCCGAAACGAAAGAAGAGGTGTTCTCTATTATGGATAATATCGTGGCACAATGGGGAGAACCGCACACTATAGATTGACTTTCAATAACAAGTGTATGTCTGTTCGGTTAGGTTGGGCTGCTTTGTCCCATTGGGGGTGATAAATAGTTTCGCTCATCTTTAGATAAACAGACAGCCAATCTTTTATTTTATACCTCATATTCAGGTAGCATCTGCCACCACGACCGTAAACCGCCGGTTGAGAGTAGGCATACAGTACATCATTTTCGTAAATATACACGCGGTTGTCCCAATTGCGTATATCAAATCCCTGCAATCGTAATTGCAATGTAATAGGCACTTGACGGAAAGTGTATTGGATATCCTGCAATACGCTAAATCCCCAATTTACCTTGTTTTCATCGGTATTTGTTAGTGACCCGTCTGCTTGTGTGCGCAATCGCCATCCCCCTTGTGTCCAGTTGTATTGATACCGTATAGTATAGTAATCCGTATCTCCCTTGCGACGGCTGCGTATCTTCCAAAACATGTTCATGGTACTATTTACCTCCCAATCAGCTTGAAACATCGCATCCCATCCGCTACTCGGATAAGGAATGCCGTATTTCGTTCCGGCGAAGTGAAAACCGTCTGCATAAGCGGCTAAACGCCATCGGGGAATCAACTTGATTTCTGTTCCTATATAGAATCCGTTTTCGTCATTTACTTGGCTGGTCTCTGCAAATGCCTGTGCATACCGATTATGGTAAGTGGGGGAATAATACCGATAGAAAGTTAATAATCCCACGCCGTTGATAGGTGTCAGCCGTAATCCGGCAATCATTCCCCAACCCCATCGTTCATTGGGCAATACCGCATTGCTCGTTGTGTTGCAGGTTGCTGCCGCCTCACACCATCCGTCCCATATACCGTGTTTGTAGCGCGCATGGAGACCAAACGAAGTGCGAGTGGAATCTGCAGGATAAACTTCCTCTAACGCTGTTAAACCGATATGCAGATGTTTATGCCGATACCCTGTATGTATGCCGACAACATGATGCCATAACCCTTTCTCTTGACGCAGCGAATAGAATACGGATACCGACACCGGCTTAAAGACCATTGTGGCTGCAATACCGTGTAAATAATCGTATGAGTCACTTACCGAACCATATTTGCTGATTCCCTCTGCACCGTTGCCGGTGGAGAGTATATAGGAACTTTTGCCCGTGTGTAGTTCTTGCCCGATTACCAACCCTTGTCCGAATTGTGCCTGATAATTACCCACTACAAGAGTCTCCAGATGGGGCGCAATCCGGTTGAGTTCGATAAAACCGCCATAACGCATATCTTTCCATGCTTGTCCCGCTCCGCGTTGCATCGTCCATCCCGCTTTTATCTGGTTCTTGTAGTTAAAGCGATAGCGCATATTCCCGTAAAAGGGATCTCCTGCATAGTTTTCTATATTCCGGGCATCTGCCCGAAGGGTAATCTCGTGATTGGCATAATGAAAAACTTCTTTTGGGTAAATTTTGGCCTGTTCATCGGACTTTTCCACTTTGACAAAATAACTCAAATCGCGTATCTCATAACTCCTCAGTCCGGGCACTAACTGCAGTTCGTATATGCTGTTCATACTGTGTTGATTCACATAGTTGAGAATATTGTCAATCTGTTGGTCACTTAGGAATCGAAGTTGTTGTAAATCTTCTGCGGTGGCGGTATTAAGGTTGATTTTATTGTTGTATAATTCCGTAAGGTCTTGTGTCAAGTTCTCCAAATCGCCACCGTATTCGCTCACCTGCTCATAGATGTCAACAATGATGTCCTCCACCGATTGTGCATACGCCCATTCCGTGAAACAGCAGAACAATAGAATATAACCAATCCCCCTTTTCATGGAATACAATACCCGATTCGTGCCCCTATATTAAGACCCAATCGCGGGTTAATCTCAAAATTAGTATCAATGCTTAAATGCCCAAACAGCAATCCTATACCTATACATCCAACTACTTGCTCATAATAATATCCTCCCAATTTCAAATTCACTTGTTTCACGCATTGCCATTCTATGCCTGTGGCAATGCGCCAAGTCGTAGTGGGGTCGTAATCTATCTGAGTGGACCAATGGAATCCTTTGTAAAAACGGTAATCCGTTCCTATCGAATAGATGGCAGGAAGTCGGCGGCGCTCGTCATCTGTGATGCGAATCTGTTGCATAAAGGGGTTGGATGTGAACAAACCGATAGTCGCATTCTTACTCACATCAATGGCACATCCTATGATTGGTACGACCGTTCCCCTGTATTTGAGGTCGTCTCCGGCATATAAGGTCGTATAGCTGCCGCCGATGCCTAAAACGAACCTGCCAAAACGGTGGGACAATGCCACTTCGGCAGACATCTCGTGGTATTTGCTATAACCGAAGAAACGAAAACCGATGCCCATATTTACATACGGATTACACCAAGCCGCCTGTACAGATGCCGTGTTGAGGGCAGACAGCATGGATGTGTTTTCGTATTGCGCCGCCATTTGCCACTGAACCGGCTGATCCAGTGCCGCAGGGTTCTGACCACTCGTCCATGTGTCTGTCCGGGCTGTTTGTATGCGTGCAATATTCATTGCTCCAGTCAGTAATATAAGCACTATTTGCAACATTGGATACAAAGGTACAAAATTTTTTTCATACGCGCGCGTATTATAGTTTAAAGGTGTAACATTTTTTTGCATATTTTTTTCGATTTTATTTTGTCATGTCAAAAAAAAGCAGTACCTTTGCGAGCTTTTTCGCCACTGAGGTAGCGACCTCGATAAAAGTGACTAAAAAGTGCAAAAAAATGCTTTACTGAAAATCAATGACTTATAGACTTTTTTCAAAAAAAATGCAAAAAGATTTTGTCATGTCAAAAAAAAGCAGTACCTTTGCAGTCGCTTTCGCGCTAAACGGAAGTAAAAGTGATCTTTGAGAGATTGAAACAATTTGATGTAGTACAAGAATTGGGAAAAAATTGTTCCCGTTAATTAAGTACACTCAATA
>JAKSNK010000027.1 GCA_024399835.1 Paludibacteraceae bacterium
GGGGGGGGGGGGGGGGGGGGGGGGGGGGGGGGGGGGGGGGGGGGGGGGGGGGAGTTGAGCAGTTGCGATTACCAAGTTCTATAGGGGTGTTGGCTGAGGTAGGAGTTATAGTAGCGGGGGTCGTATGTAACCTCTTCGCCCAAAAAAGCAGGGTGCTCAAAAATCGTATCTTCGCTTGGCAACTCGACCTCCGCCATTACCAATCCCCCGTTATCCCCCGCGAACTCGTCCACTTCGCAAGTCAGCCCTTCGGGCAACGGCACGAGCCAGCGGGTCTTTTCCACCGTTCCCGGCAATGCCAGACGGAAGAGTTCATCCACCTCCTGCAACGAGATTTCTTTTTCAAACTCATAGCGCGAAAAGCCGTTGGCTTGCGCTTTGGACTTAATAGTCAGGAACGCCTGATTGCCCCAACGGCGAATACGCACATTACAATTGGGATTGAGGGACAAATAGCCCTGACGAATGAGCACATGGTCAGTAGCCAACGACTTATACGAATCGTCTTTGACCAGGAACTTGCGCTCTATTTCGATATTATTGATGCTGCTCACGGAGTAAATCGTTTACTGTTTTGACGGGATTGAAAGTCGAAACGGGGACTTCGACAAAGAGGGTGTTCCAGCGGCTCATAGCGCCGTTCCACAGTCCGGGCAATTCCAGTGCCAACAGTTCTTTGCCGTCCTTGGACTTATGCGATATAAAGCCCGTTTGCGGATCCACAAAATCCGGCAGGTTGTAGTTATTGCCGTTCTCATCGCGGATAGCGCAAACCAAATCCACAGGGTTGAAGTGGGTGGCTTTTGCCATGAGTTGCGGGTCGGATATTTGGCTGGACTCCAATATCTGCCTGGAGACGGAGCCGTCTGCTTCGCGGACAAGGAACGGTCCGCCACCGGGTTCGCCGGTATTCTTAACCACTCCGCAAACGCGGATGGGACGGCGCCAACGCGCTTTCTCTTCTTCGGGTACATTCGGGTCGCGCAAGAGGGCGAACACGCGCTGTTGCTCCTCTACCAATACACCTGCCAAGAGTTGCTTGAAGAGGACAGTATCTTTTTTGCGTTTATCCGGAACTACATTGTCGATATTCTTGATAAAGACGATGTCGGCATTCTGCCGATTGAGGTTATTGATTAGCGCGCCGTGTCCGCCCGGTCGGAAAAGCAGCGAGCCGTCCGGCTGGCGGAAAGGCGTGCCGTCAGGGTTGGCAGCGATAGTATCGGTAGAAGGCATTTGCTCGGAGAAAGAGACCTCATACCGCACTCCGTACTTCTTCTCCAATGCCGGCAGGCACTCCGCTATATGATGACGGAACAGCGCCAGATGGTCGTGCGAGACGGTGAAATGCAGGCGCACAACGCCTTTGGACGCGGCATAGAGGGCACCTTCGACCAAGTGCTCCATCGCCGGCGTACGCGCTCCGTCGCGGTACGAATGGAAAAGCAGCAGACCCTTGGGCAGATTGCCGTAATTCATATCATGCAGCAGGTAGCGGACTGCGTCCTGCCCCTGTTTGTCCGCCAACATGGGACCAAAAGCAAAATTATCCTTATGCGACAGGAACTCCGTGATAAAAGGCGTTTCTACCCCATTGTCCAAATAGGCGAACAGGTCCTTGAACATACGACTGGCTGCACCACTGGCAGGAACGAACTTGAGGACACTATGCCCCTGCTCCAAATAGTTTTGCCAAACCTGCACATAGTGTTCGCGCTCAGCCACAGAGGGACGGAGAATGCCGTTCCTGGTAGAAGCCGGAGACACGATATCCAACGGAGGAAAACCATTGACGAAAGAAGACAACTGCGCATTAACAGTATCAACGGAAATGTGCCGCTGATTCAATTGCATTAAATCGGATTGTGTAAACATAGTATCATTTTTTCTGCAAAGTTACTAAAAAAAAACTACGGAAACAAATAAATTTGCATTTTTTTTCTCAAAAATTTGGTTATATGCTAAAAAAAGCGTACCTTTGCATGCTTTTTCAAAAGAAAGCAGATTCAGACAAGAATCCAACGACATCCGTTTGACGGATGAGGAAGGGTGGGTGAGTGGCTGAAACCAACAGTTTGCTAAACTGTCGTACGGGTAACTGTACCGGGGGTTCGAATCCCCCCTCTTCCGCAAAAAAAACAAAACGGGACCTCAATGAGAGGTCTCGCTTTTGTTTTTGAAGGTTGAGAGGAGGGCCTTCTCAACCCCCGGTCGGTGGGTTCTCCGCCGTGCATTTCATGCACTCTGTCGATTATGCTCGCTTTGCTGCGCTTCTCGAATCCCCCCTCTTCCGCAAAAAAAACAAAACGGGACCTCAATGAGAGGTCTCGTTCTTGTTTTTGAAGGTTGAGAGGAGGGCCTTCGGGTGACCTTCGGGAAAACAACACAAACGAGCGAGGGGAAAAAAAGGAACATCGAACACCCTGAGCGAGGGAAGTCTATCCTCGGCGCATCCTCAGCGTATCCTCGGCTGATTAGCAGTGTGCAGAAACGGAGAAAACGAGCGCCTATTCGCTACCCTGTACGCTCATTTAGGCGATGGCTGTCGCCAGCGTGACCGCAAGGGTCGCGCCATTCTATGTAGTGCGCTTTTCCCTCATTGTGGGGACAATTCGGGCGCACTACTCGGCGTGCGGTCCGTCGCACGCCTTCACAGCGCATCCTCGGCTGATTAGCAGTGTGCAGGAACGGAGACAAAAGAGCGCTAATTGGGAAGAGAAAATACAGCAATTCAAAACTTTTTTTTGCATATATCAAAAAAAGTTTGTACCTTTGCAGCATAACTATGCAGGAACAGGCAGTATGACTATTCAAGAACAGATACAATGTATTCGCAAGACATTACCACAAGGGGTCACCTTGGTATGCGTGAGCAAGTACCATAGCGAAGAAGCCGTTATGGAGGCATACAATGCCGGCGAACGAGACTTCGGAGAAAGTCGCGTACAGGAGTTACTGACCAAGTACGAACATTTACCCAAAGACATCCGTTGGCACATGATCGGACATCTGCAGACCAACAAAGTGAAGGCGATTGTTCCATTCGTACACCTTATTCACAGTGTAGATAGCGAGCGACTGCTGCAAGTCATCAACCGCGAAGCGGAGAAGATACAGCGTGTCGTGCCCGTACTGATAGAGGTGCATGTAGCTCAAGAGCAGACCAAAAGCGGCATGAGTATAGACGAAGCATATACACTATGCACGGCTAACCGATTGCCGTGGGTGGAGATACGAGGATTGATGACCATGGCAACCAACACGGACGACGAGCAGGAGATTCGCCGATGCTTTGCTACAGTAAAGAACACGCTGAACCGGTGCGGCAAGAAAGCGGCAATACTCAGTATGGGCATGAGCGACGACTACCCTATCGCCATTGAGGAAGGCAGCAATATGGTTCGCATAGGAAGCAAGATATTTGGGGCTAAAAGTATATGAAAATTACACTATTGGTCGTAGGTAAGACCACAGATAAGCAATTGGAGAATATGATAGAGGACTATGTAGGGCGCATTGCGCACTATGTACCCTTTGAAATCAAAGTTATTCCCGAACTCAAAAACGCCAAAGCGCTGACTCCTGCACAGCAAAAAGTCATGGACAGCGACAATATCCTAAAATGGCTGGACAACACCGCCACCGCCATGCACGGTGCGCCTGCAGTCATCCTGCTGGACGAACACGGAGTAGAAAGGCGCAGTATCGATTTTGCGGAATGGATAGGCAAACGAATGTCCGCCGGACGAAATATCGTTTTCGTCATCGGCGGACCATTCGGATTTTCGGATGCCGTGTACCAACGGGCGGAAAGTCAAATCAGCATCAGCCAAATGACCTTCTCGCACCAAATGATACGGCTATTATTTACCGAACAAATGTATAGGGCACTGACCATCCTGCACGGTGAGAAGTACCACCATGAGTAAGATAACCAGTATTGCCAATACAATCAGCCACTTAGCACCTTTGGTCAGGTGCTTTTTTTGTGCCGCTAAAATGGGGAACTGCACCTGCTCGGTAAGCGTAGCACCAAAGGGGATATTGACAATCGAATCGGCATTGACAGCCCATCCGTTGGCATTAAGGATAGGAGCCAAGTTACGACGACGCAACTTGATGGCTGCCAATATCATAGCAGGACCGGAAATAACAAGCAGGATACCCACGATGGCAAGGATAAGTTGCCACCATTCTAAGGAAGATACACCCTTTGCCACACCAACCAAGAAATCACCAATCATGCCAAGTGCCAATCCTAAAGCAGCAAAGATACCGGCGAACTTGGCGATGTCGAAAGCGGACTTCTTCTCGGGAGCAGGAGCAGCGCCATCTGCGGGAGCGGCTATCTTGGCTTCAGCCGATGCCTGCATATCTGCAAACGCCTTGTCGTTCTTTTCCGATGCAGACTTATTGATTAAGTCGGTAATCCACTGTCCGAACTTGCGGTAAGGGCTCCAGAATGCCTGACGGATAGAGATAGGATTGTCAATAACCTTGACAATAGTAGCATCGTAGTCATTGCCCTGACGGTCGTAGAAGACGGCATTTTTACCTTCGCGCAGGTTCTTGATTTCACCCATGGTGACACTTGCCACAATCTTGCGTGTTGTGCCCAACTTGCGGCTTACGCAGTCGCAATAGATAAGGAACATTCCGCTCTGTGCCGCCTGTGCATCCTGCTTTGCCATATCGCGTACATCCACGCAGAGGTGGCAGATACGCTGGTCGATAACCAACATACCGCTTTGGAAAATGGCTTTATGGTGTACATCGTTGTCGTAGAAAATCTCCAAAGTAACGAAGTTGCGCAGCAAAACGATGAAATCGCGGCTCAAGAGCAGGAGTTTGCGCAAGGGGGCGAACTCGCCTTTGGCAGCGTCCATAACAGCGGCGTTCTTTTCGCTGACGGCAGCAAGCGCGGCTTCATAGTCGGCAATAGCAGCGCCCATCTTGTTGAAATCCGCCTCAGAAATACCGGGTTTGGGAGTATCCTCGGGGATGACAGCCAGTCCTATTTTCTGCAGTTTTTCCTGCTCGAAGTATGCTGCATATTCGTCGTGTTTCTCCTTGTAGGCAGCAATGATATCTGCGGCGTACGGTGCTTCGGGGAGTGCATCCTGGGCGACATCAATCGTAGCAAGAAACGCTTCCAACTGCTCTAAAGTGACCGTTTCGGCATCTACTTTGGCAGCCGTAGCAGCCAATGCTTCGTCTGCGATGTTGGCGATTTTCACTTTGGGTTCGCCTGCAAACAATGCAGCAGGGTCCTTGAGTACGCTGCACAGCCATTCGGAAGTGCGAACGACCTCGTTGACACGCAGTTGTCCGTCAGCGTCAATGTCCATCAAGTGGAGCGATTCGTCCGCTATTTCAAGTCCCGAAGCAGGGCAAGACAATACAGTCCATTTCTTTTGATCCAACTCTCCCAAATGACGAAGATCCTCCGCCGATTTCAGTTTGACGCGCGTAGCACCGCCAATGTGTTCGTAAGTAAATTGATACATAATATAGGGTTTTTGTGTATTATGATATTTCTGTTTAAGCACCACAAAGGTACACATTTTTTTTTACATACGCAAATAAGTTTGCATACAAAATGAAAAAAATTTGCATAATTGAAAAAAAAAGCGTACCTTTGCACGCTTTTTAGACACACGGGAGGATACACTCCTGCCGGAACAACCGATGAACGAATTTTTGGAACAGGAAGAAGAGGTACTGCGGATGTTAAAGACCGTTTTTGACCCTGAGATACCCGTCAATGTGTATGACTTGGGGTTGATTTACCGCGTTGACATACAGGACGGCGTTTGCACCATCGACATGACGCTGACCGCTCCTTCGTGCCCGGCAGCGGACTTCCTGGTGGAAGATATTCGTCAGAAAGTCAGTTCGGTAGAAGGCATTAACGATGTTCAAATCAACCTCGTCTTTGAGCCGGAATGGACCAAAGACATGATGAGCGAAGAAGCCAAGTTGGAACTTGGCTTCATGTAGTGATATTCAACAGGCAGAAAATTCTCCTTTATACGCTTTAGAACAAGTAGCCCATTTTGACATAGAAGTTTGCCAATTTGGAGTTGTCCTGCTGCATATAGTATTTCTCATTTACCGGCATTGCCCAATCGGCAGAGAGCACAAAGTTCTCGTTCATACCGACTTTCAACCCTACTCCGGCAGTCATGTGCGGACGGTAAATGTCTTTTTCGTCGGAAGAGAAGAACTGATTATACTCATAGGGTTTGCCGTCTATATTGGTAGTAGCAGCAACCTTGGTGCGCAAATCGTCCTCGTCCATAGTATAGGGCTGCGTGACTACGCCCAAATCGAAGAACGGATTCAGTCCGATATAGAAGTGCTGATGTCCGATGTCAAAGTTCACCACGCGGAAACGGAACTCCACATTAGCGAAAGCAAAGCCCTTGGCAGACAGACGGTTAGCCATCATACCGCGGATGGAGTTACCGCCGCCCAATCCCTCGTAATAGACACGCTGGATAAAGAGCGTATTGAGGTAGTTGTCCATATAGAAAGGCGACTTGCCGGCAATCAGGTTCTGCGTACCGATACGATAGGCAAAAGTAATGCGGTTGCGCCCTTTGGCATCTATGTAGCAGGGCACATAGTGGCGGAAAGTGAAGTTAAACTGCAAGTGGTTATACCCTGCAGCCGCCTGCTGACCGTACTTGGCATTGAAGGCAGCCGAATAAGTAAAGAAAGCGTCGAGGTAGATACCGCGATTAGGTCCCTGCCGCTTATCGCGCGTATCAAAGGTAACACCCGCGCGTGCGTAAGGGTGCCAACCACCATTCTGCTCATCAGGAGAGATTAGTCCCCAATCTTTATAGAGGTCATACAGTCCCTGTATATTGGGGTTGAGCGCCTTCTGCTCATAGCGTGACAGAGCAGGGTCAAATTCGTTCTTGCCGTTGAGCATGTCGATGTCGCAATCGTCGATGATATAGCCCAAAACACCTAAACCGGCGTTCCATTTGAAGTCCTTGTAGATAGTACCCTCGATGTCGGCTGCAAAACGGATAAGGTCGCGTTTGTATTTATAGAACACGCGCGACTGGTAGTCTTCGTATTGAGGCATCTTGGCGGGGTCTTTTTTCCAGAACGACCACTCGTTGTTGAACACCGACCGGAAACCGTTAAAACCGTAGAAGTCGCACATGGCATCGGGCAGATAGGTAGCGTCCAAAGTGAGACGGTGACGGGGAATGAGGTATTTACTGTCGTAATTGAGACGGAAAATACCGTGGTGCTTGGTAGTATAAGCGCCCTCAAAATAGATGGAATGGATATATTCGGGATACTGCTTGCCGTCGCCGTAGTAATAGACATTGGTCAATATACCACCCTGAAAGCCGTAATCGGCATCGTATGCGACAGAAGGCAAGATTCCAAAGTTCCATCCTGTTTTGATAGGATTACCCAATGAATCGACCTCCTGCGGCTTCTTTTCTTTCTTGGCAAAGGAGCACGGAACGAGGAGCAAAGAACAAACAACAATAAGAATAAAGCGTTTCATAATGCAATTATGTGTTTACAATTTATCTGTTATGTACCGTATATGTACCGTATATGTACCGTATATGTACCGATTAGATCAGCTTAACAGGTAATAAATACCAATGCCCAAATAGGTACCGACCGCATAGCCAATCAATCCGATGACCAGTCCGGAAATGAGCACTTTCTTATTACCCATGGCACCGACTACAGGCGGCACGAAAGGAGGCGAGCAGAGCAGAGCGACCTGACTGACCGTAAACAAGTCTCCACCCACTTTGAACAGACGGCAGAAAAGCAAGTGCAGCAGTCCGCCACAGATAATAATCCAGAAGACAAAAGCACCGATACCAAGTGTCGAACCCTGTATGCTATGCCAGTTGAACAACGAAGCCACAATGATAGAGAAGACAAGAATAAAGAACATACCCAATTCGAATGTTTTGGGCAGTTCGCGCACCTTCTTAAAGAACGAAGCAATCAGTCCTAATGTGGTGATAGTGAGGATAATAACCAGTTCGTTCAGCGAGTGGTAGATAAGCATGCTGAGTCCTGCGCCAATGGCAAGGAAAAGAATACTGAGCCCCAAGCCGGCAAGTGTGAGGTACCAGTTATCCTTGCGGAACATGTGTCCGTAGTCCTCAATGTCGCTGACAGGTGCATCAACCACCGTTTCCTTGGCACGGTGTACATCGGTAGATGTCTCGTCCCGGAAGGGCAGCAAGCGACGGAAGAGTTTGTAACCGCCACCCAGGATAAAGAGGATATAAGGCATTGTGAGCACCATTTCAAAAGCGAGGACAATAGCCATTACGGACTTGTCAACTCCCAATGCAGCGCCTAAAGCGTTGAAATTCATGGTTCCGCCGGTATATATACCTGTCATCATGGCAGAGACTTTCTCAAAATCAGGAATGTGATTGTGACGGAAAATCATAAAGCCCGAGACAACCGCCAAGACGATAGCCATGACGCCGCCGACCAACGACCAAATCGTTTTGGGCAGCGCTTTGGTCCACAGTTTGAAGTCGCAATTGAAGAGCATGAGCGGAATGGCAATAGGAACGGCGATGTTCATCATAAGGTTCTGGATATTGTTAAACACCATTTCCTCCATGCTGTCGGGTGTAAAGGCAACCATGCCGGTAAGTGCCATGATAATACCCAGTGCGTATGCCATGACGACGGTACCGATTTTTTGCACCCATTTGAAGCGTATAAACATGTGTATGATAATGATCGGCAACACAATATACAGTGCCAACATAAGAAAGACGCGCACCATTTGCGGATTGGTAATCAATTGTTCGTGCATAATAGTAGTATGTATTAATCTTCGTTTAAGTGTCTCATTTGATATAAATATTCCTGCACAAAAGCCCAGAAGGGATAAGCGAGGAAGAGCGACAGCGGAATCAACAGGAACTGGTACAGGAACTGCACCGAGTTGTAGAAAGCGGGGTCTTGAATCTTGTGTCTAATCAGGAGTGTTCCCAAGCCGAGCGGAGCCGTCAGAACGGCAGACAGGATGAACAGCGGCGCCAACGCGATAACGAGGGCGTAGCGGGCATTCCTGGACAAATGCGGCCGTTCCATCTGAGCAAACGGTTCGGGCTTATTTGCCTTCAAAGCCGCCCAGTTGGAGTCGTATTGGTCGTTGTCGGGCACATAGAGAATGAGTTCCTGCATGCGACGCGTCAACTCTTCACGCAGCGCGAGGATGAGTTGCGGTTCGGTCATCGGTTCCGTATGCGTTTGCAGCCATTCGCGGCGTGCCGCCACGGAGAACTCGGCAACATTGATGGGCTGACCTATCTGAATAAGCAGCGAATCCCACAAGTGGAAATAGTCGCCGTACTCCAACCCAACGGGCAGGATATACACGGGGCGGCGGTCGCCAAACTGCTCAACTGCCTTGAGAGATATACGGAAGATACCCTTGGTCAGCGGCAATAAGGAGTGCTTGGGACGGTGTGTCCCCTCCGGAAGTATGCAGAAAGGCACACCTGACTCGAGTGTATCAATGGCGTGCTGAATCGTCTCGTCGTTGTGCCGCACTTCGTCCAAACCGTCTCGCATGCGATTGATAGGCATAATCTTCAGTCCGTTAAGAATCCATGCCGCCTTAGGGTTTTTGAATATATCTGCGCGTGCGACGAACACTTTTCGTCCGGTAGTGATACCGAGCACCGCCATTGCGTCGCAAAGGGCATTGGTGTGGTTAGGGGCAAAAATATACGACCCGTCAGTGGGGATATTTTCCTTGCCTATCACCTTGTATCGCCGGTAAGACAGGCGAAACATCAAGTCCACGAGGGGTCGAAATGCCTTGTATATTTGGTCTTTGTCTTGAATACGCGCCATATTGGTAGTATTTTTTTTACGGCACAAAGGTACAATATTTTTTTAATATACGCAAATATTTTTATATAAATATAAAAAAAGCGCCCCAAAAAGGACGCTTTTTTATCGAGATATCGAGTAATCGAGTTATCGAGATTTCGAAGAATCGAATTTTCGAATGATTGAAATATCGAGCGATTACTTGAGTTCTGCCAAGTATTTGATGGTGCGAACCATTTGGCTGGTGTAGCTGTTCTCGTTGTCGTACCAGCTAACAACCTGTACCTGATAGGTGTCGTCGTCGATTTTGCTAACCATAGTTTGGGTAGCATCGAAGAGTGAACCGAAGCGCATGCCGATAACATCGCTGGAAACGATTTCGTCCTCGTTGTAACCGAAACTCTCGGTAGCAGCAGCTTTCATAGCGGCATTGATACCCTCTTTGGTGATGTCTTTACCCTTAACGACAGCAATCAGGATAGTGGTCGAACCGGTCATAGTGGGAACGCGTTGTGCGCTACCGATAAGTTTACCGTTCAGTTCAGGAATAACCAATCCGATAGCTTTGGCAGCACCGGTGCTGTTGGGAACGATGTTCTGGGCACCTGCACGGCTACGACGGAGATCACCCTTGCGTTGAGGACCGTCAAGAATCATCTGGTCGCCGGTGTAAGCGTGAATGGTGGACATGATACCGCTTTGGATAGCAGCGTATTTATTCAGAGCAGCAGCCATAGGAGCCAAGCAGTTGGTGGTGCAGGAAGCAGCAGAGATAACGGTGTCAGCGGGAGTCAGGGTCTTGTGGTTGACATTGTAAACGATGGTGGGCAGGTCGTTTCCGGCAGGAGCGGAGATAACGACTTTCTTAGCGCCTGCAGCGATGTGAGCAGAAGCTTTCTCCTTGCTGGTATAGAAACCGGTGCACTCCAGAACAACATCTACACCGAGTTTGCCCCAAGGCAACTCTTCAGCTTTCGGCATAGCGTAGATAGTGATTTTCTTGCCATCTACCACAATGTAATCCTCACCTGCTTCTACGGTGTGTTTACCCTCACCGAATTTGCCTGCGAAACCACCTTGAGCGGTGTCATACTTGAGAAGGTGAGCCAACATTTTGGGACTGGTCAAGTCGTTGATAGCAACAACTTCATAACCTTCTGCTTCGAACATCTGACGGAAAGCCAGACGACCAATACGGCCAAAACCGTTAATAGCAACTTTTGTCATAATTTTGAGATTTATTGAATGTTAATTAATGTGTTTTATTCCTTTTCTTTGGAAAGCGACTGCAAAGGTACTATTTTTTTTACATATATGCAAACTTTTTTTCATTTTGCAAAGTCGAGTTTACAATTTTTCACTTGCGACCAAAGTCGGCAGGAATCTCGCCCCAAAGGGATGTTTCCCACTTGAGAACAGGCGTAGTCCAAGTATTGACACGCAACCACTGCTCTGCAGTGCGAATCATCCGAAAAAGTTCCTGGTTCTCGGGCGTACACACCAATTTAGTCTTGCAATGCTTGGCTCTAACCCACGCCAAAGCCGTTACCGAATCCGTATAGAGCGCCCAAGGGAGATTGTACTTCTTCAAATACGCCAAACCCAACACCAACGCCAAAAACTCACCGATATTATTCGTTCCCTGTTGGAACGGTCCACGGCGAAAGACTTCCGTTCCCGTGTCAGCAACGACCCCACGAAACTCCAATACACCGGGATTACCGCTACAAGCGGCATCTACGGCAAGTGCAGGCAATTGTGGTTGGTTGGGCTGTGGCATAAGATTGATGTTTTAGTAGTTCCACCGGGAATCGAACCCGGATCTAAAGTTTAGGAAACTCGTATTCTATCCGTTGAACTATGGAACCTTCGTCGGAAGAAATTCCGCTAAATAAATTCGCAGAGCGAATTGAGCGCTACATTTCTTCCTCCTCTTCGACAAAAGCAGGCTTTTGTCGATATATTTTATTCCTCTCCAATCCACAACAAGTTGTGTATTGGACAATTTAGCTTTTGTCGATAAAAGCTATTTATCGTATCCGAAACGACTTTCGAACTCGCCGTATTCCTGAAAGGTATAATTAAGGAAGTCGTTCATCGGTTTGGCTGCCTGTGCAATCTCCAGCAAGTGCGACATGAAGTGCGGGTCACAGACCTGCTTATCCGTTAGCGGCGTGGAGAAAGTATATGCTTTGCGTTTGAGCCAAGCGGATACATTAGTTGATAATTGATAGTTGACAGTTGATATTTCTTGCACAGATTCTTCAAAGCCGGCGGGGACTTTTTTGAGCATCCACTCGGTATCAAAATCTCCAAAGAACCGTTGCCACGACGGCTGCTGCATAATCGCTTCGACCTCGTCGTAATTAGCGACTATCTCCTGCCGCAAGGCGCGCAAGAGTTCGGGATTGGGGCACCATATACCCCCGGCAAAAAGGCAATGACCGGGTTGCAAGTGCAAGTAATAGCCCCCACGCATGGAGTGCTTGCCAGCCGTATTGGGTTTGCCCGGTGCCGGGGCAGCAGGGAAAGTGCCGAACCACTCCTTGTAAGGTCTCTTATCCGCAGAGAAACGCACATCGCGGTAGATACGCCAAATACACTGCTTGGGTTGCAGTCCGTTCAACTCCGGGTCAATCCGTGTCAAGCCGTCTATATACTCCTGAGTCAATTGCTCAAAGCGCTTACGGCACGCGTCGTAGCGTGCCTTGTTGGCAGCGAACCACTCACGGTCGTTATGCTGCGAGAGGTCGGACAAAAAGAGCAATATATCTTTTACAGTCGTTTCAGACATTGTTCCAACGAATCCATCCAATAGGGGATGGTAAGATTAAATGTATTTTTTACTTTCGCCTTGTCCAGCACGGAGTAATGCGGACGGGGTGTCTGATATTGGTATTCGGATGACAGGATAGGCGTTACACGGCATTGCACCCCAGCCAAGCGCAAGATAGCAACGGTGAAATCGAACCACGAGCAGACCCCTTCGTCGGTGAAATGGTAAACACCCGGGTGCCAAAAAGGCGACTCGATTGCCGCAAAAATGGCTTGTGCCAAATCGGCAGCATAAGTAGGTGTACCTATCTGGTCATAGACGACGCGCAGTTCGTCTTTTTCTCTGCCGTACTTGAGCATCGTTTTGACGAAGTTATTGCCATACGGCGAATACAGCCATGCCGTCCGGAAGATGATAGCATCGGGGTTGGCAGCCAAGAGTTGCTGTTCGCCCTCGTACTTGGTTCGTCCATAGGCAGTACGCGGGGCGACCGTGTCGCACTCCCGGCAAGGCAGGTGTTCGTCTCCTGAAAAGACATAGTCGGTAGAGACATGAATGACCTTACAGCCGGCAGTGGCTAAGTTGGCTACAGCCGTTGCATTAATGAGTCGGGCCGTCGCTTCATCCTGCTCCGCTTTGTCCACATTGGTATAAGCAGCACAGTTGACAATAAGGTCAACGGCATTCGTCTGTACAAAAGTATGCACCGCTTCGCGGTTGGTGATATCCAGTTCAGCCACATCGGTAAAGAAATACCGATGTGCAGGGTGTGAAGCGCTCAAATTGCGCATCTCGGTTCCTAATTGTCCGTTGCTGCCGGTGATAAGGATGTTCATGGATTGATGGAATGATGGATTGATGGAATGATTAGAAGGGGTTGTCAAAGTCTTTGAGGAGGGGGTGTTTGGTGTCCTTGTCGCTTAAGATACGATGCTCTACCGGCACCTGCCAATCAATATTGAGCGTAGGGTCAGACAGCAATATACCGCCGTCCGCCTCGGGGTGGTAGAGATTGTCGCACTTATAGGTAAAGACCGCCTTTTCGCTCAACACGCTAAATCCGTGTGCAAACCCCCGGGGAATGAAGAACTGGCGATGGTTCTCCTCTGTCAGTTCGACCGAGAACCATTGACCAAAAGTAGGACTGTCCTTGCGCAAATCCACCGCTACATCCAGCACTTTTCCCTGCGTACAACAAACGAGTTTGGCTTGCGTATAAGGCGGACGCTGGAAGTGCAGTCCACGCACGACGCCATAAGACGAACAGGACTGGTTATCCTGCACGAAACGGGCTGTAATACCTGCCTGAAGGTAGCGTTCCTCGTTGTAAGTTTCCACAAAATACCCGCGTGCATCGCGGAATAATTGCGGTTCTAAAACCAATAAACCCTCAATCGGTGTTTTAATAATATTCATTATAAATCGTAATTTGACTGCAAAGTTACTAAAAAAATCGCATATATGCAAATTTATTTGTCAAACAGTCCTCTTAGATTGCGGTCCGGCTGCCGATAGAGTCCGTCGAGCGAGAAGCGCACAATGAGTTGCTGCTGGTTCTGCAGACGACGGCACACATTGTCGTAGTGCAAGTTCCAACTGAAATAACAATTCACATACGCAGACCGGTAGAAATATGCGAACAGGTCCGTCCTGTTGTAGAAAGTGGCTTGGTAGAACGGGTCTCCCTGACACATCAGCGCACCGATAGGCGAACCGCCGTTGTCCGACCAGCGCAGCGGTTGCAGGTTATCCCCTATATAAGTCGTATTCTTCACTCCCAAAAACCACCAATTGGCATATAACTCAACCAACACCCCCTGCGGATGGAACTCCACTTCGCGCTCACGGTCACGCGCAATGCCGCAGATATATGTTGCCTTAACGGTCAGCGAGTCCAACGAGGTCATTCGCGTAAAATCAAAGCCGACATGTCCGCCCAAATTGAGGTCATCGTACAGGGATTCGTAAGCGTGTATCTCGGGGTCAGCCGACCCTGCAGTATGGTTCAAGTGCGCCAGTCCGCCCACAAAGAACCATTTATACTGATATTGTCCGTCCACCAACAGACGGAACATCTCACGCCTTTCCATTGACTGTGACCCGCGCCAATCGCACATAAACTCCACAAAACCGCGTCTGTCCTGATACGAAATGAGCGCTCCCTGTATATTGGGACGCGCATAGACCAGACTGTCGTATTGCAGCCAGTCCGGCATACTCAAAATACGGTTTTCGTACGGGATAGCGCCCAATTGCAGATTGACTCCCTTGGACTGAAAATGGTAATACGCCGTAGGGATGACTTTGGCATCACGCCAGTTGCCGCCCAAGGGCTGCGTATAACGCACACCGGCTATCAAAGAGTGGCTACCCCCCACGCGGTCGTTGATACGCACTCCGACAGTAGGCGACAGACGGAACGAGAAAATCGTCTGCGGCATTTGTACGCGGTCGGTGGGCATGCTGCCCTTGTCCTTGTACTCACGATTGTCGAAATAGGAATCAAAATCGACATTATACACCAACCGAACCCTCTTGGCATCACGCCGTGCCTCTGCATTAGTCCATGCAGTATCCGGCGCTACCATACGCGGAGAACGGCTATATCGCTGCCAAAAACCGCGCAAAGCAATGCTGTCCTGAGCCATCAGGCACAACGGGCACACCAACAAACAGAAAATTATACCGCGTTTCATTGTTGAAAAGTGAAGAAATAGTTCATAAAGAAGTTCCACAGTGTCACACACGCTATCGCACCAATCTTGCTCACATAGAAATTCCACTTAAAGCGGTCATGCAGGATGTAAATAATCAGGTTGTTCAACCCTAAGCCAATCAGTGCTATCAGAAAGAACGAACCATACTCGCGCGTGACCTCCGTGCTCGCCGATTGAAAGGTCCAAAGGCGATTCCATATATAGTTATTGGTAGCAGCCAAAATAAAACCCAGCGAATTGCTGACATACTTATTCCAGTGCAAGCGTTCCTTGCACAGCCAAGTAACCGAGAAATCGACCACCATTCCCGAGCATCCGACAATGCCGAAGCGTATCAGTTTAATCAATATAGGGAAATAGTTTGCCATGGGGAGTTTTCGGTATGTGCCAAAGTGTTATACAGAGTGAACATATATTGTATCTTTTCGGGTCTCGATTGCGAAGTCAGGTCTCTCCAAGAGCAAGTTACGGTATATCGGGCAGAGTCCCGTGCAGGTATTTGCATCGGTCCGCATACCTTACATTCGGCAAAGCACCAATCGGTGTCCATCGCTGCCACTTGCAGACGGCAAGGCATTTCGTCGTGCTGAAAATCAAACGCTACCGCGTACGGGTTGGCAATGGACAATTGCCAGCGCAACGAATCGCCGTCCACCTGTGCCGACTGTTCCGTTACACGCATGCGGTCGGTCATTTGCAGGCGATTGACCATCTTGTGGTGGTAGTTATGCGCATACACGACGGTATCGTGACAACCGTCTATCGGATCGCATATACTGGCAGGTTGCCCCTGGAAAGGATAATCAATATCTATATACTCATACTGCGTATGCCGTTCTTCTATATCGTGTACCAGTACCGCCTCGCCGTACCAAAAGCGGTACATACTCGGCCATTGGAACGAACCGATGGATACCATCACTTTATCGCCGGAAATCTCTTTGAGATAGTCGTAACGCTGATGTTTGCTGCCGAGCGCAGTATCCAACGGCAGGCAATTGGTCCATAGTACGACACGCGCTACTTGAATCAGTCCGACCATACACCACAGCGTAATGCACACCCAACGGCGGTTCATCCACGCTATACGCTGCTCCGTGAGTATGCGCGTAAGCAAGAGGACAGCCGGAACAGAAGCCGCCATTGTCCAATGCGGCTCCGCATGACCTTTGACCGTCATTAGCCAGAAGAAAAACAGGAAACCCAATATGGTGACTGCCAGTCCGCGTTCAAACATGTCCTCCTTGCGTTGCCGCAATGTCACTATACTGCCCACTATCATGAGTACCAGCAACAGGGGGTTATAAACCACCAGTTGATTAGGCCAATACTCCAATATATAGTCGATGTCAAATCCCTCGTTACGCGCCACAAGGTGGTATTGCAGCGAAGGGAAGCCGTGGCTGATTTGCCACCAAAAATGCGGGGTCATCAGTGCAAGCGCCAACAGCAACGCGCACCACAAACGCCCGTCCTTGACCAGTTGCCAGTTACTCAACACTACAAAAGCAACCACCAGCACACCCATGTACTTGCTATACAGCATGCCGGCAATCGCCACCCCTAACACGAGTGCCCATTGCCACAGATTGCTGCCTTTCAGGTATTTCTGATAAGCGTAAAAGAAGAGTGTTGCAAAGAGCAGCAGAGGCGAATCGGGAGTGAGCATAAACCCTGTTGTGGAGAGCATGACCATTCCTGCTGCCACCATAAAGAAAGTAACCACCATCGGACGAGTGACTTCGCGGTCGTCTGCCATGGTCTTGAACAGTAACCATACAGTCAGCGCGTGAGTCAGTATAGTAGTCAGCCGCACAGTCAAATTGCGCAAGCCCAACATGGTCGTTTGGCACATCAGATGGTCACTAACCCATGCCATCAGTCCCACCATAGGCGGATGGTCGTAATACCCCCAAGCCAAGAACTGACCGTATAGGCGATAATACGCCTCGTCGGTGTATATCTCCATCATCAGCGAGGTCAGCACATTGAGCACCAACCAAACTGCCCATATTATCCAAAACAACTTATTCGGTTTCATCCTTCTTTTCCTCGTCAAGAGGGCGATTATACGCATTCACTATCTGTTTGACCAGCGGGTGGCGAACAATATCTTTGTCCGTAAAGGTGACACAAGCGATACCCTCTATCTGTTTAAACCGCTCCAGTGCATCGCGCAAGCCGGAACGCTGGGAGAGCGGCAAATCGACCTGTGTCAAGTCTCCGGTCACTATCATTTTTCCATTCATTCCCAAACGGGTGAGGAACATCTTCAGTTGGGCAATCGTCGTATTCTGCGCTTCGTCCAGTATGACCACCGCGTCACTCAGTGTCCGCCCGCGCATGAATGCCAAGGGGGCTATTTGAATCACGCCTTTTTCCATGTATTCCTCCAGTTTGTTCTGCGGAATCATATCTTGCAGCGCATCGTATAAGGGCTGCAAATAGGGGTCAATCTTCTCGCGCATATCTCCTGGCAAAAAGCCCAATTTCTCGCCTGCTTCGACTGCGGGACGAGATAGGATGATACGCTTGACCTCTTTGTTCTTGAGCGCTCTCACAGCCAGTGCAATAGCCGTATAAGTCTTACCGCTGCCGGCTGGTCCTACGGCAAACAGCAAGTCGTGGTCCAAATAGGCATCCACCAGCCGCTTTTGGTTCAAGCTGCGTGCCGTAATCATCTTCCCCCCTACCCCGTGCAGAATGAGATTAGCCGTCTGCTGCGGTTCCGGGTGTTCGCCGTGAAGAATCTGCAGTATCTGCACTTCCGACAACGCATTGTGCTGCAGGCAAAACGCCTCGCATTGCCGCAGCGACTGCTCAAACTGACGAATACCTTCCTCCGATCCGGTCACCTTAATTTCGTACCCGCGCGCCAACACGCGCACGCCGGGATGCTGGTCCTTCAGACACAGCATATTACGGTTGTTCAAACCGTAAAAAGTGGCGGTGTCTATCATTTCGTTTAGTTCGATAATTGCGTCCATGCAGGTATGTCTTCTAAGAAAGTTATTTGTTGGTTCATCACTTTGGCTGTTACCGTTTGCGCTCCGTTGCAGAGTATCAGATACGGCACGGCAAACTGGCGGTTATAGACGGCTATTTGGTCTAATACCTGTTGGGTCAAAGGCACCGTTGCCGCCTTAAACTCAATGAGCACCAAGGGTTGCAGGTTGTTGTTATAAACGACTGCATCGGCTCTGCGCCCCGTCGCCAACTGCACTTCTACGGCAATCAGCGACTCAGGGTAACCGTACTGCTCCACCAAGCGGTGCAAGAACTGCTGCCGCACCCATTCTTCAGGTGTGAGTCGCACATACTTGTGCCGCCAAGTACACAAGATATAGTCCTTGCCGTCTATTTGTTTTATTTCTGCCAATTGTCTTTCAAACTCGCAGTGCGGTTCATAATCAGTTTATCTCCGGTCGTATCGGGATCTACCACAAAGTACCCCTGCTTGAGGAACTGGTAGTGATTGACCTGTGCAATGCCGTTAATCACCTCAGGCCGGTGCATCTCTTTGCGCAATGCCGCTTCGGCTTTGATGGTCACAATGCGCAAACTGTCCGGATTAAGCAGGTCGCGGAAATCGCCCTCTTCGGCGGAAGGATTCTCTACGGCAAACAGACGGTCGTACAAGCGTGCCTCCACATCCATACATGTTTGGCATTCCACCCAGTTAATGGTCGCTTTCGTCTTGCGGTTGCCGCCCTCCGTACCCGACTTGCTGTCGGGGTCGTAAGTGGCATAAACGGTCGTTATATTGCCTGCAGCGTCTTTGTCGCAACCGGTGGCTTGAATGATGTACGCGTTCTTGAGACGAACTTCGCGACCGCCGGGACTAAGACGGAAGAAATTCTTGTCGGATTCTTCCTGAAAATCGCCACGCTCGATGTACAGTTCTTTGGCAAAACGCATCTCGCGCGTACCCAACTCGGGATGTCCGTCTATATTCTCCGCCACAAGGTTCTCACCCTCGCCATCGTAGTTAGTCAGAACGAGTTTGACGGGGTCAAAGATAGCGCATACACGCGGAGCTTTCTCTTTTTGGTCTTCGCGAATGGCATTTTCCAACCATGTATAGTCAATCATTCCCTCCACTTTGGTGTAACCGATGGTGTTAATGAACGAGCGGATGGCTCCCGGCGTATAGCCACGGCGGCGCAAACCGCACACGGTCGGCATACGCGGGTCATCCCAACCGGCTACCAAGCCCTCTTTGACCAATTGGAGCATCTTACGCTTCGACATGACCGTGTAGGTTATATTGAGACGGTTGAACTCAAACTGATGCGTGCGATCCTCCTTGTCGTTGGGGTTGCGCTGGTAACCGAAGTCTATCATCCGGTCAATGAAATAGTCGTACAGGGGACGGTGTACCACAAACTCCAATGTGCATATACTGTGTGTCACGCCCTCAAAATAGTCGCTCTGTCCGTGAGCGAAATCGTACATGGGATAAACATTCCAGCGGTGTCCCGTACGGTGATGGGGGTGCGAAGTGATAATGCGGTACATGATCGGGTCGCGGAAGTGCATATTGGGGTTTGCCATGTCAATCTTGGCACGCAGCACCATCTTGCCCTCTTCTATTTCGCCGTTCTGCATCGCCTGGAAGAGACGCAAGTTCTCATCGATAGGCCGGTCGCGATAAGGCGAAGCGACACCCGGCTCGGTGGGAGTACCTTTCTGCTCGGCTATCTGCTCGGGGGTCTGCTCGTCCACATACGCCATGCCGTGTTTGATAAAGTCGATTGCCAAGTCATACAGTTTCTCGAAATAATCGCTGGCATAATACACATTTCCCCAACGGAAACCTAACCATGCTATATCCTGCTGAATGGAATCCACATATTCGGTGTCTTCCTTCACGGGGTTGGTATCGTCAAAGCGCAGGTTGCATACGCCGTTATAGCGGTCTGCAATGCCGAAGTCCATACAGATGGCTTTGACATGACCGATATGCAGGTAGCCGTTCGGCTCCGGCGGAAAACGCGTCTGTATGCGACCGCTGTTCTTGCCTTCTTGCAAATCTTTCTCGACAATCTGCTCAATAAAGTTGAGCGCTTTTTCTTCTGTTTCCATATATCTGTTGTCTATTATCTGTTATCTGCCTTTCACTACGCCCCTCGGCGAGTTCTTAATAAAATCCACTATCAAATCTCTCTCTGCGCTTTGCGGCATTTCCGCCAAGATACGCTCCATCGCCTGCGACATGTTCAGGTTGGACATATACACATACCGATAGACTTTCTGAATCGTTTCCATCTGCTCTTTGCTGAATCCGCGACGGCTCAATCCCACATTGTTGATGCCGTAGAACTGAATCGGTTCGCGTGCCACGACAACAAACGGGGGGATGTCCTTGTTCACATGGCTGCCACCCTGAATCATCGCGTGCGAACCGATGTGCGAGAACTGGTGAACCAGTGTGCCGCCGCCTATTACAGCGTATTCATCCACCACCACCTCGCCTGCCAACTGGGTCGCATTGGACATGATGACATTGTCTTTCACCACCACATCGTGTGCCACATGGCAATATGCCATGATAAGGCAGTTATTGCCAACCACCGTTTTTCCCTTGCTGGCTGTGCCGCGGTGAACGGTCGAGCACTCGCGCAGAACGGTATTGTCACCGATGTAAGTGTAGGTCAATTCGCCTTTGAACTTCAAATCTTGCGGAACAGCACCCACGATAGCGGTCGGAAACACATGACAATGTTTGCCGATGCGCGTGTGTTCGCATATAGTGGCGTTGGCATCAATCACCGTGCCTTCTCCTATCTCTACATCTTTGTCTATGAATGCAAACGGTCCCACTTCGACCGATTCATGCAGTTTGGCGTCCGGGTGAACGCATGCTAATGGACTAACCATGTATATCTCTAATTTTTGTTTATTGTTTCTTTCAATTGTTTGCAGCAAGCCGTATTGAACCAGTGTCCGGGACATTCGGCGGTAATCTTTCCGCGGATATGCACGCCCAAAAGCGCCATGTCGCCTATTACATCCAGCAGTTTGTGCCGTACCGGTTCGTTAGGATATTTCAGCGGACTCAAATAGCCAAGTTGCGAAGCGTCCATGGTGGGTTGTCCCAAGCGGCGTGCCAGGCGGTTCATACTGCATTGCCAAATACGCTTGTCGTAAATGACCAACGCGTTTTGCATATCTCCCCCGCGTATAAGTCCGAAGTTCAGCAGCGGTTTTATCTCGCGCAGAAAGCAGAAAGTCCGTGCATCGGCTATCTCGTCCGCAAAGGCGCTCAAGTCGGTCAGCCGGGCGGTCTGCTCGCCCAATACGGGCGAAGGATAACTCACTTTGACCTCCACTTCGTAATGGTCTGAGGGGGTGAGGGTCATACGCGACTTTTTGTCGGCAAAAGTGACAGGTTCCGTGACAACCCACTCGTTGACCTCCTCTTCCTGTTCGCGCAGTCCCGCTTGCCGAAGGGCTTCCACATAGCAGTGTGCGCTACCGTCCAAAATGGGTATTTCCGGGGCATCCACCTCTATCAGACAGTTCGTCACACCCGTTGCGTACAGTGCCGCCATCATGTGTTCGACGGTCGAAATGCGCCACAACCCGTGTTCCAATACCGTACCGCGCGTTGTTTCGGTCACATAGTCCGCCACCGCCTTGCAGGCGGGACGACCCGGCAAGTCCGTCCGGCAAATACGGATTCCCGTGTTTACCTCTGCCGGCAGAAAAGTGGCATGTATCCAACCACCCGTGTGCAATCCCTTGCCCTCTAACCGAAAACTGCTATTTATTGTCTTTTGCTTCACCTCTAA
>JAKSNK010000028.1 GCA_024399835.1 Paludibacteraceae bacterium
CTCCAACTCATGACCCGAAGTAACATACACTATTCCCCACGTTAATCCGCCATACGAACTGGAATGATGATGCAGCACGCTCCAACGCCCATTGTTGTAGGTTAGTCCATATAAAATGGAACCATCCTGATCTTTGTTGATAAGCGTATCTTGGAAGGTAACACCTGCATCGTGGGAGATGGCAACAAAAATCTTAGTGCCACCAATATTCCTTTCGCGTTGGTATGCCACCACGACATCTTGCCCCTCGGCTTCGATAAAATAAGCGGTATATTTGGCATAGTCGCTTCCCGATCTTTGGTTCTCAGGGAGAGAATCTATCACTACTCGTTGGAAGGATTGTCCGCCATCGGCTGAACGGAAAAGATACAAACTTGTCTCCAAAGTTTTGGAAAGCAGATAGACATTATTGCCGTCTGCTTTCATCATTTGTCTATTTCGCCGGTATGGAACATATTGACCTTGACGGTCTATCAGCACAGCATCGTCCCATGTCAAGCCATTATCGCCTGAGCGACGGAAACGAATCGCACGCATCTCGTCTGCATCGTGTTCTTCCATCCAGACAGCGTACAAGTTATTGCCCCCTTGGGCAACTTCGGATTTAATAATTGGAGTTTTCGTCACAGCGGTATCGCTGAGTTGAGTCCAATAATGGCTACTTCCCAAATAGGGAACAGCCAACAGAATAGATAGTAATAAATGTCCCATAAAAAGATTGGTTTTGTGGGTTAATAATTGTATGTTGAAATTGTCATTTCACAATTTCGCTACAAAGGTACGAAAAAAAAATAGGATGTGCAAATTTATTTGCAAGTTTAGCAGATTGAGCGAGGGTGAGTGGGGAGGGGCATTTTTGTGCGCCACCGTTCGCTCTGCCTATACTGACCATTGCTTGATCGTTGCTTAACCGTTCGAAGGCGATATTGATAATCAATAACATAGAGACGGTGAACCGGTCAATCGGAGAAGCGGTGAAGCGGTGAAGCAATTAAATAATAAATAACAAATAATAAATAATAAGCTCGCACAAACGCTGAGGGAATATAAGAGTTTAAAGGTACGAACAGAGGGGAGAAAGCAAGGAAAAATTAAGAATTTTGAATTAAGAATTAAGAGAGGGCATATCGGTGAAGCGGTGAAGTGGGATAAAAGTGCTATTTAAAAGTGGCATTTTACCAGCAAGTAGTGTCGTCGGCAATTTCGGGGATAGTTTCCTTGTGGTATTCGGGGTACTTGATGCCGGCACGCAATTGCGTCAAATAATCGTCCAAGCAGCGGATAGCATATTTCCCCAAGAAACACAACGCCACAAGATTACAAATAGCCATTACAGACTGTGCAAAATCAACCAAACCCCACGCCAAATCAATCGACATACAGCCACCTATCAGCATACACACCGCCACAAGACAACGGAAAGTAGTCAGGACAAGTCCTATGTGGCGCGAATGCAACTGCTCCGCCATCCAACGCACATTGGTTTCAGCACTATAGGTATTGGCAATAACGGACGAAAAAGCAAAGAAGAAAATCAGGACAGCAACGACATAGGTTCCCATTGCACCGACATGCGTCTGCATGGCAGACTGCGTCAGATTGACACCATTCAAGCCCGAATCGTACAAACCCGAACACATGATAATCAAAGCCGTACAAGTGCAGATAACAATCGTATCGGTATAGATACCCACCGTCTGAATCAACCCCTGCGTAACAGGGTGTTTGGTGACAGCCGTAGCCGCCACATTAGGCGAACTTCCCAAACCTGCCTCGTTGCTAAACAATCCGCGTTTGAATCCCATTATAATAGCCGAGCCGGCAAGTCCGCCCACCCCGGCATGCCAATGAAACGCCTCTGAGACAATTAGTGCAAAACAATGTGGCAAAGCACGCCAGTTAATTACCAAAATAACCAATGTCAGCACAACATAGCCGATAGCCATCAGCGGAACCATGATGCCCGACACACGCGCTATCCGCCTCAATCCACCCAGTAAGACAGCCAAAGTCAATCCCATCATCACAAGAGAAACAACTATACTGTCCCATCCAAATGCCTCGCAACATGCTGCCGTAATCGTATTGGACTGCACCATATTGTTCATAAATCCGAAATCGACCATAATCGCCACCGCAAAGATAAAGGCGAACCATTTCTTCTTCATGCCTTTAGAGATATAGTATGCCGGACCACCTACAAAAATGCCCATACGCGACTCCTTGTACAACTGCCCCAATGTATTTTCCAAAAAAGCGTTCGCGCCTCCCAACAAAGCCATGACCCACATCCAAAATACCGCTCCCGGTCCTCCCAACGCGATAGCCGTAGCCACACCAGCCAAGTTGCCCGTTCCTACACGCGCGCCGAGGGAAAGCAAAAACGCCTTAACCGGCGATATACGCCCGTCGGCGACAGACTTCTTTTCCTTGTGGGAAAGCAGTGAGAACATGTGAGGTATCATCCTAATCTGGATAAAACGCGTTCTAAACGAGAACCACACCCCGCTACCGAGCAAAAACGCCAACAACACAAGCGCCAAAGGTTCGTTTATCGTATTCAGGAAATCCATTGCAAAAAGTATTTATTTGTATTATTCAGCAGATTCGTTCGGCTCGATATGGATAGAAATTTGCGTTTCCTGTCCGAACTCGGCACGGACAGCGTTTTCCGCAAGAACAGACAAATGGTGCGCCTCGGTAACGGTTATATCCGGGTCCACAACAACATGTGCGCTGAGGATAATAGACGGTCCGTTACGGCGCGTTTTAAGTCCATGCACATTGGTTACCCCCGGCACAGACATAAGGGCTATAATGCGATTTTCCATTTCTTCGGGCAGAGAGCCCTCGGTAAGTTCGTGCAGAGCAGGAAGAATCATTTTAACGGCAATAGCGATAATAAAGACACTAATCAGGCATCCCACCAGCGGGTCAAGGATAATCCATTTGCCACCCAAAAGCATCGCTCCGCCTATTCCAAGCGCCGAGCCGACAGAAGAGAGCGCATCCGAGCGATGGTGCCACGCATTGGTAATCATGGCAGGACTATTGACCCGCTTGCCCACACAGGCAGTCCATTGATACAAGCCCTCCTTAACCAAGATAGAAACAATAGCCGCCCACAGCGCAACAGCCCTTGGTACGGGGAGTGTAGCGCCCTGCGCTATCAGGCGTATCGTGTCAATACCGCTATAGAGCAGTTCGCCACCAACAGCCAGCAGAATGACTGCCACAACGACAGTTGCCAAAGTTTCAAACTTGCCATGTCCGTAATCGTGGTTCTTGTCTATACCACGGCTACCGATTTTGACCATGACCAATACGACCACATCGCTGACCAAATCGCTAAGAGAATGCACGGCGTCAGCCACCATGGCGGCACTATGTCCGAAGATACCTGCCAACAATTTAAAAGCCGCCAGCAAAAGATTGCCGGCAGCTCCCCACATGGTCACTCGTGCTATGGTACGCTCGCGTTTCATACCATTTGCTCGATATTCCATGTAAACGCCTTCACTCCCACTTCGGGGTTACGGGCATCCAGTTTCTGAATTGACTCGAGCAGCGTAGGCACTTTGTCATCTTCGACCACGGTAATAACCGCAGAATTCATTTCAGGCCAAGCATGTGTGCCACGACGAGGTTCACCGTTGACGGACCCCTGCCCTTGCACTTGCTCGAAGAACGACCAACCACGAATGCCCAAGATGTCAAGCATGTACTCCACCCGCTCGGTATTCGCCTGGTTGAAAACTATCATTACAGATTTCATATAGAATTATGAATTTTGAATTAAGAGTTATGAGTTTGAGATTTGACTTTGATGTCCATGAAGATGAATTTCTCACGGAGTTTTTTCTGTTTAGCATCCGCATCCTCCTTAGAAATAGCGCCATAGAGGATAGGCACGACATACAGCGTAAGGAATGTCGAAACGGTCAAACCGCCAATAACGACAATACCCAGCGGTTGCCACATCTCGGCACCTTCACCCGAACTGACAGCCATCGGCACCATACCCAAGATAGTGGTAAAGGCAGTCATCAAGACGGGACGGATACGGCTTCGTCCGGACACCATGATAGCTTGGTCAAGCGGCATTTTGCGCTCACGCATAAGGTTGATATAGTCCACCAGCACAATACCGTTCTTCACCACAATACCTGCCAACAAAACCAAGCCCAATGCGCCAATCATATCCAACGAGCGACCCGTAATCCATAGTGCTATCAGCACACCCGACAAGGCAAACGGAATAGAGAACATAATAATTGCCGGCTTAGAGAACGACTCAAACTGCGATGCCATCACAATATACACCAAAATGACAATCAGCACAAAGAGCAAAATCATATTGCCAAAAGTCTCTTCCTGAGTCTCATAAGTACCTGCCAAACGATAACTGTATCCCGCCGGGAAATCAACTTGCGGTATTACCTTGTTTTCTATCTCCCGAGCGAGGTCTCCCAACGAAGTCTTGTAAGGATAGACTTTGATGGTAACGATACGCTGACGGGCTTTACGCTCAATAGTAGGCGGTGCCCAATACTCACCAATAGAAGCCACCTCGGACAGTTTGACTTTTCCGCCAGAAGCAGTAGGAATAGTGAGGTCGAGAATATCCTCAATCGAATTACGGTTCTCCTCTTTCAAACGGCAAAGGATATCGTATTCGGATCCGTCTTCCTTCAAATACCCGCAAGGCATACCATAGACACGCGAACGCAAGTACTGGGAAATAGTAGCGGACGAAAGTCCCATACGGGATGCTTTCTCCTTATCAACCGTTATTTTGATTTCAGGACGGTCATCCTCACGGGATATATTGACATCACGCGCGCCGGGGAGTTGTTTAGCCAGCGACTTTATCTGTTCCGCCATTTGCGAAGTAGTGGCGAAATCGTAGCCATACACCTCCACATCCACGGAATTAGACTGTCCTCCACCCATACCGGAAGAAGCGGTGGCTTGGTACTCGGTAATCTCGGGATAACGCGCCATTTCCTGACGAAGTACCTCCGCAATCTCAAAGATAGAACGGTTACGCTGCCACTTTTTATTGGTACGGACAGTCATTGAAATCTTGTTGTTCTCAGTCGAAGAGAACATGGCAGAGATAGACGCATCGTCATTAGAACCCGCCGAAGTGGAAATCAATTCAATCTCGGGCACCAGTTCCTGGAATCTCAGTTCGAGCGTGCGTGCCGTCTTAAGAGTCTCCTCAATACGCGTACCGCGTTGGAGTTTGACAGTAACAGACAGACGACCATTATCCTGCTCCTGCATGAAATCAAAACCAATCTTACCAAGGAAGACAGGCAACAAGGACAGCACGAAGAACAAGAACAATGCCGAGAAAGTAATCGTCTTATGCTTCAAGCACCAGCCCAAAGACTGTGCATACCAGTCGTCCACCTTATCCAAAATGCGTACAACGGTACGGTCGTACCATGTGTTGGCATTGGCATCGTCATCAATCAAGTCTCCGTTCTCGTCCACATGCACCCGACGGGGTTTGAGCAGTTTGGAGCACAACATAGGAGTCAGCGTGATTGCCACGATGGTAGATGTACAGCAGACAATCGTCACAATCCATCCCAACTCATGGAACATGATACCTGCCATACCATTTAACATGGTCAGCGGCACAAACACAACCACCAAAACCAATGTAGTGGCAATGACAGATACCCACACCTCGTTGGTCGCATAAATAGCCGCTTCACGAGGATGCTCGCCACGCTCGACATGCTTGGTGATATTCTCCAGCACAACGATGGCATCATCCACAACCATACCAATCGCAATCGTCAGGGAGCATAGGGAAATAATATTGAGTGACGAATCTACTAACTTGAGGTACGCAAAGGCGGTAATCAACGCAATAGGAATAGTAATGCCTATAATGAAGGTTGCACGCCATTTACCCAAGAAGAACAGCACGACCAACACAACGAACAAAAGAGCATACAAGACAGACTCCTCCAACGAATTGATAGAGTTTTGGATGTTCTCGCTACTCTCATAAATCTTCTCAATCTTAACATCCGAAGGTATTTGCTTCTGTATGCGTTCAAGTTCTTTTTTAACATCCTTACAAACCTGCACGGTATTGGCACCAGTCTGCTTGGCAATAATGAGTCGGACTGCCTCACGGCCGTTGGCTTTTTCGTCCAAGGCAAGGTCCTTAATCGTATCACGCACGGTAGCGATATCACGCACGAAAACCTGCTGACCAGTAGGCAACATAGCGACCATAAGGTCTTCTATTTCGCGAGACTCAATATACTCCGAGCGCACCTGCATCTGGTACTGCTCCTTAATCATCTTGATAGTACCCGAAGACAAGTTCAGGTTATTCGCCGAAATGACCGATCCCACTTGCTCCAACGATAGACCGTAGGCATCCAATTTTTCTTGGTCAAGGTCCACATACACATACCGGTCAGGCGAACCGGACAAGGAGATATTACCAATACCGTCAATATGGTTCAACTGCGGCACTATTTCATCGTTCAGCAATTTATCCAACCCTGCATACGACTCGTCTGCCGTAATGGAATACTGCGCAATAGGCATAGACGAAGTGGAGAGTTTGAAGATAACCGGCGTACCGCAATTGTCGGGCAGGTTATCCTTGACCATATCCACATACGAACGAATATCATTAGTAATCTCGTCCATATTACTACCCCACTCCATTTCAAGGGTAACCATAGATATATTGTCCTTAGACTTACTGGTCAAGTGCTTGAGGTGGTCGGTAGAGTTAAGTGCATTCTCCATTACCTTGGTTACATTCGTCTCCATCTCAGAAGCCGAAGCGCCCGGATAAGTGGTCATCACCGTCACATACGGCGGGTCCATTTCCGGGAATTGGTCAATCGGCAACTGCGTGAAGCAGAAAATACCGATAATAATCACAGCGACAAAGATAAGCGCCGTGGTGACCGGTTTTTGTATGGCTGTTTTATAGATTGACATAATTATTCTGCAATTTGAAGTTTAACACCGTCGACCAGTTTATGCTGACCTACATACACATATTCAGCTCCTGCTACAATCTCGGGGGCAATAATCTCAACATCCTCACCTATACGCTGTCCTAATGTGACAGCAACACGCTTAGCATAGCCATTCTCGTTCAAGAAAACATAACGGTCGTTAGCGCCTACAAGTTTTTCAACCGATTGGTAAGGCACGCAAATGATGTTATCCTCATTCAAAGGCAACATGGTAGTCACATACATACCCGGACGCAAGAGACGATTGGCATTGGGAATCTGTATCTTACACTGGAAAGTATGGGTAGAAGCATCCACCGTAGGATAAACAATTTCGATAAAAGCAGGGAAAGTCTTATCCGCATAGATTTCCGACGAGAGCATAAGTTTCATACCCTCCTTGACAAGAGGGATATATGACTCAGGAATGGCAATCAATGCCTTGAGTTTTTCCACCTGTGTAATCGTCAGGATAGGTGCTCCGCCATACAACTCGCCATCCTCGTTGTTCTTGGCAGCAACCACTCCACGGAAGGGAGAACGGTAGTAGGTGTTCTTCTTGAGAAAAGCCAAGTTCTCTTTCGTCTGGTCATACGACAATTTGGCTTGGTCATACGCCTGCCGACTGACTGAACCGGACTCAATCAACGCATTCATGCGCGCCATCTCCGTCTCAAGATTTGCCATCGTCAGTTGCGAAGTACGATACTGCGTTTGGTCCATGCGAACCAAAGTATCCCCTCGATTGATTTCATCCCCCACTTCGACATAGATATGCTCAATACGCCCTTGGACGCTGGGGGCAACATTGACCGTTTCGTAGCCCTGCAAATTGGCGGAAACAGTAATCTGCCGCTGAACCTTACGCGGTTGCAGCGTCATCGTTTTAACAACTTCCACTCGCTCCTCTTCTTCGGTAGCGACCTGCTTGCTACAAGCCATCAACGACAAGGCAGCAAGCGAAAAAATAACAATCTTTTTCATATTATTTATTATTTAAGAATTTTTCTAATTTAACCTGCGCATTCACTACATCCAACACAGCATTTACATACGATGTTTGCGCCGTAATCAAGTCATTGGAAGCATTGGTCAACTCAAGAGCGGAAGTTGCACCCCATTGATATTTATTTCCCACATTTTGGAACACACGCGAAGAAACCTCAATATTCTCCCGTTGGGTCATATAGGTTTCATACGCATTCGCCAAGTTATAACGCAACTGCTGGAACTGAATGCCCAAATTATCCTTGGTTTCAGACAAAGTATTCTCTGCCTCCTTGAGTGCAATACGCTTCTCATGCACACCGGCAGCACGCTTGCCACTTGACCAAATAGGCATAGACAAACTGACAGCAATCATGTTAGGCGGTGTCATATTAAAACCACCATCAGAGAGATTATGACGATAAGTATAGGTATATTGTGCCCCAATAGTAGGACCATACGCCCATGCAGCCAAATGAACATTTTTCTTCGCCAATTCGACATTCTTACACAGCAACTGATAATTGAAGTTATTGTTAATATTCCACGACTGCAACATCACACCTAAAGTATTTTCGGGCGACAACATCTCATCCAGCGTAGTGGTCAATTGCAATTCTGTCTCTGAATCCACATCCAGTAACACACGCAAAGTGTTGTATGCGAGCTGCAAGTTCCGGCGGTTAGCCATTACGCTGTTACGCAACTGGTTAACCCGTACATGCACTTGGTCTGCCTGTGTCTGTTCTACAGCCCCCACAGCAGCCATACGGTCGGTTTGCTCTGCCAATTGTTGCACATTCTTCAAACTGGAATCCATCAAAACTACGATATCCTCCATTACCAAAACGGCAGCATAACTCTCAGTCACATTGGCAATCAAATCTGCCTCGGATTGCGCACGCGTGATGTCCTGCATTTCTATGGCAATATTATTGAGCAACACAGCCACAACAGCTTGTCCGTTCAACCCTATACTGGCAGAAGCGCCACCGGTGATATAATCCGGCATCACGATTTTCTGTCCCGTGCCACCAAACTCCATTTCATAGCCGCACATATTGATGTATTGTCCGGAAGCATCGACTTGCGGCAGCATAGCGGCAATCGTTTGCCAGCGTTGTGCATGCGCCTTTTTGACATCCAAGGAAGCGTTTTGCAACGACCTGTTTTGCGTAACCGCAAACTGCTGTGCATCCGCCACCGACAAAGTCAAACGACTCGTATAGCGCTGCTGCAACAAACCATTCAGCAGACTCTGCGCCGAATCCATACCCAACGACTCTTGCGCCCATAATGGCAGCGAAAACAAACCCACTACCATGATAAAAAATATTCTTTTCATATACCTCATTTATATTATTCTATGATTTAGCATTCAATTTGCTTTGAATCAAAGCAGCCCCCTGCTCGCTAATCAGTCCTCTAAAGAAAATATCCATCGCTATTTTGGTATCGGAGATGATACTCGGATGATTTTGCGCCTCAGCCATCTTGTCCATCATCACTTGGTGCAACGCGGCTACAATGCGTGCCGTCACCTCCACATCCACATCCGCACGAAAGAACCCCTCCTGCACACCTTGTTGCAAATATCGTGCCGCAATGTCCCGATTAATCAGTTTGAGTCGTTGCAAATGATCCTGTAGCAACTGAGGGTAATACTTCTTCAAATCATACAACAACGGGGGCACCTGGCGGACATCCTTCAAATCCTTCAGCACTTTTATCAACCCTAACAACAAATCCACAATGTGTTTACCCTTGTTCTTTCGCTCCACTTCGATAATCACATCTTGCTCACGATGCCGCAGCAAAGCATCCACCAAAGCATCCTTGGTCTCAAAATAAACATAAAAAGTTTTTTTTGAAATTCCGAGATCATGACACAAATCATCAATAGATACCGAGCGAATACCTAATAAGCGCATCTTTTCGGACGCTGCCTTAATAATATTTTCTCTCTGATTATCAGACATATATAATTTATTTAGCATCTTTTAGGCGAAAAACCTTGCAAAGGTACAATTTTTTTTTGACATACGCAAGTATTTCGGAAACTTTTTTACTCAAATAGTTTCCGTGTGTCTGTTTTTATATTTCTTTAAACAATACTATTATAAGAGTAAAAACAAGACAGCCACCCCACGAGGGATGGTTGTCTTATTATTCGCCCGAAGGCGTAGATGTGTAATCTTATTCTGCTTTAGCTTCTTCAGCAGGAGCGGCTTCGACAACTTCTGCAGTAGCTTTTTTGGAGCTACGACGAGTCGTTTTCTTAGCAACTTTCTTCTCCTTCAGCATATTCTCGTTGTAATCAACGAGTTCGATGATACACATCTCTGCTGCATCGCCCAAACGGAAACCGGTGCGCAGGATACGGCAGTATCCACCGGGACGGTTAGCGATCTTTTCAGCAACATGTTGGAAAAGTTCGGTTATCACTTCTTTCTGTTTCAGCTCAGAGAAGACGATACGGCGGTTTGCCATTGTATCCTCTTTAGCCCTTGTCAGCAAAGGTTCTACATAGATACGGAGCGCCTTTGCCTTAGCCAAAGTTGTCGAGATGCGCTTGTGCATAATCAGCGAGCAAGCCATATTGGACAACATAGAGCCACGGTGGGCTGCTTTACGGCCAAGATGATTGAATTTTTTATTATGTCTCATTGTTTGTTGTTTTTTAAGTTAGCCCGATTGTTTCAAATCGGAAATTCAAATGATTACTCGTTGAGGCGATATCTGCTAATATCCATACCAAATGCCAAGCCGTTGCGCTCCAGCAATTCGTCCAACTCGGTAAGAGATTTTTTACCGAAGTTACGGAATTTCAACAGGTCTGCACGGTGGTATTTTACCAACGCTCCCAATGTATCCACCTCGGCTGCTTTCAAGCAGTTGAGAGCGCGGACAGAGAGATCCATATCTTGAAGACGCTGATTGAGCAATTGGCGCATACGGAGAATCTCTTCGTCCAATGTGTTATTGTTCTTGGTTGTCTCTTCCTCTAAAATGATGCGCTCATCACTAAAGAGCATGAAGTGATAAATCAAGATTTTAGCGGCTTCTTTCAGGGCATCTTTGGGATTGATAGAACCATCAGTCATGATTTCCAATGTCAGTTTCTCATAGTCCGTGCGTTGTTCTACACGGTAAGGTTCTACTGCAAATCTGACATTACGGATTGGCGTATAAATCGAGTCAATAGCTACGACACCAATAGCATCATTTGCATGATGGTTCTCGTCTGCGGGTACATATCCGCGTCCCTTGTTGATGGTAATGGTGATTTCAAAATCTGCAGTAATATCCATCTCTGCCAATTGGAGATCAGAATTGAGCACCTCAAAATTTTGTAGTGCATTATTCAAATCGCCTGCCATGAAAGCTTGAGATTTACGAACGCGAAGCGTTGCCGTTTCGCCGTCCACATCCATGCCTTCTTTGCGCATGAGACGAACCTGCTTAAGATTTAAAATCAGGTTGGTGACATCAGTAATGACACCGGGGATAGTAGCAAATTCATGATCAATACCATTGATCTTGATAGAGCAGATTGCATATCCTTCGAGCGAACTTAAAAGTACGCGACGAATTGCGTTACCTACTGTGGTACCATACCCCGGTTCGAGCGGTCGGAATTCGAAAGTTCCTTTGGTATTGCTCGATTCCAACATGATTACCTTATCCGGTTTAATAAAATCTAATATTGCCATGAATTTTAATTTTTATTTACTGTACAACTCAACGATTAACTGTTCCTTGATATTTTCAGGAATTTCCTCACGAGCGGGGATATTCAGGTATTTTCCGGCTTTTTGAGCTTCGTCCCACTCTAACCAACTATACTTGCTATGGTTGAAACCTTCCAACGAAGCAGCGATTACCTCCAAGGATTTAGCTTTTTCGCGAACGGCAACAATCATGCCCGGTTTAACTTGGAAAGAAGGGATGTTGACTACCTTGCCGTCAACAGTGATGTGGCAGTGGCACACCATCTGACGAGCAGCAGCACGAGTAGGAGCAATACCCAAACGATAAACGATATTATCCAAGCGGGACTCCAATAACTGAATCAGGATCTCACCAGTAATACCTTTTTGACGACTAGCTTGCGCAAACAAGAGACGGAACTGACGCTCAAGAACGCCATAAGTGTATTTGGCTTTTTGTTTTTCAGCCAACTGAGTTCCGTACTCAGAATTCTTTTTACGACGGTTTACACCGTGTTGTCCGGGAGCATAATTGCGTTTTGCCAACACTTTATCCGGACCGAAGATAGGTTCACCGAAACGGCGTGCAATACGCGATTTGGGTCCAGTATATCTTGCCATTATTTTTTGATTTTAATAGTTAAACACTCCGAAATATTATACACGACGGCGTTTAGGAGGACGGCATCCGTTATGGGGCATTGGGGTAACATCAATAATCTCAGTTACTTCAATACCGGCAGCGACACACGCACGAATTGCGCTTTCGCGGCCTTGACCGGGACCTTTTACATACGCTTTAACCTTACGGAGACCGAGGTCAAAAGCGACTTTACCGCAATCGGCTGCTGCCATCTGAGCTGCATAGGGAGTGTTCTTTTTAGAACCACGGAATCCCATTTTACCAGCTGACGACCAACTGATTACTTGACCATCTGCATTTGCCATTGTTACAATAACATTGTTAAAAGAAGACATAACGTGTAACTGACCAACACCGTCAATCTTTACAACGCGCTTCTTAGCTGCAACTGTTTTCTTTGCCATAATTGTTGATAGATTTTAAATGTTGAATTACTTAGTGGCCTTCTTTTTGTTGGCAACTGTTTTCTTTTTACCCTTACGCGTACGAGCGTTGTTCTTGGTGGACTGACCGCGTACGGGCAAGCCAAGACGATGGCGGACACCGCGATAGCATCCGATATCCATCAAACGCTTGATGTTTAACTGTGTTTCCGAACGAAGATCACCTTCTACTTTGTACTTAGCACCGATGATCTCACGGATTTTAGCTGCTTGGTCATCCGTCCAATCTTGCACTTTAATGCTTGGGGCAACGCCTGCTTCAGCCAAGATTTTCTTTGCGCTTGAACGACCTAATCCGTAGATGTAAGTCAATCCGACTTCACCGCACTTGTTTTGCGGCAGATCTACACCGACAATTCTTATAGCCATAATTATTTACTTTGGGATATTAATTAAACATTTCTAAAATCAAAAGCGTTATCCCTGGCGCATTTTCATTTTAGGTTCTTTTTTGTTGATTACATAAAGCTTGCCTTTGCGGCGTACAATCTTGCAGTCCGCATTGCGCTTCTTAATAGATGCTCTAACTTTCATTGTTTTAGAGATTTTAGACCGGGGTTTCCGGAATATCCGGACTTTCCGGCAGGTTATTTATATCGAAATGATATTCTTCCTCTGGTCAAATCATAAGGACTCATTTCCACTTTCACACGGTCACCGGGCAGGATGCGAATATAGTGCATACGCATTTTACCGGAAATACTGGCGATAATGACATGACCACTTTCCAATTGTACTCGGAACATTGCATTGGACAAGGCCTCCGTAATGGTACCGTCCACTTCTATTGCGTCTTGTTTTGCCATAATTAATTATTAAATAAATTTATCTTTCAATACTTGTTGAATATAGTCAAATGTCGAGAGGATATCCGCTTTGCCGTTGCGCACACAAACAGAGAGTTCATAATGTGCAGCCGGTCGGCGATCGGCGGTACGAGCAGTCCAACCATCTTCCTCCAAGACAACATTTTTGCGTCCCATAAGAATCATCGGTTCGATGGCTAATGTCATGCCGGATTTGAGCACAATACCATTGCCACGGCGACCATAGTTGCAGACCTCGGGATCCTCATGCATGTCACGACCTATGCCATGACCCACATATTCGCGGCATACCGAATAACCTGCTTTCTCTGCATGGTTCTGAATAGCATAACCAATATCTCCCAAGCGATGTCCGGTAACTGCCTGCTCAATGCCCAAATTCAAGCACTCCTTGGTGGTCTTTAACAACCGCATAACATCGTCACTTACATTTCCTACTGGGAAAGTGTATGCCGAATCAGCTTGAAACCCGTTCATTAGCACGCAACCGTCCACCGACACAATATCGCCATCCTTGAGAACGACATCTTTCGATGGTATGCCATGCACTACTTCTGCATTAACCGATGTGCACAAAGTTGCAGGATAACCTTCGTAACCCAAACAAGAGGGGATTCCCCCGTGATCACAAATAAAATCGTGTGCAATCTTGTCCAACTCGGCTGTAGTCACCCCCGGGGCGATGGCTTTGGCGACTTCGCCATAAGCCATACCCAAGAGAAGATTACTTTGACGCATCAACTCGACTTCTTCGTCTGTCTTCAGATAAATCATCCTAACGATTAATAAGCCATTGCGCCTGAACGCCCCTTGATACGCATACCGCCATCAAAGAAACCGTCATAGTGACGCATCAACAAATGAGACTCAATCTGTTGTAATGTATCCAAGATAACACCCACCATAATCAGCAGAGATGTTCCACCAAAGAACTGTGCAAAGCTCATCGACACACCAAACAGGCGAGCGAAAGCAGGTAACACAGCAATGATGGCAAGCAGAATACTGCCTGGCAAGGTGATACGAGACATAATGGTATCAATATACTCAGCCGTCTTTTTACCAGGTTTCACACCGGGAATAAAACCATTGTTCAATTTCAGATTTTCTGCCATTTGAACAGGGTTGATAATAATAGCCGTGTAGAAATAGGTAAACGCAATGATGAGAATAGCGAATACGACATTATATCCGAACGAGTTGTTATCCATGAAAGTACGAACCCACCAGCTGGAACCGTCAGCACGGAATCCCGCAATAGCGATAGGAATAAACATGATAGCTTGAGCAAAGATGATAGGCATCACATTTGCTGCATTCACTTTCAACGGAATGTATTGGCGAACGCCACCATATTGTTTATTACCCATTACTCGTTTTGCATATTGTACAGGAATCTTGCGTGTGCCTTGCACCAACAAAATAGCGAAAGCAAACACAAGCAAGAGTATGATAATCTCACCAATGAAGACAATCAAACCACCACCTGCATCATTCAAACGAGACGAGAATTCCTGAACGATAGCTCCGGGGAAACGAGCGATAATACCAATCAAGATAATGAAGGAAATACCATTTCCCACACCACGGTCGGTGATACGCTCGCCCAACCACATCACGAACATAGATCCTGCGCACAGAATAATGGTCGAAGAAATGGTGAACCAGTTCATACCGATAGACAAACTTTGTCCTGCTTGAGCCATTTGTACGCTCAAGTTGACCAAATAGCTCGGACCTTGGAACAACAAGATGGCAACTGTCAAATAACGCGTAATCTGGTTCATCTTCTGACGACCGGACTCACCTTCTTTTTGCATCTTTTGGAAATAAGGCACGGCAATTGTGAGCAATTGCACGACGATACTTGCAGAGATGTAGGGCATGATACCCAAGGCAAATACGGAAGCGTTGGAGAACGCACCGCCAGAGAACATATCCAGAAGCGCCATCAAACCGCCGGCTGTTTGTCCTTTCAGAGCAGTCAGGGCTGTCGGGTCAATACCGGGAAGAACAACAAAAGATCCGAAACGATAAATCAGGACAAACAAAATAGTTGTCAGCAATCGGTTACGAAGATCGTCTATCTTCCAGATATTTTGGATTGTTTCTATAAATTTACGCATAATCGTTGTTTATTAGATTTTTTCGATTGAACCGCCGGCAGCGACGATAGCAGCTTCAGCGCTCTTAGAGAAAGCGTTTGCTTTCACTGTCAATTTGGCGGTGAGAGTACCTGTCCCCAAAATCTTAACGAGCATAGATTTATTGATAAAACCTGCCTCAAAAAGTTCTTCAAGACCAATCACCTCAAGGTGTTTTGCTTCTGCCAACTGTTGAAGAATATTCAAGTTGATGGCTTTGTACTCTACACGATTGATGTTCTTAAATCCAAATTTTGGCAAACGACGCTGCATAGGCATTTGACCGCCTTCAAAACCAATCTTCTTGGAATAGCCCGAACGCGATTGTGCGCCTTTACTACCGCGGGTAGAAGTTCCACCAAGTCCAGAACCGGCACCACGACCGATACGCTTGGCAGTTTTAACGGAACCTGCAGCAGGAGTTAAATTATGTAATTCCATAATGCTTCAGTAATTTAATTAGTCAATAACTTTTACCAAGTGTTTTACCACTTCAACCATACCCAAAATAGCGGGAGTAGCTTCGTGCTCAACGACTTGATTCATTTTCTTCAGACCTAATGCCTGCATGGTCAATTTTTGATTCTTCGTGCTCTTGATGATGCTACGAACTTGTTGAATTTTAATTTTAGCCATAACTCTAATGAATTTAACCGTTAAACACTACATCTAAGCTAACACCACGATTTTGAGCAACTTGACGGGCATCACGCATTTCGCCAAGGGCTTGAATGGTAGCTTTTACCAAGTTGTGGGGGTTCGAACTTCCCTTGGCTTTTGCCAAGATATCCGTAACACCGGCACTCTCCAATACGGCACGCATAGCGCCACCGGCTTTTACTCCGGTACCGTGAGTAGCGGGTTGCAAATATACACGAGCACCACCGAATTTGGAGTATTGCTCATGAGGAATAGTTCCCTTCAAAACGGGCACTTGTATCAGGTTCTTTTTAGCAGACTCGGTAGCTTTTTGGATGGCAGCTTGTACCTCACCGGCTTTACCAAGACCCCAACCTACGATACCGTTTTCGTTTCCTACAACAACGATGGCTGCAAAAGTCATAGTACGACCACCTTTCGTAACTTTGGTTACGCGGTTAACAGCGACAAGGCGCTCCTTGAGTTCCAAGTCTTGTGTTGATTTTACTCGATTCATATACAGTCTCCTTGTTTTAGAATTTAAGACCAGCCTCACGAGCTGCGTCAGCTAATGTTTGTACACGACCATGATAGAGATAGCCATTACGGTCAAATACCACTTTTTCAATGCCTGCAGCTTTAGCAGCTTCAGCGATAGCGGCACCAACTTTCTTAGCCTTCTCGGTCTTAGTCATTTTATCTTTGATGTTGAGCGACGAAGCGCTTGCCAAAGTAACGCCTTTGACATCATCAATTACTTGAGCATAAATCTGGCAGTTCGAACGGAATACAGTCAGACGAGGTTGCTCTGCGGTACCGGATATTTTGGTACGAATGGAAGCTTTAATCTTAGCTCTTCTTGCAATTTTCTTATCCATAACTTATTCCTTTCTTATTATTTAGCTGCCGACTTACCGGCTTTACGACGAACTACCTCACCCAGGAAGAGTACACCTTTACCCTTATAAGGTTCGGGCTTACGGAAGGTACGTATCTTGGCGCAAATTTGACCAAGCAACTGCTTGTCTGCGCACTCCAACATAACGAGAGGATCTTGGTTACGCTCAGCCTTAACCTCTACTTTAACTTCCTTAGGAAGTTGCATATAGATAGGGTGCGTATAGCCAAGTGTGAAGTTCAGTGTGTTGGGGGTTTGAGCCATTTCAACACGGAAACCTACACCATGCAGTTGCAGGGTAGCTTTGTAACCTTCACTTACACCATAAACCATATTGTGAATAAGAGCACGGTAAAGACCGTGATTAGCACGCATCTGTTTCTCATCATTAGGACGAGTAACGGTGCATACAGCGCCTTCTACTTGAACGGTGATGGCGGGATCTACTTTCTGAGAAAGTTCACCTTTGGGACCTTTGACGGTCACTACATTTTCGGAGCTAACTGCTACGGTAACGCCGGCAGGAATAGCGATGGGTAATTTACCAATTCTTGACATAACTAATCCTCCTTAATTAATAAACATAACAAATAACCTCGCCACCCAATTTTTGTACAGCAGCTTCCTTGTTGGTCATAACCCCTTTGGAAGTACTAAGGATAGCGATACCCAGTCCGTTGAGTACGCGAGGCATCTCACGATACCCTACATAACGGCGCAAACCGGGAGTTGAAACACGTTGTAAACTCTTGATGGCGTTAACTTTGTTAACCGGATCATACTTCAAAGCCACCTTGATAGTGCCTTGAGGTCCATCTTCCACGAATTTGTAGGAAAGGATATAGCCTTTCTCGAACAAAATGCGTGTGATCTCTTTCTTCAGATTCGAAGCGGGCACCTCGACTACGCGATGGCCGGCTTTGATTGCATTTCTCAACCGAGTGAGATAATCTGCGATAGGATCTGTCATTGTTTTTTTGATTTTAAAATTATCAGGACTATCCTGACATTATTTAATAATGTTTTTGCCGGACTCATCCGGACAATCTGTCCAAGACAGACCGTCCGAACTTTCCGGATTTTTTACTACCATGAAGCCTTTTTCACTCCCGGAATCAGACCTTTAGAGGCCATCTCACGGAATTGAATACGGCTCAAACCGAACAGGCGCATATAACCTTTCGGACGACCGGTTATTTTGCAACGGTTGTGCAGACGAACCGGGCTGGCGTTTTTTGGAAGTTCCTGAAGACCTTCATAGTCTCCATCCTTGAGGAGTTGAGCGCGTTTTGCTGCATATTTGGCAACCAGAGCAGCGCGTTTTACCTCGCGGGCTTTCATACATTCTTTTGCCATAATGAATTTCGTTTAAAAGGTTATTTACTTCTTGAAGGGCAGACCAAACTCGCGCAAGAGAGCAAAACCCTCTTCATCCGTTTGAGCTGAGGTAACGAAAGTAATATTCATACCCAGCAGTTTGGTGATGTTATCAATGTTAATTTCGGGGAAGATAATCTGCTCTTGAATACCGAGGGTATAATTACCTCTGCCATCCATCTTGTTAGCGATACCTTTGAAGTCGCGGATACGCGGCAGAGCTACGCGGACAAGACGCTCCAAGAATTCGTACATACGCTCACCACGCAGTGTTACGCGAACACCAATAGGCATTTTTTTACGAACCTTGAAGTTAGCGATATCTTTCTTAGAAACTGTAGCAACGGCCTTCTGACCAGCGATCAATGTCATCTCCTGTTGAGCAACATCGATGATATGCTTATCAGCCACAGCTTCGCCCAGTCCTTGGTTCAGGACAATCTTTTGGAGTTTAGGGCACTGCATAACAGTGGTGTAGTTGAACTCCTTCATCAGGATAGGCACGATGCGCTCCTGATAATCTTGTTTCATGCTTGCTGTATTCATTGCTTAAAGTTCTTTACCAGATTTTTTACTAACACGGACGAGTTTACCATCCTTCAAGATACGGCCCACGCGAACGGGTTTGCCGTCCTCAACGGGGTTGAGGTTGGAGATATGGATGGGGCTCTCCTTTTTAACTATCCCACCTTGTGGGTTCTTTGCATTGGGTTTGGTAGCTTTGCTAACCATATTGACACCCTCTACGATAGCGCGTTGTTTCTCTACGAGCACTTCCAGTACACGACCGGTTTTGCCCTTAGAAGCACCTGCGTTTACGTAAACGATATCACCCTTCTTAATATGTAATTTTGCCATTACTGTAATAATTTAAGTGATTAAAGCACTTCAGGTGCCAGAGAAATAATTTTCATGTTCGTTTGACGCAGTTCACGGGCTACCGGACCGAAGATACGGCTACCGCGCAACTCACCTGTATTGGAGATGAGTACGCAAGCGTTATCATCAAAGCGGATATAACTACCGTCTGCACGACGAACTTCTTTCTTAACGCGAACCACGATGGCACGCGATACACTGCCGTCTTTCACTTCACTGCCGGGAATAACGCCCTTGACAGCTACTACGATGGTGTCACCCAGAGAGGCATAGCGCTTACCGGTACCACCAAGAACACGGATGCATAATGCTTCTTTCGCACCGCTGTTGTCAGCGACTGTGAGTCTTGTTTCTTGTTGTATCATAATTACTTAGCCCTTTCAATAATTTGAGTTAAACGCCAACGAACAGTTTTGCTCAGAGGACGAGTTTCCATAATGCGAACGGTATCACCGATGCCGGCCTCTTGTTTCTCGTCATGAACGTGGAACTTGCGAGTTTTATTGACAAACTTGCCATAAATAGGGTGTTTCTCTTTCCACTTAACGGCTACGACGATTGTCTTATCCATTTTGTTGGAAGTAACAATACCCTGACGCTCTTTTCTAAGATTTCTTTCCATTTCTGTCGATTTTTTACTTGTTAATTTCTCTTGCACGCAGTTCTGTTGCGAGACGAGCGATTGTCTTACGAGCAACCTTTATCTGCAACGGATTGTCCAGCGGCGAAATGCTGTGGTTGAGTTTCATACGAACGAGGTTCTCTTTTTCGGTAGCCAAACGCTCTTGAATCTCAGCCGTTGTTAATTCTTTAATTTCAGCTGTTTTCATAATCCTTTTGTTTATATGAGTTGGGTTGCGTCGTAATCATGTCTTACGACAAATTTGGTTGTGATAGGGAGTTTTTGAGCAGCCAGACGGAGAGCTTCTTTAGCTACCTCGTATGGAACGCCATCAACTTCGAAGATTATGCGACCGGGAGCCAACGGAACAACGAATCCTTCCGGAGCACCTTTACCTTTACCCATACGGACATCCAAGGGTTTCTTGGTGATTGGTTTATCCGGGAAAACGCGGATCCATACTTGACCCTGACGTTGCATATAACGAGTGACTGCCACACGAGCTGCTTCGATTTGACGACCTGTCAACCAGATGGTACCAAGACTCTTGATACCGAACGAACCAAAAGCAAGTTCGTTACCGCGTTGCGCATTGCCTTTGATACGGCCTTTTTGCGAGCGGCGGAATTTTGTTTTCTTAGGTTGTAACATAACTATAATCTACAAATCGGTTAAACTTATTGTTTTTTGTTTCTGCGAAAATCGCCACGACGGTCACGACGGTCGTCACGACGGTCGCCACGCATGCCATTTTTCTCTGCTACGAAGTTAGGAGCGAGGTCTTTTTTACCATACACTTCACCGCGGCAGATCCAAACCTTAACGCCCAGCATACCTACTTTGGTCAAGGCACCTACATGGCAATAGTCGATGTCAGCACGAAGGGTATGCAAAGGAGTACGCCCCTCTTTGTACATCTCCGAGCGAGCGATTTCGGCGCCGTTCAAACGACCACTGATTTGGATTTTGATACCCTCGGCACCCATACGCATGGTAGATGCGATAGCCATCTTCACAGCACGACGATAGGCGATACGGCCCTCCAGCTGTTTAGCGACTTTTTGAGCAACGATAGTAGCATCCAATTCGGGACGCTTAACCTCAAAGATGTTAATCTGAACATCCTGTTTGGTGATTTTCTTCAGTTCCTCTTTCAATTTGTCAACTTCTTGTCCACCCTTACCGATAATATAACCGGGGCGAGCAGTGCAGACAGTTACAGTCACAAGTTTCAGAGTTCTCTCAATGACGATACGGCTAATGCTAGCCTCAGCAAGACGGGCGTTCAAGTACTCACGGATTTTTTGATCTTCAACGATCGTATCACCGTAGTTCTTACCTCCGAACCAGTTGCTATCCCATCCGCGTACTATACCCAGACGGTTACTAATTGGCGAAATTTTTTGTCCCATAGTCTTACTCAGCTTTATTAGTTTTGGTATCAACAAAGATTGT
>JAKSNK010000029.1 GCA_024399835.1 Paludibacteraceae bacterium
AATATTTTATTATTAGAACCCAACTATAAGAATAAGTTTCCCCCTATCGGACTCATGAAAATCGCGACATATTTTAAGTTGCGAGGGGACAATGTTGTATTCTATAAGGGAGATTTGCAAGACTTTGTGGTTCGTCAAATTACGGACGACTGCGTGGATAAATTGACTCAGTTAGATGGCTCCATCAATTGGAGACATCGTGCTGACCGTATAGCCACATATATTCGCTATCGCCGTAAAACCGATTTGAATCGAATCGGCGTGGAAGATTCTGAATTTGAACTCTTACTTACACCGTGGTTAGATTACTATAAAAACTTTTATTGGAAAAAGGAATATTTGCGACATCCAAAATGGGATTGGGTTGGAGTAACAACTTTATTTACTTTCTATTGGGATATAACCATAGAAACCATAGAGTTTGCAAAATTGATGGTTAAAGATACCAAAAACATCATGGTGGGTGGTGTGTTGGCATCTATTCAACCAGAGGAAATCGAAAAGGCAACTGGCATCAAACCACATACTGGCACTCTGCATACTCCATACAAAGATATTGACGAGGATAATCCTTACATCATTGATGAATTACCATTAGATTATTCTATTTTGGACGAAATAGATTATGTATATCCTGATAGCGGAGCTTTTTATAGCTATTCAACGCGTGGTTGTATCCGTCATTGCCCATTCTGTGCAGTTCCTACATTGGAACCAAATTATCAATCATACCTTCCGTTGTATGAGCGTATTGCACAAACAAGGCGTTTATATGGGGATCAAAGGAATTTGTTATTGATGGATAATAATGTGTTGGCTTCCACAGAACTCAAAACTATTATTGAAGACATACAGCGTTGTGGATTTACTAAGGGAGCAAAATACTTTGAACCGAATCAATATAAAATAGCCATTCGTAATCTCCGTCTCGGGCTGAATGACCGAGCATATATCCGTAAGGCATATCGCCTTTTAAAGGACTTGAATGATATGCGATGCTTCAATGAAGACACCCGTACTCTTATTTATCATATCCGAGAGAAGAATGGTTTGCTCCACCCAGAGACATGTACTAAGCAAACATTGGTTGCCACCTATAAAGATTTTGCGAAATACTTTGACCAGAAGTACAAGAGGCAAAAGGGACGTTCACGCTATATAGATTTCAATCAAGGTGTAGACGCGCGTCTTTTCACAAACGAGTGTGTTGACCTTTTGGCTCAAATTCCAATTCGCCCATTGCGTATAGCATTTGATGATGTTAAAACAGAACCGGCATACACGAAAGCATTACGCATGAGTGTTGACCGTGGCATACGCGATTTTTCCAATTATTTGCTATACAATTTCAATGATAAACCACAAGATTTATACCATCGTTTGCGTGTAAATGTAGATTTGAGTGAGGAGTTAGATGTTAGTATATATTCCTTCCCAATGAAGTATCATCCTATCCGTGATGAGCATAGCCATGACCGCGATTATATAGGTAAATATTGGAATCGCAAATATATTCGTGCCGTACAAGCTATTCTTAACGCAACTAAAGGAAAAATTGGTCGTGGGGTCTCTTTCTTTGAAAAAGCTTTTGGTAAAAATGAAAAAGAATATATGGAATTACTTTTAATGCCAGAAACATTCTTGTTGTTCCGTTTTTTCTTTGAACATTTAGGATATACACAGCAATGGAGAGAAGCTATGAACGAATTGACGGATGAAGAACGCGAAGAATTATATCCAATCATATTCAAAAACGATTTCAATCATATAGAGAAACTTACTACGAATGAAAAATATCGTCATATCTTGCGTTTTTATAAGAACTATCGGGGGGATATTGCAGATTCGTCGTCAGAACTATATCGTCTAAAACAGGAATTTGATAGAGAACAAAAAACATGACAGAAGCTCTTGCCAATATTTCTCCAGATTTTGATTTGTTGTATCAAACTGAACTAACGAAATTTCTCTCATCTAAGAAATGGGAGAAAATATTTGTGCGTTTCTTAACAACTATGAAATTGCAAGTAGCCAGCGGAGATACGGATGAATTAAAGAAGTTTCTACGTACGCAACATGAGAAATGCCTCAGTGACTTTGGCAAGACAGAATTATTCTATATTTTTAATACTTGTTACGATAAAAGTACCAACGAAATTGATGTTAGAAAGTTCCTCAAAAAAGTATGTATTGTCAATGATGGAACTTTGGATTCTACTGAATTAGAAGCATTCTTTTCTTACCATTGTTTGACAATGAGCATCGATAAATTACTACAACAAGTGTTAGAGTGGGAATCACGGCAACGCAATGCATCCATTTTAGCAGAGAATATTGTAGTTGTTAATGGAGAAATTCTCATTCAAACAAAACGCCCCAAAGCCCATGAGGAAGAAACGGTAGCGGAAGGATTGGAAAATATAATTTTTAATTCGCACTTGTTTGATACAGATGAAAAACTTACATGTCTTCGAAATATAATTGTAGCAAGTATCAATCTTGGTGATGATAATGGAAAACTAATTGCTCCCGAAAAGCAACAAATCACACCTTCTGTGCAAAGCGAGTGGTACTATATTCTCAAAGCTATTGACGAGGCAGAGATTGTTTCAAGGCGTTTATTTAAGGATTCTACTTTTACACGCCAAATGATCAGTTGGTATCCTTGGTTGTTTCAGTTTGACTCAGCGGAAGAAATGTCTCTGTTTCAAAGAAAATGGCAGAAGTCTATATCACACGAACGTTCTATTTGGAAAAAAGGTAAGAATGGAACTATCACAGATATAAAAGATATGTGGGCAAACTATAAAAATCTAAATATTGATAGAGCAAAAGTGGAACGCCTATATGCGATTGCCAATAATTTAAAGCACAAGCTTTCTGATTATAAAACGGAATTATTTAGGCAAAAAGAATAACACGATTATGCATAACTTAAATTCCCCCTTTCGGATTATTCCGTTAGGGGGAATTTGTTTTTTTAGTATATTCTATTAGACAACTTAATTAGACCTGTTAGACACAAATACGGATTCTAAGAGGACATATTAGACATATATATGTTTCTTATTTTCAATAATTTGTGCATATTATAATAAAATTGTACCTTTGCAACCGAAAACATTGGCAAGGCGGAATGTTCGAACAAGTTAACCGCCACCAATGGGCAGCGCTGCCATAATTTATTAACGCCTAAATTTTTAGATTATGGCAACAAAACATGCTGGCAGAAAGTATGCAGGTTTAGTCCACCTTGATGCGACCACACTTAACCAACTGATGGGACAACCCGTCGCAGTAACTAACGATGCTATCAAGTATGTACGCCTAACCGTACCTACCGGGTCGGAAGCGGAACAAAAAGTCCGTAGCAACTTTGGCTACCTCGCCGAACAAATCAGCACCCACAACCAACACACGCAATTCCTGTTCCCATGCGTGTACAGAAACCTTGCGATGGATATCGACTTCTTCGCTTCCGTCACAACCAACTACCCATGGGGAAATGATGTCGTATTTGGACTGAAGAAAGGAGGCGCACTATGAAACACCAAACTTATTTGTGCGTAGATCTGCGTACACTCACCCAAGACACACCCCTACAAGTAGGCGAAGGCAGAAAAGGAATGCTAACCATGACCGAAGACGGAGAACGATTTGAATTTGAAGAAGGAATCCATATCGCCTATCCCCGTAACCTAAAAGTATATAAGGGAAGTAAAATCAATATATCCCGAACCTTGGATGGACATTACATGGTAAACCTCCGACATCTCGAACTGACTTCCGACCTTAATCCCAAAGCATTAGGCAAACTAATCGCTCAAGAATTAACCGAAGCCAAGAAGGAATTGGGTCTGTAAAAACTGACTAAGTGTGACAACGTGACAGCGTGACAACTAAAAATTTAAAGGGTACCTACCTCCTAATATTACCTATATATAATATATAATATATTAATAATTAATAAGTTATATAATAGAAATGGGGTTGAAAAAGCCGGATATACCCCCTTCGATTTTTTGGATTGTCACATGTCACATGTCACAAAAACGAACTAATATGTTATTTATCAATCAATTAGAGTTTTATCAATTATGTTACAAAATACAAAACAATACGATTTATTGGGTTTAAATGCCCCTGAAATGCCTAAAATGTTGCCAAACATACTCCGTTTAGCGACAAGAAACGTGCCAGAACACATGAAGCCCGCAATCATGAATTCGCTATTTCCTGCGTTGGGTTCGCTTATGCACCATGTCGGTTTCCGTTATCCTGACAATGTATATCACGAACCTCACTTCATGTGCGGCATGATAGGTCCAATGAGTTTGGGAAAAGGAGCAATCAATCCTGTGATAGAAGCCATCATTCACACATTGCGGGAACATGATGTAGCGTCGAATGCCAAATTGAACGAGTGGAAGACCCAATGCAAGACAGCCGGCGCCAACAAGACCAAGCCATCTCGTCCGGAAGATGCAGCCATTTTAGCCCCCGAACCGGATATGACCAATCCTGCGTTAATCCAACTATTAATGGATGCGGAGAAAGACGGAGATAGATTTCTATACACGAACATTCCGGAGATAGACCTATTAGACCAATGTTGCGGAAGCCACAAGAAAGTGACGAAGATAATCCGTTTGGCATACGACTTGAGTCGCTTGGGTGCCCAGCGTGCGACAGCGGATGGAGTGTCAGGCAATCCGACCTTGCGTTGGAATTTCAATTTCAGTTGTGTGGAGCAGAAAGCGTTACATTTTTTCAAGGACAGTTTGTTAGACGGCACCTTATCCCGTATAGGAATCAGTTACATCCAGCGCCCGAAAGAGCGTACAGGCGTAATTCCCAAACAAGGTATATACACGGAAGAGTACCGGCACCAGATGGATGTATATCTGAATCGTTTATCGCAAGCGAGTGGTGAAATCCATTGTCCTCAAGCCAACCGATTGGTAGAAAGGTTAGCGAAAGAAATGTCCGATGTAGCGTGTTTGAGCGATGATGAGAACTTTGAGGCGTTGAGTTACCGTGCGTTGGTGATAGCATGGTTAAAAGCATGCGTGCTGTATGTCGCCAATGATTGTAAATGGACAAGTACGATAGGCGACTTTATGCGTTGGTCACTATACTATGACCTGTGGTCCAAGTTGGCATTGTTCTCGCCGAAGATGCGTGAAAACAGAGAGACGGTAGATACGAGTAAGACGAAACAGAACGGTCCGTATAGTTTGTTAGACCTGCTTCCGGACGTGTTTACCTACGAGGAGTTGAAAACACTCCGTATCCAACACGGCAAATCGGTAGAAGGCACCAACACCATATTGCGTCAATGGAAATGCAGAGGTTTTATTATGGCAACGGACAATACAACATACCGTAAAACTTCATCCCAAGGTAATGAGAAATAGGGTCGTCATCCTTAACTCATCCTTAACTCATCGTTAACTGATAGCAAAGAAAATTGTAAAACAAAAAACAGTAAAATTATGAAATCTATATTTAAAATTATTTTTGTGTCCGACCCTTACACCCTGACCAAAAAGGACGGCACGACCTGTCTGAAACAGACTATAACCCTCCGCGAAATAGGGGGCAAGTACGAAAACCAGTTCGTAGCCACATGGCTGGGCGACCAACAGATTAACCTTAATGTCAATACGACTATCGCCGCATCCTTGCGCTTCTCCGTACGGACATTCGAGGGACAAGACTATCAGGACATTACACTACAGGAGTTTGTCGTGCTCAACTACATGCCCAAACTGCCCACTATACCCTCTATCCCTGCAATCTGATATGCCATACAAAGATTCCTATCAGTTGCAACTTCGCAACAACGCTATTCGTGATGCCTTCGCCCACTACATTCAGACCGGTCTCCCGTTTATGGATGCCTACGCCAAAGTGGCAAGCGAATTCTACCTGAGCGAAGAAAGCGTGCGAAAAATAGTGGCAAAACGAAACTAAAATAGCACCTAAAAATCACGATTGGTAACTATTACCAACAAAAGGTCGATTTTTGTTGTATCTTTGCATCGTCTTTCGTTCGGAGAGACGATGTATTGTTTTCGCGAGACATACAAACTAACCCTATTAACAACCAATTAAACCTAAAAACATTATGGCAAAAATCAAACCTATGGCTCTCGTTGAGAGCATGAGCGGAAAAGTGTGCACCCACAGCGATGTCTATTTCCGCACCAACCGCCGCTAGGGCAGTGTTTCGTCCGGCAAGTTATGCAACCCCTACACCGGTGCCCCCAGCGAACAGCAGACGGCAGTCCGTACCACCTTCGCCGCCGCTATCGCTTCCGCCAAAGCAATCATGGCAGCCAAGTCCACCGACACCGACTCTGCCAACTACAACAAATTGCAGGCGTACACCGCTGCGTACAACGCTAACCGCTCCTTCCCCGGTACGCTGTTCAACTTCATCACCAAAAAAGAGTACGCGTTGCTGGCAGAGGCAGCCGAGTAAGCGGAAGTTTTTAAAATCACAAGCGTCTTGTCGGGTAGTTTTTACCGCAAAAGCGCGACTTGTCGCGAGGCGGCAAAACCACCCAGTCAAGACACCACAAAAGGACAAAGAACACAAAGGAAGGGTGAATCGGTGAACCGGTGAATCGGGGAAAGGGCACAAAGGGGATAGTGAACCTTGTATTTTCGTGCTGACTGCATAAGTGTGGAGAGCCCTACCGGCAAGTAGCGTAGCGGAGTGCCCAATGGGGCGAAACACACCAATGCAGGCAGTTGTGATTAAAAAAGTAAAAAAGAACAATTAACCAATCAAAACCCAAACGATTATGAAAGAAGAAAACAAACAGACCCTGTGGACATTCCTGTTGGAAATATTGCGGCTGGTATTCACCATCGGCAGCAAGCATGTCGAGAAACACCGACAAGACAACAAGGACGAATAACGCCACAAATTCCAAAACAAGCGCACCCCTAACCGGGCGCGCTTGTCAGGTTTACTGCCCAAAAATCGTATGACTATAGATTAAAAATCTATTTTGTGGCGGTAAAACTTGCATATTCCATTTTTTTTTAGTATCTTCGCGCCATAAATTGGATAGAACCGACAAAACAATTAAAAATTATAATTTTTACACAATGAAACGCATTTATTTGCTTATGATGATTGCCGTCGGCAGTTGCATGATGGCTAACGCACAGGATGAAGTCCTGCTCACGATTGACGGCAAGCCCGTAATGGCTTCCGAGTTTATGTACATTTATCAGAAGAACAGCCAGGAACCCGGCATCGAACAACGGACGATTGACGAGTATCTGGATATGTTCATCAACTTCAAACTCAAAGTGACCGAAGCGGAAGCCGCCGGCATAGACACTACCCAAGAGTTCGCCCGTGAACTGAAAGGTTATCGTGCACAAGCCATCCCTAAGTACATGCAGGACACCGTTGCCATGGATTCGCTCGTTCGCCTCAGTTATGCCCGTATGACCGTAGATCGCCGTGCCGCACATATCGCAGTCGAATGCCCGTTGGATGCTTCCGACTCGCTGCGTCAAGCCGCCATGGCAAAAATAAACATTGCCCGTGAACGGGTGCTCAAAGGTGAACCCTTTGCCCAAGTGGCTGCCGAGATGAGTTCTATCCCTTCTGCCAAAGAGGATGGCGGCGAATTAGGTTGGATAATGCCGTTCAGATTTGTTTATGCTTTTGAGAACGCCGTTTACAACACCCCCGTGGGGCATGCGTCCGAGGTATTCCAAAGCCCCTACGGACTGCATTTCGCCATGGTAGAGGAGGAGCGTCCGCATATAGATGTGCATGCCGCGCATATCATGAAAATGGTTCCGGGCGGAGACTCGCTGCTGGATATTCGCGCCAAAGCACAGATAGACAGTATTTATACCCTGCTGACGAACGGCGGCAATTTTGCCGCTATCGCTGCAGCCGAGAGTGACGACAAAGGTTCTGCCATGCGTGGCGGCGACCTGGGCTGGTTCGGAAGAGGAGTGATGGTTAAACCATTCGAGGACATGGTGTATTCGCTGGACGAGAACAAAGTGAGCGTACCTTTCCGCAGCCGTTTCGGTTGGCATATCGCCATCGTAAGCGGACACCGCTCCGTATTGCCGTTGGACAGCGTATATGGCGAGGTGGACAAGAAAGTACGCCGCGACGAACGCTTCAAAGAGGCGGATAAATCCTTTATCGCCAAAACACGCAAGGAGTACCAACTGCCCGACAGCATGACCGATGCTTCCGTACGCGACTATGCCGACCAACACCTCGAGGAGAAATACGACGAACTGCGCCACCTGGTACAGGAATATCATGACGGCATACTGCTGTTCGACATCAGTTTGGATAAAGTTTGGAACAAAGCGTCCCAAGACGAAGAAGGGCTGACCAAATACTTTGAAGCCCACCGCAAAAATTATGTATGGAACGCTCCCCGTTGGAAAGGTTATATCGTTTATGCCACCGACAAAGCCCATGCCGATGCCGCCGCCAGTATCGTCAAGTCTGCCAACCCCGACTCGATACAGTCGTTTATCGCCACCCGTGTCAACAACGACAGCGTCAAGTATGTGAATGTGGAGCACGGCGTATGGCAGAAAGGCAAAAACGCCGCCGTGGACCAATACGGATTCAAAGTGAAAGGCGTCAAATACAAAAACGCACAAAAACCTGTTGTCCTCCTGCTGGGCAAGAAACAGAAACAACCCATGGAATACCGCGACGAACGCAGCCAGGTGACCAGCGATTATCAGGACGAACTGGAAAAAGAGTGGGTAAGCGAACTGAGAAGCAAACATAAGGTAGAAATTAATCACGAAGTCTTTGATAAATTGCGCTAACATATTACTGGTTCTGCTATGGTGGCACGGTCTCCGTTGGGACCTGACTGCCGACAAGCGTTACACTATCAGTCAACCGACACGCGAAGTGTTGGCACAGGTGGACGAACCGTTGTCCATTCAATTACTGCTGGGCGACGAGGGCGTGAATGCGGGTTTTCACCGTCTGCATCAAGCCGTATTGGACCTTACGGACGAAATGACTGCCCTGAATGCCAACTGCGTAACAACAGCCGCCGAACCTCCCAAGAGTTTGGAACTGCAGCCCATTGTGGTACATGAACGCAGTCAGAACGGGCAAATGGTGCAGACACCCGTCTATCCGTACGCCATCGTACGGTACAAAGGGCGCATGCGCGTGGTTAACCTGCTGCAGAACAACCCCGGACGCAACGGCGAGGAAAACCTGAACAGCAGCATAGAGGCACTGGAGTACCGTTTTGCCGAAGCCATATCGGGTGTGCTGCAACCCCGTACCGCCAAAATCGCTTTTCTTGAGGGGCACGGCGAACTGAACGAACGGCAGGCGTACGACTGGACCAAACAACTCAGCCGTTATTACCAGGTCGATAGAGGCGTACTGGGTAACACGACGGGCGTACTGGACGACTATCAAGCCGTTATTATCGCCAATCCGCGTGAACCGCTAAAAGAAACGGACAAGTTCATTATCGACCAATACATTATGCACGGCGGACGGGTCATGTGGCTGCTGGACGGCGTACGCTTTTCCGGCGATATGCTGCAGGAAGACGGACTGACCCCCGTGATTGCAGAAGACTGGAATACACGCGATTTGCTCTTCCGCTACGGCGTGCGCATCAATCCCGTTTTGTTGCAGGACCTGCAATGCCAAATGATTCCCGTTGAGGTAAGCGGTAGCGAGACGGAGACCCAATTCCAACCGATGCCGTGGACTTTTGCGCCTCTGCTGCTGACCAATCAGGATTCGCCCATTACCAAGGATATAGCACAGGTATCTGCCGCCATGGCAAGCGAAATAGAACCGGTAGGCGGCGAAGACGGATTGAACAAGAATATACTGTTAGCCACTTCTTCCGCCTCGCGGCGGATAGGTGTGCCTGCCGAGGTGAACTTGATGGACTGGACCATTGTACCCGAGGCGTTTAATATGGCATATATCCCCGTTGCTGTCAGTATAGAGGGCGTGTTCCCGTCTTTTTACGCCCATCGTATGCCGCCGACGGAGATAGAGGGTAACCCCGCTATTTGCAAGCAGAGCGAACCTACCAAACAGGTGGTGGTCGCTTGCGGACAATTGGCGGAGAACGAGTGGCAACGGCAGGAACCCCTGCCTGTGGGATTTGACCGGTACACCAAGACACAGTTTGGCAATCGGGATTTCCTGGTCAACAGCATCCTTTGGCTCACTGACGAGCAGGGACTGATGCAACTGCGCGGCAAGCAAGTCGTATTGCGGCTGCTCAATACCCGGCGCAGTTACAACATACGGACACGAATACAAATTATCAGCATGGCGGCTCCGATAGCCATACTCGCCATTGTGGGGACTGTCGTCATCGCCATACGCAGAAAAAAATATATACGATGAAAAAGAACCTTATCATCTTATGCTTACTGATAAGCATGACTATTGCCGCCCAAACGGAAGACCGTCCCGTTCGCGTGGCACTCTTCCTTCCGTTACAAACCGAAGTGACCAAACGGGATAAGAACATGGACCGCTTTGTAGATTTCTACAGCGGCGCCTTATTAGCCGTATATGAACAGCAAGCCAAAGGGCACAAGATAGAAGTTTTTACCTACGATGTAGGCAAGACAACCCATCAGATGTATGTGGCATTGGACAAAGCCGAAATGGAACATATCGACATGGCGATAGGTCCTGCGTACGCTTCCCAGGTGGCTATCATGGCAGAGTGGGCATTGCAGCATCAGGTATTGACATTGCTGCCTTTCAGTTCGGAAATACCGGGAATAGAGCGCAACCCCTATCTGATGCAGTTTAACCCTTCCTACGAGACCGAAGCGGATGCCATGGCACTCACTCTCGCCAACCGCCGAGACGACATACGGTGCATCTTTATTTCCGCTCCCGAGAACAGCATACCCCAGAGCATCCGCTGTCTGCAACAACGGCTGCTTGACATGCAAATGGAGTGTGTCTATACCACCGTCAAACATATCATGAACGATTCGCTGGCGGATGTGATGAGCGATACCAAAGAGAATATCCTGCTGATGAACACCGAGCGTTTTGCCAACCTGCGTCCTATCTTGCCTCAACTGGACCGTGCGGCAATGGAACGCCAACTTACCCTTCTCTCGCGCTACTCGTGGCGCAACGAAGCCATCGGCACCAAGCAAATCTATTCGACCGTCTTCCGCCAGGAGGACAATGTGGACGATATGAGTTTTGATGCCGAATACAGATATTTCTTCGCCCAACCCCGTACGGAAGGTGCGCCCAATTACGATTTGTTGGGCTACGACCTGATGTCTTATGTACTAAAGACTTCTATCCCGTGGATAACTGACGAAAGCCGTTATGGAGAAGTGATGGAACAAGTCTTCCAAGGCGTACAATCGGACATCCTCTTTACCCGCATTGGCGAACACGGGGGGTATTATAATACGAACATTCATATCATCCGCCAGTAATGAAACGAACTGTCCTACTCATCTTCGCTCTACTGCTCGTCTCTGTACTGTCTTGGGCACAACCGCGCTTGCGACAGCCGGAGATGTATGTGGGTGTGCACGGCGGCGTTACTTTCAATATGGTAATGTTCACTCCGGACGTGATAGGCGCAACCAATATAATAGACCGCACATTGCTCAGCGGCAACGGGGGATTGGTCTTCCGCTATGCCGGGCATAAATGCTGCGCCGTACAGGTCGAACTGAACTATATGCAACGCGGATGGCGGGAGAATACCGAGGATGTGCCGGATGCTTCTATTCATTACCAACGACGGCTTGACTATATCGAAGTCCCGTTTATGGCACATATCTTCTTCGGCAAAAAAATGGTCAGAGGATTTGTTAACTTGGGTCCGCAAATCGGCTATTGCATTCACGAGAGCCAAAGCGGCACCATGCATCCTGCCAAACAGGAACAATATGCCGCCATAGACAATAAATTTGATTGGGGTATAACCGGCGGACTGGGTATGCTGCTCCGTACACGCAAAGCCGGCGTCTTTCAGATAGAGGCACGGTTCGGATATAGTTTGGGTGACTATTTCCATAGCAACAAGACCGACTATTTCTCCACCTCCAACCCCCTCAACCTCAACGCCAATATAGGTTACTTGTGGGAAATCAAACCTCGTCCGCGCAAGTCCGTACAATCCATCAGTCAATCAACAATGTAATAATAATATGAAAACTAACTATCAAATCCGCTATGCATGTCATCCCCGTGATGCCAAGAGTTACGATACGCAACGCCTGCGTTCAGAGTTCTTAATCGAGACATTATTCGTTGCCGACGAGGTCAATATGGTTTATTCGATGATAGACCGTATGCTGGTAGGCGGCGCTTATCCCGTAAACGAAGAGTTGGCGTTGGAAGCCATTGACCCGCTCAAAGCGCCATACTTCCTTACACGCCGTGAAATAGGCATATTCAATGTGGGCGAAGGCGCAGGTATAGTCCGTATAGAGGGCGAAGGAGACATCGAACTGAACCCCAAAGAGGCACTCTATATAGGCAGAGGAGACCGCAATGTGACCTTTGTGAGCAAAGACAAAAATCGTCCTGCCAAGTTCTATTTCAACTCCACTACGGCTCATACCGCTTATCCTACCAAGAAAATCACTAAAGCCGAAGCCGATGTGCTGGCATTAGGAAGTATGGAGGGCGCCAACGACCGCGTAATCAACCGCATGATTGTAGCCAAAGTTCTGCCTACCTGCCAATTGCAAATGGGTATGACCGAACTCAAACCGGGCAGTATATGGAACACTATGCCTGCACATACGCACAGCCGTCGCATGGAGGCGTACTTCTATTTTGATATACCCGAAGACCAAGCCATTTGCCACTTCATGGGCGAACCGCAAGAGACACGCGTTATATGGATGAAAAAAGACCAAGCCGTATTAAGTCCCGATTGGTCTATTCACTCCGCTGCGGCTACACACAACTACACATTCATCTGGGGAATGGCAGGCGAAAACCAAGACTACAGCGACCAGGACTGGTACAAAGAAACGGAGTTGAAGTAGTTGATAGTTGATAGTTGACAGTTGATAGTTGACAGTTGATAGTTGACAGTTGATAGTTGACAGTTGATAATTGACAGTTGATAGTTGACAGTTGACAATTGATAGTTGACAGTTGATAGTTGATAGTTGATAGTTGATAGTTGATAGTTGACAGTTGATAATTGATAATTGATAATTAATATTTAAAGTTTATATAGTATGAATAATCCATTTAGTTTGGAAGGCAAGAATGCCTGGATTACAGGTGCCAGTTACGGCATAGGTTTTAATATCGCCAAAGCATTTGTGGCAGCAGGCATTAAAAATATCATCTTTAACGACATCAACGGGGAAGCGTTGCAACGCGGCTTGAACAACTACGCCGAGGCAGGTATCACCAATGTCAAAGGATATGTATGCGATGTGACCGACGAAGCGGCTGTGGCTGAATTGGTCAAGACCATTCATGCCGAAGTGGGGAACATTGACATTTTGGTCAATAACGCCGGTATAATCAAGCGCATTCCCATGCACGAAATGAAGCGTAGCGAGTTTCAGCAGGTAATAGATGTTGACCTGGTGGCTCCATATATCGTTTCGGCTGCCGTACTGCCCGAGATGATGGAACGCCGCGAAGGCAAAATTATCAATATCTGCTCCATGATGTCCGAATTAGGACGCGAGACGGTGAGCGCATACGCTGCCGCCAAAGGCGGACTGAAGATGCTGACCCGTAATATCTGCTCCGAATACGGCGAATACAATATCCAATGCAACGGTATCGGTCCCGGCTATATAGCCACTCCGCAAACCGCTCCCCTGCGCGAGAAACAGCCCGATGGCAGCCGTCATCCGTTTGACAGTTTCATTTGCGCCAAAACGCCTGCAGGCAGATGGTTAGACCCCTCTGAATTGGGCGGACCTGCCGTCTTCCTCGCTTCGCATGCCAGCGATGCCGTTAACGGACATGTGCTCTATGTGGATGGCGGTATATTGGCATACATCGGTAAACAACCTAAATAATCGCATTATGAGAAAAGTACTCTATATGGCGCTGACCGCTATGTTGTGCGCCTGCTCGGCACCCGAAGTGCAACATGTATATGGACGGTATGTACCCGAACGCAAAGACGATTTCGCGTGGGAAAACGAATTTGCCGCCTACCGTATGTATGGACCGGAGTTGGCTAAATTCGAAAACCCAAGCAACGGCATAGATATATTCATGAAGAATACGCCTGCTTTTGTTATCGACACCTTTTTCTATTACTATGTGAACGAAGAGCGTCCTTATCATGTGCAACACGGTTATGGATTCGATGGTTACAAAGTGGCTCATACCCCGGGTATGGGTGGCGTTGCAGCCGTGGTGGACAGTGCCGTTTATGTAGGCGGACACTATGACCAATGGCAGATATTGGAGCAAAACAACGACATGATCCGCTTCCAACTGCATTACGACAGTTTGAACATCGCCGGCGATATATTGCAGGAAGACATCATTATTACCTGCGAGTCGGGCAAGGTGCTCAACCGCGCACAAGTAGTCGTCTATGGCGAGTCGGACAAAGCCATCCGATTGGGCACGGGACTATGGCTACATGATAGCATAGGCACTTTGTGCGGGCAGAAAGGTCTTCTCCTTTACACCGAGAACGCTATGAGCGACCCGGGTGCCGTTCGCCTCAATAAGAAATGGTATGACTGCGACTACTTGGGCGAAACGCACGAGGCAGTCTATATGCCTTCTGCCGGCGAGTACACCTTATATGACAATAATATCGCCGTTTTGTCGCAACCCTATACCTTGGGCGACACGATTACTTATTACTTCGGCGGCTGCTGGTCCGGCTGGACGGACGGCGAGAAGGCATTCCCGAAACATGATGATTGGAAAGCATACATACAAAACGAAATACAAAAACTATAGATAATATGGCAAAAATACTATCCTTAGCCAACCAAAAAGGCGGTGTCGGCAAAACGACTACCGCAATCAATCTTTCCGCCGCTTTGGCTCGTGAGGGCAAGCGTGTGCTGCTGGTCGATGCCGATCCGCAAGCCAATGCTTCGTCCGGTTTAGGCGTGGAAATACGCGAATTGGAGCAAACGATTTACGAATGTTTGGTCAATCATATCGACCCGCACGATGCCGTTATTGCCACTTCCGTAGAAAACTTAGACCTCATCCCAAGTCACATTGACCTGGTGGGCGCGGAAATAGAGATGCTGAACTTGGACAACCGTGAGCACCTGATGAAGAATATTCTCAATTCGTTGCGTAGCGAGTATGACTACATTCTGATAGACTGCTCCCCCTCGTTGGGACTGATTACCGTCAATGCTCTCACCGCCAGCGATGCGGTTATCATACCCGTACAATGCGAGTTCTTTGCCTTGGAGGGCATCGCCAAACTGCTGTCAACTATCAAGATTATCAAGCAGAACCTCAATCCCTCGCTGCAAATAGAGGGCTTCCTGTTGACCATGTACGACAATCGTCTGCGCCTTTCTGCACAAGTGTATGAGGAGGTCAAAAAGCACTTTGGTGAATTGGTCTTCGATACCGTCATTCCCCGCAATGTGCGTCTGAGTGAAGCACCCAGTCACGGACTTTGCGTCTTGGACTACGATGCGTCGTCCAAGGGGGCACAATGTTATATTAACCTTGCTAAAGAAATACTGAAACGATGAAGAAAATGACAGGACTTGGGCGCGGTTTGGATGCCCTGATAGATACACATATATCCACGGGAGGTTCCAGTTCAATCAGCGAAGTTGAATTGGACTTGATTGTAGCCAACCCTAATCAGCCCCGTCGCACTTTCGACGAGGAGGCATTAACCGAACTGAGTGACTCTATCCGTGAGCACGGTGTAATATCGCCTATTACTTTGCGCAAGAATGCCGACGGGACATATATGATTATCGCCGGCGAACGACGCTATCGCGCTTCTAAAATGGCAGGGCTGCACACCATCCCCGCCTATGTGCGTACGGCACGGGACGAACAGGTCATGGAGTGGTCACTCATCGAGAATATACAACGCGAAGACTTGGATGCTATCGAAATAGCACTTGCCTACCAAAAACTCATGGAGGAGTGCAATCTCACCCAAGAGAAAATGTCCGAGAAAGTGGGCAAAAAGCGTGCAACCGTGGCAAATTATCTCCGTTTGCTCAAACTGCCTGCAGAAGTGCAGATTGGTATTAAGGAGAAAAAGATTGATATGGGGCACGCACGCGCTATTCTCGGTTGCCAATCCACCGAACAACTGCTCTCTATCTATCATCGAATCGTAAAAGAGGGCTTGAGTGTCCGTCGTGTAGAAGAATTGGTGAACGAGAATAAACAAGTACAGAAAAAAACGGCACCGCGCAAGAATACACCGTTTCAAGTGCAACAGCGCCAGTTGGAACAGCGATTGGGAACCAAGGTCAAAATATCCGAACACCATTTGACTATCTCCTTTGAGTCGGAACAACAGTTGTACCAGATAATCGGACGCATTCGTTGAAAAAACTTCTTGTTGTCATAGTACTCGTCTGTCCGTTGTGGCTGTGTGCCCAGCAGGTAGATTTGCAGAATGGCGATTCCGTTCATTTGTCCCTTTCATCCGGCGCGGACGAAGGCATACAGGATACATTGGTCGTGTTGGACAATCGCGACGAAATCATCATTGGCGATACGATTATCACCGATCCGGCTGCCACTTGGGACGACGGTTGGAGACCGCAGCCCATGAAAGCCGTTTGGTTGGGCGCACTCTTCCCCGGATTGGGACAGATATACAATCGCAGTTATTGGAAACTGCCCATTGTCTATGGGGGCATTATGGGGTGCGTATATGCCATTGCATGGAACGGCAAGATGTATAACGACTACAAGCAGGCATATTGGGACATATTGATGGATGCCACCCTCTCGACAGACCCTACCAAATCGTACAACGCCGTTCTTCCCAAGGGCTATACGGTAGAAATGATGGGTGGACGAAACACTTATACTCAAACGCTGAACAACAAGCAGAACTTGTACCGTCGCTATCGGGACATCGGTATCGTGGCAACGGTGGCAGTCTATGCCTTGTCGCTGATTGATGCTTTTGTGGATGCACAACTGTTTGATTTTGATATATCGCCCGATTTGAGTATGAATGTGTCCCCGCAACTCTATTACGACTATATGAACCACCAACGCAGTGCCGAAATGCACTTGGCTATTACAATCAAATGAAGAAACTTATCCTCCTGATATTCGTTGGCGTATGCGCTCTATGTGCGTATGGCGAGAACACGGATTCGCTCTATAAGGCACGCCTGCAGGGATTGCCTTACGAGATAGAAATGCCGTACAATACCGTCGTAGGGTCATACATTCAGCGTTATTTGAAGAATACCAAACAGACCTCGCGCCTGTTGGCAAAGGCAGACTATTATTTTCCCATTTTTTGGGATATGTTGGGCAAATACAACCTTCCCTACGAGTTGTGCTATCTGCCTGTGATTGAGTCTGCTCTCAATCCTACTGCCCAATCGCCTATGGGTGCCTCCGGCTTATGGCAGTTTATGCCCTCAACCGGCAAACTCTATGGATTGGAAATCAATTCGTTAATTGATGAGCGCAAGGACCCCGTCCGTTCTACCGAAGCGGCTTGTGCCTATCTCAATCGGCTCTATACGGACTTCCAAAATTGGAACTTGGCAATAGCCGCCTACAACTGCGGTTCGGGCAATGTCAAGAAAGCCATTGCACGGAGTGGAGGCAAGCAGGATTTTTGGTCTATCTATCCATATTTGCCCAACGAGACCCGTTCGTATGTGCCTATTTTTATAGCGGCTTGCTATGTGATGAACTATGCCGATTTGCACGGTATTTGTCCCGATACGATGTGGATGTATCCGCCAACGGACACATTGGTCATTCGTCAGCGGTTGCATCTCAATCAGGTGTCTGATATCTTGGGTGTCGGTTTAGATACACTACGCCGGCTCAACCCCCAGTACTCGCGTGACATACTGCCGGGAGACAAGGATTATGCCCTCTGCCTGCCTGCCGAATTGGTCACTCCGTATTTGGAGCAGGAAGATACTATCCGTCTGCATCGTGCCGACGAGTTGGTCAATAATCGTCGCGAAGAAATAGACATGTTGCACCATCAGGGACTGCATGGCGGATATTCGGTAAACGGTGTCACATGGTATAAGGTCAAAAAAGGCGATACTTTGAGTGGTATTGGCAAGAAATTTCATGTTTCTGTCAAGCAACTCAAGACGTGGAATAAACTCAAATCGGACAATCTGTCCATCGGACAAAAACTGAAAATAGGGTAGTATGGAGGCACGCAAAGTATATTATTCGATTCGGGAAGTGGAGCATATCACCTCTCTGCCTTCTTCTACTTTGCGCTATTGGGAAACCCAGTTTGAGGATTTGCGACCGCGTAAGGATGACCATGGCAACCGGTTCTATACAGAGGCAGACATAGCGCTTATTCAGCGTATTAAGTTCATGCGCGACGATATGCATGTCACCCGCATAGAAGCCATCAGAAATGCCCTCAAAGCGGATGAAAAAGAAATAGATGCCCGGCAGCGTGCCACCGACATTCTGCTGCGCCTTCGGCAACAATTAGTAGATTTAAGAGCAAGTATATAATGAAAAACTTTGATTGGAAAAAACTGCTGCCTTATTTGGTGGCAATTATCGTGTTCGTTGTGATTGCAATGCTGTATTGCTCACCCCTGTTGGAGGGCAAGGTTTTGCAGGCAGGCGATGTCAACAATTGGAAAGGTGCTGCACAGGAAGCCCGCGAGTTTTACGATAGGGAGGGGTATAGTCCGTGGTGGACCAATTCCATGTTTGGCGGCATGCCGACATATCAAATTACGGGTAATATGCCATCGAGTGTGATTCGTGGCAAAGTAGAACATGTTGTGCATTTTGGCTTCTTTGATGATTTGAATGCAATAGGAATCATTGCTGCTTATTTCTTTGGTTTCTTCCTAATGCTGATATGTTTCGGGGTCAATCCGTGGCTCAGTCTGGTGGGAGGTTTGGCGATTGGCTTGAGTAGTTATTTCTTCCTCATCATACCTGCCGGACATATCACCAAGGCAGCCGGATTGGGCTTTTTGGCTCCTATGATAGGTGGCTTTTATGCCGTCTTCAGAAAAAAGTATTGGCTTGGTGCACCATTGGTAACAATATATGGTATTTTAGGCATTAACCTGCATCCGCAGATGACCTACTATGTCTGTATGTTGCTGGGAATCATGGCAATAGCCGAATTGTATGTCCATATTGCCGAAAAGCGTTGGAAGGACTTAGGCGTTGGAGTCGGCATATTGCTTATTTGCGGATTGTTTATCTTTGGCACCAAACTCAGTTGGTGGCAGATGAACCAAAGTTACCTCAAGGAGACCATGCGTGGCGGACATAGCGAACTGACACAACCCGATGTGGATAAGTCCAAACCTGCAGGTCTGGATATTGATTACGCTACAGCGTGGAGTTATGGCAAGGCAGAGACTTTTACCTTCCTTATTCCTAATTTTATGGGCGGTGCCAGCGGGTATAATGTGGGCGACAAGTCTGTTCTATACGATGGACTGGTCAAGGCGCGTGTACCTCGCGGATCTGCCAAACAGTTCTGCCAGTCGGCACCTACTTATTGGGGCGAAAAGGCGTTTACATCAGGACCTGTTTATATGGGTGCGATTATCTGCTTCCTCTTCGTGTTAGGTCTGATTATTGTGCCCGGACCGTATAAGTGGGCATTGTTGATTGCTACTGTCTTCTCCGTCTTGCTGGCTTGGGGACGCAATTTCATGCCGTTTACACAGTTGTTCTACGACTATTTCCCCATGTACAACAAGTTCCGCGCGGTCGAATCAATCCTCATTGTGGTGGAAATAACGATGCCTCTGTTGGGCTTCCTTGCCCTGCAGCAACTTACCTCTTCCCCTGCGGGGGAAAGTCGGAAGGGGGCTCGTCCCGTCTTCATTGCCGCAGGTATAACCGCCGGTATATGCTTGATTTTTGCACTCTTTGGCGGTGTGTTCTTTGATTTTACTTCTTCCTATGATGAACAATGGAAAGGGCAGGTAGGTGAACTTTATACGCTCATTCTTGACCAGCGTGCTGCCATGTTGAAGGCAGATGCGTGGCGCTCGTTCATTTTTATCGCTTTGGCTGCCGTTGTGCTGTGGCTATATACGGCGGATAAACTCAAGAAAGGATATGTCTATGCCCTGTTGGGTGTACTCGTTTTGGCTGATATGGTGCCGGTTGACCGTCGTTTCTTCAATAAGGATAATTTTGTCAGCAAGAAGGACGGCGACCGTTATTTTGCCATGCAGCCGTGGGAGGAGCAGATTTTGCAAGACAAATCCTTGGATTACCGTGTCCTCAATGTGGCAGCCAACACGTTCAACGATTCCCGTACTTCCTACCGTCTCAAATCGGTGGGTGGCTATTCGGCTGTCAAACTGCGTCGTTATCAAGACCTGATTGATGCCCACATCAGCCGTAACAACTGGAATGTGCTCAATATGCTCAATACCAAGTATATTATTACGCGCGACGGCGTGTATCCGAATCCGCAGGCGTTTGGCAATGCGTGGTTTGTAGATTCGCTTTTGTGTGTCAATACACCCGATGCCGAATCGGACGCGCTCAATACGCTCGATTTGCGTCGTATGGCTGTTATGGATACTACCTTCGTTGCGAACCAAGCTTATAGTAGGGGTTTACAAGGGTCTTTGCCGACGGCGGACCGACGGCGGACCGACGGCGAAAGCCGAGATGATGCTACCATTGTACTCTCATCGTACGCTCCCAATCGACTGACTTACGAGGCGCAGACATTGTCTGACCGTTTGGTTGTTTTCTCCGAAATCTACTATCCGTATGACTGGCA
>JAKSNK010000003.1 GCA_024399835.1 Paludibacteraceae bacterium
AGGATAGCGTCAACCGTGTCGGGGGAGATAGCATGCGACAGCGCCCACTCCTGACGCCGCTCGACAATCTCGTTAAAACGCTCCCGTTGCAAGACAGGCACATCATGCAGTTGTTTCCACTCTCCTATACGGCGACTAATCTTCATACGCTCCTCAATGACCTGCCACAAGTTATCGTCCGTTTCGTCCATCATTGCCCGCAGCCAAGCCAGTGTATGGTCGTCACAGACGGGTCTAAACGGGTATTTCCGTACGAGCGCGCCCCATTCGTCGGGCGTGAGTTGCTGTCGTGCGTCACTCAATGCCGTCTGAGGGGCACAATGCACCTCAATCATCGTTCCGTCGTATCCGAGCGTTTGCGCCATTCGACACAGCCCCTCTACGAGGTTCTTATCCCCACTCATGTGACAAGGGTCAATCAGGAGCGGTATATCCGGGCGGGCAGAGCGTAGTTCGTACGCCATTTGCCAGCAAGGTCGGTGGTTACACCCCCTATGGACAGCAATAACCGGCACCGATGTCCGTTCCAAGCGTTCTATATTGCCTTTCCAAAGCATGGCATCGGCGTTGACGGGGTTCTTAATCATGAGTCCCCGGGGTTGCACGGGCGATTGTATGACTGCCTCGGCGACGGCTTGTACGGCAATCGGGTTGGCACCTGTACGCGCACCTATCCACAGGTAATCCACGCCGGCAGCCAAGGCGGCGGAGACATGTTCGGGCGTAGCGACCTCGACCGCTACGGGTAAACCGCACTCGGTTTGCACACGGTTAAGCCATTTCAGCGCCACCATGCCGGCGCCCTGAAAAGAGTCAGGGGAAGTACGGGGTTTCCACACCCCGGCACGAAAAATGACCTGCTCGAAAGAATCAGGCATAAGAGCGGCAACAGCACGGGCAGTAGCAAGCAGTTGAGTTTCTGTCTCAGCAGAACAAGGACCAACGATGAACATGATTTAGAATTTAAAGAGTTTGAATGATTTGCGGTGATAGGGTGTAATGCCGAATTGTTCGATAGCGGCATAATGTTGGGCAGTGGGATAGCCCATATTCGTATCCCAGCCGTACTGCGGATATTCCGCGCTGAGGCGCTTCATATAGTCGTCCCGATAGGTTTTAGCCAAGACGGAAGCCGCAGCAATAGACATAAAAGTAGCATCCCCCTTGACGACCGTTTGTGCAGGTACTTCCACGCCGTCCATGCCATTGTCAGAGGGCAGATAATAGCCCTTCCAGCGGTTGCCGTCCACCAAAATATGTTGCGGTTGCACAGTCAATTGCTGCAATGCCCGTCTCATAGCCAGCAGGGCGGCGTTGAGTATATTGATATGGTCAATCTCCTGCGGTGTCACTTCCGCGACCGCCCACGCTACAGCATCCCTCTCGATGAGCGGCCGCAATTGGTAGCGGAGCGATTCGGAGAGTTGCTTGCTGTCATTGAGTAGCGTGAACCAGTTGTCCTGTTGCTGCCAAAAAGGGTTATCCGACGGAGGCAGGATAACCGCTGCAGCAAAGACGCTGCCAGCCAGCGGTCCTCTGCCGGCTTCGTCGCAACCGGCTTCAAGCAAATTCGGTAAGTAACAAGTGCGCAGCATAATTCAACGGTGTATCAGGGGACAATAACTATTTTGCCTGAGCGAATGGGTCGTTTGCCCTGCTCCAAGAACGCCCAGAAATAGGTCTTTGACGGTTGCAAGGTCAGTATGGTGCATGACGAATAGTCGGACAAACTGCCGAAATAGGTTTGCCCAAAGCCGTCGGTCACCAAATTGAAGTTACTGGGGTCGCTTTCCTCCAACATACGATAATCAATCATTGTTCCATTCATATCATACAAGGCGAAGAAGACATTTGCCCTGAGCGAAGCGACAGCAATTTGATACGAGCCGCGTATATGCTGTACCAGCACATCGCCGGCAAGGGGTTTGTCGGTGCGCTTGATGTCCGACTTGCGGAACTTAATCTTATAGACATACCTTGTTCCATTTTCCGCCCGATAAGTAAGGTGGAAAGTAGGATCGTCTTCTCCCTCGACAAAAGCATAGTTGTTGTCGTCGTCCGCCTCAACTACATGGCAGTCGTTTCCCCGCTCAAAGCGTGCCCACGCAAAACGGGAAGTCGTATTGGCAAACTCCAAGGCGAAATTAGGAGCATTGTTGCGCGTATTGGATATCATATATTCATAGTAGAATGTGTTGGCTTCAAAATGATTGATTTCACGCAGCGTACCCTGCAGGTCAGCCACCAACAGCGAAGTTGTCCGATTGAGCGAATCCAAGAGCAAAGTCTGGTAGATGTTATAGGTTTGCTGATTGCCGTTAGGCGCCAATACCGTAATATGAATACAAGTCTTGACCGGCACGGCAATGCCTGCCGTATCTTCGGCGGTTGCCAGCACTTGCATATTGTACGGAGTAATCACTTTTGCCAACGAGTCTTGTGCTATGCAAGTAACGGCTTCGGCAGAGAAGAAAGCATCGGGGTCGGAGCCAACAGGATAAACGAGATAATAATCCAATGTATCCGGGCAGAAATCCGAAGAAAAGCCCATTTCGGTACCCAACAATTTTCCATCAACACAAAGCGTTTGCAGGCGTGCGTTATCGCTATCCTCCGGGCGCACGGGCATATTGGACTTGATGTAGAAACGGATACCATAGGCATTGGCAGACGAATCTTCCGCCAGCACATGAATCGTATAATACACCTCGCGAATGCGTTGGTCTTCGGTATAAGTATAGGCAGTGTCGGTAGTTACCTGTTGAGTCGATAGCGCTTCCCAAGTGATTTGCGGCAGATGAGCGAGCGAATCAACGGTGAGTTCATAACTATCCCGAACAGGTTCGAAATCAGGAATGAGCAGGTCGTCCAAATAGATAGCCCTGAGCAGGTTGTCCGACGAGCGATAAGGCAAGAACGAAATCGTATAGACAGCAGTATGAACGGCGTCTTCTGCCATGACACGGAGTTGGATGCACAAGTCGTTGACCAAAACCAAGTCAACATTTTGCGCAGGGTGGTTCTTGGTCCATGTAATAGCAGGTATGTAAGTATCCGCCTCTCCGAGTTGCACCTTATACGACATGATTTGTTCGTCAAAACGCGGCAGTTCCATGCCATTGCTATAGATATGTGCCAGGGTGGTATCGGACGAATATGCCAACGGGAAATGCACTACATAGCGCCGTTCCGCGCCGTTTTGTGCCGTCACACAGATACTGTCCGTTCCGAGCGAATGAGGCAATAAGTCGTTGTCGGAATGAATGATTTGCACCTGTTGGTATTTATCCCCCGGCGTATAGTGCAAGGCAGGGCGTTCGACAGCCGAAGACGGGAGCGTATAGACATACTCCGCACGGGACGAACGGAAGTCCGCCAACGAGTCGCCATTGAGGAAAATCATCTGTAGCGTGTCCACCGGCGAAGGAATAATCATATAAGTGACCGAATAAGTATTCATACTGCCATTCTCGGCTATTACCGTGTAGCGACATGCCTGCAGGAAAGCGGTATGCACCAATGTATCCACGCGAACTGTCTGATACGCGTCGCCCTTTTCCCACGAAACAACCGGGAAAGAGCCGTCGGCAGCCAATGTGTCGGTATAGTTCCATTGCCGCGCACGGAAATCGGGCATGGGTACATCGTCGGCATAAAGCATTTGCAGCGTGTCCACCGTTGAGAGCGTAGGACGGAACAGCAACACATAAGTAGAAGTGTATTTGGAATCTTCTGCCACGACGGTCAGAGAGAGTTGCTTGCCAACGGGCGAGTCGGTCCAGACCGTGTCTATCTGTTGTGCTTTTTCGCTCTTGATAGGATAGACCTCCGGCAGGGCAGATGCTCCAACCGACATATCCACAAAGTAGAGGCGGCGGTCGGAAGCAAAGTCAGGCAACGAATCTCCGTCGATGTAAATCATTTTGAGGTCGGTGTTTTGGGACAGTTTGCCCACAAACGACAGGGTATATATATTGTGTGTCACGCCATCGGGGGCAGTCACATCAATATTCGCCAATGTTCCCTGCATTTGTATATTGGTTTTCTGCCCATTGGTACGCAGAGTGGCGGATATATTCGGCAAAATATCCATTCCGACCGGCATGTTGATAGTATAGCGGTTTTGCCCGGGGCTGAAACTTAAGTCGGGGTTCAGTTCGGGATAGAAAGTACTCATATCCTTGTCATCCAGCCATATCATTGAGAGCATGGCATCGTCAGAGAGGGCTTGCGTAAAGCAGTCAATGGTATAATCGGCAGTAGTAACACCGTCTTGTGCCACGACATGCAGGACACACTGATTACCCGTAATGGAAGGAGTAACCGTTTGGAAACGGTCCAAAGAACGCCAATCCAACGCAATGTCTCCTGCGGTAGTCATGACCGAATAGTAGTGGCGCGACGGCTCAAAATGCTCCACTATATTGCCATTAACACTGATAGCAGAGAGAGTGGCATTATGACTGGGATCCGCCTCAAACAACAACTCGTATTCGGCAGTATGTATGCCATCTTGAGCAGTCACGATAATATAGGTCGTTTCGCCCAATCCGCCCAATTCTATTTCAACGGATGCGCGGTCGGAAGCCGGTACTAAACGGATAGACGGCAATACGGGTTCGTGCTGTTTGGCAGCAGGAGTAGGAAGGACTATACGATATACCAAACTATCTGATTGGAAGTTGGGCAACAGTACGCCGTTCAACTCGATTGCCTGCAAAGAAGCATCGGAAGAAACAGGCGGCAGGACTGCCAAGGTGTACGGTTGTCCTATCGTACCGTCGGCAGCCGTTACGGCTATCGTATAGACAGATTCGTTTTGTGTGACAACAACGGACTGTTTCGGTTCGCTTATTACGCGTATATCCATTTCACTCTCGGTATAAAGCGTATAGTCGTGGACTTGAGCATCAAAGCCCTCTAACGGCAATCCGTTGACCTGAATAGCAGACAAGGCAGTAGAAGAGGAAGGCGCAACGGCAGCAGACCATGTATAGGTGTGTTCGTCTGTACCTATAACGCGCCAAGTCATCTGTTCGTCGGTACGCGTATAGATGACCGAGTCTGCATCGTCGCGCCGCACAAAACTCATCCACTCGGGCAAAGCGCCACTATACTCATATAGGTCAGAACGGAAATTAGGCAACGGTTCGTCTTTAGCCATCAGCGCAGACAACTGCCCCGAAGTGACAGGCGTAGGACGACGGAGTGTGACCGTATAAGTCTGCTGCGCGCCATTGGCTGCAGTAACGACAAAAGTTCCTTCCGTCATGCAAACCGTTTGTATGTCTTCCGCTTTGACGAAGTTCATGTCCGGCAATGTTTCCGCATCAATGGTATAATCGTAGATATCCGGAGCAAAGCCGTCCAATCCCGTAATGTTAGCCAATTGAGCATTGGAGGATAGTGCATAGGTAATAGTCAAGGTATAGATATTTGCCTCGCCCGATTCGGGTTGAACGGTAATAGTAACCACATTGCCCGTGAGAGTTGTAGTAACCGTTTGCTTGGCACTGACGGGATAAGGATAGATATCGGGAATGCGTTCACCGGGCTGCAATGTAACGGTGTAATTATTGGTCAGAGGTTTGAAGTCGGACAACGGAGCATTATTCACCATCAGTTTGCTGAGTGTATTGGCAGTAACCAAGGGGCGCTGAATGAGCAAGGTATAATCCGTTGAATCGCCGTTCTCTGCATAGTTGCGCACGGCAGCCGAGCGCACGGCATACTCACCATCAACCGTCTCTGCAGACCAAACAACTCGCTGCGCCTGGTCTTCCACCTCGCCTACGAATGTCAATTGCGGCAGGCGCGAATCCTCCGTGTCTGATGCCTCATAGGTGAAAGTATTACCCGACTTGACAGCAGCATCGCCATTGACCAAAATACTCTTCAATGAACTGTTGTAGCCAAAGCGCACCCAGTCAACATACATCTCGGCACTTCCGTCTGCAATCGTTCCGCTCTCCTGATAATAAGAGTTTAAAATAATGTTCATCATAGAAGGCGTACCGGCTGCTGCCGTGATGGATGTCAAATCCATATTTAGAGTAGTATAGTCTTTTATCGCTTTGGTGTCGTTGTGTATCAACTCTTTCAAACCATTACTACCCGTGAGTTGATATACAATGCGGTTATTATCCGAGATTGTGGGTGCTTTGTATCGAATTGACAATACATCCGGGGTATTGTGGAAAGGAACGCCGCCTGTTACTTGGAATGTACTCGAACCGGCAACACCCAATTTTCCCGTTACAGTACCCAATGTAATAAATCCGGGGATAATACCGCCAACTCCGAATAAACCCGGATAACGCGAGTAAAGATACGCTACGCCTGCCGGATCTTGTTTAACTTCACCGCCGGATTTGTATGTACCTTCTTTCTCTACAGCGTCTGCCACTACTTGCCAGGCAACCGGTTTGGGACCATTGTTGTACTTGGCAGTCGTCCAATTAGTAAACTCATTGTTAGGAATTACATCATCAGGATAATAGTACCATATATCGTATACATTCTTGCGGTCATCAACGGTAACTTCTGCCTGCCAATGTTTGATGGTTTGCTGCAGGACATTAACCGTAGCACCCTGTGCCGCCGTATAACGGACAATCGGAGTTGCAGTAATCGGAACGACATACGAGAAACGGTGGCTGTCGAAATGACTGACAGAAGTGTTATTAACCTGAATATCCGTCAATACGGCAGGGTCTTCAGCCAAGACAGGATGTATGGTATAAACGACATCGGGCAGCGAAGCATGGTTGGAGAGGACTGTCAAAACAGTCGGTCGGTCCACTCCTCCGGGTTGAACCAATACGGTTTGCCCTGCATACTGTTTGGTATAGTTAACCGTCAAAGTGCGTGTGCCGAAAGGCAAAACGACATCGAAATCGCGTTTGTTCACATCGGTCATGTCAAGGAAGGAAGATGTCTCGACCACATAAATGGATTGTAGCAGATTAGTGGCTTCAAAAGGTGCCCTGACAAAAGTAACCGTATAAGTGCGTGTATCGCCATTCTCCGCCGTGACGGTAATCGTATTGGGCAGACCAATCGGCTGTGCGGTATATGAAATGCTTTGTTCCTTCTCCGATTTGGCAAACAGGATACGCGGAGACATAGTGGCATCCGCAGGCAGCGTAATGGTGTAGTCCGTTTGATCGGGGTCAAACGAGAGGTCCACCGCATATTCGGTTTCCAAGTACATTTCGTTCAGGGCAGTATTGCTTGACTTCTGCACAGGGAAAGACAATGTATAATCTGCCGTGGTAACGCCGTCTTGTGCCACCACATGAATAGTAGTGGTATGATTGACAGCACTAAAGTATGTTGTAATCGTTTGCCCTGCTCCTTCGCCAATGGCATTAACGACAGGCACAACAGTTGTGCGCCATTCGAGAGGAACGGTATAAGCATGCCGCTGCGGGTCGAAGTCAGACAGCGATTCGCCGTCAATAAGTATATCGCTCAACAGCGCTACCGAAGAAACCTTGCGCGCGTATGTAATAACATAGGTATTGGTTGTGCCGTCTTGCGCCGTTACTATCAGCGACTGTGTGTCGGTATTGTCGTATTGCAGAATGTGTTGTCCTGCCTTGCCCGTATAAGTCAATTGAGGCAGCGAGTGCCCTTTGTCAATGGTCAGCGCATAAGCGAATGTGGTCGGCTGGAAATTCAATTCGTGTCCGAAAACCTGCAAGTCCTGCAGATAAGCATCCGCATAGTCGGCTATCTGTACCGCTACCGTATAAGTGGCGACATCGCCATTCTCGGCAGTAACGGTTGCTGCAAAGTGCCCATACGCGGTAGCGCCATAGGCAACGGACTGCAAATCGGTATGAGGAACAAAAGTGACAGCAGGCATTGGTGTTCCTGCCGGCAAGTTCAAAGTATAGTCGTGTTGTTCGTTCGTAAACTCCGCAAGCGGCTCACCGTTGACCAATATCGTTGAGAGTGTTGCATCCGCAGATTCCACATAAGGTGTGTCGGGGTCAAGCGGTTGGATAGGCGTTGCAGCCGTATCGAGGAACTGCAGCAAATATGTGTTCGACCCTCCTGCAGCAGCCGTTACAACGATTTGCGCTTCACCTTCGCCATAGGGGGTGGTGATGGAAACCTGTTGTCCTTCCTCGCTATCCACCGTGATACGCGGACAGGTAGAAGAAGACAAATAGAGATTGGAATAAATCAGGCGGTCAGGTTGGAAACCATCCAATGAATCGTTGTTCAAATAAATCATTTTGAGGAAAGCACTTTCCGACTTGCGTACCACAAAAGTGACGGTATAAACACGGGAAGCGCCATTCTCGGCAGTAACCTTAATCGTATGCACATTATCGTCCAGCACACTGATAATCTTTTGTCCTGCCTCTGCCAAATAAGTCACAGCCGGGAATGTGCTGATATCCAAAGTGTCTGTATAATCCAATATATCCGGACTGAAAGCAGACAGCGGTTGCCCGTCCAAATAAATCATTTGCAGGGCAGTATTGGACGACTGAGGCACGCTGAAATGAATAACATAAGTGAGCGTAGCACCATTTTGCGCGCGAACGATAATCTTATAGTCGCCATTCACTCCCTCCGAGCGTGTAGTTACCTTTTGGTACGCATCTCTTACCTCGTATGTAACGGCAGGCAGTTCGGTCGTTCCTTTGGGCAATTCATAATCGTATGAGAGACGGTCGGATTGGAAGTCTGCCAACGGCTGTCCGCCAACCTTAATCATCGCCAATGACGGGTCGGACAATTGCTTGACCTGGAAAGTTAACTGATAGGTTGTAACCGATCCGTCGCCGGCAGTAACGGTAATGCGCGTTGCCGTATGCAAGTCACCCTTGAGTATTACCACTCTTTGGTATTCATCTCCCTTGACCACCGTAATGTCCGGAAGGTCGGTTTTTCCATCCTCCAAAGCAATCTGATAAGCCGTTTGTAATGGAGCAAAATCGGGAACAGAAACGCCGTCCAACAATATATCGCGCAGCGTGCTGACGGATGATTTGAGTGTAGAGAAGGCAATCTTATATACCATGCGGTCGCCATTGGCAGCCACCACGGTAATACGCGTTATGCCGTCTATACCGCCCGTAGTCATGCTAATCGTTTGATATGAATCGCCGGCTGTATAGGTAATTTCCGGCAGTTGAGTCGTACCCATTGGCAAAGTAACCGCATACGAAGTTGTATCGGCATGGAAACCGGACAAAGAAACGCCGTCCAACTGAATATCGCGCAGTTTGCAATAGGACGAAGGTTCCAACTTGAAAGTAAGTTTATAGACTTTCGGCGTGGGATTACCCGGGGTGGAAACTTGAATTTGGTATGTTCCGCCATCAATCTGGGCAGGAGGAACCAATTGAATCGTCTGCGCTCCATCGGCATATTTAGACAGCGCTTGCACGGTTGGCATCTGCGTAGTGCCGAGCGGTATGCTGACATTGTTATAATTGGTCTTGGTCGGTGCAAAATCCGGCAGAGGATTGCCATTGACCAGAATACCCGCCAATGTGTTGTCGCTCAATGGCGCTTCACGGTAGGAAAGAGTATATGTTTGCTGAGACACGCGGTCGGCAGCCGTTACGGTAATCTCCGTTACATCTTGGATAGAAGCGGGTTGCGTGAACGAAACGGTCTGTTTATCCTCCTGCTTGGTCACGGCAACCACCGGCGCAGAAAGCAAGCCGAAAGGAACATCCACGGTATAAGAAGAAATATACGGACTGAAATTAGGCACATCCGTTCCGTTTACCTTGATTCCGCTCAAATAAGCATTGGACGAAGCGGGATGTGTAAAAAGAATCTGATAAACAGTCTGCGAACTGCCGTCTTCTGCCGTTACGGTAATACGCGTGGGTGTTTCGTCAATCACACCCTGTTGAATGCTGATTTCCGACCCTTGCAGTTGGCGACCGATAAAATCCGTAGTAGCCCCTTTGGTATTGGTCAACTGACCTATACCACGAAAGGCCTTGATAGCAGGAATAGTCGTCACCGAAACCGGCAAAGGATAAATCTGGACATCCGTGGAATTGGGGTCAAACGCCGGCCATGCTTGTCCACCCACAAATAGCTGCTGAATACGGCTGGAGTAAATCAGACGAACATCGTCCACATACAACGAATTGCCTTCATATAACCCGTCGTTGGCACGGAAATTCGGGTAGTTGCTTGCCGAGAAAATGACATTCACCTTTTCCGGCACGGCATTGTTCATGTAATAAACGGGAACCTTAATGCATGTCCAATTCGTATATTGGGCGCGGGCACGATACCACCCCTCAGCCACCTGGTTGGCAGGAACGACCGTTCCGCATTCATTCCCGTTGGTGTTGATACGAATATCACTTTCCTCGTCCGTTTTACTGACTGAAGTACACGAACCGTTCTTACCCTTGTATTTTTCACCTTTAGCCGTGCCTGTCCAAGAGTAGTACAACAAATGAAAATCCTCGTCGCGCCAATGGTCGCCTGTTCGCTTAATCCACACTTCCATCGTGTCGGGACGGTGAGTCCAATTGATGCCTCCGTAAGTGCCGGCGGTCGCCTCGTTAACTTTGGTTAACCCCTCCAAATATACCCATGGATGTCCCAAGGCGACATATCCGGGCGAAGTTTCACCGATACCGGCGACCTCTAATGCCTGGTCTTGCACCATCATACACGAGCCGCCGTTGCGTCCGGTCTCCCGATGCGCGAAGTTAAATTCAAACCCCAATTGGGTTACATTGGAATAATTCCACGAAGCCGGCTGTGCCACATTTTTAAACGGAGTGCCCGACCAATCTTCAAAATTGCTGTTGGGCAATTGCTGTGACATAACAGGCAGAGTAACCCACCCTAAAGAAAGCGTTGTAACTAAAATGGCATAAAAATGTTTCATATTTAGCATAATCTTAAAATTCGTACATATTTTTCACGCTGCAAAGGTACTGCTTTTTATGCAATTCTAAAATATCTATTTTTATGAAAATTATGACGATTCTTAATTTTTGTCCCTTTTTGCCCCTTTGGCACAAATTTTGTTGTATCTATTTTGCACTAAAGAAACGCAAACAAAGCATAAAAACACATACATATTATGACAACTACCGTTGACATTCGCGAACTCCAAGAGCGTATCGAGCGAGAGAGTTCATTTGTTGATGCCCTCACATTGGGTATGAATCAAGTAATTGTAGGACAAAAACACCTGGTAGAATCCCTACTGATAGGTTTGCTGTCGGACGGGCACATCCTGCTGGAAGGTGTACCCGGATTGGCAAAGACATTGGCAATCAAGACCTTGTCCGATTTGATCAAAGCCAAATTCAGCCGTATCCAGTTCACCCCGGACTTGCTGCCGGCAGATGTAATAGGCACGCAGATTTACAGTCAGAAGAAAGAAGAGTTTTCGGTAAAGCACGGTCCTATTTTTGCCAACTTTGTATTGGCAGACGAGATTAACCGTGCTCCTGCCAAAGTGCAATCGGCATTGCTGGAAGCCATGCAGGAGCGGCTGGTAACCATCGGAGAGGAGACTTTTGCGCTGGACGACCCGTTCCTGGTATTAGCCACCCAAAACCCGATTGAGCAGGAGGGTACTTATCCGCTTCCCGAAGCACAGACCGACCGTTTTATGCTGAAAGTGGTAATCGGTTATCCCAAGAAAGAGGAAGAGCAACAGATTATCCGCCAGAATATCTGCGGGGAGAAAAAGCAAGTGTTGCCCATCCTTTCGACCGACGACATACGCCGTGCGCGCGAGATAGTGCGTCAAGTGTATATCGACGAGAAAATCGAGAAGTACATTGTAGATATCGTTTTTGCAACGCGTGATGTCAAGGCATACGGACTGGACAAACTGGAGCCGATGATTGCCTTCGGCGGCAGTCCCCGTGCCTCCATCAACCTTGCATTGGCAGCCCGTGCATACGCATTTATCCACCGTCGCGGCTATGTAGTGCCCGAGGATGTGCGTGCCGTATGCTACGATGTATTGCGCCACCGTATCGGACTGACCTACGAAGCAGAAGCCAATAACATCACGGCTGAAGACATTATTACCGAAGTTCTGAACGCCGTGCAAGTACCCTAACAACACCTTAAAAGTACAGTTATGTACCGTATATGTACCGTATATGTACCGTAATTGACACAGTATGACCTCAGAAGAACTACTACAAAAAGTCAGGAAGATAGAAATCAAAACTCGCGGACTGTCGCGTAATATCTTCGCCGGCGAATACCACAGCCAGTTCAAGGGACGCGGCATGGCATTCAGCGAGGTGCGCGAGTATCAGCCCGGAGACGATGTACGCTCGATCGACTGGAACGTGACGGCGCGACTGAACAAACCGTATATCAAGGTGTTTGAAGAGGAGCGCGAACTGACAGTCATGCTACTGGTGGATGTCAGCGGTTCACGGCACTTTGGCACTATCTCGCAATTCAAGCGCGATATGATGGCGGAGGTAGCAGCCACCTTGGCATTCTCCACCATTCAGAACAACGACAAAGTAGGCGTGCTGTTCTTCTCCGACAAGATAGAGAAATTCATTCCTGCCAAAAAGGGCAAGTCGCATGTATTGCATATCATTCGCGAGTTATTGAGTTTTGAGCCGGACTCGACAGGAACGGACATCGCCCAAGCATTGGAATACTTCTCCAACGCCCAAAAACGCCGTTGTGCCGCCTTCGTTATCAGCGACTTTATTGCCAATGCCGAGCAAGTGCGCCAAATGAAAAAACCGCTGATGATTGCCGGCAACCGGCACGATGTACACATCATACAGATTTACGACAAGCATGACAGTTGTCTGCCTGACATCGGATTGGTACAGTTCCGCGACGCGGAAACAGGACAAACGCAATGGATAGATACTTCCGTGACCGGCGTGAGAAGCGCCTACGAAAAAGATTGGCGTGACCGGCAGGAAGCGCTGAAGATGTTATTCACAAAGACAGGCACCAACGCCATTGCCATACGAACCGACGAAGATTATGTAAAAGCATTGATGAAACTATTCAAACAATGAAGAAAAAGATTTGCATATTATTGATTTTACTGCTCAGTATAGTCAGCATGCGCGCCAATGTCGTGGTATCTGCCACCTTGGATTCAACCACGCTGCTATTGGGACAACAGACCGACCTGCACCTGCAGGTGTCTGCCGAAAGAGACGAGAAAGTGCAATTCCCCGTTTACGGCGAGACATTGATTCCCGACATAGAGATTATTGACCGTACATTGATAGATACAGCTGTGCTTGCCGACGGCAGAATGCAATATGACCAATACCTGACATTGACCTGCTTTAAGGATTCGCTATACTCTATTCCCGGTGCCGTTTTTACCGTCAGCGGGGACACAATGCGGACTAATCCCGTTACACTCAATGTGATACAGCCCTTTGAGATGGACACTTCGATAGCCATTACGGACATCAAGCCCATCCAAAAAGCGCCCATTTGGTGGTGGGGTATCATTCGTTGGATATTATTGGGTCTGCTGATAGCCGGTTTGGCGGTAGGCGGATACTACTTATACCGCTACATTGCTCGCCGCAGAGGGACAATCGAAGATGTGCCGCAAGAGCCGGAACGCCCCGCCGAAGAAGTGGCTTTGGAGAAACTGGACCAAATCAAGGAAGCCAAGATTTGGCAAGCCGGCAAAGTGAAAGAGTATCACACCGAACTGACCGATGTAGTCCGCGAGTATATAGGTTCGCGGTTTGATATCCATTCGTCCGAAAAGACTTCCGACGAGACCTTGCGCGAAGTGCGCCCCGTATTGCAAGAGCAACCGGACTTGTACCAACGCCTCAAACAAATGCTGTCGCTTGCCGATTTAGTCAAGTTTGCCAAGTGGCAAGCCACTCCCGACGAAAACGAGTCAGCACTACGAACCGCATACGATTTCGTAAATCAAACCACAGTAAAGCCACAAGAAAATGACATTTCATAGTCCTGCATATTTATTTCTGCTGCTTCTGCTGATTCCCGTCATCGGTTGGTATATCTACCAACTCAAGAACTGGGATCCGACCGTGCAGTTGTCTTCCAACAACGCTTTCGCGCATAGCGAGCGTGCGTTGCGAACCTATTTGATACATGTGCCCTTCGGACTGCGTGTACTCGCCATTCTGCTGCTGTCGTTGGCATTGGCACGCCCGCAACTGAGCAACCGCTGGTCCTCCCAATCCACCGAAGGGATAGATATAATGATGGCATTGGACATCTCGGGTACCATGCAGGCAGAGGACTTGCGTCCCACTCGACTGGATGCGGCTAAAGCCGTTGCCGAAGAATTTGTTATGGCACGCCCCAATGACCAAATAGGACTGGTGGTTTTTGCCGGAGAGAGTTTTACGCAATGTCCCTTGACCACCGACCATGCCGTATTGGTCAACCTGTTCAAATCCGTCAAGTTCGGTATGATAGAAGACGGAACAGCCATCGGATTAGGACTTGCCAATGCGGTCAACCGGATGAAAGACAGTCCTACCAAATCTAAAGTTATCATCCTATTGACCGACGGAAGCAACAACCGCGGCGATATAGCCCCGTTGACGGCAGCACAGATTGCGCAAACATTCGGCATACGCGTATATGCCATCGGGGTAGGGTCTTACGGACAAGCCAAAATCAAAGTAGATACGCCTTACGGCAAACAAGAGATGACTATAGAAAACGAGTTTGACGAAAGCACTCTCAAACAGGTAGCGGCACAAACCGGCGGCGAATACTTCCGTGCAACCGACAACAAGTCTCTAAAAGCCATCTACGAGCAGATTGACCAGTTGGAGAAAAGCAAGATTCGTGTCAAAGAGTTTTCCAAACGAACCGAGAATTTCCCGCCTTTCCTCTATGCGGCATTGGTTTGCCTGTTGATAGAGATTATCATCCGATATTTTGTAACCCGTACAATTGCTAACTGATATGTTTCGATTTGCTCATATAGAAATACTGTGGCTGCTCACCCTGATACCGTTGTTTGTGGTGGCATTTATTCTCTACACACGCCGTAAGCGCAATCAGCTGAAGGCATTCGGAGACCCTGCTTTGATTGCAGAACTCATGCCTGACGCTTCTGCTAAGCGACCCGTTATCAAGTTCTCGATTCTTATGGTCGCTTTGGCACTACTGATAATAGCAGCCACCAGACCCCAATACGGACAGAAAAGCGAGACTATTCACCGTCAGGGTATCGAGGCAATGATAGCGTTGGACATCTCCAATTCCATGCTTGCCGAAGATGTAGCACCCTGCCGGTTGGACCGCGCCAAACAGATGTTAAGCAAACTGATTGACCAAATGACCGACGACAAAGTCGGACTGGTAGTCTTTGCAGGCGAGAGTTATGTACAACTGCCTATCACTTGCGACTATGTGTCCGCCAAGATGTTTATCAACAGCATTACCCCCGAACTGATTCAAACGCAGGGAACAGCCATCGGGTCTGCCATTCAAACCTGCCTGCGCAGTTTCGGCGAACCCAACGAAGCCGGACGGTGCATCATCCTGATAACGGACGGCGAGAACCACGAAGACGATGCCGAAGCGGCTGCCAAACAGGCACAAGAAGCAGGTGTGCAGATTTTTGTGGTGGGCATAGGAAAGACAGAAGGCAGTCCTATTCCCGTCCCGGGAACATCCGATTACAAGAAAGACAGAGAAGGCAATGTAGTCGTTTCCCGCCTAAACGAAGAGATGTGCCAAAACATCGCCAAAGCAGGACGGGGCATGTATGTGCATTGCGACAATACGAACACCGCCATGCGGGCATTGCAAAAAGAGATAGAACATATCGCGTCTGCCGAGATCGACACCGAGGTATATAGCGACTACAACGAGCAATACCAAACTTTCGCACTATTGGCACTATTGCTATTGATTATCGATTTCTTTATCTTCGGGCGTCAAAATCATGTGTTAGCCAAATTAGATATCTTTAAGGAGAAAAAAGCATGAAAAATATACTCACATTAAGCATTATACTCTGCGCATGCAGCATAGGTGCGTTTGCCCAACAGGAAGCACCCAATATCCGTCGCGGCAATCACGACTACAAGGCATCCGACTTTACGGGAGCCGAAGTGGATTACCGTCGCGGATTGGAAAAGAACGACCAGTCCTTTGAGGGGCATTTCAATTTAGGAAACGCTCTTTTCCGGCAAGACAAGTATCCCGAAGCTGCCGAACAATATGCCAAAGCCGCCGAGTTGGTACAAAAAGGTGCTACACGCATTAAAGATGTTCCTGAAAAAGACCGCAACCGTCTCAGTCAGGCATACCACAACTTGGGGAATGCCCTCTACGGGCAACAACAGTATGGCGAAGCCGTAAAAGCATTTGAGAACAGTTTACGGCTCAACCCCAAAGACGATGATACACGCTACAACCTGATTAAAGCCATGCAGATGTTGCAACAACAGCAACAACAGCAAAATCAGCAGCAGAACCAACAAAACCAGCAAAACCAACAGCAGGAACAACAGCAGGAACAACAGCAACAGGACCAACAGCAAAATCAGGAACAACAACAGCAAGAACAGCAGCAACAGCAACCTGAGAACCAAATGGACAAAGAGACGGCTGAACAAATCTTGCAGGCGTTGGAACAAGACGAACAAGATACACAGGACAAAATGCAACGCGTACAGGGACAAAAACGACGCGTAGAAAAAGACTGGTAATCATTCTTACAACGACACAAAAATTCACAATGATATGAAAAAATATCTATTTATATTGCTTTGCTCTCTAATCTTTCTTCCGTACGCTTTTGCGGACGAGGTGGTTTTTAGAGCGCAAGCACCAGGCAAGGTAATAGCAGGCAGACCCTTCCAATTGACTTATACCATCAATCAGCGCGCCAGAGATTTGCAAGCACCTGATTTCAACGGATTTGAGTATTTGGCGGGACCGTACACATCCCAATCGTCTTCGACCTCATTTGTCAACGGTCGTCGCACTTCCTCTTTCTCGCTCACTTATACTTTCACCCTGATGGGAACCGATCCGGGGGACTTTACAATCGGACCTGCTTCTATTACTTCGGACGGAAACAAATACACCTCCAACTGTGTGCGTATCACCGTCCTGCCACCTGACGAAGAACCCCAACCGGCAGGTCAGTCGGGGCAGTCCGCTTCCAACAGAAGTGCCGGTTCGTCATCGTCGTCAGCTCAATCCGGCGCACGCGGTGGGGATATTTTTGTTCGCGCCATTGCCACCAAGACGAATGTATATGAGCAGGAAGCATTGCAACTCAGTTACCGTCTCTATGTAGCCGGAGTTGATTTTGCACAAATGGGCAACACCATACGCCTGCCCGAATGTACCGGCTTTATGAAGCAAGAATTGGAGTTGGGTGAACGCCAATTTGAATTGGAACACTACAACGGACGCAATTACCAAGCCGTCACATTAGTGTCTTATCTGCTTTATCCTCAGCATGCAGGCGATATTAAGATTGATGCAGCGCAATTCGAAGCCATCCTGCGTGAACAAACACACCGTCAATCACGCTCTATCTTTGACGATTTCTTCGGTACTTACGAGAATGTCAGCCGCATGTTGAATGCACCGGCGTTGACCATACATGTCAAGTCATTGCCTGCCAACAAACCTGCAGGATATAGCGGAGGCGTGGGACAATTCACGCTAACACCGTCCATCTCAACTACCGATATACAAGCCAACGAAGCGGTCACGCTCAAATTAGACATTCAGGGTTCGGGCAACATGAAACTGCTCAAGACACCTGCGGTAGATTGGCCGGAGGGCTTTGAACCATACGACCCCAAAGTGACCACTAACTACAAGACCTCCGCTTCCGGCTATTCAGGGACAAAGACCATTGAATATTTGGCAATTCCCCGTGCCGCAGGGCAATACACCATTCCGTCCGTTCAATTCTCATATTTTGATATTCCTTCCGGGCAATACAAGACCCTCTCTACACCCGAATACACCCTCAATGTGCGGCGCGCTCCCGGACAGACCGGCAACGAGGATGCCAACGCACAAACTTACACGCAGGTAAATAAGGAAAATATCAAAGAATTAGGGTCCGATATTCGCTATATAACCACCGTTGAACCCAATACAAAGAATGCCGACGCACCGCATACCTGTTTAACGCCTAAACGAGTTCTGCTCATCGACTTAATTTTGCTGATTCTTTCCCTTGTCATCTACTTCCTTTATCGCAAGTTCAGACAAGAGAACGCCGACATCACCAAAGTACGCTACAGACGCGCCAACAAAGTGGCACAAAAACGACTCAAAACGGCACAACAACTGCTGAACGGCGATAGTCAGCCATTCTATGCCGAAATAGAAAAAGCCGCTTTCTCCTATTTGAGCGACCGGCTGAGCATACCTACTGCCGATTTGACCAAAGACAACATTTCCGACCTGCTCCGTCAAAAAGAAGTGAGCGAAGAACTGATTCAGCAGGTCAACAATGTACTCTCTACGGCTGAGTTTGCACGCTATGCCCCCACTACCGGAGCGGAAAAACAAGCGTTGTATGACGCCACTGCCAATATCATCAACCAACTCGAAAATCAAAAGATATGAAAATACTATTCATCCTATTAGCGACTCTCTTTGCGGATGCCAACGAGCAATACGCTGCCGGCAACTATGCAGAAGCCGCAGCCGGTTATAGCCAACTCGTAGCCGAACAACCTTCGGCTGAAGCGTACTACAATCTTGGCAATGCCTATTTCAAAATGGGCGAACTGTCGCAATCTATCCTGGCATACGAACGCTGTTTGCGCTTAGCCCCGACCAACAAAGATGCACGCTACAATTTGCAGTTTGCCGAGTCGCGTATTACCGACAATATAGCGGACAATCGCGCATTTTTCCTGTCCTCGTTTGTTCAATCCATGCGGGACCGATTGGCTGAAGCTACCTGGTTATGGTGCAGTTTATTGGCTTTTGTCCTCTGTTTGGTCAGCGCCCTGCTCTTCCTGTTGTCCAACGAAACAGCCATTCGCAAGACCGGTTTTTCCGTTGCTGTTATTACCCTCGTTGTCGCAGTTTTTTCTATCTGCGCGGCATACTCGTTGCACCAACGCGATACGCTACGCGAAGAAGCGATTATCACGCAGGGTGTAGTCAATGCCAAAGCGTCGCCCGACAAGAGCGGAACGGAACTGTTTACACTGCACGAGGGAACCAAAGTGCGTATTACGGAGACTCTTGGCGAATGGTGCAATGTCTCTGTAGGTAATTATCAAGGATGGATTTTATTAAACAATTTGGAACGCATTTAATCACAATTATATGAAACACACTATTTATCTATTGCTGCCACTATTGGCTTTCACCTCTTGCAAGGTACATCAATCTATGGCAAAAGCCGACTTGATTGGCTTCAGTTCGGACATTCAACCCTCTTTCACGATACGAGAAGGGGGCTTCAAGAATCTTTACCCTCAAACCGAACCCATTGACTTGCTGAATAGCAACAACGCTTTTGACAAGCAATTGGAAATGATTGCCACCGACGACAATACCGCACTCTATTATGCCACCGATATTGCTCTCGACCGTATGCGTTACATCCGTCGCAAAGTGGTGCAATACGATCCGCAAACGCTGTATTATATTTTCCTTATTTCTGACGGATTGGACAACGCTTCCGTCAAAGTGGCACACAACCATCGTCAAGCGGTCTTTGTCAATAACGCCGACAATTACCAGAAACGCATTGCACGCCGCTTGAGAAGTGTAATGGGACTGAGCCATAACCACCTCACCGTCTATCCGATGGTGCTAAAGGGCGAAGACTTGCAACAAGTGCAACGCAACAACCAAATGACCGACGAGGAGTTTGACAATTATCTTCGCGAACAGTTCTCCTGTTTCCGTTACAGCACACGCAAATTTGTTCCTGAAGTGAATATTCACACTTCTTTCAACGATATTTACGACCAATTGGAGGACGAGTTTCTGCATTCCGAATACACTTTCCGTGTAGCCAAAGACTATGTCAACAAGCAGATTCGTATGACCGTCACCAACAAGAACGGAGAAACGGCTCAAATCATTGGCACACTCAAGCGTACAGGACTTAGTTCTTACACCCTTGAAGATATCCAACTCAACGGACTGACTGCCGACCTCAGTGACTCGCGCTATGTGTCGTCCAACAAGGCAGCGCTCAAGTCGCAATACAATGCTTTCCGTGCCGAAAATGTATTTTTCGTATTGCCCGACTTGCGTTCCAATGAAACTAATACGCTCTTTCAGCCGGAGACGACGACCCAAGAATACAAGAACGGAGCCGTTTGGCAACAGAATACCGAATATACCAAGGAATCTAGCACCAACCCCAATACCTACTGCATCTTCCTCATTGATGCCTCCAAATCTATGGGAAAAGACCTCGAGGATGCCAAAGGATGTGTGCGTAAGATTACCAACATGATTCATTGATATAGCATTGAATCAAGTCATCTTGGCAGTTACTAAGATTGATTGCTGACAAAATGGCAGAAATTGTCTGCCTGTCAAACCAAAAGAATGCCGTGCCGGACTTTGGCACGGCGTTTGTTATTTTAGAAGTGTATTCGAAAAATCGAATCGTCGAATCATCGAAAAAAAATAATAACTAAAAAAAATACAACTATGAGTAAAATTATTGGAATCGACTTGGGAACAACCAACTCCTGTGTCGCAGTTATGGAAGGCAACGAACCTATTGTTATTACCAACTCTGAAGGCAAACGCACTACACCGTCCGTTATCGGTTTTGTAGAAGGCGGCGAACGCAAGGTAGGTGACCCTGCCAAGCGTCAAGCCATCACCAACCCCACCAAGACGGTGAACAGTATCAAGCGTTTCATGGGCGAGAGTTACGACCGCCTGAGTAGTGAGATTGCACGCGTACCCTATAAGGTAGCCAAGGGCGACAACAACACTCCCCGTGTAGATATTGACGGTCGTCTCTACACTCCGCAAGAGATTAGCGCTATCATTCTCCAAAAGATGAAAAAGACTGCCGAAGATTATCTCGGACAAGAGGTAACCGAAGCCGTTATTACCGTACCTGCCTACTTCAACGACAGCCAACGCCAAGCCACCAAAGAAGCCGGTGAGATTGCCGGGCTGAATGTTCGCCGTATTGTTAACGAACCGACGGCAGCCGCTTTGGCATACGGTTTGGACAAAGCCAACAAGGACCTGAAAATCGTAGTCTTCGACTGCGGTGGCGGTACGCACGATGTGTCTATTCTTGAGTTGGGTGACGGCGTATTTGAGGTTAAAGCCACTGCCGGTGATACACACCTCGGCGGTGACGACTTCGACCAACGCATTATTGAGTGGCTCGTACAAGAGTTCAAAAACGAGAACGGAGGTGCTGACTTGAGCAAAGACCCGATGGCTATGCAGCGTCTGAAAGAGGCAGCAGAAAAAGCCAAAATAGAATTGTCCAATACCACTTCTACCGAGATTAACCTGCCCTATATCATGCCTGTTAACGGCGTGCCCGCACACCTTGTTAAGACCCTCAGCCGTCAGAAGTTCGAGATGCTGGTAGATGACCTCATCAAGCGCACCATCGCACCGTGCGAAACCTGCTTGACCAATGCCAACATGAGCAAGAGCGACATCGACGAAGTCATTCTCGTAGGCGGTTCAACCCGTATTCCTGCCATTCAAGAGGCAGTCAAGAATTTCTTTGGCAAAGAGCCCAACAAGAGCGTTAACCCCGACGAAGTAGTGGCTGTAGGCGCTGCTATCCAAGGCGGTGTGCTGACCGGTGAAGTGAAAGATGTGCTGTTGCTGGATGTAACTCCTCTGTCACTCGGTATCGAGACTATGGGCGGTGTGATGACACGCATGATTGAAGCCAACACCACTATTCCTACCAAGAAGCAGGAAGTGTTTACGACCGCTGTAGACAACCAGCCGTCTGTCGAAATCAAGGTGCTGCAAGGTGAGCGCCCGATGGCTGCGCAGAACAAGCAAATCGGTATTTTCCACCTTGACGGCATTATGCCTGCACGCCGCGGTGAACCGCAGATTGAAGTGACCTTTGATATTGATGCCAACGGTATTCTCAATGTTACTGCCAAGGACAAAGCCACCGGCAAGGAGCAAAAGATTCGTATTGAGGCATCCAGCGGATTGTCCGACGACGAAATCAAGCGCATGAAAGCCGAAGCTGAAGCCAATGCCGAAGCCGACAAGAAAGCCAAAGAGCAGGTAGAGAAACTCAACAAGGCAGATGCTACTATCTTCCAGACAGAGAAACAATTAGCCGAACTCGGTGACAAGATTCCTGCCGACAAAAAAGCGCCTATCGAAGCAGCCCTCAAGGACCTCAAGGATGCCTACGAGAAGAAAGATGCAGACCTTTGCGAGAAGTACAACAACGAACTGATGACCGCTTTCCAGGCAGCCAGCCAGGATATGTACAACGCAGCCAATGCGGGGCAGGCAGGTGCGCAAGCCGGTCCTCAAGGTCCGTTCAACGGCGGAGCACAAGGTCCGACCGACAACGGCAGCAACAAAGGCAACAATGCCGAGGATGTGGACTTCGAAGAAGTCAAGTAAAGGAACAATCACTAGTAAACTAGGTGACCAGTTAACTGGCTAAAAATAAAAAAAAGTGGCAAACATTTGGTTGTTTGCCATTTTTTTTGTAACTTTGTGCCCAAATTGTAAATTTGGATAGATATGGAACTTTCAGAGCAAGAACAAGTACGCAGACAAAGTTTGCAAACCATGCGCGATATGGGCATTAACCCTTATCCCGCTGCCGAATATGTAGTAACAGGATATTCCGCCGATATAAAAGCCGGTTTTGTGGATGAAGGCGAAGGCACATGGCACACCGGCGATAAAGTCAGCATTGCCGGGCGATTGATGTCCAAGCGCATCATGGGCAAGGCATCTTTTATTGAGATTCAGGATAGCAAAGGGCGCATCCAGTGTTATGTCAGCCGTGACGATATACAACTGGCAGAAGATGCAGAAGTGCCCGCTATGGATGCCAACGACCCGAATGCCGGTCTGTCTGCGGAGACTCTCCGCCAAATGTACAATGTGGTGTTCAAGAAACTGCTGGACATTGGCGATTTTATCGGTATTGAGGGCTTTGTTTTCCGCACACAGATGGGAGAAATATCCGTTCATGCCCAAAAACTGACCGTTCTCAGCAAGTCGCTTCGTCCGTTGCCTATCGTCAAATACAAAGACGGCGTGGCATACGACGGCTTCAACGACCCCGAGCAGCGTTACCGTCAGCGTTATGTTGATTTGGTGGTTAACGAGGGCGTAAAAGACACTTTCCTCAAGCGTGCCACTATCTTGCGTACCATGCGCCAAGTCTTTGATGAAGCCGGTTATACCGAAGTGGAGACACCTATCTTACAGCAGATAGCAGGAGGCGCCAGCGCCCGTCCGTTCATTACGCACCATAACACGCTCGATGTGGATATGTACCTGCGTATTGCTACCGAACTTTACCTCAAGCGACTGATTGTCGGCGGTTTTGAAGGAGTGTACGAGATTGGGCGTAATTTCCGCAACGAAGGTATGGACCGCAGCCACAATCCCGAGTTTACCTGCATGGAACTCTATGTGCAGTACAAGGATTATACTTGGATGATGTCCTTTACCGAGCAACTGCTTGAGCGCATCGCCATTGCCGTCAACGGTACAACCAAGGTGCAGATAGGAGACCACGAGGTCGATTTCAAGGCACCTTATCGCCGTCTGCCTATCCTTGATGCCATCAAGGAAAAGACCGGCTATGATTTGAGCAATATGACCGAAGACGAGATTCGCCCCATTGCCAAGAAATTCGGTGTGGAGGACACCGACAAGATGGGCAAAGGCAAACTCATTGACGAGATTTTTGGTGAGACCTGCGAAGGCACTTTCATCCAACCCACCTTCATCACCGACTACCCTGTCGAAATGTCGCCTCTTACCAAGATGCACCGCAGTAAGCCCGGACTGACCGAGCGCTTTGAGTTGATGGTCAACGGCAAAGAACTCGCCAATGCATACAGCGAACTCAATGATCCTATTGACCAGTATAACCGGTTTGTAGATCAGATGAACCTTGCCAAGAAAGGTGACGATGAAGCGATGGTCATCGACCACGATTTCATGCGCGCACTCGAATACGGTATGCCACCCACCAGCGGTATAGGCATCGGCATCGACCGTTTGGCTATCCTCATGACGGGGCAACCTACTATTCAGGAAGTCCTTCTGTTCCCGACAATGAAACCTGAAGTGGATAACTAAAATAATACACATACTATGAGAAAAGCTTTTTATGGCATTATTGCCCTTTCCTTGCTGCTTTTTAGCGGCTGTAAACATACTGATAATCAGCCCGAAGAACCCAAGCAGACAACTTATCTGCCGGTCAAGGTATTGGGCGATTATGTGGTCGAAATAACGGATGACATTGAGGCGGAGGACCCGATTGTATTTGAAAAGTATATGGCTTCTCATCCGGAAGCATGGCCGGACAACTCCGGCTGCACCGCCATGTGCAAGCAATTGGGGTCTGACCTTGTATTCGGACGAAACATGGATTTGAGCGTCAGTGAGCATCCGGTCTATATCTTCCGCACCACAGGCGGAAAGTACCGCACCATGCACCTCTTCTATTCCTATGCCACCGACTGTCCCGACTTTGCTACCGTGAAAAAACAGGGCGTGCCGAAGGACTTTGCCAAAACCATGCCATGGAACGGTTCTATGGATATCCTGAACGAAAAGGGCTTTTATATAGAGGTTAACATGCGCCCGTACGAGGAAGGTATCGACGGTACACTCATCGAACTGTGCCCTGGTACCAATCCCAATAAGACGCGCCTCTTTATCCGACAATTGCCTTATTACCTCGCTTCGCGTTGCGCTACGGTCGATGAGGCGGTCGCCATGTTGGACGAATTGGATATATACAATTATCTCGGCGAAGGACAGAAATCGTGGAACCGCTGCTTCTTGATAGGCGATACAACCGGCAATTTCGGACTGATTGAGTTTGGCGATAACAAAGCTGTTTTTACGCCTCAACAGCACTTCCAAGCTAATTTCTACATCGCTGAAGATTTTGGCAAGAAATCCCAATTCGGTGCCGGATATGGCCGCGCAAAGGTCATCGAAGATAACTATGACAAAATAAGTTCCGAAAAGGACATCATGGAACTTATGAGTCGCGTTTATTATAGCAAGGTAATGCGCGCGCTGCACGACGGAGACCTGATTCACGACTTTGATACGCGCAGCGAGTTCAGCCATAGTATTCCCCTCAATGCAGATGGCAAATTTGACATCTACAATGGGGATGTCCGCCGTTGCACCACACCGTGGATGCTCACCACCGACACCGCCATACTGAATGTGCTGGCACCCACCGTCTGGGCTTTGCAGTTCGGTCAGTCTATCGATTTGAAAGACCTGCGCCAACTCACACCGCCCTGCTATTGGTACACGGTCATCAACTCAACCACCAACCTCATGAAACGAACCGTTACCCTCCGTTGTTGGGAGAGTAGTGCCGAATATCATTTGTCGCTATGAGTAAAGTTGCCATATTGGGTAGCGGGTCGTGGGCAACCGCACTCGCCAAAATAGTAATGACGAACGAGCAGGAGATTAACTGGTACATTCGTCGGCAGGAGGCGATTGACGCGTTTGTGCAAACGGGACAGAACCCCGGCTATTTGAGCAATGCGCATTTTGATACCGACCGCATCTTTTTCTCAACGGACATCAATAAAATCATCTCTGCTTCGGACATCATGATTTTGGCTATTCCCTCGCCTTATGTCAAGCAGACAACGAGCAAGATTCGCCGTTCCCTGCGGGGCAAAACCATCATTACGGCAGTCAAGGGTATGATTCCCGACGAGAACATGATTGTCACCGACTATTTGGCGCAGAAGTTTGGAATGACGGCAGACCAGTTAGCCGTTATTGCAGGTCCTTGCCATGCCGAGGAGATTGCTTTGGAGCGCCTCAGTTACCTCACTATCGGCTGTGCCGACCACGCAAAAGGGGTCGAAATTTCCTCCCTTTTGGCAAACGACTATGTCAAAACCTGTGTGAGCGATGATGTCGTCGGATTGGAATACTCCAGTGTGATGAAAAATATCTATGCCATCGCTGCCGGCATGTGCCAAAGTTTGCGTTATGGCGACAATTTCCAGTCTGTGCTTATCGCCAATGCCGTCCAGGAGATTCAGCGGTTTGTGCAGGCAGTCAATATCGGACATCGGGACATTAATGCCAGCGGGTACCTGGGCGATGTATTGGTTACGGCATACAGTAAGTTCAGCCGTAACCGCCAATTCGGGCAAATGATAGGAATGGGTTATTCCGTCAAAGCAGCGCAATTGGAAATGGCGATGGTGGCAGAGGGGTACTATGGTACCAAATGTATTCATATTGCCAACCGGTCGATGCATGTCAATCTGCCTATCGTGGATGCCATGTACACCATTCTGTACGAACACCAATCGCCTACGATTGTCATTCAGGAACTGACCAAACAATTGAGTTGATCCTCAAAATATCGAAATATCGAATCCTCGAATCTTCGAATAAAAATAATAAATAATACATAATTTATGAAACTATGCTTAAAAAACGCCGCTTCGTTTGTTCCTGCGGGAACTATGGAGCGTTTGGCTGCACAAACGGCTGCTGCCAATGAATTGCTGGAAAACGGCAAAGGAGAAGGAAATGATTTTTTGGGTTGGGTACATCTGCCGAGCGAGACGACCGATGCTTTCTTAAATGAGATACAAAGCACGGCGGATATGCTGCGTGCCAAAGCCGAAATCATCGTTGTCGCCGGTATAGGCGGCAGTTATCTTGGTCCGAGAGCCGTCAACGAGGCACTTGACCATACTTTTGGACTTAACGGCAATAATCCGCGTGTCGTTTATGCCGGCAACAACATCGGTGAGGACTACCTCGCCGACCTGATGGAACTGCTGGAAGGCAAGACTTTTGCCATCATCAACATCTCCAAATCCGGCACGACCACCGAGACTGCCCTCGCTTTCCGTCTGCTCAAGACTATGCTTGAGAAACATGTCGGCAAAGCTGCAGCCAAAGAACTCATCGTCTGCATTACCGACAAAGCCAAAGGCGCCGCACGCAAAACGGCAGAAATAGAGGGATATAAGACTTTCGTTATTCCTGATAATGTAGGCGGTCGCTTCAGTGTCCTCACGCCCGTGGGACTGTTGCCTATCGCTTGCGCAGGACACGACATTAAGGCACTCATTCGCGGCGCACAGGACATGGAGAAAGCCACCGGCTGTGACAAGAGTTATGACCTTAACCCTGCCTGCCAATATGCCGCTATGAGAAACGCGCTCTACCAGTTCGGCAAGAAGATTGAAATAATGGCTAACTTCAACCCCAAGATTCACTACTTTGCCGAGTGGTGGAAACAACTCTACGGCGAGAGCGAAGGCAAAGACCACAAAGCCATCTTCCCGGCAAGCGTGGATTTGACTACCGATTTGCACTCAATGGGACAATGGATTCAAGACGGCGAGCGCTCTATCTTCGAGACGGTCATTTCTATCGAAAAAGCCAATAAGACCGTTATCTTCCCCCGTGACGAGCAGAACTTGGACGGACTGAATTTTTTGGCAGGCAAACGCGTGGACGAAGTCAACAAGATGGCGGAATTAGGCACGCAACTCGCACATGTGGACGGTGGTGTACCCAATATCAAAATATCCTTTGAGAAGGTGGACGAATACAATATCGGTCAGTTTATTTATTTCTTTGAGCGTGCCTGCGGTATTTCCGGATATATGCTGGGGGTTAATCCGTTCAACCAACCCGGAGTAGAGGCGTACAAGAAGAACATGTTTGCCCTGCTGGACAAACCCGGCTACGAGGAAGAAAGCAAAGCCATCAAAGCCCGGTTAAATAAATAATTACCGATTAACCGATTCACCAACTCCCCGATTCACCAATGAACATAGGCATCTATGGCGGTAGTTTCAATCCCGTGCATTTTGGGCATGTAGGATTGGCGAAATGGATTGTTGAGCATACCGACATAGAGGAAGTGTGGCTGATGGTCAGCCCCAATAATCCGCTCAAGAACACCGACGAGTTAGCCCCCGAGCAGGAGCGGCTCGCCGGTGTCCGTTCTGCTATTCAGGGCATTCCCGGACTGATTGCGTCGGATTTTGAGTTTGCTCTGCCGCGACCGTCCTATACGGCGAATACGCTGCGTGAATTGACTAAGGCATTTCCCCAACATTGCTTTTCGTTGATTATAGGGGAAGATAATTGGGAGATTTTTTCTCAGTGGCGTGAATATGAATATATTTTGAGTAATTTTCCCGTGTTGGTCTATCCGCGGCATTGTCGTGGTTTTGCCGACGGCGAACCGACGGCGGACCGACGGCGAAAGCAGACATTGGACTGCTCTGCACCATCCGTCACACATCTTTCTAACACACATCCATCCGTCACACATCTGTCCGACGCACCCTATTTCGACATCTCTTCCACCGACATCCGCCACCAGTCCTAATCCCCGACTCCCCGACTCACCGATTCACCAATTCACCGGTTCACCGCCCCCCCTGTTTCTTTCGGGGTTTTGCCGACGGTCGACCGACGGTCGAATTATACATCAAGCCACTTTTATACTACTTCTCATAACTCAAAATTACATTTTTTTTGCGCATTCCAAACTTTTATTTGCGTATTCCAAAAATTTTTATTACCTTTGCACACTCAAATTAAATTAACATTATGCTACGCACTACATTTGACCATTTACGCGAGGTGAAAGATAACCTCCCCAAAGGAAGTTCGGCAGTAATCGCCGAGGAGTTAGGCATCGCTGCCGATGATGTAAGAGACTTCTTCAGCGGAACATCCAAAGATAGCGGATACCATTTGGAGCCGGGTCCCAACGGGGGCATCGTCACTCTGGACGATACACGCATCCTGGAAGTTGCTTTACGCATCGCCTGGGAGAAAAACAATGGATTATAATTATTTACATCACAACTAACGACAAGAGACATCCTGCACGCAGGGTGCTTTTGTCGTATTTCTATTGCGCCTGCGCACACACGAGGACGAGAAAACGACTTTCTCACAATCAATACAACAACTACTACAAACAACCCACTCACAAAATGAAAAAAATTTACTTACTGAGTTTGATGGTTCTTGCTGCCATCGTCGCAAAAGCAGAAATCACTCTTGATTACACTGCCGGCGCAGAATTAGTCAGCGCTTACTTATGGCGCGGTCAATACAATGGAGGTCTGAGTTTGCAGCCGGACCTGGAAGTCGGTTTCTCGGGCAGACACATCGGTTTAAGTGCCGGCGTATGGGGCTCGGTCGGCATTTCCGACTGGAAATTTCAAAAAGGACTGGAGACAGAAGAGGGCTACAACCCCAACACTTACTTCATGCCCGAATTGGATGTAATTGCCAACTTCTCTTTCTTCGGCATACAAGTCGGCATGACACACTATCAGTACTTCCTGCCGGAAGCAAAAGACAACTATCAGACAGAAATAACCCTCGGTTACAACTTCGACGACGAACTGGAAATACCCCTGTATATCAGTTGGAACACTTTCGTTGCCGGTGACGACTTCAACGGAGAATACGACGAAAACGACGAACCCGTTTTAGACGAGAACGGCGACCCCAAATCCAAACGCGCCTTCTCTTCCTACCTCGAAATCGGCTACGACCAGGCACTGCCCCGCAACTTCACCCTCGGCGCCAAAATCGGCATGTCCCCCTGGGCAAGCGAGTTTTACGGCAACGACCGCTTTGCCGTGGTCAATGTATCTGCCCGTCTGGAAAAAGCATGGGAAGTAGGTCCCTGCGAAATGAGCATATTCGCCGAAGGTTGCCTCAACCCCTATGCCATGCGTCAGGACAAAGAGAACGAATACTTGCACATCAACGCCGCCGGTGACGACAAACTCTATATGCAGACACTCAACGGTACTGTCGGATTAGGCATTTGGTTCTAACCCGGCAATATCAACAATAAACACAATCCTATTTAAACCAACAAAAACACCACGCTTATGAAACATTTAAACTACCTGTTGATTGCGTTAGTTGCAATCAGTTTGAACAGCTGCAAACGCTATTATCAGCACCAAGGTTCCATCTTCGGGACTTACTACAACATTCAGTATCAAGGCAATACGGATTTATTAAGCCAAATACAGCAACGCTTGGACGAGATGGACGCATCACTCAGTATGTACAACCCCAACTCCACCATCTCCAAAATCAACAACAACGAATCCGTAGCCACCGATGCCTATTTTGAGCGTATGTTCGCTGCCGCCAATTTCGTCAGCGAAAAGAGTCAAGGCGGCTTTGACATCACCGTCGCCCCACTCGTTAACGCATGGGGATTCGGCTTCAAAAACAAAGAAACCGTCACACAACCGTTGATTGACAGTTTATTGCAGTTCATCGGTTATCAATCCGTACAGTTACAAGACCACCAACTCATCAAGTCCGACCCTCGCACCATGTTGGATGCCAGCGCATTAGCCAAAGGATATGCCTGCGACATCGTTGCCGAGTTATTGGCAGAAAAGGGTTGCAAAAACTACATGGTGGACATAGGCGGCGAAATCGTTGTCAAAGGGTACAACCGCAAGCATGACCCTTGGAAAATCGGCATTACCAAACCGATTGACGACCCGACAGGAGAAAAGCAGGAGTTGCAGGACGCCGTTGATGCAACGGACTTGTGCATGGCTACTTCAGGCAACTACCGCAATTATTACCTCGAAGACGGTGTGCGCCGTTCTCATACCATTGACCCTCGCACGGGTTATCCCGTTCACCACAAACTGCTGTCTGCCACCATCATCGCACCCGACTGCATGACAGCCGACGCTCTCGCTACCGCCTGCATGGTACTCGGCGAATACAAAGCAGCCGTGATGATTAGCCAAATACGCGAGACCGCCTACTACTTCATTCTAACCGACGACGAGGGCAATATGATTACCAAAACATCCTCCAATTGGGACGAATTATTGCATAAACAAGCAGAAAATTAAGAATATTTTTGGAATTCTCATAAAAAAGCAGTAACTTTGCACGCTTTTTCGCCTCTTGATGAAACGAACTAAGTACATATTGATGTTTCTCCCCTTGGTATTGGCAAGTTGCGGGGCTTATCAGCAAACGCTGAAATCCAAAGACCCTGAATACAAATACCAAATGGCATTGGAATACTTCAACCAGGAGCAATATGTCAAATGCCAAACTCTCCTGGACGATGTTTCTGCCTACTTCAAGGGCACGGAACGCGCACAGGAAGTGCTGATATACTTGGGGCGGGCACACATGGGGCAGAAAAGTTACGGCGCTGCCGCCGACCACTTTGAGGCATATATACGCAACTACCCCAAAGGCAAATACATCATCGAAGCACGATTCCAGATAGGACACTGCTACTACTTGGATTCGCCGGATGCACGGTTAGACCAGGAGACCACCAACAGCGCCATCAGTTACCTCAGTCAGTTCATTGACTTATACCCCGAAAGCCCGTACATCGAGCAGGCATACAAGGAGTTAGGCGAGATGTACGACAAACTGGCATACAAGGAATATCTGAGTGCAAAACTGTACTACAACCTGGGTACCTATTTGGGCAACAACTACCTCAGTTGCGAAATAGTCGCCAAAAACGCCCTCAAGACATATCCGAGCAATGCCCATCAGGAGGAACTGAACTGGTTAATCTTTATGAGCAAATACCAGCAACTGCTCAACTCGGTTGAGTCCAAAAAAGCAGAACGGTTGCAGGACGCCGAGGACGAATATTACAGTTTCCGCACCGAATACCCGGACAGCAAACATACCGCACAAGCAGAAAAAATGTATAAAGAAATTCAAAAAAGAAAAAAGTAATATGGATTACAAAAAAACTAAAGCACCAAAGAACACCCCTACTCGTGACATGAATCAAATGACCGCCAAAGTAGGCAATGTGTATCAAACGGTTTCTATCATCGCTAAACGCGCCAACCAAATCAGCCAAGCGCTCAAACGCGAATTGGACGGCAAACTGCAAGACTTCTCTCTGCCACAAGACGCTTTGGACGCAGAGACATTTGAGAACAAAGAACAAATTGAGATTTCGCGCAGTTACGAGCGTATGCCCAAACCCACTCTCATAGCAACGCAAGAATTTCTGGACGATGAACTCATGTTCAAAGTCGGAACAAAAGACGACCAACTCAAATAGATCGTCGTAGCGTTTTCTACCTGTGTTGGAAGGCAAGCACATACTGATTGGTATTAGTGGAGGCATTGCTGCCTACAAGATTCCCGAACTCATACGCCTATTGGTCAAAGCCGGTGCAGATGTTCGGGTAACGACAACAGCCAACGCCTTGCAGTTTGTTACCGAGACCACCTTGCGTACCCTGAGCGGACACACCGTTTACAGCGATGTGTTCGCCTCTGTCAATGCACACGCTACCGAACATATATCTCTGCCTTCGTGGGCAGACCTGATGCTCGTTGCGCCTGCTACCGCCAATGTGCTCGGCAAGATGGCTAACGGCATTGCAGACGATGCGCTTACCACCACTTTTGCCGCCATGCGAAAGCCCGTCATCATCGCCCCTGCCATGAACGACAACATGTACAACTCCCCCGCTACACAGCAATGTATGCGTCAATTGGGCACTTGGGACAATGTCACCATGCTGGACTGTGCAGAGGGACCTTTGGCTTGTGGCACCAGCGGGAAAGGGCGGATGCAAGAACCCGAATATCTGTTGGAGCAGATATATGCTGCTTTCACCCCGAAGACTCTATCGGGCAAGAAAATAGTCATTACCGCCGGTCCAACTATCGAGAAATTAGACCCTGTGCGCTATCTTAGCAATTTCTCCACAGGCAAGATGGGACGAGCCATAGCACAAGAGTGTACAAGACGGGGCGCACAGGTCACTCTCATCATGGGCAACATGTCCGCTCGCGAGATGTGCGACAAGGCAGTCGCCGCCTTTGCCGACGCCGATTGTGCCATTCTCGCTGCCGCCGTTGCGGATTTTCGCCCGGAGAGCGAAGCCGGCTGCAAAATCAAAAAGCACGACGACAGCAATCAATTGACTCTACAACTGGTCGAAAACCCTGACATAGCCGCCACATTGGGTAAAATAAAAAAACCGGCACAACAACTGATCGGATTTGCACTTGAAACCGACCACGAAATCGAAAATGCACGGCACAAAATGGGCAAAAAGAATCTTGACATGATTGTTCTCAATTCTTTGCAAGACCCCGGTGCAGGATTCGGCTACGATACCAACAAGGTCACTTTGCTATTCAACGACGGCACACAAAAAAACTACCCCCTTCTATCGAAGGAGGCAGTTGCAGGCATTATTTTGGATAATATCAATCTTTCATAAATCTCCCAAACAATCCTTTTTTCTTGGGTTCATCCATCTCTTCTGTTGATTCTGCTGCAGAATCAGCAACTTCTTCTTTGGCTTCGGGAGTCCACTCAGGGCGAGCTTCCATCTTGCCTAACTTACCCTCTACAAACCCAATCACATCTTGCAATGCCTCTTTGAAGTGATCAAAATCTTCACGATACAGGAACACTTTGTGCTTCTCAAACTGAGGAACCTCATCCTCTATCCCCTGCTTCTTCTTGCTCTCCGTAATGCACAAATACAAATCATCATTACGCGATTTTTTTACATCCAAATAATAAATGCGCTTACCGGCTTTCACGGAATGTGAATAAACAATCTCCGGCTCTTTTTTGTCATCAAAACTGCGATTTTCCATCTTTTTTAAAATAATTGTACCTACTTTTTTGACAGAAAGTGCATGCCACTTTCATTTTCGGTTGCAAAGGTAACATTTTTTTAGGATATATGCAAGAAAAAATTTGCAAATATCATTTTTTTTTTGTATTTTTGCAACGCAAATAAAAAATATAGTCACTTTTCGTCACAATTTATATGAAAAACATAGCTTTTATAATCAATCCTATTGCCGGTTCAATCAACAAGCACAAATTGCCCCGACAAATCGAAAAGGAATTGGATCACACACATTGGTTGGAAAACATCGTCTTTACCGAATATGCCGGACACGCTACTCTCTTAGCCGGACAATATGCCAAAATGGGGTTTGACGCTGTCGTAGCCGTCGGTGGCGACGGTACGGTCAATGAAGTGCTACAGGGCGTACGCGACACCGAAACGGCATTAGGAGTTATACCTACCGGCTCAGGCAATGGCTTCGCGCGCCACATAGGCATGTCTATGCGTATATCTAAGGCAATAGAACAAATCAACCGTGGCGAAGCGGTAAAAGCCGACTACGGGTTGGTCAACGACCGTCCTTTCCTCTGCACTTGCGGCATCGGGTTTGATGCCCTGATAGCCAACCATTTCGCCGGCTCCAATTCGCGGGGGATGAAAACCTATATGCGAAATATATTGCGAGACTTATTCAGTTATCAGCCGGAAACATACATCATTCGCGGAAAAGACATCGAACTCAATCCGCAGGCGTTCCTGGTCACTTTTGCCAATTCCAACCAATGGGGTAATGATGCCTTTATCGCTCCACAGGCGAGCATACAGGACGGCAAAATGGATATCGCCATTCTTAGCAAGTTTCCTCTTATTCTCGCGCCGAGTCTGGCATTCAAGCTATTCACCAAAAACATTGAGCACGATATGTTCATGAATACGGTGCAAACAGCAGAGGTGACGGTAACACGGGAGAAAGAGGGACCTCTACACATTGACGGAGAGCCCATGATGATGCCACGCGATTTGCATATTCGCATCATAGAAGACGGATTGCGCATTTTGGTCGAAAAGCATTTATAATTATGACTGTCCAAATTATCAATAAGAGCAACAACCCCTTGCCACAATACGAATCCCAAATGGCTGCCGGCATGGACATCCGCTGTTCCATCGGCGAACCTGTCACCCTACAGCCCTTGGAACGCCGGCTATTGCCCACCGGGCTGTACATCGCCTTGCCACAAGGATATGAGGCACAAATACGCCCCCGTAGCGGACTGGCACTCAAACGCGGTTTGACAGTATTGAATACCCCGGGAACGATTGATGCCGATTATCGGGGAGAAATAGGAGTCATACTCATCAATCTGAGCAACGAACCGCAAACCATTCAGCCCGGCGAACGAATATGCCAAATGGTCATCGCCAGGCACGAGCAACCCGAATGGATACAAGTAGAAGAACTATCCGCTACTGAACGCGGAGCAGGAGGTTTTGGACATAGTGGCACGCTTTAAGCACATACTATGCAGCGGAGCACTATTGCTGTCAATGACAGCCGGTGCCCTGACAGTAGAGCAGCGGCAACGCTTTCTCTACTATTTCTATACCGCCGAACGATTATGGCAGGAAGAGCGGTATGCAGATGCTTTCCCCGTCTTTGAGTTCTGCCACGATTTATACCCGGAAGACGCTATCACCAACCGCTACTTAGGGCATATCTACCGCGGATGCCAAATGGTTGACCAATCTTTGCCGTTCTATCGTCAGGCATGGGAAGCCGCGCCTGCGGAATGTTGGGACGACTATGCCGTCACCCTATACAACAACGGCAGCCCGGCACAAAAAGCAGAAGCCATTCGCGTATTGGAAAAGACCACGCAACTCTTGCCGCAAGAGTCCGAATTATGGGACCGCTTGCGCGATGCTTATGTTGGCGTAAGACGATACAAAGATGCCATCAAGGCACAGGACAAATTGGACAAAATAGAGGGCTACGGACCCTATAGCGCCATCAACCGGTACCGCATATACTTGCTCATGCACGACTCTAAAAAAGCCATTCAAGCCATCGAGCAGTACCTGAAAGAAGACCCATACGACATCCAATTCCGGCTCTATCAGATGCAGTTGTACGAGATGACAGGACAGAGCACAAAGAAATTGACAAAAATCTATCAGGGAATTTTACAGTTAGACCCGTATAACGCATCGGTACTCAATAATTACGCCTATATGCTTGCCACTCATCGCGGAGACATAAAATTAGCCGAACAGATGAGTGCAAAAGCCGTTATGGAAGAGCCGCAAAATCCCACTTATTTAGATACTTACGCATGGATTATGTACATCATCGGCAAAAACGACATGGCACAACTATACATGCGCCAAGCCATTAATCTGTTAAACGGACAGGACATACCTGCTGAAATGCAATTGCACTATAACATCATCTTTTCAAAATGAAACATCTGCTTGCCATCATATTGATTACTCTTCCGCTGATTGCAGGAGCGCAAACGGTCAAAGACTTGCAACAGGAGCAACAAAAATTGCAACAGGAGATTAAGGAGACCGACCGCATGCTGTCGCAGACTAAAAACGACAAAAAAAGCACGCAAAACAAGCTCAATCTCATCAATCGGGACATCAAGAACCGTAAGAAAATCATTTCGTCCATCAACACCGAGATTACTATCCTCAATCGCGACATTGCCAGTCTTACTTCCAAGCGGCAAAAACTGCAAACCGAATTGGAAGATCACAAATTGGAATACGCGCGTATGGTGCGCGAGACCCATTATGCGGATATACAGCACGCCCCCCTACTCTTCTTGTTGTCAGCCGATAATTTTCAGCAGTTGATGCGCCGTATTCGCTATATGTACGAATTTCAGCAGTACCGAAAAGCCGCCGTGCAACGCATTCAGGGCATTCAAACGGATATTGACATCCAAAACAACCTTTTGGAAGAGCGCAAGCAGGACAAGAATACTGCCTTGCAGGTGCAGAAGACCGAGCAGGACAAGCTTGCCCGCAACGAACGCCAGCAGCAGAAGATGCTCAAAGACCTCAAACAGCAGGAAAGCACCCTCACGGCACAATTGAAAAAGCAACAGAAAAAAGCCGATGAAATCAATCGCAAGATTGAAAATATGATTCGCCAGCAGACACAAAGCAAAACGACGCTTACCAAGGAGCAACAACTCATTGCCGGCGGGTTTGAGCGAAACAAGGGACTGTTGCCTTGGCCCGTCGAAAAAGGATTCATATCCGGCTTTTTCGGCACGCACCAGCACCCCGTATATGAGCATGTAACCATCAACAACAAGGGTATCTATTTGCAAACCGTAGCAGGTGCCGCAGCCAGAGCCGTCTATGAGGGCGAAGTGAGCGGAATACTCGTTTTGGGGAGCACCTACGCCGTCATTGTGCAACACGGTAATTACCGTACCGTATACAGCAACCTCAAGGACATATTGGTCAAGCAGGGAGACAAAATCAAGACCAAGCAAAACCTTGGGCATATCGCTACCGATACGGAGAATGACAACAAGACAGAATTATTCTTCCAAATATATATGGACCGCAACTTACAAGACCCCACTCCGTGGTTGGCTAAATAATCTTCACTGCTATGCACAAACTTAAACACATACTGTTCATTTCTTTCACATTGGCACTTTTGTTGCCGTCTTGCAAAAAAGAGAACTGGTTGGATTGGAAAGCCGAAAATCAGGCATGGCTTGCCAATAATGCCACCAAAGAGGGCGTTATCACCACTCCCAGCGGACTGCAATATAAGATAGTACGCGAGGGCATTCCCACCAATCCACACCCCGATAACCTCAAGACCGTGGCAGTCTCTTATTCAGGTTCACTCATTACCGGCAATGTATTTGACAGCAATGCCGGCACTACATTGGCTGTCAGCGAACTGATTAGCGGGTTTGCCGAAGGCATAAAAAAGATGACACCGCCTGCCCATTATATCCTGTACATACCTTATAATTTGGGCTACGGCGAAGAAGGACACGGTGCGGAAGGGGTTATCGGATATATTCCCCCGTATTCCACGCTCGTTTTCGATGTCTATTTGCATAATGTCTATTAGTAAGTTCCATATTGCATGGCGGTTACTGCCCCTTGTACTGTGCGCCGTCTTTACATCCTGTCACAACGATGCCAACAGCAATGTGCCGGATTATCCGGTCGCCTTGGACCTCGATATATATAAGATGTATCCCAACTTCGTCATCGAGAACGGGTTTCAAACCATGACTTTTACGCAAAAACGGTGGGAATCCGACTATTTGGGATTTGCCGGCATACTTGTTTGGATCAATGTGACCAACCAATACTGCGCTGCTGATTTGGCTTGTCCGCATTGTGTTAAACAAGACAAACCTATTCAGGTGGACGGGCTCTTTGCCACTTGTCCCGTGTGTGGAGAAGTGTTTGACCTTTCTACACGCGGTTTCCCGACTAAGGGCATTGCCAATCAGCCGCTTAAAAACTATGAACTAACTTTCTCCAACGGCATTCTGCGCATTCGTAACTAATGATTGACCCAAAAGATATTATACAAATCGGTTCGCTGGTTCGCACACATGGCAAAGCCGGAGAAATGCAATGTCGCACCATCAATACTTATTGGGAGGAAGCAGATGCTGACTTCATTTTTATCCTTTTAGATGCTATTCCTACTCCCTTCCGTGTCATTGACTGGCGCAGCAAAGGGGAGGATTTGCTGTTGACACTCAAAGGTGTTTCCGACGAAAACCAGGCATTGCGATTGGTTGGTAACGATGTTTATATGCTTCGCCGGGATATTGTTGCCGAAGACGAAGCCGTTTTATGCTGGCAGGACCTTGTCGGATACTCGCTTAACGGATGTACCATTGTCCAAATAGACGACTCTACGGCAAATATCTTGGCACAACTGGAAGACGGCAGACTGATTCCTCTACACGAGGACCTTATCACGGACATCAACCACAACAGTAGAACCATCACTATGAACTTACCGGACGGCTTATGAATCATACCAAACTCACCATACAGGAAATGCACCGCATGTCGACGGACGAATTCCGTTCGTCTGACAAAGTGCCGTTGATAGTCGTATTGGATAATGTCCGCAGTCAGCACAATATAGGGGCTGTTTTCCGTACTGCGGACGCTTTTCGGCTGCAAGGCGTGTACCTATGCGGTATCTGTTGTTGCCCGCCTAATCAGGAAATACACAAGACGGCTTTAGGTGCCGAACAGACGGTTCCGTTTCGCTATTTTGAAAATACATTGGATGCTGTCCGGCAATTAAAAGAGGACAGATATACGGTTTATGCCATCGAGCAGACCCGCAACAGCATCAATTTTGACAACATACAGGTGCAAGGTCCTACTGCCGTCATACTCGGGCACGAGGTCTTTGGGGTGCAGCAGGAGGTGATTGATGCTTCCGACGGAGCCGTCGAAATCACACAATACGGCACCAAGCACTCGCTCAATGTTTCCGTTACGGCGGGCATTGTGTTGTATAAGTTGTCCACCCAACTGAGATAACCGTTGTTGCAACATAACATCAACATAACATGACACTACGGTGAAGCACCCTTTTACCATATTAGCACCGGCTAAAAACTTAGCGGTAGGTCAATCTGCCATACAGGCAGGCGCCGATGCCGTCTATATTGGTGCTCCCAAGTTCGGGGCAAGACAAGCCGCAGGAAACAGCATTGCCGACATCGCCCAATTGGTACAAGACGCTCACCGTTACGGAGTGCAGGTTTTAATTACGCTCAACACGCTGCTCACCGATGCCGAAAAAGTTGAAGCCGTCGCCATAGCCAACGATCTTTACCGCATTGGCGTAGATGCGCTCATCATACAAGACCTGTCTCTGCTCAATTGTTCCTTGCCGCCTATACGGTTGCATGCCTCGACACAGTGCGACAACCGAACTGCCGAACAGGTGCTTCATCTGCGCGACTTAGGGTTCAAACGGGTAGTTCTGGCACGCGAACTCAGCATTGACGAAATACGGCACATACACGACATTGTGGGGGACAGTATCGAATTAGAAGCGTTTGTGCATGGTGCTCTGTGTGTCTGCTATTCGGGGAAATGCTATATGAGCGAGGCACTGATGAATAGAAGTGCCAACAGGGGCTGTTGTGCACAAATGTGCCGCCAGAAATACGACCTTTTGGATGCCGATATGCGAGAGGTTGTGGATGATAACGGAACGCCTGTTCACCAGCGCTATCTGCTGTCACTACAAGACATGGACCGAAGTATCTATTTACGCGAAATGATAGATGCCGGCATCACGACTTTCAAGATTGAAGGGCGACTGAAAGATGCCGACTATGTAACCAACATTGTCGCCTATTATCGCCAAAAAATGGACGCTATTCTGTCCTCCTTGGATATGCCTCCGTCCACCCGATATACCTACTCGTTCACGCCTAATCCCGAGAAGACTTTTCACCGTGGAGCAACGGACTATTTCCTGCACGGGCGCACTCGTCCTATGGCAAATTGGGACACTCCCAAGTCAACCGGTGAACTGGTAACCCCGCACACGCAATTACACTCCGGCGACGGTTTATGTTTTGAAGACCGGGGCTTTTATGTCAATGCCATTCAGGGAGGCAGGATTATTCCCAACAAACCGATTCATATTCCTGCCGGCACGCCTCTCTATCGCAATTTTGACATCGAGTTTCAACGCTCGTTACATGCCGAACGGCGCATATTAACGGATATTCTGTTTGAGGAAACACCCGACGGTTTCCGCTTGACATACACCCCGTGTTTAGCTGGTCACCCTGCCGTTTCTGCCGACTTTGCTTATGCCAAGCAACCTGCCGACAACCCCGAACGCGCCCTAACCGTTATGCAGCAGCAATTGAGCAAGTTGGGAGACACTATCTACGCTGTTCGACACATACAAATCAACAGTAAACCATATTTTATACCTATCAGTCAACTCAACCAATGGAGACGCAACCTGCTGGAGCACCTTTAATGACCTGCCGCTATTGCCTGCTATTCGAGTTAGGGCACTGCCGCAAGTCCAATCCTTATCCGAAAGATAAGGAACCAAGACACTTGCGCCTGCAAAATGGCACGATTCTTGATATAGAATTTGATTGTAAAAACTGTCAAATGTTAATCGTAAAAAATGGAAGATAACAAAGTCATTTACGACATTCTTACCGAGCGTCTCAACCTCATGCGCCAATTGGACAAGGACGGAGACAGTGAACATCGTCGGCATATTGCCAAGGAGACACAGGATTTGCATGCCCCTTTGGCACACCGCTTGGGTCTGTATCAAATCAAAACCGAGTTGGAAGACCTTGCGCTTAAATTCATCGATTATGACGGCTACAAGCACATCGCGCACGAACTAAATGCCAAAAAGGCAGAACGGGATGCGTATATAGACAAGTTCATCGCACCGCTCAAACTCAAATTGGAGCAGGAAGGATATACTTTTACCATCAAGGGGCGTCCTAAATCTATCCACTCCATCTACCACAAGATGCAAGTGCAGCATTGTGATGTAGATCATATCTACGACCTGTTTGCCATCCGTATTATATTGGATAGTCCGCTTGAGCAGGAGAAAAGCGACTGTTGGCAAGTCTATTCCATCATTACTGACATTTTTCAGCCCAATCCCAAACGCTTGCGCGACTGGTTGACTATGCCCAAGGAAAACGGCTACGAATCGCTACATACTACCGTACTCGGACCCGAAAACAAGTGGGTCGAAGTGCAGATTCGCACACGCCGTATGGACGAAGTGGCGGAGCAAGGAGTGGCTGCCCATTGGGCATACAAGGGCATACATAATTCCAACATCGTTTCCAAGCAAGAGTCTGTGTTTGTCTTCACGCCGACCGGCGATTTGAAAAAACTGCCTGCCGGAGCTACCGTCTTGGACTTTGCTTTTGCTATCCATAGCGAAGTCGGTGCACACTGCATCGGAGGACGCATCAACGGGCAAAACGCGGGCATTCGTCAGCGGTTAATTAATGGAGACAGGATTGAGATTATCACTTCTCCCAACCAGCACCCCACTGAAGGGTGGCTCAACGATGTCGTTTCACAACGAGCCAAAAACAAAATCCGTCAGGCACTCAAGGAAATGGAGTTTAAGAGTGCTTCTGAAGGCAGGGAGATCTTAGAACGCAAATTCAAAAATTGGAAAATAGATTATACCGAAGGCGACATCTCGCATATAGCCGATAAATTGGGTTATAAGACCATTACCGAACTCTATCAAGCTATCGCATTGGGCAAACTTGAGCCGCAGCAGTTACGGGATATTTTTGAGCAACTCACCGCGCCCACTCCTGTAACTACACCAACATCAACAACGAGCACTCCTTCCTCCGGCGAGAATGCGCCCATTACAACCGCTGCCATTGAAATTGATATGAATGTCAAGCATGTTGACTACAAGTTAGCCACCTGCTGCAAACCGAAACCGGGAGAACCTATCTTCGGTTTTATCTCTGTTACCAAGGGCATTCGCATTCACCATTGCAACTGCCCCAATGCCGTTTTCATGCGCCAGCGATATCCCTACAGACTTATTCCTGCAAGATGGAAAGATACGCGAATATAAAGAACTATAGCATGAAATAAATTTGCATATATCATTTTTTTTTCGTACCTTTGCAACTGCAATGAGAAAGCGACTGAATATAGTATGGATATTGTTGGCAAGTGTAGTGTTGATTGGTTGCGGACACCGACCCGGCAAAGTGGATATTATGCGGGCTGAAAAGGCAGAAAGGGACTCACTCAAATACATACAAGCCCTGCATAATCTGCACTATTCCGACTCGCTGCTGCAGGTACTCTTGCCGCAATCTGACCCCTTACTGAAATCGTTCATTTACAGCAAGGACGAAAAAAACGAAGACCACGGTCACTATGTGCATCGCCTGTTGCAAACGACTTCCAATACTGCCCGCAACTTTCTGCAGGCGTATGTCACCGACAATTATCGAGTCAGTGTGCAATCTTACTACTATGGTGCCCAAGCGTGCGACCAACGGATGGTACGATTGAGTGCAGGCGAAGACTTTGTGGAGAAAGAAGGCAGCAATCATGCCTTTGAGGTAGAGGGTTGGCACGAGATTTTGACTATCGAGGACGATGATGCCAAGCAATTATTATCATATATTGCCACTCATACGGCAGAGCGAATCAAAGTCTCCGCATTAGACGCAGGTCATAAAGCACATAGCACTTACTATCTTAACGAACAAGAGAAGAAAGCGCTGGCAGACACCTATCAATTGGCTATTATAATGAGCAACATAGACGCTTTGGAACGCGCCATCCGTGTTGCTAACCTACAAATAGAAAAATACGAAAGCCGAAAGGCACAAAACAATAATCAAGACAATGGAATCAATCGAGAATAGTATTGCACGCAAATTATTGCAGATCAAGGCATTTAGTGTACAAATCGATCACCCGTTCGCATGGGGCAACGGTTGGCAGGCGCCTATATATTTGGACGACCGCAAAATTCTCAGCATCCCCTCTGTGCGCAATTTCTTCCGTTTAGAAATGAGCCGTCTGGTAGCAGAGCGGTTTGCTGATGCTGATGTCATTGCAGGAATTGCTATTAACGCCATTGCGCACGGCATTTTAGTTGCAGAGCAATTGGCATTACCATTTGTTTCCGTCTATCCTTATCCCAAAGACCACGGACTCGAAAACCAAATTGAGGGAGACTTGCGCCCACGGCAGAATGTTGTCATTATTGAGAACCAAGTCAATGTCGGGGACCATCTCTTGCGCGTCATTGAGTCGCTACGCAATAATGGATGCAATGTATTGGGAGCCATTACCCTATTTGACTACGAGTTCCCCATTGCAAAAAAACGGCTCAATACGGCAGATGTACAACTGTTCGCTTTGACTAATTTCTCTGCTGTTTGTCAAGAAATGCAGAAAACACAATTATGCACACCCGAGGTGATGGATGCCCTCAATTTGTGGCACAAACACCCCAATAAATGGAATAAATAATATGTCTGAAGTTAAATACGAGAGCAAAGTTTGCTCCATCCCCAATTGCGCGGAGAATGTTTACAAAGTTCTGTCCAATCTGGACAATCTTAATCGCGTGAAAGATATGATTCCGCAGGACAAAGTGCAGGAATTAGAGATCGGCTTCGATTATATTCGTATCAAAGTTGACGGACTGGGGCAAAAGATTACCATCCGTATTGTTGACACTATCGAGAACGACACAATCAAATTTGGCGTCGAAGGTGTACCTATGCAGGCGAACTTTTGGATTCAGCTCAAAGAGTTAGCCCCATTGGATACCCGCATCAAACTGACCCTCAAAGCAGATATTCCCATGATGTTCAAACTCATGTTGGACAAGAAACTGCAAAAAGGGTTGGACGATGCCGCACAAATGCTGACACAATTTCCTTATAATCAATGGCTATAAATCACATGAAATCACACACTTCCAATCGCCACCATCGTATCCACGAGGAGGGACGGCATTCTGTTATCGGCATTGTATTGCTGATGTTTATCATCAATATCCCCATATATTTTTTTGTTCAACCGCATTGGCTTTGCATCATCACGCTCATTTTGACTGCCATGCTGTTGGTCTTTGTCGCATATTTCTTCCGTAATCCTGTCCGCGAGGTGGAAATAACCGACCCTAATTTTCTTTTGGCACCGGCTGACGGACATGTAGTGGTAATCGAGCCGACAATGGAAGACGAGATTTTCCATGAGAAGCGGCTGCAGGTCAGCATTTTCATGTCCCCTTTCAATGTGCATGCCAACTGGTACCCTGTTGAGGGTAATATTGTTCGTAGCGAGCACCAAAAAGGACGCCATATGGGAGCATGGTTACCCAAGTCTTCCACCGAGAACGAGCGCTCATTGGTCGTGATTGAAACACCCTCTAAAATGCAGATTGCCGTACGCCAGATTGCCGGTGCAATGGCACGACGCATCGTTACTTATGCCAAGGTCGGCAAGCAAAGCCACAGAAACGAACACATGGGATTCATCAAACTCGGTTCGCGCGTAGATATGTACCTTCCTTTGGACACCGAGATGTTTGTACAAGTGGGAGAAGCAGTACGCGGTAATGAGACCATCATCGGCCGCTTGCCTGAATAAGAAACTATTTATCTAATTATTATATGTCTTTCAACGAACTCTTTGCGGCTTATCCGTTTACTATGACGGATTCCGAAGTGGCAACCGCTGCCCAACATATCATTGATGCACATTTTGCCGAAAACAACACGCGCGATGTGTGGATGCAATGTCTTAACCAAATTGATTTGACCACTCTCAATGGCGAAGATACTGTTGAGAAAGTAGAAAATATGGCTAAAAAAGTCAAGGACTTTGGCAGACATTTCAAGGGGTTGAAGAATGTGGCTGCCATGTGCGTTTATCCTGCATTGGCAAGTGTGGCACGAGCCAATCTGCCCAAAGCAGTACATGTGGCATGCGTGAGTGCCGGATTCCCTGCTTCGCAAACCTTTATTGAGGTCAAGGTGGCGGAGACCGCGTTGGCACTGCAAGCCGGAGCCGACGAGATTGACATCGTCATTTCGGTAGGTAAGTTCTTGGAAGGAAGATACCAGGAGGTTTTTGACGAGATTAGCGAACTCAAAGCCGTTTGTGGCAAACATCACCTCAAGGTTATCCTCGAAACAGGCGCACTCGCTTCTGCCGAGAATATCTGGAAAGCATCCATATTGGCTATGGCTGCCGGAGCAGACTTTATCAAGACCTCTACCGGCAAAATCAAGGTAAATGCCACGCCCGAAGCCACTTTTGTCATGTGCCATGCCATTCGTATGTGGCAGGAGAAAACAGGACAAAAAGTCTGCTTCAAGCCCGCCGGAGGTGTTGCTACCACCGACGAAGCCGTCACACACTATACTTTGGTTAAAGAGATATTGGGGCAGGAATGGCTCAATAACGACAGTTTCCGTTTCGGTGCCAGCCGATTGGCAAACAATCTGCTCACATCCATCATGGGCGAAGAAACCAAGTATTTCTAAATTCTACCCTCTTTTAGCCGTCCTTATAGCAAACCTATGCTATTGAGGGCAATGAGCAATATCAGTCCGGGGAAGCACCAGCGGATAAGGAAGTAATAGACATTCATGGTCCATTTCTGCTTGCCGTAATAGGGTGCCATTTCTTCGTGCATCACTTTCTTGTCTACAAACCACCCGAAGAAAACCACCGTGCCTAATGCGATAATAGGCAACAGGAAATTTGAGGTAATAATATCTACCCAGTCAAACAATGTCTTGCCCCCTAAAATCAGCCATTTGTTATCTGCTGACAGCGACAAGGTACACAAGACACTAATCAGCAGGCACGCTGCCCCTGCATAGATCAATCCCTTGTGACGGGAGATGGGTCGTGGACGCTTTTCCGTCAAATCCATTAGAGATGCCACCAACACTTCCAGCAAACTGACTGCCGATGTAATGGCTGCTATGCACAGCAGGAAATAGAACAATACGGATACTATCTGTCCTCCGGGCATTTGACCGAAGATGGCAGGCAAAACGGAGAATACCAATTGCGGTCCCTGCTCCGGACTGATGCCGAATGCGAATACTGCGGGGAAGATGGCACATCCTGCCATAATGGCGACCAGCGTGTCTATACCTACTATCTCGGCTGCCGTACTCGCCACATTCTGCTTTTTAGGGATATACGAGCCGAAGGTTATCAACGCACCCATACCTATACTGAGTGAATAGAAGCATTGTCCCAAGGCATTCAGCACGGTCCGTGAGGTGATTTTGGAGGCGTCAAATGCAAATAGGAACGACAATCCTTTCCCCGCACCGTCCAATAGCAGTACACACACGATTAAGACGACCAATAGAACCAACAATATAGGCATAAATATCTTGCTCAATCGCTCTATTCCCTTATTCACGCCCATCCACAATACGCCCATAGAAATCAACGCGGCAACCAAACTGCACACAATATTGCCACCCATGCTTTGGAGCCAGGCGCCATCCACGATGGATATCCAAAAATATTTCACGCACCAACCGGTTATCACCAAGTAAAAACCCGTGATAAACATCACCGTCAAACAGGTCAGAATCGGCACAAAGTTCCAGCGGTTATTGCCTGCCAATGTCTGATAGGCGCCACGAACGGACTGACCGCTGCTTTTACCCATCACAAACTCCGTTATCATCAACGGCAAACCGAAGCAAATCACACAAACGATATAGACCAACAGAAAAGCGCCTCCGCCGTTCTGCCCCAACATATAGGGGAATTTCCATATATTACCCAAACCGACGGCACCTGATGCCGTTGCCATTATTGCCCCAAAACGACTGGTAAATTTCTCTTTTTCCATTACTTCTATGTATTTTGACTGCAAAAGTACAAAATAATTTGCAAATATGCAAAAAATATAGTACCTTTGTGTTATAAATCGTTATTTATATGAATAAAATCCTCTCTAAACGGTTTTTTTCGGACAATGTTGCCGAAATCGTCGTTGAAGCTCCGCTGATTGCACGCAGTCGCAAAGCAGGGCATTTTGTTATCGTGCGCGTGGATAATCACTCCGAGCGTATGCCCTTGACCATCAGCGCCGCCGATGTGGAACGGGGAAGTATCACTCTGGTCGTGCAGCGCATCGGTGTATCGTCTTCCAAACTTTGCGCCATGGAGCCCGGACAAATGCTGCAAGATGTAGTCGGTCCGTTAGGAAAAGCCACACATATCGATTACTTCGGCACGGTTGTTTGTGCCTGTGGAGGTGTAGGTGCAGCACCTATGCTGCCCATTGCCGAGGCGCTCAAGAAGGCGGGCAATCGCGTGATTACCGTACTGGCAGCGAGAAACAGGGATTTGATTATTCTGCGGGACGAACTGGCACAATGGTCCGACGAAGTCATTGTCATGACCGACGACGGCAGTATGGGACAACAGGGTGTTGTAACCGTCGGAGTGGAGCAGGTCATTCAGCGCGAACCCGTGCACAAGTGCATCACTATCGGACCTGCCATTATGATGAAGTTTGTCAGTTTGACTACGCTCAAATACAATATCCCTACCGATGCTTCGCTCAATACCATTATGGTGGACGGAACGGGCATGTGCGGTGCGTGCCGTGTCACGATAGACGGACAGACCAAGTTCGTATGCGTTGACGGACCCGAGTTTGATGCCCACAAGGTGAACTGGGACGAAATGATGTCCCGTCTGCGTTCCTACAAACCTGAGGAAGCACTTGCCATGGACCAATATCAGCAGGCACTCCGTCCCCTTACGCCCAAAGACCGCGTGGCTATCCCCCGTGTGCAAATGAACGAATTGGCGCCTGCCATACGCATACAGAGTTTGCATGCCGAGGTTAATCAGGGACTTACTTTCGAGCAGGCGCTTACCGAGGCGCACCGTTGCCTTAATTGCCCCAAACCGACCTGTGTAGAAGGGTGTCCCGTCAATATCAACATTCCCGCCTTCATTAAAAAGGTTGAACAGGGGGATATTGATGCCGCAGCCGATATTATCAGTCAGTCTTCTACGCTTCCCGCTGTTTGCGGGCGTGTTTGTCCGCAGGAGAAGCAATGCGAGAGCCGTTGTATCCACCACAAGATGGGACATCAACCCGTTGCAATCGGTTATTTGGAGCGTTTTGTGGCAGACCATGCGCAAAGTGCAACCGATTCACCGATTCACCGATCTGCCGATTCCCCAAAAATAGCCGTAGTCGGTTCAGGTCCTGCCGGACTGGCTTTTGCAGGAGATATGGCTAAATACGGCTATGATGTCACGGTCTTTGAGGCATTGCACGAGATTGGCGGCGTTCTCAAATACGGTATTCCCGAGTTCCGTCTGCCCAATAGCATTGTCGATAAGGAGATTGACGGTCTGCGGGCTTTGGGAGTGACCTTCCAAACGGATACGATTATCGGCAAAACGCTCACCGTTGACGATTTGCGCGAACAGGGATTTGCGGGTATCTTCGTCGGTTCGGGAGCGGGACTGCCTAAGTTTATGAATATCCCCGGCGAGAACCTTAACGGAGTAATGAGTTGCAACGAGTACCTGACGCGTGTCAATCTGATGGACGCCTCCAATGCGCGTACCGATACACCCCTGCTCTATGGCAAGAATGTAGCCGTTGTGGGAGGCGGTAATACGGCAATGGACGCCGTGCGTACAGCCAAGCGGCTGGGTGCCGAACATGCTTTTATCGTTTATCGCCGCAGCGAGGAAGAAATGCCGGCGCGTATAGAAGAGGTTAGACATGCCCGGGAGGAAGGTATCGAGTTTATGACATTGCATAACCCTGTCGAATACCATGCCGACGAGAATGGGCGTGTCAAGGAAGCCGTTCTGCAAGTGATGGAATTGGGGGCACCCGACGAGTCCGGGCGCAGAAGTCCCGTGCCGGTACAGGGCAAAACGGTTACCCTGCCTGTGGACCTGGTCATCGTCAGCGTAGGGGTCAGCCCCAATCCGCTCATTCCCAACAGCGTCAGCGGACTGGAAATCAGCAAACGAGGCACAATTGTGGTAGGCGAAGAAACAATGCAAAGTGCTATCCCCACTCTTTTTGCCGGTGGAGATATAGTGCGTGGGGGCGCGACGGTCATCTTAGCCATGTCCGACGGGCGCAAAGCCGCACACGCTATGCACAACTATCTGAGTCGGCTGTAGGACGATTAAAACATTCCGTCCAGCATAGCCACATTACGAACATACAGCCGTAAAAAGCGTACTTGAATACATACGAATGCATCACCTCGAACAATTCGGGGTGATGTTCTATTATGAGCGAAATGGCGGCGATACGAACGATATTGATGCCATAGATTAGAACCCACCCCACGGGGATAAACCACAGTTTATGCACCCACGCGCCACGCGATGCCAACAGGATACATAGCCAAATAAATCCCTGCTTGACCGGCGTACAACTCCACACGATGTGCGAACCGCTGCCGCTGTCGAAATAGATATATGTGCCGTTTACATGTACCGTATCGCGGAATAGTGCTACCGCCCAGTACACACATTGTGTCACATGGGCTGCTATGGCATCAAATACAGGCGTTACTACCAGCCCCAGCCAAGTCACCTCGCCTATCCCCCGTTCGTCCCCGTGAACGGTTATTTTCCACAGCAGATTGGCTAACAGCATGGCTGCTACAAAGAGGATAATATCTTTGTATTCACGCCATATTCGTTGTAGTTGGTCGGTCTGCATGGTCGGTCTGCGTTAAACGGGGTGTCAAGGTGTATCAACAGGGTATCAACGGGTCAAATGGTTGTTTTGGCGTATGGGGCGGCATCGATTGGGCACCAATCGCGGTCCATAAACTTGTAATAACCTGCCTGCGCTATCATGGCGGCGTTGTCGGTGGTGAAACTGAACGGGGGAATAAACACTTCCCAACCTTGCTTCTTGCCCAGTGCCACCATCGCATCGCGCAGAGCCGAATTGGCACTCACGCCGCCGGCTACGGCAATCCGGGTGATATGCAGGTCCTGTGCCGCTTTCTTGAGTTTCTTGAGCAGAATATCGATTATTGTCTGCTGCAACGATGCACACAAGTCTTCACGCAAATGGGGAATTTGTTCCGCCAGGGCATCCACATTGTCCGCCTGATGGGCGTGCATCAGGTCTCGCAGGGTGTAAAGGAAGGATGTCTTCAGTCCCGAGAATGAATAGTCGTACCCCTGCATATTGGGTTTAGCCAGCGGATAAACATCGGCATTCCCCTCTTTGGCAAGTTTGTCTATCCACGGTCCGCCCGGATAGGGCAGTCCCAACACTTTGGCACATTTGTCAAACGCCTCGCCGGCGGCATCATCTATGGTCTGACCGATGATTTGCATTCGGTTGTATGCTTCCACTTTGACTATTTGCGAATTGCCGCCGCTTACCAACAGGCATAAAAACGGCATTTCGGGGTGACGGATTTGTACGCCTTGCAGTCGAGGAGTGGCGGCAACCAGTTCTGCCGACGGCTCCACAAAGTGTGCCATGATGTGACCTTGCAAGTGATTAACTTCTACCAGCGGAATACGTAGGGCGAGAGCCATGCCTTTGGCAAAACTGGTGCCTACCAGTAGCGAACCCAATAGTCCGGGACCGCGTGTAAAGGCAATAGCAGAGAGGTCGTTGGCTGTTATGCCGGCTTTGCTCAGAGCAGTATCCACCACGGGTAATATGTTCTGCTGATGGGCACGCGAAGCCAGTTCGGGCACTACGCCGCCAAACTCCTCATGCACTTTCTGCGAAGCGATTACATTACTCATCAGCAAACCGTTTTTGATAACTGCTGCAGATGTATCGTCGCAACTTGACTCTATGGCTAAAATGATGCTATCCATGTGTTTTCTCTTTAATGCTGCAAAGGTACACTTTTTTTTTGATATGTGCAATTTTTTTTACAAGTTTAATAGGTTTAGTAAGTTTTAACGGGTTTATCAAGTGTAGATTTCATAGCTTTTTTGAGGTCTTTTCGTTGTCTTTTTGAGTAAACCGTTAGTCGAGGGTTGACCGACACTTGACCGACACTTTCTATCCCCTCTTTGCGCCTCTCTTAATTCTTAATTCAAAATTCTTAGTTCACCCCCCCCTCTCTTAATTCTTAATTCATAATTCAAAATTCTCTTACCGTGTCTTTCCCCGTAGCACTACCGTTGCACTATTAAGGATGACTATGTGGTTACGATTTTTCTTTGTGGCATGAGTGGCATGAGTGGCATGTATTTTTATAACTTATTATATGCCCCTACGCGCGAGGATATATATATTGTATAATTTTCATGCCACTCATGCCACTATGAATTTCCCAATTCGTTAACAATGCTTTTTTCATCCTGCTGATTATTAGCGCGTTCCACTACAAAATACCCTCGTTTCTCTCCCGTTGTTTTGAGTGGCATGAAGGAGTGAAGGCGTGAGACGGAAATACACAACAAAGGACCTGCATTGCTGCAAGCCCTTTGTTGATATTGTTGTTCTTTCTATTTAGAATCCAAGAGCATTGTGTTTCACGCCATTAACTTCTATCTCAAAGCGACCATTCCTGATGTACTTACGCACATGGGCTTGGTTGGTGTTCTGCACATTGCGGAAACCTGTTTCCTCAGGTTTGATAACGATACTAATGGCTTTTTCATACGAATTGATGGCGGCAACGATAACCCGTCCGTTGTCATCCACCGTCACTGTACCACCCTCAAAGAACCAAGCAGCAGTCAGATAACCGGCTTTATCCATCACACCGGCATAAGACGGTGCAATGCCTATTTCCGCATCATAACCGGGACATGCCAATACGGTGTTGGGATCTGCACTGCTATTTACAGGATAAGTGCCGGCAGGCAACTTGCCGTCTTCCAAATCGGTATAGATATACATGGATACCATCTGATTCGCATCATTGATTGCATTCAAGTCAATCAAACCACCTTTGTCTCCTACAATATCAAAATTGGCTTGCTCGAAATCAAACTCGGCGGTAAAATCACTATTGCTGTCATACTCCATTGCCCCTGCTATACCGGTAAAGTTGAAGGTGTACTTAACCGTGTCTCTGCCTAACATCCAACCTGTAAGCCCGTAGTTGTTACCGTCGATAGTAACCGTGAACTCACCCTCTAAAACGCTCAACTGACTTTGAGTAGTACCGTTATGAATAATGCAGTTGGCATAAGAGATCATATTCCCGGTGAAAGTTCCGTCAGGAGTATCGGATTTGGAATAGAGTATTACTTCATATTCGGTATTGGAACCGTAATACTGGTATAATCCAAAAGATTCCTTCATATCAACTATTTGCAAATTGGAAGCCGTTATATCAACTACGGCTTTGGGCTCAAGTTTCTCATACCGTATAGCTGCCGTGATGTCCAGATTGTAGGAGTTCTTGGCTTCGATAGTTACATTCATCTTGTTGTACTCATCGTAACTGATAACGACTTTACCGCTTACCATAAACCAAGGTGCTACTATCGCTCCCGTTGCATCGCAAATGCCGGCGAGACACGGATTATATTGCTGCCCTGCTGTACCGACAGACCGGAGTGCCGTTCCTACGGATTGACTATCAGAGATGGTGTATTCTCCTGCAGGAATAGCCGTGGTATCCTGAGGTATGAACAACTGAAGCCAAACCATTTGCATAGATTGGTTGGTTGCCATAATCGTAGCCACACCGTTATCTATCGTCACATCCATATCCGCCCACACATAGTCGGCATTAAACGGTTGGTTTTGCGTGTCGTATTGCAGAAGACCCATATTGTTTCCAATCATAAGATTGTTGTAGGCACTAATCGTATTGGGTATAGTATCATCGGATATACTTGTCAGCAAGCACCCGTTGAGACTCCCTATGAACATGTTGGCATCGGCATCGTAGGCGATATGAAAGTCCGTTAAATCATCTTCTGTCAGAGAGCCACCGTATATCCATATATCAAGCAGGTCAAATTGCCCCATATACTGATTTGCAGGGAAAGTAACCGTATCCCCTTCCAACACACCTTTTACCCAAGCTTCCGGAGTGTGAGGGCACATACCTTTTATATATACGGTATCATTATCCCAACCTACATATACGGAATCCCACACATCACCAAATTGATTAGTATCATCATGAGCGGAGTAAAGCATTTTCTCGGTTTCCATTCCGTCAGGAGGCGTGATGAAATTGAGATTCAATGGCCGCCCGGGGACATAGAGGTTAGTACAGCAGTCGCCGTAACCGTAGAAAGAGTACGAGCCCGGTTTGGAGAATTTCTCTCTGAAAACGCCGATGAAATAGTTGTCCACACCATTCATAATAGGTTTAGTGCCGCGCAGGATGAGACTATCGTTGACGATATCCAAGATAATATCATCTGCATAATCATCTCTAACTTTCCAAGAACCTGTTGCGGTTAGCATTCCCCAACGAATGGTATATAGATAAGTGGAAGAAGCAAAAAGCGGCTGTTTGGCAGGAAAAACGATGGTGGAATCCGTTCGTTTGCCTTTTATCCAAGTATCCTTTATATAACGGGAAATGGGGTTTTTCCAATAAACGGTGCTGTCTGCGCACTCCACCATGGTAGCACTACTGGACTGAACATACGATCTAATCCCTTTCTCACCCGTGTTAAATGAACTATACACTACGATTTTCCGGCGGTACTCTTTTGTCGTTCCTGCTGCCGGCTTAATGATAATGCCGTAACTGTCTCTTATCTCTTGTGTCTTGTCCAAATAGTAAGAAATGATGTACACATGTCCCTCTTTGGTCACTATCTTGCCTTCTACGGAAAGGAATGTTTCCGTTTCGGTCTTGATGAAGGATCCGTCAGTTCCTTGCTCTAATATCTTCTCATAATCTTGTGTATAGACATTATTTAGTCCCTTGCCCAGTGTATATGTTTTTCCGTTTTCCGGACCGGCGCCGGTTGAGTCTCGCACTTGGAAAGCATAGAAAACAATATCATTAACATCCAGCACATAGCAGTAGCAAATCTTATGCTCCGAATCGTAATCCTCTATGTACCTGTCATAAGAAGCGCTTATGGAAATGGTGACGGTGTCATAATCGGTGGTTTGTGCCACGCTCCTTGGGGGTGTCTGCGACATGGCTGCCGATTGTCTTGTCCGCTTGGGTAGTAAGTCGGTTGACTGTTCCTCCTGTAGCAATTCTTGACCGAATGGAATGAAATGTGAATTTACGGCTGCTTTTTGAGCAGCGTTGGCACTAAGTACAATAGCGATAGTGCATAACAATATGTATGTTTTCTTCATAAGATGATATTAATTTATTTGCATTTGCAAAGTTACAAACATTTTTTGGAATATGCAAATATTATTTAATTTTGAATTAAGAATTTTGAGATAAAATCGCCTATTTTTGAGCACCACCGTTCGCTCATCCTATACTGACCGTTGCTTGACCGTTCGTTAACCGTTCGATAGCGACATTGAAAATCAATAACATAGGCATGAGGTCAGAGGACGCGCCAAAGGCGCTACAGTTTAGAGTGACGGCAGCAGAGCTGCCTACAGTTTAGAGGACGGTGCAAGCGCCTGCAGGTTAGCAGGGGGGGCTGAGTTATTCAGGCAGGTTCAAGTACGAGTTTAATCAAATAGAAAACGGCATAATTGAGCATGTCGAAATAGTTGCCGTCACAACCCTCAGAAACAAGCGTCTGATTATTGTTGGCAGCAATAGATTTATTGCGGTTAATCTTCGTCAAAATGATATCCGTCAAACTGGTGCCATACATATCCCTCCATGCCTCGCCATAATCGTGATTCTTACGCAACATGAGATCCTTCGCTTCGGCAATATAACGGTCATAGAGTTCGGTGGCATACTCCGCCGACATATCTATTTCATCCGCAAACCCCTGGCGAAGTTGAATCAGTCCAATAATCGAATAATTGACAATCGCCATCAATTCGCCCTCTATGCTATCTCCCACCATATTCACGCCTGTCGTTTCCAACTCGCGAATACGCTTGGCTTTGATAAAAAGTTGGTCGTTGACCGTCTGCACACGCATGATACGCCACGAAGGTCCGTAATCCTTCATCTTAAGCGTATAGACTTGGCGACAACGAGATATGATTTGGTCAAATTGTTCGTTCGTTTTCATAATCATTTTTTTAGCAAATGGAGTAATTGTTCAGCAGTCACCTGCCGTTGTTCGCCGGAGAGCATATCCTTGAGCATAACGGTCTGATTAGCCATTTCATCACCGCCCACGATAGCCACCAACGGAATCTGTTTGGCATCGGCATACGCCATCTGTTTCTTCATTTTAGCCACTTCGGGATAGACTTCTACGCGTATGCCTTCCTTGCGCAACCGGCGTGCCATATCCGCAGCATAATTGAGTTCATCCTGCCCAAAACATGCAAAGAGCACCTGAGTCTGCTCCAACATGCTCTCGGGATAGAGATTGAGTTCGGTCAGGCAGTCATAGATACGGTCAGCACCAAACGATATACCCACCCCACTGACTTGCGGCAAACCGAAAATGCCCGTAAGGTTGTCATAGCGTCCGCCACCTGTGATTGAGCCGATTTGTACATCCAATGCCTTGACCTCGAAAATTGCGCCCGTGTAATAGTTCAGTCCGCGTGCCAAAGTCAAGTCCAACTCAATCGGCAGAGTAACCCCCAACCGGGCAACCATCGAGAGAATAGAAGCAGTCTCCTGCACACCCAACGAACCGATTTCACTATCTGCCAATACATTTTGAATAGTCGCCAATTTATCTTCGTTTGACCCCTGTAATGCCAAGACAGGTTGCAGTTTGGTCACGGCATCGGGTGTCAAACCGCGTTCGAGCAATTCTTCATTTACCTTGTCCAATCCTATCTTGTCGAGTTTGTCGATAGCGGTAGTGATATCTATCATCTTGTCCGGCGCGCCTATTACTTCGGCTATACCGGCTAAAATCTTCCTGTTATTCAGGTGCAGGCACACACGCATACCAAAGCGCTGATAGACCTGCTCGACGATTTGTATGAGTTCGACCTCACTCATCAGCGATTCCGTACCAATCACATCCACATCACACTGGTAGAACTCGCGGTAACGCCCCTTTTGAGGTCTGTCGGCACGCCATACGGGCTGAATTTGGAAGCGACGGAAAGGGAACTGCAGTTCTTCACGATGCTGCACCACAAACCGTGCAAACGGTACTGTCAAGTCGTACCGCAGACCCTTTTCGGGTGCCTCAGCGGCTTTTTCACCGCTGTTTTGAATGCGGAACAGAAGTTTATCCCCCTCCTCACCGTACTTGCCCATCAGGGTGGACATTTGCTCCATAGCAGGAGTCTCTATTTGCTGATAACCATAGCATTTGAATACCGATTTGACGGTATCAAATATATAGTTTCTGCGTGCCATCTCTATGGGATTAAAATCACGCGTTCCTTTGGGTATATTGGGTTTTTGTGCCATAAAATTAGAAGATTTGCTTATATATTTTTTCAGTCGCGCCCAGTTCGCTTTGGACATATTGTCGGGCTGCCTGTCCCATCGTCTGACGATTGGCAATCGCCTCATCCATCCGGTCTCTAAACTCCTCGTAATCTTTCACGCTAAACGAAGCGCCTGCCTGTATCAGTCCTTCCGCCTCGCGGAACTTACGGTATTTAGGTCCAAACAGTACGGGGACACCCCATACAGCCGCCTCTATCGTATTGTGTATGCCGGCTCCAAATCCGCCACCTACATACGCCACATCGGCATACTTATAGATACTGCTCAGCATACCCATCGTGTCTAACAGCAACACTCGGCATTGCCCTATATTCCGTTCGGAAGCACGCGTATAGCGAACCAACCGTCCCTCAAACTGCTGGAAAACACTATGCAAACGCTCCTCATGGATTTCATGAGGAACCAAGATGAGTTTGACATCCGTCCGCTCACGCAGATAGCGCGCCAACAATTGTTCGTCCGGTTGCCAAGTACTGCCCGCCACAATCACCACGGCGGGGTGAGCATCGGTATCAAGGGGATTGGCATAGTTCTTAAACATCTGCGCCAGCGGAATATCTTTGCTCTCGGCAGCAATACGAGTCACCCGGTCAAAGCGCGTATCGCCTGCAACCGACACATTAGCAATGTGATAGCGGTTCAACAAGTCACGAGATGCCTCGTCCTGCACATACAAGCGCGTGAAGCAACGCAACAAATTGAGATACCAACGCCCCCATGGACGGAAAAAGAGTTGGTTCTTGCGGAAAATAGCAGCAATTATATAGGTCGGTATATTGCGCTTTTTCAGTTCATTGAGATAAGCGGGCCAAAACTCATATTTGATAAACAGGGTCTGCTGCGGCGCAACCATATCCAGCATACGGCGGGCGTTGCGTCTGGTGGCAAAAGGTAGATAAGTAACCATGTCCACCTTGTCATACCCCTTACGCATCTCATAGCCCGACGGAGAGAAGAAAGTAAGCAGTACCTTGGGAGAGGTGGCTCCGGCATCACGCCTGTCGCGCAAACGCTCCAAAATAGGGCGTGCCTGCTCAAATTCGCCTACCGAGGAGACATGACACCAAATCCACTGTTCCCCATTCTGCTCGCGACCAAGACGAATACGCTGCAGCTGCTCCCAACTGTCCTTTTGCCCACGCACCATCTTTTGTGCCTTCTTATGCCCAAAGATGGCGGCAATCCGTATCAACAAAAAATAAATATGCATGTTTTTTAAGCAATTTTGCGTGCAAAATTACAAAAAATAAATGAGTTTTGCAAATTTTTCTGCAAAAACTGCCATTAAATCTATTTTGTGGTATGTATTCCAAAAAATCTTTGTATCTTTGCACCGCAAAAAAGACGGTTGTTGTGAAAGCAAACTCATTTATCCATAGAATATCCAAAGAGGCAATACAAGAAATGCCCGTAGTGGTTTTTGAGGGGGAAGTGATAGTGGTGGATCGCCCTGAGCAAGTGCAAGAAGCAGTTGCTTATCTGCAAATGCAACCCGTATTGGGGGTTGATACGGAAGCCCGCCCAAGTTTTACACGAGGCATACACTACCCCACCTCCCTGGTGCAAATCGCTTCGGAAGAGCGTTGCTACCTGTTCCGCCTCAATCGCATCGGCATGCCCCAGGCATTGTGCGATGTTTTTGCAAACAGGAACATCTGCAAAGTAGGGCTGGCTTTTAAGGACGATTTGAACGGGTTGCGCCGTCTGCACGACTTTAGACCTGCCAATTGTGTGGACATCCAGTCCATTTGCATCCAATACGGCATTTTGGACTTGGGATTGCAAAAGATTTTTGCCATCTGCTTCGGCAAAAAAATCAGTAAAGCACAACAATTGACCAATTGGGAAAACTTGCAACTGACTCCCGAACAGGCACATTACGCATCTACGGACGCATGGGCAACGCTGCTGATATATAAGGAACTATTGGACACCACACCACTGCCCAAAGCAGAAGCAGAAGCCCTCCGTCGTGCCGATTTGGAGCGGCAACAAGCCCACCAGCAGGAAATGATTGCCAAAAAAGAGGAAGAAAAAGCCGAAAAAGATAAATAATTTGCAAAAATATTTGCATATTCCAAAAAAAAGCAGTATCTTTGCACTCGCGTTTGATAAAAGAATAAGAATTGGTCGGTTGCCCGAGTGGTTAGGGACCGGTCTGCAAAACCGGGGACAGCGGTTCGAATCTGCTACCGACCTCCAATGAGCCGCCCAAGAAGGCGGCTTTTTTGTTGAAAAATGCAACAGGAGATACAGGACATAACGACACAAGAGTACAAATACGGCTTCACCACCGATGTGGAGACGGATATTATTCCCCGTGGACTGAACGAAGATGTGATTCGCCTGATATCCAGCAAAAAAAACGAGCCGGAATGGCTGTTGGCATTTCGACTGAAAGCATACCGCAAATGGCTGACAATGGAAGTTCCCCATTGGGCACATTTGACCATTCCTGAGATTGATTTTCAATCCATTTCGTATTTCGCTGCGCCCAAAGCCAAAGCAGACGAAAACAAACCGGACCGGATTGACCCCGAAATAGAAAAGACCTTTGACAAATTAGGCATTCCGTTGGAGGAGCGTGCCGCGCTGGCAGGCAATATGGCAGTAGATGCCGTGATGGACTCCGTAAGCGTGAAAACGACCTTTAGAGAGACCTTAGCCAAGCAGGGTATTATCTTCTGCTCCATCTCGGAAGCCGTACAGACTTATCCCGAACTGGTGCAGCAATACTTGGGCTCGGTAGTGCCGTATAGCGATAATTTCTATGCCGCATTAAATTCCGCCGTTTTTTCAGACGGGTCGTTTGTTTACATCCCCAAAGGAGTGCGTTGTCCGATGGAATTGAGCACCTACTTCCGCATTAATGCCGGCAATACAGGTCAGTTTGAGCGCACGCTATTGATAGCAGACGAGGGAGCGTATTTGAGTTATTTAGAGGGTTGTACGGCGCCTATGCGCGACGAAAACCAACTGCATGCAGCCATCGTAGAAATAATCGTTCACAAAGATGCCGAAGTCAAGTATTCGACCGTGCAAAACTGGTACCCCGGAGACAAAGACGGCAAAGGCGGTATTTACAACTTCGTTACCAAACGCGGTATCACCCATGAGAATGCACGGCTAAGTTGGACACAAGTTGAGACCGGTTCGGCAATCACATGGAAATACCCGTCCTGCATCCTCAAGGGAGACAATTCAAGTGCAGAGTTTTATTCGGTAGCCGTGACCAATAATTATCAGCAAGCGGATACGGGGACGAAAATGATTCATTTGGGTTCGAACACACGCTCACGAATTATCAGCAAAGGTATATCCGCAGGACATAGTCAGAACTCGTATCGAGGGTTGGTCAAAGTGGTGTCACATGCACAAAACGCACGCAATTATAGTCAATGTGACTCGTTACTATTAGGCAACCAATGCGGGGCACACACTTTTCCCGATATGCAAATAGCCAACCCCACAGCAACCGTTGAACACGAAGCAACGACCAGCAAGATTAACGAAGACCAACTCTTCTATTGTCGGCAACGGGGCATATCCACCGAAGATGCAGTAGGACTGATTGTAAACGGGTACGCCAAAGAAGTAATGGACAAATTGCCGATGGAATTTGCAGTTGAGGCACAAAAATTGTTACAAGTATCTTTAGAGGGCAGTGTCGGATAAAAAACATGTTCGGAATAGACAGCAAGACATATTTCAAGAGTCGTCACAATGTGATTCTGACCATATTAGGGCTGATTGCCCTATCGGGCTTGTGTGTCCTATTCTTCAAACCATACCGGATATACACATGGGTGGAAGCCAAACAGACGATGTTGCTATGGGCAGAAATAGGCGTATTGTCGGCAATGGTACTGGTAATGGCACACAAACTGAAAAGCAAACACGACCAAATAGCCACCTTGCATGCCAATAGCGACGAAGCGGCGGCACAAGTACAGATGTTCAATTTCTATGACGAGCGAGGGGAATTAAAACTATCCGTCAAGCCGGAAAATCTATACTACCTGGAATCTGCAGACAACTATGTACAAATACACTACTGGGGCGGAAGCAAAATGCAGGCCCTGCTAATTCGCAACTCCATGAAAAATATCGAATGGCGTTTCCGCGAGACCCCGTTAATCCGATGCCACCGTTCCTATATCGTCAATTTGGAAAAAGTGCAAATGGTCAAACGCATAGACGGAGAGATGATGTTGGACTTCAATGACGAACAAATCGCCAATCTACCCGTCAGCAAAGCGTATGCAGACCAAATAATGATTTATTTCGCCAAATAAAAAAACTAACAAATAAACTATTACAACAATGAAAAAGACATTCCTTTTTGTAGCCGCTCTCTTGGCTACCGTTGCGATGAACGCACAACATGTTACCCCGTTAGGTTCGTTATCCGCCGACTTTCAATTAGACAGCATGCGTGTTCTATATGCCAACAATGCCCTTGGCATGGTAGAAGAACTGAACATCATTAACACCGCCATGGACGCAGACTCCAAAATGCTGAAAGATGCAGAGAAACAACTCAAACAAGAAGGCGACTATGCCAAAGAATTGGCTAAATATGTCAAAGCTGCTCAGTCCGCTATTAAAAACATGGAGAAGAATTACAATTCGGAACTAAAAGCTCTGCAAGCAATTCAAAAAAGTTTAGACGACATGCAATCCGCCCTGCCAAAACTGAATATGGTAGTAGATGAACATAAATCCATAATGGACCGCGATGTACGCATTCAAAGCAAACAGGTAGCCCAAAGTATCAGCGATATAAACAACCTGTTGCGCCATATCGTTGCCCAAAATCAATACGCAGAAAAACTGCAAAACAACCTCTCTGTTTACAACGAGGAAATCAAGAACAAAGGAGCACAATTGAAAGTTTTGCAAGAACGCCAAAAAGCCAACAAAGAAGCCATCAAAAAAGAGATGACCGCCGCTAAAGCTGCCGTTAAAGCACAAAAATAATATGAAAATTATCAATCTATCCGAGCAAAACAGCGTACTCAACCATTACCTCAAAGAGATACGCAGTGTTGACATTCAGCAGGACAGAATGCGCTTCCGCCGCAACATTGCACGCATCGGTGAAGTGATGGCAATTGAGGTGAGTAAAACACTGGCTTATCACGAAGAGCAAGTTCAAACCCCTCTGGGGACATCCGCTATCAACACTATTGCAGACCCTATCGTATTAGCCACTCTCCTGCGCGCAGGGTTGCCTATGCACGAGGGTTTTCTCAATGTGTTTGATCATGCAGAGAATGCCTTCTTGAGTGCCTTCCGTCGTATGAACGACAACCACGAGTTGGAGATTGTGTCGGAATATATGGCAGCCCCTGATTTAACCGGCAAGACATTAATCGTAGTAGATCCCATGTTGGCAACCGGTATGTCGATGGATGTTGCCTATGAGGCATTTCAACAACTGGGCAAACCCAAAGCCATACACTTCTGCAGCATAATTGCCGCACCGGAAGGAGTGGAGTATCTGAACCGACATTTGCCGGAGAATTGCACCCTGTGGTGCGCCGCTATTGACGAAAAGCTGAACGAAAAGAAATATATCGTTCCCGGCTTAGGTGATGCCGGCGATCTATGCTTCGGAGAGAAGTTGTAAATGGATAACGAACTGCTATATCGCATTGCCCTCACTTGGCTTTATCGCTATCGCCTGAGAGCGGCACGAGCGCTACTGGAGCAATACGGTAACGCCGTAGCGGCATGGCAGCATCAAGATACTGTCGGGCAAGAAGATGCTCTGAAAAAAGCAGAAGACGAAATAGCTTTTATTCAAAAGCACCACATATCAACCTACTTCTATCAAGATGACAATTATCCATATCGTCTGAGAGAGTGTCCTGATGCTCCACTTATGCTCTATGGCAAAGGGCAATTGGCATTCAATTCAGGCAAGATAGTTTCTATCGTAGGAACCCGTCAAGCCACTGAGCGCGGAAAAGAAATAACGCGGCAATTGGTATTGGACCTTAAAGCCATAGTGCCCGATGTGACCATCGTCAGCGGTTTGGCATACGGAATAGATGTTGCCGCCCACCGTGCGGCATTGGAAGCAGGGCTACCCACCATTATCATCCCTGCACACGGTTTAGACCGCATCTATCCCACCCTGCATAGAGATGTTGCCATTCAGGCACTGACGCAAGGAGGTCTGTTGACAGAATACACTTCGGGAACAGAACCGGAGAAAATGAACTTTGTGGCACGCAACCGTATCGTAGCCGGCATAGCAGATGCCGTAGTAGTCGTAGAGTCCAAAGAACGCGGCGGAAGTTTAATCACCGCCCGTATGGCACAAGACTATGGTCGCGATGTATTCACTTTTCCCGGGCGTATTGGAGATGACGCTTCACGAGGGTGCAACCAATTGATTAGAGATAACAAAGCACACTTGATAGAGAATGCGGAAGACTTGGCTTATGCCATGCAATGGACAGACGGTCAACCTCTTCCTTTGCAAACGGAGATTGTCGGCTTGACCGAACCCGTCACACAGGAACAACAAGTGCTGTTGGACAAATTGCATCAGGCAGAAGACGGCATACATGTGAACCTATTAATAATGGAGACAGGACGGGCATACAGTGAAGTTATTGCCGATCTGATGTACATGGAAATGAGCGGTATCGTAAAAGAACTACCCGGCGGAATCTACCGAGCGTTGAAATAAGAATCAAGAAAACAAGACAATTTAGAAATCAACAAAAAAACATAAAACAATATGAAAGACTTAGGAATTATTTTGGTATTACTTGGCGTTATTTGCTTAGTTGTGTATGCATGTGCTTTACCCAGCAACTGGTTGCTGACCCTCAGTTTGATTTTAGAAGTAGCCGGTATCGCCGCATACATTGTGCTTAATCGGATGAACAACAAGTGATAATCCGGTTAGAAGACATTCAATTCAAAGCTTATCACGGCGTTTATCCCGAAGAGAGGGAACAGGGGAACATCTTTCTGGTCAATGTCAGTCTGACCCTCCCCGACAATCGAGCTTTGGAAACAGACCGCTTGGAGGACACGGTAGATTATCAGCGTGTCTATCAAGTAGTGAAGCATGAGATGGAGCAACCATCTCAACTATTGGAGCATGTGGCAGGGCGAATCCGCCAACAACTGACGGTCCTTTGTCCTACTGCGGAAGTTCATATACAAATCAAGAAGAAAAATCCGCCCTTAGGAGGAAAAGTGGCTTGGGCAACAGTAGAATTATAATATGGCAGAATTTAATGACGCAATCAAATACCATTTGACAGGCATGTACCAAGATTGGTTCTTGGACTATGCGAGTTATGTTATCTTGGAACGCGCTGTTCCGGCAATTGAAGACGGTCTCAAACCCGTACAGCGTCGTATCCTGCATGCCATGAAATGCGTAGATGACGGCAAAAAGAACAAAGTTGCCAATATAGTCGGTCAAACCATGCAATATCATCCTCATGGCGATGCGAGTATTGGCGAAGCATTGGTTCAATTGGGTCAAAAAGACCTGCTTATTGACTGTCAGGGAAACTGGGGAAACATACTCACCGGCGACGGTGCTGCAGCTCCCCGTTACATAGAAGCCCGATTGAGCGAATTTGCGCTGGAAACCGTCTTTAATGCCAAGACTACCCATTGGATGCTAAGTTATGATGGGCGCAAGAAAGAACCTATCCATTTGCCCGTCAAATTTCCATTGCTACTGGCACAAGGCGTAGAAGGTATCGCGGTAGGATTGAACTCAAAAATACTGCCCCACAACTTCAACGAATTGTGCGACGCTTCGTTGCACTATTTGCGTGGAGAGGAGTTTCAACTCTATCCTGACTTCCTGACCGGCGGTGAGATAGATGTCAGCAAATATAACGACGGCGAACGCGGAGGTACCATTCGTATTCGTGCCAAAATACAAAAAGCCGACGACAACCGCACCCTAATCATTACCGAAATACCCTATGGTACTACCACCGAAAAAATACGCGAGACGATACTCCGCGCCAACCAAAAAGGTAAAATAAAGATTAAGAAGATAGACGACTTTACCGCCGAGACGGCGCGTATCGTGGTACAATTAGCCCCCGGTTCGTCTTCCGACAAAGCAATAGATGCCCTATATGCCTTTACCGACTGCGAAGTCAACATTTCCCCAAATTGCTGCGTTATACAGGACAGAAAACCTATCTTTACCAATGTCAGCAACCTATTGCGACTATCCACCGACAACACGATGGCATTACTCAAATGGGAACTGGAAATCGAAAAAAGCGAACTGGAAGAGCAATATTTCTATACTTCGTTGGAAAAAATCTTTATTGAGAACCGCATATATAAAGAGGAAGGATATGAAAATGCCAAAGACAAATCCACACTGATTGAATTTGTGGATCAGGCATTGACTCCATGGAAACCCAAACTTATCCGAGAAGTAACGACCGAAGATATAGAGAAACTATTTGAAATACGCATGATCCGTATCACCAAGTTCGACAGCAAGAAAGCCGACGAACTGATGAAAGAATTGGATAAAAGGATTAAAGCATGCATCAAAAATCTTAACCATCTGACGGACTATACGATACAATGGTTTGAACACCTGAAAGAAAAATACGGAGCAAAATACCCACGGCATACCGAAGTCCGCAGTTTTGCCAATGTCAATATAAAAGCCGTAGTAGAAGCCAATGAAAAACTGTACATCAATCGCGAAGACGGCTTTATCGGCACAAGTTTGAAAAAGGACGAGTTCCTATTCAACTGCTCCGATTTGGACGACATCATCATCTTCTACAAGGACGGCAAATACAAAATCTGTCGTGTAGCAGAGAAGAACTTTATAGGCAAGAATATCATCCACATAGACATATTCCGCAAAAACGACACACGCACCATATACAATGTTGTCTATCGTGACGGCAAAGACGGTGTGTATTACATGAAGCGTTTCTATGTAACCGGCGTGACTCGCGACAAGGAGTATGACCTGACCATGGGCAAACCCGGCAGTAAAGTGGTATATTTTACCGCCAACCCCAACGGAGAAGCCGAGATAATCAAGATTACCCTCAAGCCGGCTTTGCACCTAAAGAAAGTCGAGGGCTACAAAGACCTGAGCGAATTGGCAGTCAAAGGGCGTGCAAGCCGAGGAAATGTATTGACCAAATACGAGGTCAAATCTATTACCATGAAGTCCAAAGGGCACTCCACCTTAGGCGGTCGTCAAGTATGGTTTGACCCGGATATACTCCGTATCAACTATAACGGACACGGTATGTATTTGGGCGATTTCGCAGACGAAGACAAGGTATTGATTATCATGAAAAACGGTGATTATTACCTCAATACCTTCGAAGAGACCGCTCACTTTGAGCAAGACTGGTTGCGTATCGAAAAATATGACCCCGACAAAGTGTGGTCGTTGGCATTATGGAATGCCGAATTGGGATACTATTATGCCAAACGGTTTGTGTTTGACGCTTCTGCCAAACCGCAGAATATGTTAGGAAATCCTGACAGCCGTATCATTGCCATTAACGACCAAGAGGGTGCCACATTCCTTGTACACTATAAAGACGATTTCCGTGAAGACATGACTTTGGTTATGTCCGAGTTTATCGAACCCAAATCACCTAAAGCCAAAGGCAAACGCATCTCCACATTAGAGATTGCCTCCATCGAAGATATCACGCCCGAACCGGAGAAACCGGAGGATCCTGAAACACCGGACACACCGGATGACCATTCGGATAGAGACAACAGTGATAACGGAGATGAAGGTGGCAACAGTGACAACGGGAATAGCGACAATGGCAACAACGGTACCGATGTGCCATTAACCATCACCAACGACATACCGGAAGACAGTATGCCCGTAGATAGTCAATTGAGTTTATTCTAAGACTACTATAAAAAGGGATTATTTTCTCAACTCAAACGAGAAAGACCCACACAAATTGCCGTCGATAAAGAAATCGGCGGTATATATGCCTTGTTGCAAAATCTCTTCCACGCGCCAATACATGACCGAGTTCAAGTCTTCGCCGGCATACTCTACTGCCTGCTTGACAGAATACGGAATCATCCCATTCTCATACTTAAACAAATGGTCTTGACTTTTCTGCATGACCTCTCCGTCAGGACGGCGGATTGACAGATAGACTATTTTCTCGCCCGGTTCGCAAGTGATATTTTTGCGGATAGTGTAGGAGAATTGCAGTTTTTGTATTTGATTGAAAAGGGATGTTTTGCGGTCCCGCTTATTGAGCGGAAGCATAGCAAAATCTCCCACCTCAAGCATCGCAGCACGGGTAACCACTTTGGTCAGTTGCGTATTGGCATCCGACAATTGCGTATTGGCTTGCGTAATTTCCTCGTTTTGGCGGCGGTATTGCAGATTCTCTGCGGTCAAGCGTTGGTTGGTTTGATTGAGCGAATCAATTTGGCGCACATATCCGACCATCACGGCACGCACGGTAGCCAGTTCCTTTTTCAGGGCGGCTATACGCCGAGCATCTGTTACCTTGGTAATCCGCAACTCCTCCAGCAAGTCGCGCACACGCTGTTGCTCCTGCGCCAACCTGTCCTGTAACGAGTCATTTTGAATATCCATCTGTTGGTAACCGTCAAACTGGATGGCTAAATCTTCGTATTCGTCTGCCAGCTCTTCTTTCTCAAACTCCAATTGCTCAACCATCTCCTGCATTTGACTATGCTGACGAAGATTCCAATATACCAAAGCAGCCACCACCATTGCGACAACAACTCCGGCTATGATAACAAGTTTTTTATTTGTTTCCATACAACGATATGCTCTCTATTATTTTTTTTACAACAACGGCAATATTTTTTCCAACTGATTGCCTCTTGAACCTTTAACCAAAACTTTATATCCCTCTAACGGATGCTGTGCAAGATATTCGGCTAATTCTTTGACATCGCCAAAGACGGTATAAGGAGCAGTCGTAGAACGGTATTCCTGCCCTACCAACAAGACTTTTTTCTCCTTGCGCTCCAGCAGCATATTGACGATATTTTGATGCTCGGTATGACTATATTCGCCCAATTCACGCATCTCGCCCAAGATAAACGCCAAAGGCAACCGGTTGTCCGTTGCCTGCGTAAACGACTCAATAGAAGCCGCCATCGAAGTCGGATTGGCATTATAGGCATCCACCACGACTTCGTTTTTGTCGGTTGTCATGGCTTGTGAACGATTGTTGGTAGGACGATATGCACGAATCGCCTCAATAGCCACCTTGCGTTTGACACCAAAATGCTCAGCAATACACAGGGCAGCAGAGATATTTTCGGCATTATAATCCCCTACCAAATGGGTCTTGGTAAGCATAGGCAAAGTAGTGTAACCTATATTTGATGTTATGTTGATGTTATGTTGCAACCCCGAGTGAAGCAGCATATTCTGCAGGTACTCATTGTCCTCGTTGATGAAGATTCCCTTGGTCGTTTCGGGGTGCATCAAAAGGTAGTCATACAACTCCGCCTTGGTACGCTGTACTCCCTCAAAGGACCCAAAACCCTGCAAGTGTGCGCGTCCTACATTGGTAATCAAACCATAGTTGGGTTCTGCTATTTCCACCAGTTCCTTAATATCTCCCGGATGAGAAGCCCCTATCTCAACGATAGCCAATTCGTGTGCGCGCGTCATTTGTAATAAAGTGAGCGGTACACCCAGCGAATTGTTGTAGTTGCCCTGCGTATAATGCAGGTTATACATGGTAGATAGGACAGTCGCCGTCAGTTCTTTGGTAGTCGTTTTGCCATTCGTGCCCGTAATAGCAATGATAGGCAATCCCAACTCACGCCTCCAAGCGCGTGCTAAATCCTGCAATTCAGCCAACGCATTCTCGCCCTGAATGACATAGGAAGCACCCGCTTCGCGGGCTTGCTCCACGAACTCGTTTCCGTCAAAATGTTCGCCTTTTAATGCCACAAAGACACAACCCTCCGTCACCTGACGGCTGTCTGTGGTGACAAACAGCGAATGTTTATCTTTTATCAGAAACTCCCAGTTCATTTCTTATTCGGTAATTCGAGGCCGTAACCTTTTTTCTGGTCCTCTATCTTCAGCAGGAGCGTGCAGATGAGCGCAAATACGCCGAAGGAGGCGAAGATAATCATCGGCACGGTGAAACCGCCGGTGCGGTCAATGACCCAACCAATAAGCAGGGGAACGAGGGCTAAACCGACATTCTGCACCCAGAAAATCAGGCAATACGCCGAGCCCAGCACTTTCTCGTCAATAATCTTCGGCACACTGGGCCACAGGGCAGCAGGCACGAGCGAGAAACTGACACCCAAGACGGCGATTAGCATCACGGCAAACCATTTGGCAGGATAGAGAGGGAGAATGAAGGCGAAGCACAAGTGGCACACCAACATGATGGTGGCACCGATTGCCAACATAGTGGCACCCTTGCCCTTGAAATCAAGGAACGCGCCCAAGAAAGGCGTAAGTATCATTGCCAATAGTGGGAAGAAAGAGAACAGACCGGCTGCCGAAGTGGGGTCTATCATCAGCGTCTCACTCAAGAAACGCGCCGCATATTTCTGGAAGGGGAAGATACCCGAATAGAAGAGTACGCAAAGCAGCGACACGATCCAGAACATCTTGTTACCAAAGATAGCAAAGAGGTCTCCGGCATGAAATTCGTCTTCGGGGTCTTTCTCTTCGGTAAGTTCGCCGATGGCTTTGAGTTGACCATCAAACTTGGTGTCCATCACCGTGAAGACGAGGAAGTTAAGCAAACCTATCACGAGCAAGAGAGTGCAGAACAGCACGGGGGCAAAGATTGACTGGTGGTAGTAATTGCTGATACGCGGGATGAACATCATCACGGCAAACACACCAATACGGGCAATTGCCATTTCGAGACCCATTGCAAGTGCCATTTCTTTACCTTTGAACCACTTAGCCAGCACCTTGCTCACGGTTGTTCCCGCCATCTCGCAGCCGCAGCCGAAAATGGCAAAGCCGACAAATGCCAGTTTACAAGTGCCCGGCATTCCCACAAACCAAGAATCAAGCCATGCGCAGAGGGCAGTTTGGGCGAACCAACCGCTAACGGCAAGCATAATCACCATCGCACCTACCACCATCATCGAGGCAGCAAATACACCGGCGAAACGGCTACCCTTCTTGTCCAAAATATATCCGGCTAACAGCAGGAAACCAAAGACATTGACAATGTATTCGCCCATCATAAAAGTACCATAGTTGGTACTGGTCCACCCAAATAATCCACCTAATTCTTTAGGCAATTCAATAATCGTCTCCAAGGGCGACAGTACATCCGCCATCATATAGGCGAAGAACATCATGCTGGCGACCAAAATCAGCACTGCCCAACGGGCAAATGCGTTGTCACGCATGGTCTTTTGTATCTTTTCTACACTCATAATGCTTTTTCTTTTTAAGCCACTCTGCCTTGCGTTTTTCGTATTCGGCGTAGTGGTTTTCTAAATATCCATCAGCCATATTACTTGATTCCCAACTCTTTCTTAACAGCCGGCATCAAATCAGAGGCGTCCGTTCCTACAAATACAGTAGCCGCAGAATCAAGCACATAAGTGTATGTCTCTGCCTTACCCACTTTGTCAATGGCTTTCATCATGCGCTCATGAATAGGAGCCAAGAGGTTTTGACGGAGGGTTTGCAAATCCTGCTCAATCGTTTGTTGGAACATCTGTATGCGTTGATAGAGGTCTTGCAACTCCTGTTGGTGCAATTGATTAACAGCTTCGGAAGCGGTAGCAGCTTGTGCTTCATACTCTTTTTGCTTGTTTTGCAGTTCCGTCACCATCTCTTCGTACATGGTTTGATAGGACTGCTGACGCGCCAACAGACTATCCTCTGCTTGTTTTGCTTCAGGCATCAAAGCGAACAACTCTTGTGTGTTAATGTAACCAAATTTTTGTGCGCTGGCAATCATAGGTAATGCCAAGGCGATAAGAATAATAATTTTTTTCATTGTTGTATAATTTTTAGTGATTAAATAAAATGTACTTTATTTAGCTCCTAATTTCTCCAATACGGCATCGGAAATATCCAATTTATTTGACATATAAATCAGCGAGGGGTCGGCAGAACGGTCCTTGACGATTTGAATAAATCGCTCGTTGGCAACCTCCTGTACGGCAGTATAGATTTCATCCTGTATCGGTTTGAGTAACGCTTCGCGTTTTTTAAACAATTCACCATTTTCACCAAAGTATGTCCGTTTAAGTTCCAGCACCTCATTTTCCTTGTCCAAGATGGCTTTTTCGCGCTCTTTTTTCATCTTTTCGCTCAAGAAAATTTGTTCGGTCTGATAATTAGCCACCAGCACGCGCGCTTCCTGTTCTGCTGTCTCAATCTCCTTTTGCCACCGCTTGCCAATTAGGGTCAACTGGTCATTTGCCGACTCATACTGCGGCAAGTTCTTGAGGATATACTGCAAATCTATAAACGCTATATCCTGCCCATTCTTGGCACTATACACATTGTCGGCGACTAACAAACCAATTAATACAAAAAGTGTGCCTAACCAATTGAAACGATATTTTTTCATTGTTGTAAGATTATAATTCTTGTCCTAATACAAAGTGGAATTGCGAACCGCTATATGAGTCACTTCCGTTGATTTGGTCAAATCCCCAACCCCAGTCAATACCCAACAGACCAAACATAGGCAGGAATATACGCACACCCACACCTGCGGAGCGTTTCAAATCAAATGGATTGAAATCATGAATATCCGAGAAACAGTTTCCTGCCTCAAGGAATGCCAAAGCCCAAATAGTGGCACGCTGCTCCAAAGTAATCGGATAGCGTAACTCCATTGTGAACTTGTCGTACACATAACCCATATTTCGTCCCAAAGCATAGTCATACGGTGTCAACGAGCCCGACGAATAACCACGCATCGACACATATTCCGTAGAATAACTGGTATAACTGCTCATACCGTCGCCACCCATATAAAAGGTTTCAAACGGTGATTTGGTCTGCGAACGATAGTTGCCCAAGAAACCAAAGTCCGCACGAGCCATCAGCACCAATTTGCCGTCAGGGGTCAATGGAGTAAATACTTTTCCTTGGAATTTGAGTTTATAGTATTCCAGCAGATGGTATTTCTCGGACATCGTCATATTATTCAACTGGTCATCCGTATAGCCCATAATACTGGACCAGGGCGGAGTAATCTTGGCACTCAAAGTGAATGACGACCCACGGCGCGTATAAATAGGATTGTCTATGCTGGAGCGAGACAATTGCAAAGTCAACGCCAAGTTGTGGCATTTACCGTCCGTTACCAACAGATAGGGCCAGCTCTTCATCGAATACAACTGATAACTCAGATCTCCGTAGAAAGAGAAATAGTCGTCCGGCCAACTCAAGCGTTTTCCATATCCCAAGCTCACGCCCACTGTACGCAAATACTTATCCGGGTCTGCTTCGGATTCTTGCAATTGCTGGTAATAATCCGAGTTACCGGTGTAGTAATAACTGGAATAGTAAGTATTGTACAAGTTTTGATAAGACTGATAGAAACGGTCGGAATAACCCGTTTGCGAAGAGAACCATGCCGAGAAACTCAACTGATTAGGACGCTTACCTCCTAACCACGGTTCCATAAAACTCAAGCTGACGGAGTTATAATAAATACCATTTGTACGGAAATTTACCGAGAAAGTCTGTCCTTCACCTTGCGGTACAATCCGATAAGCTTTCTTATTAAACAAGTTTTGAATGGCGAAATTCGTAAATTTAAGTCCCAAAGACCCAACCAATCCGGTAGCACCCCACCCCAAGGAGAACTCTATCTGGTCGCTGGATTTGGTTTCCAATTGGTATGTAATATCCACCGTACCGTCTTCGGGATTAGGTTGGATATCCGGCACTAATTTCTCTTGGTCAAAGTGCCCCATTTGCGCCAATTCACGCAAGGAACGCATGATATCAGACTGACTATACAACTGACCGGGTTTGGTGTATAACTCACGGCGCACCACATGCTCATAAACACGCGTATTCCCCACAATATTGATTTGATTGATAGTGGCAGGTTTACCCTCATAAATACGCATTTCAAAGTCAATACTATCGTTATCTATCTTGACCTCTACCGGCTCAACATTAAAGAACAAGTATCCTTGGTCGGTATATAGTTTGGCTACTGCATCATCGTCTTCGTTAAGGCGTTTGTTCAACTGTTTCAGGTTATAAGTATCTCCCTTAGAGATGCCCAATACCCGATTAAGATAATCGTATGGATAGAGGGTATTACCCACCCAATCAATCTTGCGGAAGTAGTATTTCTCACCCTCGAAAATATTCAGATAGACATCCACGCGAGTAGGATCTTCCGGATTGGGTACCACGCTATCCGAAACGATATATGCATCACGAAAACCTATTTCGTTGTATTTCTCAATCACAGCATCTTTGTCTTGCTCATACAAATCTGCCACAAACTTTTTCGGGCGGAAGAGATTGACAATGTTATTATCATTGGTTTTCTTCATTGCCTTGTTAATCTTGACATCCGACAATGCCTCGTTACCGGAGATATAGATTTTCCCGACTTTGGTTTTTTCCTTTTTGTCTACATTTACCGCCACTTTGGTATATCCGGGATGGTCTTTGTCGGGGTATTCGCGAATAATAACATCCGCATTATGGAATCCCTTTTCGGCAAAATATTTCTTGATAACAGTAATCGCACGGTCTTTCAAATCAGGCGTAATCTGGCTACCCTTGGAGATACCCACTTTGACCTCTATGTCTTCTTTCTCGTTTTTCTTTAGACCGATATATTCCAATTCGGATATACGCGGGCGCTGTTGCAAACGAATTTCCAGCCACACCTTGTCACCTTCGATCTTGGTGGCTAAGATTTTGACATCGGAAAACAATCCCTGTTTCCAGAATCTTTTCACCGCTTTGGTAATTTGTTCGCCGGGAATGTCCACTTTATCACCGGCTGCCAAGCCGCTGAATCCAATTAGCACAAAGTCTTCGTAATTATCCGCACCGGTAACCTGAATATCAGCAATTTCATAGGTATTGCGCTGATAATTATATTCAATCTCAGGAACGGAATCTGTTTGTGCCCAACCCAACAACGGCAACAAAGCAACTACTATGTAAAGTATCTTTTTCAAAGAATCAATTCTTTATATTTTTGAGACCTGTTCACTCGTTTTACCGAACCGTCTCTCACGATGTTGATAATCCACGATAGCGGCATAAAACTCATCCACCGTAAAGTCCGGCCATAAGCAATTGGTAAAATACAATTCAGAATATGCCAGTTGCCACAACAAGAAATTGCTGATGCGATATTCACCGCTGGTACGAATCAACAAATCCGGGTCGGGTATGCCAGCCGTAGTCATATAAGCAGACACCTTGACATCATCTATATCGTCTGCAGTCAGCAGACCTTTTTGCGCATCGTCAATTGCGCGCTTGAAAGCATTGGTTATTTCCCAACGAGACGAGTAACTCAACGCCAATACAAGGTTCAACCCTGTATTGTGACTCGTTTGCTCCAAGCACTCCACAAATTTTTGACGAGTCAATTCCGGAAGACGATTCAAGTCGCCTATAGTCATCAGACGCACATTATTTTCCATCAATGTGGGTGTCTCTTTGCGAATCGTATCCACCAACAGTGCCATCAATGCGTCCACCTCCTCCTGAGGACGATTCCAGTTCTCCGTAGAAAATGCATACAATGTCAGATAGCGGATCCCCAGTTCTGCTGCTGCCGTTGTAATATTATGAACGGTCTGAACGCCCTGTTTATGACCGAACATACGCTGCAAACCATGTTGCTTAGCCCAACGACCATTGCCGTCCATAATAATGGCGACATGTTGAGGAATCCGGTCTTTTTGTATCAATGTTTGCACATCCTGCATATTTTCTTATCTCTTGCAAATTCAAAACTCATTCCTAAACTAATGGTTCCCGTTAAATCGCAATTAAATATATTTGAACCATTCATGTTATACGAATTGTTTAATTCGTCCACATTCTCCATATTATCGGAGAAATACAAATTGTTTTGCCATACCAATTGCATATTCAACCGTGGAGCGAATTGCCATTTTATACCTACACCAAAAGGCATATAAGCCGCTACCTTTTTCATATCTCCATGTAGGCACAACCCTATTCCCCACAATATGTAAGGCGTAAATGGTTTCACGCGACGGTCATAGCATCTGCCACCATATCGGAAGAAATTAAACTCTGCCGCCACATCCAGATTCACTAAATGATTGGTCCATTTATCCTCTGCAATTGTCATACCATCCGGATAACTCCCCACTATACGGTGCGTAATTCCTTTCGCTTGCAAAGCCCATCGCTGATCAAACCGATAGCGAAAATTGGCACCATACATCTCGCGCACATTCATAAAGGGGAGACTCGCGGCATCTCCCATATAGTATCCGCATCCACCCTCTATACCAAGCTCACACCGATACATGCGTTCATCTGCCCGTGCTATACAGAAAAACGGCACAAGTAACAAACCTATCAGTCCTATTTTTGCACGAATATCCATATTAGCGCGCAAAGGTACAAAAAAAAAATGACTTTTACAAATTTATTTGTACTTATTCGTACTTTTGCCACAAAAAATCGTTATATGGATAGCGTTGGATATGAATAGCTTTTACACGCTCATACATAAGAGCGCGCAAGGCATCAATATTTTCCTTTTGGGCGGCGGAGATAAAAATGCAATCTTCATGCAGTTTAGCCATCCATGTGCGTTGCAGTTCTTCCAAAGATATATTTTCCCTTCGCATTGGTGTCAAATCATCTTCCTCTTTGGGTGTATATGTAAAAGCATCAATCTTATTGAACACCACAATAGTGGGTTTCTGTTCTTGGCAAATATCTGCTATAGTCTGATTAACCACATTGTATTGTTCTTCAAAATTCGGGTGGGAAATATCCACCACATGAATCAGCAAATCTGCCTCACGCACTTCGTCCAAAGTAGATTTAAAACTTTCCACCAGATTATGAGGCAATTTGCGAATAAATCCTACCGTATCACTCAAAAGAAACGGCAAGTTATCAATTGTCATCTTGCGTACGGTTGTATCCAATGTGGCAAAGAGTTTATTTTCGGCAAACACCTCCGATTTGCTCAACAGATTCATCATCGTTGATTTACCCACATTGGTATATCCCACCAATGCCACTCGTACCATCTTACCGCGGTGCTGTCGTTGTGTTGCCATTTGCCGGTCTATGCGTTTCAAATCCTCCCGTAAAAGAGCAATACGCTGACCTATCATGCGTTTATCTGCTTCAATCTGTGTCTCACCCGTACCTCGATTGGTGCCTCCGCCACCTCGTTGTCGATCCAAGTGAGTCCACATTCGTGTCAAACGGGGCAACATATACTGCAGATGTGCCATCTCAACTTGTGTTTTGGCATAACTGGTTTGTGCGCGTTGGAGGAAGATTTCGAGAATCAAGATGGTTCGATCCATCACGCGAACCTCGCAGCGGTCTTTAGGATTATCCCGCCAATTGAGGTCTCGTTCTATATTTCGCAACTGTCGTGGAGACAATTCGTCATCAAAGATAACCAAATCAACCGGTCCTTCCTCGTCGTGCTGATGGCGAATAATGAAGTCACGAATCTCTTGCAACTTACCTGAACCTACATAACTATTGGTATCAGGTTTGTCTATCCGTTGTATAAAACGCTTGACCGGCACAATATCCCGCGTGTCTGCCAGAAAAGCCAACTCGTCCAAATATTCCGTTGTCCGTTCTTCGCTCTGCTCCGGAGTAATCAGTCCTATTAAAATTGCTCTTTCCATATCGGGTGCAAAGATAGCATTTTTTTTGCAAATATGCAAATTTATATATGTTATTGCGGATAGAAAGTAAAAAAGTGTGGGGAAAATCCCACATCATGCGTTAAAGATGATTATTTTTGCAACAAATTCCCCCTGTCATCCCCCGTAGCAGAAGAAGACCAAAAGAGGATAAAAAGAGGGCGAAAAATACATATGCAATTTCGCCCGTATAGGTTTTGATGGCTTGCATTAAGAGAGAGGCGCAAAGAGGGGTAGAAAGTGTCGGTCAAGTGTCGGTCAACCCTCGGTCCCAATCAGTGTGCTTCGAGCCAGTTATGACCTACCCCACATTCTGCAACCAAAGGCACCGACAAATGAACCACATTCTGCATCTCTTCTGCCACTATAGATTGAACATATTCGATTTCATTCTCCGGCACATTGAAGTTCAATTCGTCATGTACCTGCATAATCATCTGTGTCTGTAAATGTTCATTCTTTAACCGACGGGATATATTGACCATCGCCATTTTGATAATGTCCGCCGCCGTACCCTGGATAGGTGCATTAACTGCATTGCGTTCTGCAAAACTCCGAACCACTGAATTATGGCTTAATATATCCGGGAGATAGCGCTTACGGCCAAACAATGTTTCTGCATATCCTTTTTCACGCGCCAAAAATTTTTGTTGTTCGATAAATGCAATCACTTTAGGGAAGGCATCAAAATAGCCGTCTATCAATGCCTTTGCCTCACCACGACTACATTCCAACTGTTGTGCCAAGCCGAATGCCGAAATACCGTAGATAATACCAAAATTGGCGGTTTTAGCTCTTCTACGCTCCTCTCGTGTGACTTCCTCAATAGGTTTATGGAAAATCTTTGATGCCGTAGCAGTATGAATATCTTCTCCCTGCAAAAACGCACTTACCAAGTGTTCATCTTGCGACATGTGTGCCATTAGTCGCAATTCAATCTGCGAATAATCTGCACTCAAAAAATAGCACCCCGGATCGGCTATTACCGCACGACGAATCAACTGTCCACGCTCGGAACGAATCGGCAGATTTTGTAAATTAGGATTAGATGAAGACAATCGCCCTGTTGCCGTAACTGTTTGATTATAAGTAGTATGTATTTTACCGGTAGTAGGATTGATATACGAAGGCAGTTGGCTGATATAGGTTGAAATGAGTTTTTTCAGTTCGCGTTGTTCCAATATTTTGCCCACGATGGGATGCTTATCCTTGATACTTTGCAGGACCTCTTCGGAAGTGGAATAGTGCCCTTTGTGCCCACGCTTAGCTCTGTCGTCCAAGTGCATTTTCTCAAAGAGAATTTCTCCCACCTGTGCCGGTGAATTGAGGTTAAAAGTCTCTCCTGCCAAAGCATAGATATCCTCTTCTAACATTGCCAATTCTTGGCTCAACGAACATTCTGCCTGTTTTAATATATCTACATCAAAACGCACCCCTACCTGCTCCATTTCACGCAGGACATCCACCAATGGCAATTCAACATCCTGATACAGACTCCACAACGAAGTATCTGCTTTTAATGCTTCCCAATCAGGTTCTTTATAGGGGTTAAACGATACTTCCGGATTAAGCAGATAAGAGCATAGTCTATTCTCTACCGTATCATAAGCAGGAGAAGATGGATTGCCAGACATTGTATCTTCCATCCCTGCAAAGAGATCGAGTGTTGCTTCTTGTGGCTTGGTTACACCTTTTTTCTTACTAACACCAACTTTATCCGCTACCGGTTGGTTTTTAAGCAATGAATTAAACTCCAATTCCATATACAACGGAGTCAATCGGGACCAATCTTTGTCTTTGAGCAATAAAGTTGTCTCATCCAACTCAATCGGGACATCCTTGCGTATAGTTGCCAAGAACTTAGAGAATCGTATCTGCTCTATTTGACTTTCCACTTTGATTTTCAGCGCTCCTTTGAGTTCGCCGGTATGTTGCAGCAACTGCTCGATACTGCCAAATTGCTGAATCAAACTAACGGCAGTCTTTTCGCCCACGCCCTTACACCCCGGTATATTATCACTGGAATCTCCCATCAAGCCCAATAAGTCTATTACCTGTAGCGGAGAAGATATGCCATATTTAGCACATACCTCCTGCGGTCCCATTTGCTCAAATCCACCTGTATGGCGAGGACGATATTGATGGATATTGTCGGTTACCAGTTGACCGTAATCTTTATCCGGTGTAGCCATAAAAACTTCAAACCCTGCCTGTTCCGCCTTATCCGCCATCGTTCCCACCACATCGTCTGCCTCAAAACCGGGAACTTCCAATATAGCAATATTCATAGCTTCCAAGATATTCTTAATTATCGGGACGGCATTGCGTATATCTTCCGGCGTTTCCTCGCGTTGCGCCTTATATGCAGTGTATGCCTCGTGTCGGAAGGTAGGACCATGAGGGTCGAATGCCACCGCTATATGCGTAGGATGAATCTTTTTCAAAAGGTCCTCTAATGTGGTCACAAAACCAAAGACAGCACTTGTATTCTCTCCTTTGGAGTTCATTCGCGGCACACGAATAAAAGCATAGTAAGCGCGATAAATCATCGCGTAGGCATCAATTAACAGAAGACGCTTCATATCAGGTATCGATTTTAACTAATTACCACTCAATGGGGGATAGACCATGTTGCACCAGATAGGCATTAGCAGCCGAGAAATGTCCGCAGCCGATGAAGCCCCGATAAGCACTCAGGGGACTCGGGTGAGGTGCTGTCAGAACCAAGTTTTTACGACGATCAATAATCTGTCCTTTTCGCTGTGCATAACTACCCCATAACATATACACAATATGCTCCCGTTGCTGCGAGAGTGCCATGATAGCCGCATCAGTCAGTTCTTCCCATCCCTTGTTCTGATGACTTCCCGGATGATGGGCTTCCACTGTCAGTGTAGCATTCAATAACAAAACACCCTGATTTGCCCAATGTTGCAAATTACCGGTATTCGGAATCGGTTTGCCCAAATCACGATTCAGTTCCTTGTATATATTCTCCAACGAGGGGGGGATGGCTACCCCCTCGTTTACCGAAAAGCACAAACCATGTGCCTGACCGACATCATGATAAGGGTCCTGACCAATAATAACAACCCGTACTTGTGCAAACGGGCATGAGTTAAAAGCATTAAAGATGAGCGGACCCGGAGGAAAACACTGTTTGGCAGCATACTCACGCCTAACGAACGATGTGAGCAGTTCAAAGTACGGCTTGTCAAATTCCGATTGCAGTACTTGTTTCCAACTGTCCTCTATTTGGACATCCATTCTAATATCTTATTTGACGAAACCAACAATGGGACAATCAATCCACAATCAGCATCGCATCACCGTAATCGCCAAACTTATATCCTTCTTTCAGTGCGACTTCGTATGCCTTCATCGTATGATCAAAGCCGGCAAAGGCAGCTACCATCAAAAGTTGAGAAGATTCAGGGAAATAGAAATTCACGAAGAAAGTGTTAGCAACGGTAAAGTCATACGGTGGAAAAATGAACTTATTGGTCCAACCGTCGTATGCCTTGATATTACCATCCGTACCTGCCACATGCTCCAATGCCCTCATCACTTCCGTTCCAACGGCACAAACATGTTTTTGGGCAGCGTGCGCGCGCTCAACAGAATCTGCAACCTCTTGAGCAACAAAAATCTGTTCAGAATCAACCTTATGCTTTGTTAAATCCTCTACATCAATGGGTTTGAAGTTGCCCAATGCCATGTGCGATGTTACAAACTGCGAGTCCACACCAGCTATTTCCATGCGTTTCATCAATTGTTTGGAAAAATGCAAACTGGACGCAGGAGCGGCTACAGCACCTATCTTTTTTGCGAAGATAGTCTGATAGCGTTCTTCATCCAATTCCTTTTCTGTCATTTCTGGATACAATTCCTCAAACGCACGACGCGTATCCTCTTTCATCGGACGATGGATGTATTTAGGCAACGGCATATTGCCTAAACTATACAAATATTGCGTAAATTCCGAATTATCGTAATCAGTCAAAAAGCGCAAAGTACGCCCACGGGAAGTGGTATTGTCTATCACCTCCGCTACGATCGTGGTATCTTCGTCCAAAAACAATTTATTGCCAATACGGATTTTACGGGCAGGATCTACCAACACATCCCAAAAACGCAAATCATGGTTTAATTCACGCAGAAGGAAAATTTCAATGTTTGCCATTGTTTTTTCCTTTTTGGCATAAAGGCGGGCAGGAAAGACCTGCGTATCATTGAAAATAAAGACATCGCCTTCTCCAAAATATGCCACCGTGTCTTTGACTTGTTTATGTTCGATTTCTCCACTTTTTCGATGAAGTACGAGCATGCGGGCTTCATCTCTGTATGGACTTGGAAACTGCGCAATCTGTTCCTCCGGCAAGCGGAATTTGAACTGACTGAGTTTCATGTTGTACTGGTCAAAATGATTCATATCTTCTATTTCTACAACTAATTATTCTCTATATTTTCCATCATGTGCTCAAACTGCTCAAAACTTAGGCAATCCTCGACACGAATATCTCCGACACGCGTTCTACGCAAGGCAATCAGGTGGGCTCCGCTATTTAATTTTTGTCCTATATCGCGCGCCAAAGCACGAATATAAGTTCCTTTAGAGCAAACCACGCGTATCTCCAATTGCATCGTGTCGGCATCAAAGCGCAACACTTCAATCTCGTCAATGGTCAGCAATTTAGGTTTCAATTCCACTTCTTCCCCTTTTCGTGCCAATTCATAGGCACGCTTGCCATCCACCTTAACTGCAGAAAACACAGGCGGCACTTGCCATTGTTCACCCAAGAATGTGGGCAAAACAGTATCTATCCATTCGCGCGTAATATGCGATGTAGGATATGTTTGGTCGATTGGTTTTTCCAAATCAAAACTTGGGGTCGTTGCTCCTAATTGCATTGTTGCTACATATTCCTTGACATGTTGTTGCAACTGATCTATCTGTTTAGTTTTCTTACCGGTACAAACGACCACAACACCTGTTGCCAAAGGATCCAAAGTCCCCGTATGTCCCACTTTGAGTTTTTTCAGTCCTAATTTATGGCACAACAGCCACCGTGTTTTGCCGACCACATCGAACGAAGTCCAACGATACGGTTTGTCAAAACCAAGTATTTCACCCTCAACGAAGTCCATACCACAATGCAAATCCACCCATCAGCAAGCAATAAACGGCAAAATACACTAACTTTTGGCGTTTAACGATATTAATCATCCATTTGCATGCCATCGCACCCACAACAAAAGCGCTGACGAAACCGACCGCCATACATGTGATACTCAAGTGCGTTTCTACTTCTCCCTGCAAAATATCCAATAATGATAAGAACGCTTCACCTAAAATAGGTATCAATACCATTAAGAACGAAAACTGGGCTACCTGTTCTTTTTTGTTGCCAAGCAATATACCGGTGGCAATAGTAGTGCCACTACGACTTAACCCTGGCAATACCGCAATCGACTGTGCAATACCAATGATTAAACTATCCCACCATGTGATTTGTTCTTTTTGACGAGGTCGAGCATATTGTGCGAATGTCAACAAACCGGCTGTTATCATCAAGCACACACCCACAATAATGAGTCCACTGCCAAAAATGGCCTCCACCTGATCCTTGAAGAACATACCCACTATAAAAACGGGCACCATAGAAAGAATAATCTTGCCGGCATATTGTTTCTCGGGATTCCACGCAGTCGTTGTAAAAGTTCCCTTAAACACCCAGCACACTTCTTGCCATAAAATGACTAAAGTAGCACAAACAGTTGCCGCATGTACCAACACATCAAACAGCAACATGTCTCCTTCGGCGAACTCAATACCTAATAGTGTCTGACCGATGGTCAGATGCCCAGACGAAGAAACAGGCAGGAACTCTGTCAGTCCCTGAATAATTCCTAATATCAATGCCTCCCACCAACTCATTTGTTACGCTTTTTATACATGATGGCAACTATCATCAGTACAAATCCTGCCAACGAAACCATCGGTCCAACCGTAATACGGCGTGTTGAAAAGATATCCGGATTATATTCGGTAGCACCGCTCGGCTCGCCAACCATTAAAAACAAACCCACTAAAATAATCAATGTTGATACCACAATCAGTATCAAATTGATTTTGTCCATGTTATATTTCATACATTCTATCAGTTTTCATTCGTATATACCTGCCTGTAGCAATCAGCGATGCCAACAGTGTAATCAAAATACCAACCAGCAGAACAACTACCGTTACGAACAACATATTCTGCCAAGTAATATCAAATAACCATATACCCAAACGAGCGTGTACATAATACAATGCGCATGCTACTGCGACAATGGCGATAGCTCCTGCTTCACAGCCCAACAAGATATTGCGTTTTACAAACGGAGCTTTGATAACCCATGCCGTAGCGCCTACCAAGCGCATCGTATTAATCAAGAAACGCTTGCTATACACATGCAATCGGACGGTATTGACAATCAAAGCAAAAGATATAAGTAGCAAGATGGCAGCCACTGCTACCAACACCATACTGATTTCGCCAATATGCAAATCCAATAACGAGACTATTTGTTGAGGATGAGAAACTTGGCTAATATACGGCAAAGTCATCAGTCCCGCTTCAATCGTTTGAATACTATCCTCCTGAGCATAATCTGCCTGCAAATTGACTTCATAGCTATTCGACAACGGGTTATAGCCCAAGAATTTAGACGGATCTTCATCCAATGCCCGGATATGTTCTTCCAACGCTTCTTCTTTGGATATATACCGCGACCGGAAGCAATATGGAGACGACTCAATGATAGTACCTAAACGACTGATTTGCTCTTCGTCGGCGTCATCTTTAAGCAAAATGGTCAAAGCAACATTCTCCTTGATATGCACTATCATTTGGTGTGCAGACAGCAACATCACGCACTCCAAACCGACCAAAAATAACACCAATGCCACACTAATGGTAGTCGTGAGGTACATATTAAAGAATCGTTGCTTCATAGATGTTTGTTTCCAATGCTTATAAACCCAAAAAAGGCAGGCAAGCGCCTGCCTTTTTATTCATTATAAATTAGTATTCCCACAAATCTTGTTCAAAGGTAAGCAACTCATATTCAATACGAGCTTGCTCTTGCTTAGCAGTTTCCTCGGTAAAGCAATAATCCAAGATCATACGGTTATACATGTTTCCTTCGCCAATTATATAACTAGAGAACAGCCGCTTTTCAAAGAACTCCTCGAAGGTAACGCGTTTAGCTTCGTTCTGGGTAGGAATCATATAATGCGATGCCAAATAGGGGCGCAATTCATCATACAACATCCAGAACTTAACGGATTCACGCATAAAGCGACCGGGTTCTTCGGGTCCACCAGTTGCCTGATCCGGCTGTAATGGAGCAATTGCCACAATCTTGCGGTACATACGAGATGTAGCGCGAGAGAAGAAAATCACTTCGTACACCAAATACTTCAACTGGTTACGCACATACGTTTGATAGTTGTACGGTTGGAAGTTCAACTGATCAGACACGCTGTCGTAGTTTAAGATGTAAGAGGTCTCATCCTCACGATCCAACTCACCGATACCACCTACCACAAATTGGTCGATAATCTTGTTTCTGGGAACAATGTTATCTATTGACAATAAGGGTTTCAAAACACGCTCACTCGGATAGAAGATATGCAATGTATCGTAAAACTCTTCTCTAGTGGTTTGGTTGATACTCTTGCGAGGGTTCTGGATGGCATCCACAATCAGGCGATACAAACTCACATAAGTAGGATCGTCCGGTTCTACAGGGAAGTACAGTTGGAAGTTCTGTTTCTGCCGCATGTCAACAATGCGGTAAATATCCCGCCTCCAAACGATATCTTCCGAACGGTGTTTAATGGTGACAATAGAGTCAGCCGCTTCGTTCAATTCCTGAGTTTCCAAACGGACGGTTCCGTCGGGAGCAAAGAACGAGTTGATTGTATGCTGTGCATTGGCTGCTATAACAGCAAACACAAAAAGCACAAGTACACTAATTTTCTTCATATTGTAGGTATTTGATTTATCTTTTATTTCAAGCCCAAAGTCAAGTTCGGCAAAGTATTGACCTTACCACTCGGCTCGCGATACTTGATAGTCATGATGCTTAACACATCGTTAGCACGCAACTTATTGATAGCGGTCAACATATCACGACTAAACTTATTGCCATCGGTTTTCATATAACGACCACCGGCATATATCTCGAAGCTGACAATGGTGAATGGCAAATCCAACACGCCTTCAGGACCATAACTTGCCTCCAAGTGAGCATCAGAACTCTTAAGTGCCTTGAGCGATATTTTTGCAGTACCGTCGTAGGTCTCTGCGCCGGACAGAAGGAATGCACTTGGTTTGGGCAACGGTTTAACTTTATACTCGTTGGAGCCCATCAGCGATACACGACCATCCACTTCGGCAGATACGGAAATCTTAACCGTCTTGGCACCATCGGTAGGTTTGATGATATACAAACCATTCTTTTGAGAAACGGTAGCACCGGTAGCACTTACCTTAATCTTATCTCCTGCCATACCGGGAACAGAGATATTGAACTTATTCTCATAACCGGTATAGATGGTATTCATATCCACATTGGAGATAGATGCAGAAGGTGCACCTACGGTATATTTACCTTCGAAATTATAGTGCGTGGTATCACCCGGCATCAACATATAACCGGTGTAGGTGTGCTGACCAACCTGGTTAGCCACCAAGTCATAAATACCGTCTGCATACTCCTGACCATTGATATAGACCATAGGCAAGTTGGTGGTATCCACAGCAGCGGAAACGATGCGTGCACGATAGTGACCACCCTGCATGATATACTCACCATTGTCCGGCAAAATCAATGCTTGTACAGAGTTGATAACGAAGTCAGACGAACCGGCAGATTTGTACATAAAGTTCAAAATATCGTTTTCTGCCAATCGGATATCGCTCTGATACTTGGTCAACATTGCGAACACGGCACCTGCAGGCATTTCCTCAAAGATAGATTGCTCCCAAGGAATGGTTTCACCCTCTTCGTTGGTTACCGTACCTGTAGAGAACAAGGAATTGTACATTTCAACCTTTTGTTCCCACTCGTGTTTGAACTGGAGGTCACGCATTTTGTTTTGGATGCACTCTGAATCAGCAGTAGTCATATATTGACGGTACGCATCCATACGAGCGCGCAACTCTTCGGCGTGAGTACGACCGGTATTAGGGTCTTTCTCATTGATGGCATATTGGTGAGGTTTATTGGTATCTGAACCATTCTTGATTTCCTCAGGCATCTTGTCATATTGTGCGCCCTCTACCATATTAACGATTTCCAACTTGAATTGCTCAATGTAATCATAGAAATCGTCACTCATTTTCTTATTATTCTTGGCTATCTCGTACCAAGGACCATATTTGGTTTTACCGCCTTCGTCCTTGCTATAAGCAGCTTCGAAAGTCTTCATCAAATCATCCGTACGGCTATCCGTAGATTTAATGGATGATTCCATTGAATGACGCAACTTGTTGAAACCGTTCAAAATATCGGCACTGACATTCAATGCCAACATGGCGGTCAAGACCAAGTACATCATACCTATCATTTTTTGTCTCGGGGTTTCCGGACAGTTCTTCGCTCCACCCATTTCTCTTTAATTTTTAGAGTTAATAGTTGAAATTTGCAATTAGAAGCAAGGCATTAAGCCAAAGCATTCAGCATATTACCATAAACTTTATTCAGGTCAGCGACTTGTTGAGCCAATTTCTTTTGAGCGGCATCAAAATCTTCCTGTGCCTTCATTGCTTCACCGGCAGCAGCTTGCATCTTGTCATAGTTTGCACCTACGGCTTGAATCTTTTGGGTAGCGGTAGCAATTTCAGATGCCTGTGCCTTGTATGCTTCAACCTGAGCGTTAGCAGCATTCAGTTGCAACTCATAAACAGCGTTCAACGAACTGATTTTCTGGCTCATTGCGCCCATTTCTTTTTCACATGCCTGACTACCTGCAACCATATTTTGCATATTGGAAGCGATAGAGTTGTATGCTTCGCTGAGAGCAGCGGATTTGTCGCCCAAACTTATTGCGCTCTCAGCATATTTAGCAGCTGCTTCGCTGGCAGCATCCATCTTTTCACCTAATTTATTGGTAGAAGTAGCCAACTTACCCAGTTCACTCAACTGACCTGCTGTTTTAGCCAAATCGTTCAACGAACCTTTCAATGCTTCCAATTCGCTATCGCTCAAAGCAGATACGCCTGCTTTAGGAGCTTCGCCTGCTGCACCTCCCATAGGAGCCATACCCAATTGTTCTTTGGAGCGTTTTACACGCGCTTCGGGAGAACCGTATTCAATCAATTGAGGGAATACATTTGCCCAGTGAAATTCCTCATGAGGAGCTTCCAACACACCAATCAAGAACAAGAATGCCTCGGTGAACATACCGAGCATCAACACGATACTTGCTCCCGGCCAGTGAAGAATTTTAAACAATGCACCGATAATAACGACCGAAGCACCGGCGGAATAAATGATGTTAATAATCTTCTTTCCTTCGTACGAATGATACCAAGTCATGAATTTACCTTCATTCTCTCCCTCGAACGAGTTGTACCAACTCTCGTAAGCATTTTGATTTACTGTAGCCATGATAATAAAAACTTAAATTAATCTTTTTTGTATTTTTTTTGTATATTAATCTCCTATGAATGAGCGAACGCAGCGGAATCCTATATAAGGACGGCTCTCGTATTGATACTCGAATGAGCGCACACCGCATTGCATGAAGTAGCTGATATCTTTCCAACTACCGCCACGAATGACCTTGCGTTTCATCATGTCGCTATCATCCTTACGCGCCATATATTGGAACTCAGGATTGACATCGCTCACATAAGTATTGGCAGACGGATTGTAGCTGGATGAAGTCCATTCCGACACATTACCTGCCATATCAAACAGACCGAAATCATTCGGACGGAATTGAGCCACTCTCATGGTCATCGTTCCGGTATCATCATTATAAGCGCCACGATAGGGTTTGAAGTTAGCCAAGAAGCAACCCTTGGCATCACGGGCATAATTACCGCCCCAAGGATACATTGCCATCTTACGACCGCCACGAGCAGCATATTCCCACTCCGACTCTGTCGGCAAGCGATATGCCTGGAAGTCAACATCGTATGCAGAAGAGAAGTAATTGGTACGCCAATGGCAGAAAGCGTGTGCCTGCTCCCATGTAACACCGACTACCGGATAATCAGCATAGCCCAAGAAAGCGAAATAACCCACTAACATAGGATCGTTGAAAGCGAATTGGAAATCGCGAATCCAAACCATCGTATCGGGATAGATACTGATAATCTTGTTGGTCAGCAAATCTTTCGGTTCGCGCAACGGACGCACGATGGTGCTATCTTGAATCCAACCGTTCTCATCCACCCAGAAAGTATCGACACGAGAGGTCGCATTTTCGGGATAGCGTCCTTTAGCTACATCAAATTTATTTTGAGGCAGTTGAGCTTGGTCATAGTTCATCCAAGTATAATTATAGTGCAAGGCGATAGTACGAAGTCCGCCACCCTCGTAGAACATGGGCTCCAGAGCTTCTTTTTCCTCTTCGTCCTTGCTATTCCACGGGATACGCTTTTTCCAATTGATGCGGAAGTTCTCCTCGTCAAAATCGTCATCCTTGGGTTGAATAGCATAGTCGGTCAAACCGGCATTCACCAGCAGCGTATATGCGATAGAGTCACGCACCCAATAAACGAACTGCTTATATTCATTATTGGTAATCTCGGTTTCGTCCATCCAAAACGGCTCCACCGTAGCCATGAGGATATTGTCCGGCTGATGGAAAATAGCCGATTGGGTGTTTTCACCCATCATAAAGGAACCTTTCTTGATAAATACCATACCATACGGATTGGCCTCTTTGAAATTGGTGGCACGCTGTACGCCAACCAACTCACCGGCAGGACCATTGCAAGAAGCAAATAATGCGACCACTGCCACTACAGAAAGAATTTTACCGATTTTCATATTGTTAATGTGTTATTATATTCAATTTGTGTTTTTATAAGTATCTTATACTCTTGTATTTGTTCGTCCGTTTGGGTTTAAGGACATTGAATCCGTAAGAAAGGAATATCTCGTGCGACCCATAAGTTGCCTTGAGCAATCGATTGGCAGGAAGTTCGTAGGTATAACCTAACTGCAACCCATTGATAATATCTACGCCGAGCAACAGATTCACGCTTCCCGCTATTCTGTATCCTGCACCAAACCTAAACCGTTCTCTCACCTCCGCCATCATCGTCAGATTGACATCCCAGTTGGCAAAGTCCGTCATCACCATCACGCTCGGTTTGAGTACCCAATTGCGATTATGCTTCAATCTCCAATTGTATCCGCCTGCCAAATAGAGTGTGCCCACCATGCGAATCGAAGCCAAGTCGCTCCATTCTATTTTCGGTTGGGTCAAGTGGCTATAACTGGCACCCACCCACCAAGTCGGGGCACTATAATAGATACCTACACCCATATCAAACGCCATTCCGTTGCTTCCGTCCTTGCCGTTTCCTTTAGGAACCGCGGGGTCATTGGCGCTATAGAATCCTTCTCCTCCTGCCTCGCTGACTACTTGCTCCAAATTCACACTATCGGTTTTGAAACTCATATTGGCAAATCCCAAATCAACTCCGGCACTCAGGTATCCCTTACCCACTTTGTGGCGATAGGCGTATTGCAGATGAAAAGTCTGGTTCATAAAATACCCGTACTTATCATTCAAGAAGCGAACGCCCACAGCATGTTTAGTCTTTTTTATATTAAAAGGTGACGAAAACGCGAAATAGGTGGACATCGGCATGTCCCTAATACCGGTATATTGCATACGATGCATACCAGCCACGCGCATTAGATCGCCTTCCCCCGCCGCTGCGGGATTGTATGTTGTCTGCAAATGCATGTACTGACCAATCTGAGGATCTGTCTGTGCCATTGCTGTCACACAAGAGAACGCCAGAAATATCAATACTAATTTACTTTGTGCATTGTGCATTGTACATTTTCATCATCAATACTCTTCTTCGTCAAAGAAGAAATCGTCCTTAGTCGGATAGTCCGGCCACAAATCTTCTATGCTCTCGTATATTTCCTCCTCATCCTCCAGCTCCTGAAGATTTTCGATTACCTCCATCGGCGCACCGATACGATTGGCATAATCCAATAATTCTTCTTTCGTTGCAGGCCATGGAGCATCTTCTATTTTTGATGCCAATTCAAGAGTCCAATACATAGTTTTTGGTCTTTTAGTAGGTACTTTATATCAAAATTAGCGTGCAAAAGTACAAAAAACTTTCTAAACTTGCAAATTTTTTTTCACTTTTTCCACAAAAAGAGCGAAATTCCTGCATTTTTTCCGCATTTTTGGGCAAAAACAAACCAAAAATCACTCAAACGGTTCACAAATTTGAAAATTTCGTTATTTTTGCTTTTGTCAAATTTTTCGTCTTCAATCACCATCATACGGCGTTCCAACCGGCGGGTGACGGTTCGGCAAATATGGCATAAACTGACCGTTTCATTCCCTGCCGGAAGGACAAACCCTTTCATGGGTGGCAAGTCCGCCTGCATGGCATCAATCCACTGCTCCAATTGTGCCACATCTTCCGGTATAATCCATTCGCCCTCTGCGCATGCCAAGTATGCCCCTATGTTGAACAATTTATTTTGAATCCATTCCAATTGTGCATCCTCTGACGGCATATTTTCCATACGGCTTCGCAACAGTCCGACAAATGAATTTAATTCATCTGCCGTACCGTATGCCTCGATGCGGTCATCTGACTTACTCACCCGCTGACCCGATGCCAGCGATGTTTGACCTGTGTCTCCTGTTTTGGTGTAAATTTTCATATACGGAGTTTATAAAGTTTCTGTTGTACCTTGGGATAGAAGAATACCAGTCCCATTTGTCCCAAGTCCATGGTGGCAGTTACGCCCTCATGGCTAACTATCCGTTTCCATGCGCGATACATATCTTGGGAATAACGGATATCGTCGATGGCGATGATTCCGTTGGTATCCATCAGTGGCAGCAGCCACTCGAAATATCGCAAAGTTGCCGCGCCTGTATGGTTGGCATCTATCAGAACAAAGTCTATACGCGCGTGTGCGCGCTTCGCGTAATTATGTAAGGTATCGTCTATCGGACCTATTTGCAACGATATATTGTGCAGTTGCAAATGTTGCCAATTGAGGGTTGCCATTTGGGCTATCTCGTCGCTGCCCTCAAAAGAGACTACCCGGTTGCGACTATCCACCGAAGCCAAATATGCCGTAGTCAGTCCCAAACTGGTACCCAACTCGACGATAGTCAATCCGTCTGTCCGCTCCGGCACATATTCTTTGCCGCTCATATAATTCACAATGCGGCTTAACAGTTGTGCTTTTGACGGTTTCATCACGCTATTTTGCGCTATGTGCATCACCAAATCGTCTCTATCTTGTCCTGTGCCGAAATCGCGTATATGGATTTTTTTAGGCGCACGCAACATGGCTTGTCGCCGTTCCTCTATATCATCCCACGCATACAATCGGGCTGTATCGTAAAAGATATGGCGTACCAAATAGAACAAGCGTGGCGAATGAATACCCTCTCCGCCGGTATTCCATGCCGTCAAACGGTGAAGTAATATAGAGAAGAAATGAAACATAGCACAAAGTTACAAAAAATAATCGGAACGAGCAAATAAATTTGCCAAATACTCCTGTTCGGGTTGTCCAGGCGTAGGTACGAAGCGAGTTTTTTGCAAAACGCCCAATGCCGCCAAGTCCATGACAGTGGAATATCCGCTTCGGCACACGATCTCGTCTGCCGCTGTCAAAGCCGATGCCAAACTATTATCGTCCAACCACGGCACTTTGGTCACATTGCCCGATGTAACCGCCACAAACGGTTCTTTTACCTTGCCCCTCACAACCAATGTAGTCACGGCATCTTTGTGCGCCGTGAGAACCTCTTGGTCCTCAAACAGACTGCGTTGCGGTTCTAACCCCGACAGCAGCACTACGCGCTGATACCGCTGCTCACGCCTGTCTATTGACAGTCCTTCAAACCGGGATAGCGGAGAAATATATTGCACCTTGTCAGGTACTTTGTCAGGATGTCCCAATATGCCCGACAGGGATTTGTCTCTATGCGCAATGTCCGGCACCCATACTTCGTCAAAGCGGTTGTATATACGGGCATGTATCCGTGCTGTCAGCGGTTCTAACCACCGCCATACATGTGGCAGACGAATCCACAACTGATGTGTAATATACACACATTGAAAGGCACATTCATCACCATGATCCACATACAAGCCGAAGCGGTTGTCCGAGATAATCAGGTCAAACGGTTCTGTTGCCAATAACTGACGGAGTCGTGCGGCATCTTCCCAACTCCAACGAATGAGGCGCGGCAAGGCGCACAACATGGCACCGACCTGACTATTGCGCTTGCTGTATGTCAATTCCAAGCTTGCCAACTGCACATACCGCAGTTGGGGAAAATAATGCCGCATCCACACCAAACTGTCGCCATCTCCACCCAAGACCACTTCGTGTCCCTCTGCCAAATAGCGACGAACCAAGACGGCGCAGCGTGTAGCATGACCCAATCCCCAATTCAACGGTGCAACTAAAATCTTCACGATAAAAGAATGATTAACATCACAAAATTACACTTTTTTTTTGAAATATCCAAAATTATTTGGAAAGTTCTGCAAAATTTAGTAATTTTGTGACCTAATTGTATTTACTATGAAACGAACTTTACTTTTTACCCTGCTTGGCATTATGCTGACAGGATGTCAAACACCAGTCACCAATTCTGAAACGATGAAACAGGACAACATTATCGAGAACATCCGCACGCGTGTATCGGTGCGCCAGTTCACGGGAGAAAAAATCTCCGATGACCAAATTCAGATCTTACTTCAATGCGCCATGTCGGCGCCGAGTGCCCTCAACCACCAGCCGTGGGCGTTTATCGTCATTACGGAAGACAGCGTTCTGGCTCAATTGGGTCAGGAGTTTCCCTATTCGCGTTGTGACCAGCATCCGGCATGTGCCATTATCCCTTGCGGCGACCTAAGCAAAGCGATTGAAGGCAGTGAAGGTTTTTGGATAAACGATGTCAGTGCCGCTACCGAGAATATCCTTTTGGCAGCGCATGCCATGGGATTAGGAGCAGTATGGACGGGTTTGCACCCCAACATGGACCGTGCCGCAGCGGCACAACGGCTATTGGGATTGCCCGAGCATATCATTCCGCTGTGCATTGTTCCGGTAGGAGTACCTGCAGAGCAGCCGGAAGTAAAAGACAAGTGGAATGCCGACAATATCCATTACAACCGCTGGTAAGGGTTTATACCCATACAGGAGAAACAAGACATGAAACGACAAGTTATCTTGATTACAGGAGGCAGTAGCGGCATTGGTTATGAAACTGCTAAGAGTTTGGCAGAGCAAGGACATATCGTCTATGCCGCAGCACGGCGCGTAGAGCGGATGCAACCCCTGTGCGCCGCAGGTGTGCATATTCTCGCGATGGATGTAACGGATGAGAATTCCATGCAAACGGCAGTCAGCACTTTATTAGCCGAACAGGGGCGTATAGATGTGCTTATCAACAATGCAGGTTACGGTTCGCTCGGTGCCGTAGAGAATGTAACATCAGAGGAGGCACACCGCCAATTGGAAGTGAATGTATTCGGCATGGCACGACTTATCCAACTTGTTCTCCCGACCATGCGTGCCCAACATAGCGGACGAATCATCAACATCGCCTCTATTGCAGGCAAAGTGACATTAATCAATTGCGGGTGGTACAATGTGTCCAAATTTGCCGTTGAGGCACTATCGGATGCCTTGCGTATGGAGGTTAAACCATACGGAATAGATGTGGTCATTATTGAGCCGAGTGCCATTAAGACCGACTGGGGGCTAATAGCAGCCGACCATCTGTCTGCCTCGTCTCAAGGAACGGTATATGAAGATGCCGCCAGCAAGGAAGCCATGCTGATGCGCCAATTATACACATCCAATCTGCTCTCCGGACCGGATAAGGTATGCAGAGCCATCTGTAGGGCAGTGAATGCACATTGTCCCCGCTTGCGCTATCAACCGGGGTTAGGGGCAAATTGGATGATAGGTCTGCATGCTGTTCTGCCTGCCCGGTGGTGGGACGCACTTAATCGTCGGGTGATAAAACACGCATAATAAAAAGTACAGCCATGAAAGAGATGGTAAATGCCATGTATTATGTGGCAAAACACGGTTACCACAAACGCAATCTCGAAGCAAGAGACATATACAAAATTACGGCATCTAAAGATTAGTAGCGTAATATGGCTAATTAATTGCCAAACATATACGCATCCAGTTTACGCTTCCACCGTTTCCAATCCGGCATTTCCTGTTCCAGTAACCGGTAAAAAGCAAGTGTATGGTTAGCATGTACCAAGTGGCACAACTCGTGTGTAATCACATATTCTATACACGGGCGCGGGGCTTTGATAAGTTCAAGATTAAGAATAATTTTTCCCTTTCGTGTGCAACTGCCCCAGCGTGTGGTCATTTCCTGTATGGCTATTCCTGACGGCTGTACACCGTAGCGTGCAAAGCGTGCCGCGATTGAAGCCATCAGTTCGGTATATTTGGCATTGGCACGGCTTCTGTACCACTCCTGCATCAATTTCTTCGGGGAGGATTGCGGGCGGTGCATGATTTCGATAGTACACCCCTGATATAGAACGGCATTGTGGTCAGAACGAGTTACCCGCAACAAGTATTGTCTCCCCATATACCAATGCGATTCACCGCTTATGTACCGTCTCGGCGGCATTTGTTCCCCGAAAGAAGCGAAGAATCGTTGCTGGCGCAGTATCCACGCCGCCCGTTTGTGTATCTTCTCCGCTATTTGTTCTTCGGATGCAGCCACCGGGGCTTTGATTAACACCGATTGGTCGGGATTGACCACAATGGCTAACGTCTTGCGGTCGGCGTATGAAACAACGCACTCAATGACCGTTGTGCCGAACGGTACGGATAGGTGACTTATTTCTTGTACCATAGCATTGCAATATTCACACAACTGTCTATCAGCGCATCCATTTCGTCAAAAGACAACGGGATACCGTGTATCTGTTGCACATAGTCGGTCAAATAATCTTCCATTTGAATTTTTATCTGTCCGATAATGTCATAATTGGTCTGCCAATCTACTATCTCGGCTTGTTGTTTGATAATATCATCCATCGCCAACGCGGCATCGGCAACTATCTGTCGCATTTCGGATTCGCTGTGTGCCGTATCTTTGGCACACATTGTTTCCATACATTGACCGTAGAACGCTTTGGCGGCATTGCTTCGGTCCAGTGCGGCAGGAATATCCGAATCGGTATGCGCCAGCACATCGTCTTTCAGTTTCTTCACCCGTTGCAGATATTCGGCTTCGTCTATTCGGTTTCGGCGGTAGTCTTCTATGGTCTGGCGCAACAGTTCGGAAAAGCGTTTAAAGAAAGCAGGGTCGGTGTCCATGTTTTCGTTAATGTATTTGGCAGTACGGGAGGCGATGGTATCTGCCTTGGCTGCCGTGCCGATTATCTTCTCCACTTCCTGCTCAAACTGCTCATGGTCGAATATATTTACCAACGGAGTTATACTTTTTACCTCGCTGCTTTCCACATGGGTATCTATCAGTTTTTGTATCTGACTTTCATACTGTCTGTAATCCACCGTGTCCGAATACCGCTGTTTGACCGCGTTTCGCAGATTGACAAAGAAGGTCAAATCTTCCTTGTATTGTTCAATTTGTTTCGCAGGTGTGTTGCGATAGAAGTCCATTGTGGATAATGCCATTTTCAGTGCTTTGGCATATTCGGTCAGCAAGTCGTAGAATTTCTGCCGAATATCTTCCTGAGCCAGCAATCGGGCATATTGCTCCAAGTCGCGTTTATTGTCCACTTGCTTGAACAGGTCCCATAGGTTGGAATAGGTCTGCGGCAAGCGGTCGGTCTGTTCGTTTATCTGGGTCAGGATATGTTCTATCTCGTTTTTCTCTATGTCGTCTTCCCCGTCATTGGAATAGGTGTCCAATGCTTCGTACAGGTTGCGCAAAATGCCGCTGTAGTCGATTATGTAGCCAAAATCTTTCCCCTCGCATACGCGGTTGACCCTCGCCACCGCTTGCAGCAAAGTATGTTCTTTCAGTTGCCGGTCTAAATACATGACCGTATTTTGGGGCTCGTCAAAGCCGGTCAGCAGTTTATCCACCACGATGATTATCTCCGGCTGTTCGGAGTGGCGGAAACTGTTGATAACCTCTTTTTCGTATTTGGCAGCATTGCCGAATCTGTCCATCGTCTTTTTCCAGAAGGCGTTGCACAGGTCGCTTGAGCCGCCAAATGCCTCATCTTCGCCTTCGCGTGTGTCAGGGGAAGTTATCAGCACTTCGGATGACACGATACCTATCTCGTCAAGGAACTGTTTGTACTTGATGGCGATGCGTTTTTTGGAGCATACCAATTGCCCTTTGAAACCTGTGCCCTGCCAGTTGTCACGATAATGCATAGATATGTCCCAGGCATTGGCATATAGCCGCTGTTCGGCTTCGCTGAGGGGCTCGGCACGGCTGAATTTCTTTTTCAGGTCGATGCGTTGCTGTTCGTTCAGCGATGCGCTCACCATCTCGAAATAACGGTCTATGGCGTTTTCTCGCACGGTCTGTTCAGTGATGCGTCCTTCGTATAGCAAGGGCACGACAGCCCCGTCCTCCACGGCTTGACCTACTGTATAGACGGGACGGATGATACCCCCGAAGCGGGCGGCTGTACTCTTCTCGCGTTTCATCAGCGGTGTGCCGGTCATAGCGATGCAACAGGCGTTGGGCAGCGTGCGTTGCATGTTGATGGCCATCTCGCCGTATTGGCTGCGGTGGGCTTCGTCAATCAGCACAAATATATTCGGGTCGGTCAGCGGTTTGCGGATACGCTTGACTGCTGTCTCAAACTTGTTGATAATGGTTGTGACGACCGCATCCGAATCACTTTGCAGCAGTTCGGACAAGTTGGCACCGGTGGTGGCTTGCCGTACTGTCTTGCCGCATTTCTTGAAGGTGTCGCCTATCTGTTTGTCCAACTCCGTGCGGTCGGTCACCAGTATGATTTTGGGATTGCGTATCGTCTCGTCCAATGCGATGGCTTGTGCCAGCATGACCATCGTCAGCGACTTGCCGCTACCCTGCGTGTGCCATATCACGCCGCCTCGGCGGTGTCCCTGCTCCATATTGCGTACACGCGCTAAGGTCTGTTCTACTGCAAAGAACTGCTGGTAGCGTGCCACTTTTTTGACTCCGCCGTCATACACCGTGTAGCGGAACATCAGTTTCAACAGCCGTTCCGGACGGCACAGCGAATAGAGTGCTTTGTCCTGCTCAGTCGGCTGTATGGGCTTTTGGTATTGGGCATGAAAAGCAGCAGCCACATATTTATACCGAGAAGCAAATAGTCGGCGGTCGGATTCCTCGTCCAATGGGGTGTTGACTATTTGATTTACCTCTGCCTCGTATTTCTCGGCTGCTGCCGAATCAATAAACTGCTCTTTCCATGTACTCCAGAACTCAAAAGGTGTGGCGGCAGTACCGTAACGCGCACCGTCTCTGTTGATGGCGAGCAGCAGTTCCGAATAGCGGAATAAGCTCCGTATGCCGTCTTCTTTTTGGTTGCGCAGGTGTTGCGATATGGCTTCCGATAGCGAATCCTGTATGTGAGGACATTTGCACTCAATCACCACCAAGGGGATGCCGTTCACAAACAGCACAATGTCGGGGCGGTAAGTGTCGCGCCGTCCTGCTCGCGTTACGGCAAACTCTTCCGTAACATGGTACACGTTTTTGGACGGGTCTTGCCAGTTGATGTATTGCAGGTTGTAACTTTTCTTGTCACCGTCTATGCTCTGCTCTAAGGTCTTGCCGTAGGTCAGCAGGTCATATATAGTCTGGTTGGCAGCCACATAGCCGTCCACCATCGTCACGTTACGGAGTGCCTGAATACCGTTTTCTATGTTTTGGTCGGTGAACAATGCCGTGCGTTGCGTGTTCACTTGTATCGTGTTCAGTTCACGCAGTTGGCGGCGTAGCACTTGTTCCAACAGCACATTACCTGTGCTGTTGCCGCGTAGCGACATCACCTCGTCCGGAGTCAGATAGGTATAGCCCATCTTCATGAGCATCGCCAACGCCGGTATCTGACTGATATGATCTTCTTTGAAGGATATAGGGGACATAATAGTTTGTTTATATTCGTTTCTTACCTGTTAATAATACTTGCATCAACCCTTTCTTTTCCTCAATATATTTATCTCGTTTTTCTGTCTGTTTCTGGATTTCGTTATCCAACGCTGATAACACATTTGCTATGGCAGTTTGTTCGGTATATAAAGTAGGTACTTTATATTTTATATCCATTAAATTTTTTGCATGAAGATGGATAATGGTTATCCCCTGCGTCTTTTCAGCGATTTTTTGCCGTTCAATTTCTGAAATTAGGGTTGCCCAAAATAAAGAATCATCTCGTATATCTCTCTTTCTTAAAATGATTATGTCTCCTCCAAGAAATATATTATCTTGATTTATTGCTACGGCTTTAACCAAGTCATATCCATTTGTAGTTGTTGAACCAGGCATTAATACATCCCCTGATTTTGACAAAAAACCTTCATTATAGTTTGTTCTATGGAATTGTCCTCTGGTTATATAGTTAAATTGTGTAAAGATTTCACCATATAACATACACTTATAGATTCCATCTGGACATATTTTTTCTTTTGATAAGCCATTCCCTTTAAAAAAATCAAATACCTCACACAATTGTTTTTCTACCCAGGGTTCGGTGAAACCTTTGAGGCGTTTTTTGCCGGTAAGGAGTTGTTGCATCAGTCCTTTTTTGCGAAGTTCCAACTTGTCAATCAGTTGTTTTTGCATCTCAATCGCCTTATCCCATGTTCCCAATAATTCTGCTATTCGCTCCTGCTCTGCCAAGGGTGGTAGGGGAAATTGAAACGAAGCATATTCTTGTGCATTTATTCCCGGCTGACCGCTACGTGTAGAAATTGTAGATACCCAATTATGATATGCTATTGTTTCTGTAAGGCATTTAATATAATATGGAACAATCTTATTTTTATCGGGAGAGAAACGAATAAGAAAACCTGCAAATACTAATTTTCCATCTTTGGGATTATACAAATATGATTTTCCTACTGTTGCACCTGTCCGAGCAAAGACAATGTCCCCATCCGATAAATAATAATCGAGAGCATTATCTACCATAACCGATTTTTTATCACTTTGGATAAATGTTCCGTCAACATCAATATCCGTGATACGCAAATATGTTGGCAAAGCAGGATTATAATCAACCGCTGGTGCATTCAAACCATATTCTCCTGCATTTACACACACCTCCCCTAACCTCTTGACTTCCCAATCTTTGGGAATAATGCCAAGTGGCGAAGATTTATATCCTTGCGGTATATTCATAGGTATTTTCATTATACGTATTTATATTATCAACATATTATCAGCATTACGACAGCCATGTGAACCGAGCACAAACCGAGCAGAAACCGAGCAGAAACCGACCCACACAGATGGCAACCAGTCGGCAAATAGGTGGCAAGAGCGGTTATTTAGGCAGTTGATTCTCCTCATTGACTCTAATTCGCACATAGTCCCATAGATACCGTACTATCTTTCCGTTGATTCGATAATCCTTTCCGTGACGGCTTTGGTCGCGAAGCCATGCTTGGTATTCCTGCTCATACTGTGCCCGTTGCACAGGGTCGTTGTATATCGCACTGGCTTTGGCTTGATTCTGCTTGAATGCCCGTACAGGCGCCGCTTGCGTTTCTGGCATGATCCAACGGTTGGTGCGCTTGCCTTTGGGGTTGCGCGGTCCCGGCTTTTTACGAATAATGCAATATCCCGGCTCATGCGGACAGGGCACAGCATAATAATTCTTCCCCATTGACCCCGACAAACTGTTCAACCACTCGCTTAATTTTGCTTTCATAGTTATATGTTTTATTGTTTTCTACTTTACTTCTTTTCTACTTTCATTTTAATGGCATCATACAATAAATCTTGAATGGTCTTAACAAATTGTTTACGATCTTTTTCATCTAACAACGTATAATATTCATACGTATAACTTGTATTGCCTATTTGAAAAACATATTTTTTCGGTCCAAACAAAGATAGCACATCAAGCATTTCAGCCGCTTTATTGGTCAATAAATCAGTAGGTTCACTCAATACAATACGGATACGCAATCGCTTTAATCCCACAAGATTTTGATTATCATTCAAAATATCATCTATGTCCAATTTTGTTGCCGTACCACTTTTACTTAATTTAATAAGTGATACCTCTTGACTTGAATAAAATGGCGCAAGTGCTTTTACAGAGACATCCAAATCCGCAATTAATGGTCGGATTACGTTGCTAACAATACTTTTAATAGTTGCCTCTGTACGATATTTACTATTTTCTTTCTTCATCTTGGCTTCGTTAGCAAGCAGAGCGACACGCTTCTCAAAATCGTCATCTT
>JAKSNK010000030.1 GCA_024399835.1 Paludibacteraceae bacterium
AGCAAGAACCCGGCGATGCACATTCCATCGAAGCAGGTTGCGTGCTTAACTATGGCGTCAAGTTTCAGATGTTTTCCAAAATAGATGTTAATGGTAAGAACGAGCACCCTATTTACCGTTGGCTCAAAAGTCAAAAGAAAGGCAAAGGGCTGTTAGGCAATGCCATCAAGTGGAATTTTACCAAGTTCCTGCTTGACCGCCAAGGCAATGTGACAGGTCGGTACAGCAGTATGACCACGCCGGAGCAGTTGGAGAAGGATATTGTACTTGAGTTAAACAGAAACGAACAAAATTAAGCAAGTAAGTGCCTAATCCCTTTGGGAATACACAAAAAAGGATGCACGATGTTGCATCCTTTTTTGTGTGTGGATAAGTTACATAAAGCGTTATTACTTAACTAAATATGCTTACACCTATAAATGCTATAAAAAGACAATTAGCCCAAGCTAGCAAGTGTCACGAGAACTACTATAGCCAAAATACATATAAGAATAATCTTCATTGCACAACTATCAACCAAAGCATCTTTTTCTTGTTGTTTTTGTGTTTCTTCTTCTGCCTTTTTAGAACTTGACACTAACTTATCAATTCTATCTACTATTTTTGTTTTTATGCTTGCTGCTATATTTTCGTTATGAGATAAAGCACGAAGAACATCTAAATCTCTTGAAACGCGAAGAATATCAATAATTTCTTTATTTGACGAATTAGATGACATAAAAATTTTGTCACTTTTTGAGCATCGTCTAGTCTTTAAGTATTTTATTTCTAATTCAAGACATCTTTTCTGCACTAGTTTTTTTTCTTCCTCTTTCCTTTGCTGTTCCTTTTTTTTTTTGTTCCTCCCGATGGAGTCGTTCTTTCTCTTCGTATTCTCTTCTTTTCCTATCATTTTCCATTCTAATACGACGAGCATCTTCTTCCTTCTTTGCTTTCCATTTTAGATATGCAGGGTCTGTTTCTTGTTGGAACTGAAGCCACTCCTTGTATTGGGGGTCTAATACTTGATGAGTTATTTGAGGAGCATTAAAACGAGGCATTTGAGTGCCCTTTTGTTGATTTTCAATAAGCTTTTGCTGATTTTTTAATATTTGTTTATTTTGTTCAACAGCCGTTATTTGAGCACGAGCCGCTTCATCTTGCAATTCTTCCGTACGAATATCTTCATAATAAGCATGAGCTTCATGAGGGTCTGTAAACACTCTTTTTTTTGACCCATCATTTTTCGAAACGATTATCTCGTCTTCGAAGAGTAGATGTTTTTTATATTCACTTGACGGCATAATACTAACTTTAACTAAATATCAAGCACAAAGATACAAATAATTTTTCAATATAGCAAATTTACGGGCAATTATTTTCTATTTTTATGAATTGGCGGTGCAAAATCGGTAAAAATACGGTAAATAACCATTCGTTCACCGTTCGCTCATCCTATACTCACCGTTCGTTCATCGTGGCTTGAAGGCAAAAACTGACGATTTTTAAGATATTGACAATCGAGCCGTATATATTAGAAATTCTTTTGCACCCCGAATTTGACACCATACAATCCGAGCGAGAACTGGCTGGAAAGCAGGTTACTGAGTTTGCCGGAGAAGAGAATAATGTCATTACTGTACTCGTGGTATCTGCCACCATCGTCTGTCTGGTACACAAAAGTAGTTCCGCTATAACCAAGACTCATAATGGAAATGAAAAGGTTGAAAGTGCTCTTGCGATTGAACTGATATGTAATGAGCGGCGCCAATTGGATACCATAGGAAATGGAATGCAGCAGCCCTGCATACTCGGTGCCGTCAGGATTCCCCTCTACGACCCGCGGAAACTCCATGCCGGCATATCCGTGCAAGTCTATCCAAATACCTACAGTCCCCTTGAAAAGCGTTTTCAGCCGATACCTTCCGTAAGGAGTGACTTCCCACGAGCCACCCATGACAAGAAGGTTCTCCTTGCGCTCGTCTCCCGTGCCAAAATCGTAAGTATAGTAGGTGTCCCGTTGTGAGAAATAGGACCCTCCGAATCTCAAACCGACTTGCGCCTTGGGACTGATTCGATAGCCAAACTCGGGCATGATGCTCATAGACCAGCCGTTGGTACGCTGAAAATCCTGCGTGTCGTGGTGGTAGTAAATATCGAAATTGTAGCCGTAAAAGAATCGCTGCTTAATCTTCAAAGTGCTAAAGACGGAATCTTCCACATTGTCAAGTTTGGCGGCAATGGAATCGTTAGCCATGAGAGGCAAAGCCAACAATAACAAAAGCAAAATAGCAAAATGTCTGCGTACAGGTGCAATCATAACAGTTGCGTATGTGTAGTGTGTTAAAAATAATCGGTGCAAAGGTACGAAAAAAAAAGCATATCTGCAAATTTTTTTATTCATTTACAAAAAATCAGTAAAAATTTGCGTATATCAAAAAAAAGCAGTAACTTTGCAGTCGGTTTGTGAGAGGGGAAGCGAGGAGTTGGTGAACTGGTGAGTTGGTGAATCGTGGAATTGAAAAAAACAAAATAATATATTATGGCAACTCAAGAAGAAACATTTAAGAAACTGGTCGCACATTGCAAGGAGTATGGCTTTGTCTTTCCTTCAAGCGAAATCTACGACGGGTTGGGAGCCGTATATGACTACGGACAAAACGGTGTAGAACTCAAGAACAATATCAAGAGATACTGGTGGGACTCAATGACCCTCCTGCACGAGAATATTGTCGGCATTGATGCTTCCATCTTTATGCACCCGACGGTATGGAAGGCCTCCGGGCATGTGGATGCCTTTAACGACCCGTTAATCGACAATAAAGACTCCAAGAAACGCTATCGCGCCGATGTGCTTATCGAAGAACAGTTGGCTAAAATAGAGGACAAGATGAACAAAGAAGTCGAGAAAGCCCGTAAGCGCTTTGGCGACTCGTTTGACGAGCAGATGTTCCGTCAAACCAACCCTCGCGTGCTGGAGCACCAAGCCAAATGGGACGCCCTGCATGAACGCTACTCGAAAGCGATGAACGCAGGCGACCTGGCTGAACTCAAACAAATCATATTGGACGAGGAAATAGTGTGCCCCATTTCCGGCACCCGCAATTGGACCGATGTGCGCCAGTTTAACCTTATGTTCCAAACGGAAATGGGTTCGACTGCAGACAGCAATATGAAGATTTATCTTCGTCCCGAGACCGCGCAAGGCATATTTGTCAATTACCTGAATGTGCAAAAGACCGGTCGTATGAAGATTCCTTTCGGCATTGCTCAGATAGGAAAAGCGTTCCGCAACGAGATAGTGGCACGCCAGTTTGTATTCCGTATGCGCGAGTTTGAGCAGATGGAGATGCAGTTCTTTATCAAACCCGGCACGGAGATGGAGTGGTTTAAGCACTGGAAAGAGTTCCGTCTGAAATGGCACAAGGCACTGGGACTGGGCGACGAGAAATACCGCTATCACGACCACGAGAAACTTGCCCACTATGCCAATGCCGCTACGGATATCGAGTTCCTTATGCCGTTCGGATTTAAAGAGGTAGAAGGTATTCACAGCCGTACGAACTTTGACCTCAGCCAACATGCCAAGTTCTCGGGCAAGAAAATAGAATATTTTGACCCCGAATTGAACGAGAGTTATACGCCATATGTGATAGAGACCTCTATCGGCGTGGATCGTATGTTCCTGTCTATCATGTGCGCAGCATACAAAGAGGAAGCATTAGAGGGCGGCGACATGCGTGTCGTACTGAATTTGCCTCCTGTACTCGCTCCCGTCAAAGTGTGCGTAATGCCGTTGGTCAAGAAAGACGGACTGCCTGAAAAAGCACGCGAGATAATGGATATGCTCAAATTTGACTACAAGACCCAATACGACGAGAAAGACAGCATCGGCAAACGCTATCGCCGTCAAGATGCCATCGGTACGCCGTTCTGCGTAACAGTAGATCATGACACATTGACTGACGGCTGTGTGACTGTTCGCTATCGTGACACAATGGCGCAAGACCGTATCAAGATAGAAGACCTGCACGCTCTGATTGGCAAAGCAGTAGATGCGAAGAATCTGTATAAGAAATTGATGGAAAAATAGGCATAAAGCCACATTCTAAAGCGAAAAAAGAGTCGGGAAATCGGCTCTTTTTTCTTGCAATGATAAATAGTGTTGTGTGTATTTGTGTTGGTCGGGAAGACAGGATTCGAACCTGCGACCACCTGGTCCCAAACCAGGCATTCTACCGGACTGAACTACTTCCCGCCGCGCTTCTTTTTCAAAAAGCGAGTGCAAAGGTACTGCTTTTTTTTCACATATGCAAGCGTTTGCACATTTTTTTACGATTTTGTTATATCTTAATACCCAATCCGGCATCGATAAACTCTGCCTTCATAATATGCAATTTGAGTCCGAGTTGAACATATAAATGCTTGGTGCATAGGTATTTGAGCTGTAACTTTTGGTAAAACCATCCGTCCTGATAAGTGCTTGCCTTCATCGGGTCGTATTTGTAGAAGATTCCCCGGTTAAGTCCTTTCTCTGCTTCTTTGTACGGCTCCAAGTTCTTCACCGGGTCGTATAGGTAAATGCCCAAATGGTAACCAAAAGTCAGATTGCCCAATACCATCTCGGGCTGCAAGCTGATACCGACACGAAAGCAGTTGCTGACATTGCTTTCTGCCAAATAGGTCTTGCCGAAATAAGTGACGGGAGCTCCCGGATTGGCTGCTGCGAACTCGTCATTGACAGCCGCATAAGCACCGTCGTAAAAGACATCAATGCCTCCGCCTAACCGGAAAATGCTGACAGGTTGCCAGTGTGCGGCGACAGAGAAGGACCCAACACCAAACCACTGCCGGTCTCTGTAATAGACACTACGGCAACCGCCGGCAATACCGATTTCTACATCCCATTTTTTGCGAACGCCATCGTATAACTCTTCAGGAACAAGTGTCATAGGCGGCACATAGTGTGACCCCTTGGAGTTCGTTTCGGGCATGTATGCCAAGCCCAATTCGCCATTGAACATGTTATAACCGGCGTTAGGCGTCATAATACTGCCGTTGCTTAAATGTTGCCAAGTAGCCGAAAAAGTAAAAGACCAACCTTTTTTGATGGGAAAATCCATATACACGCCTGCTGTAATCCACGCATTGGCTATGCTGCCGATAGAGACATTGGCAATCTGCTGCCCGTTGAGTTTGTATTCTTCCCACCGATACTGTTCGGGCACCGTGTTGGCATAAGTCTTGGTCGCAAATCCGACTCCCAATCCCGGACGAATACCAAAGATGAAGTGCTCCCGTCGTACCAACGGCACATTGACATACGCGTGCGGCGCGATAATCTGCCCCAAGTACTGCTGCTGCCCAAGGTCGAGCACGGTAAGTGCCAACCCGATGGACGAATTATTCCAACGGCGAAGTCCCAAATTCTTGTCGGTCGGCATAAACTCAACCGCGAAAGTACCCCCGACTACGAAAGGACGGTCGAAAGTGAGTCCCGTCATTTCTTTTGAGCCCGCCACTTTGTCGTCGTGATTGAGCCAGCCGGCAGTAGCAGACAGACGATATTGAGCATGAATAATAGGATGGGCTTTTTCCTTTTTGACCGCCCCTATAGGCAACGCCCACAAGGACGCGATAACGAAGTAAAGAATTCTTTTTTTCATAATTGAGCACAAAATTACTATTTTATTTGCATATTTGCAAATTTTTTTGTACTTTTGCACGCAAATTAAATTGGATAAAAATGTTTGATAACTTAAGTGAACGCTTAGAACGGAGTTTTAAAATTCTAAAAGGTGAAGGTCGTATCACCGAAATCAATATCGCCGAAACGGTCAAAGATATCCGCAAGGCATTGCTGGAAGCGGATGTCAATTTTAAGACCGCCAAACAGTTTACGGACAGTGTAAAAGAGAAGGCGTTAGGTCAAAGTGTGCTGACAGCGGTTCGTCCCGGTCAGTTGATGATTAAGATTACGCACGACGAATTGGCTGCATTGATGGGCGGCGAAGCCACAGAGCTGAATCTGAAAGGCAATCCTGCCATTATATTGATGTCAGGTCTGCAGGGTTCAGGTAAGACGACCCATGCTGCCAAGTTGGCGCATTACCTGATCAGCAAGAAAAACAAAAAAGTGATGCTTGCGGCGTGTGATGTTTATCGCCCTGCAGCCATTGAGCAGTTGCGCGTATTGGGTGAGCAGGTCGGCGCGAAAGTTTATACGGACGAAGGCGAGACGAATGCGGTAGAAAAAGCCCAAAAAGCAGTTGCCGAAGCGCGGACTTACGGGTACGATGTGCTGATAGTAGATACGGCAGGCCGATTGGCGGTAGATGAGCAAATGATGCAAGAGATTGCTGCCATTAAGAATGCCATTTCCCCCAGTGAGACTCTGTTCGTAGTGGACAGCATGACGGGTCAGGACGCGGTTAATACTGCCAAAGAGTTTAATGACCGTATCGATTTTGACGGCGTAATACTGACCAAATTAGACGGTGATGCCCGTGGCGGTGCTGCATTGTCAATCCGCAGTGTGGTAAATAAACCCATCAAGTTTATCGGAACAGGCGAAAAAATGGACGCATTGGATGTGTTCCATCCCTCCCGCATGGCAGACCGTATTCTCGGAATGGGTGATGTTGTCAGTTTGGTAGAGCGTGCACAGGAACAATACGACGAAACTGAAGCCCGCCGTATCAGCAAGAAAATAGCCCACAATCAATTTGACTTTAACGACTTTATCAGTCAATTGCAGCAAATCAAGAAAATGGGTTCGATGAAAGACCTGATGGGCATGATACCCGGAATGGATAAAGCCCTGAAGAATGTAGAAGTGAGTGACGATGCGTTCAAGCCCATAGAGGCAATTATCGGCAGCATGACTCCGTATGAGCGTGCCAACCCGGGTTGTCTGAACGGCAGCCGCAAGGACCGTATCGCCAAAGGTTCAGGAACGAGTATAGTGGAGTTGAACCGCTTCCTCAAACAGTTTGAGCAAACGAGTAAAATGATGCGCAAGGTCCAACAAATGAAGAGACGATAGAATTGGGTGAATTGGTGAATCGGTGAATTGGTGAATCGGGAAATTGGTGAATTGAAAAAGGCAGCTATTATATTGTTTATCGCGGCAGTACTGGCATTTGTGGCAGGATTTATGCGAGTGGAGGAAAGCGAAGCCGAGGAGGAGGTTGCGCAGGAAGAGATAGTGCCATATCAGCAATGCTTCGAGGAATACGCCCCGGAACTGGGATGGGATTGGGAACTGTTGGCAGCCGTAGCGTATCATGAGAGTCGCTTCCATGCCAAAGCACATTCGCCGTCAGGTGCCTGCGGAATAATGCAGTTAATGCCTAAAACAGCCCGTCGCTTCGGATTGAACGACTCTACTATATGGGTGCCGGAAGACAATATTCGTGCAGGGGTGGAATATATCAAATTCCTTCAAAGCAAGTGGAACTTTATCGGCAACGAGGAGGAACAGACCAAATTTGTACTGGCGTCCTACAATGTGGGACCAGGTTATATCTTTTCCGCCCGCCGCAAAGTGCGCGACGAAGGAGGCGCTTCATATACATGGTCCAAAGTGGAACCTTATGTTCATTCGTCCTATACTCGCCGTTATGTTAAGAATGTATTAAAAACCGCCAATAAATATCGAAATGACTATACTGAACGGAAAACAAATAGCCGCTGAAATACGCTCCGAACTGAAAACGCGCATAGACGCTTTGCGTTCGCAAGGCAAGCGTGCCCCCAAGTTAGGCATCGTAATAGTCGGGCACAATCCCGCTTCGGAGACCTATGTGACAAACAAGATAAAGGCATGCTCGGAAGTGGGCATAGATGCCGTTAAAATCGCTTTTGAGGATACCATTAGCGAAAAGGAGTTGTTGGAAGAAGTGGCTAAACTGAATGCCGATACGACCATAGACGGTTTTATCGTGCAATTGCCTCTGCCGTCACACATAGACGAGCAGGTTATCACTTCGGCAATTGATTATCGCAAAGATGTAGATGGCTTGACACCCGAGAATGTAGGTCGTGCGGCGAAGGGTTTGCCGTGTATCGTGTCCGCTACGCCAAGAGGTATTCGCGAGTTGCTGCATAGGTACCAAATAACGACAGACGGCAAACATATCGTGGTAATCGGGCGCAGTAATATAGTGGGCAAACCGATGGCTTCGCTATTGATGCAAAAGCACGCCCAAGGCAATGCCACCGTGACGCTGTGTCACTCTCACACCGGTCATTTGAAGGATATTTGTCGCACGGCAGATATTATCATTGTAGCAGCAGGGCATCCTAACTTGTTAACAGCGGACATGGTACGCGATGGCGCCACCGTAATAGATGTCGGCATTACTCGCGTGGAAGATAAGACAACAGAAAAGGGCTATCGTCTGTGCGGCGATGTGAACTTTGACGAAGTTGCACCTAAATGTGCCTATATCACGCCCGTCCCGGGCGGGGTAGGACCGATGACTATTGTCAGCTTGCTGCAAAACACTTTACAAGCGTATGGATATTCTAAATAAGATAGAAGGATTGGAAGCAAAGTTTCACGAGGTCTCGCTCATGATAACAGACCCTTCCGTTATCGCGGACCAAGCGCGCTATGTCCGTCTCAACAGAGATTATAAGGAATTGGAGCGCGTACTGGTTTCTGCCGAGAAATATAAAAAAGCCATTCGCAGTTTGGAAGATGCTAAAAACATCCTTCACAACGAGTCCGACCCCGAACTCAAAGAAATGGCTCGCATGGAAATAGACGAGTTGGAACCGCAAATACCTGCATTGGAAGAAGAGGTCAAACTGATGCTGTTGCCCAAAGACCCCGAAGATGCCAAAGATGTCGTTATGGAGATTCGTGGCGGTACTGGAGGCGATGAAGCAGCGCTGTTTGCAGGAGATTTATTTCGCATGTACACGAAATATTTTGAATTGAAAGGGTTTAAATATAGTGTTTCCTCGTTCTCGGAAGGCGCAGTAGGCGGATATAAGGAGATTATATTCAATGTGACGGGCGAGAATGTGTATGGCACATTGAAATACGAGAGTGGGGTACACCGTGTTCAGCGTGTTCCCGCAACGGAAACTCAGGGTCGTTTGCATACTTCGGCGGCAACGGTGGCAGTATTGCCCGAGGCGGATGAGTTTGAAGTGCATATCAACGAGGGTGAGATACGCTGGGATTACTTCCGTAGTGGCGGAGCAGGAGGGCAGAATGTGAACAAGGTGTCTTCGGGCGTACGCTTGCGTTACGATTGGAAAAACCCCAATACGGGTGAAGTCCAGGAAATACTGATAGAATGTACAGAAACGCGCGACCAGCCGAAAAATAAAGAACGCGCGCTCTCGCGCTTGCGCACGATGATTTACGACAGAGAACATCAAAAATACATCGACGATATCGCTTCGCGCAGAAAAACGATGGTCTCAACAGGCGACCGTAGTGCCAAAATTCGTACCTACAACTATCCGCAAGGGCGTATTACGGACCACCGGATAGGATTTACGGTATATAACTTAGCCGCTTTTATGGACGGGGATATACAGGGCGTGATAGATGCTCTGACGGTAGCAGAGAATGCGGAACGACTCAAAGAAAGTGAACTATAAACCGACAATGTATTTATTTTACACCCCCGATATTGATACCAGTCATTGCCTGAACGAGGAGGAAAGCGGGCATTGCGTGCGTGTGCTGCGCTATGGGCAAGGAGACGAGATTCTGCTGACCGACGGTCGCGGAACTACCTATACGGCGCGCATTGTCAACCCTCATCCCAAACATTGCGAATTTGAGATAGTCTCTCAGGAACGGCAGGAAAAAGGTCATCATTTCTACCTGCATATTGCCATCGCCCCCACCAAGAATGTGGAACGGATAGAGTGGATGGTTGAGAAATGTACGGAAATAGGGGTAGATGAAATCACCCCGTTGCTGTGCCACTTCTCCGAGCGCAAACAACTGCGTACCGATCGCTTGGAAAAGATTGTGCTGTCAGCAGCCAAGCAGAGTTTGACCCCCTATTTGCCTAAACTGAACGAGTTGACGGACTTTAATACTTTTGTCCGGGGAGTCAAAGAGCAGGATAAGTTTATTGCCCATTGCTATAAGGAGGATAAGAAAGTGCTCAGGGACGAGATACAACGGGGGCGTGATGTCGTGATACTGATAGGACCCGAGGGCGATTTTTCGGAACAAGAGATTCGCGATGCCATGACTTTGGGCTTTGTCCCCGTGAGTTTGGGCAATAGCCGCTTGCGTACGGAGACAGCCGGCGTAGTGGCATGCCATACGGCTATATTGATGAACGAATGATGGATTATTTGCAGCACATAGATCAAACCTGGCTCGTCGCCGTCAATGGCTGGCATTCCCCGTGGGCAGATACGCTAATGTGGATTGTGTCCGGCAAATTGACATGGCTGCCCTTGTATGCGTTGTTGGCAGGACTGATTATTTGGCGTTACCGCCGACCCGTAGCAGGGGCTAAAATGCGCCCTTGGGTGAATATATTGCTGATTTTTGCGGCGTTTGGAGTGGCGGTTGGGTTGAGCGATTATATTTCGTCTGGAATTATCAAACATTGTGTATGCCGCCTTCGTCCTACGCATGAACCGCTATTGGAAGGAGTGTTGCACATCGTAAATGATTACCGTGGCGGTCAGTACGGCTTTGTCAGCAGTCATGCAGCCAACACGATGGCTTGCGCATTGCTGTTTTCGCTTGTTTGGAGAAATTGGAAAGCCACCCTTCCGCTGATGCTGTGGGTGGCTGTCAATTGTTACTCTCGAATGTATTTGGGAGTGCATTATCCAGGAGATATATTGGGAGGACTTATTGTGGGGAGTGTGATGGCGGTATTGGCTTATTGGCTTCTTTCTGTGGCAAAGGTGCCATTCCGCCGTAGGGATGATGGGGATGACGGGGAGTAGCGTTGGTCTGATGATTCATGAATCGTTGATACTGGTCGGCGGATAAAATGGTGCTTAGTTCGTGGGTCATATCTATCATGCGCTGCAGATTTTCTTCTCGTGTGTTGCTGACTTGGCGAAGTTTGGCGTACTTGAGATACATACTGAATAATTGCTGCCGTTGCAGGGTGTCCTTGATTTGCAACTCGCGACAAATCATTTCGGTTTGCTTGTTGGCAACCTCTTCGGGCAACCGTTGCGGCATAGAGTGCGCCTGCGCCAACCCTGCTGTGCATACTACTGCAAAAAATAATAAGTAGCGTTTCATAGATACAAAGCGTTTAATATACTTAAACTACAACAAAAATTGTGCCAATGCGTGCAGAATCGTTCATAGCAAAACGGCTTTATTTCTCCCCGAAAGGAGGTAAAGAGGCATCCCGACCGGCTATTAAAATAGCATTGGCGGGTATCATTATAGGGGTGGCTGTGATGATACTTACCCTCTGTATCGTAGTAGGGTTCAAGCAAACGATAACGCAAAAAATAGCCGGCTTCGGAGCGCATATACAAGTTACCAGTTTTGAAAACAATAACACCTACGAACTGTCCGCCATCGAAGTGACGGACTCGCTCATGGAACAACTGGCATCGATACCGCATATCCGTTCGGCACACCGTTTTTTGACCAAGCCGGGTATATTGAAGACCGACGACGCGTTTCGTGGCATTGTGCTGAAGGGTACTTCGTATTGGGATTATTTCGATGACAACCTGTTGTGTGGCACTGTGCCCCGAACGGAACAGCAGGTCTTGGTGTCGAAGCAGTTGGCTGATTGGCTGCATTTGCAGGTAGATAGTTCGTTTTATTGCTATTTCGTCGGCGAACGGCTAAGTGTGCGCAAACTATGCGTATCGGGAATCTACACAACGGGCTTTGGCGAATTTGACGGGTTGTTTGTGTTGGGGCAGGAACAGACGGTTCGCCGGCTGAACGGCTGGTCTGACTCGCTGGCGTCGGGTATCGAACTGCTGGTGGACGATTGGACTTATTTGGACGAAACGGCTGACAGGGTGTATTTCGCAACGGTGAACAATCCGCAGGAAGACGGAACCGTGTACTGTACACAGACAATCGGACAATTGAATCCGCAGATTTTTGCATGGTTGGATCTGCTGGATATGAATGTGATTGTGATTATTCTGCTGATGCTGTGCGTTTCGGGATTTAATATCGTTTCCGGACTGATAATATTGATATTGGATAGCGTAGGATTGATAGGTATGCTGAAAGCGATGGGTGCAACCAACCGCTTTGTCCGTCGCGTCTTTATCACCCAGGCGGCAATGCTGGTGGGCAAGGGTATGCTATGGGGCAATGTGATAGGACTGGCGTTGGCGCTGTTGCAGTATCTGACGCACTGGATACCGCTGGATGCCGCCACTTATTATGTCAGTTATGTGCCGATGGCGTTCCCTGTGTGGGGACTTGTTCTGCTGAATGCGGGAACGATGGCGTTGTCCGTATTCATCCTGTTGGCTCCATCGGCAATCGTGACAAAAATATCCCCAGCCAAAGTGCTGCAGTTCGGGTAATATTTATGGATAATCAGATTAAATACATACATGGAATTTACAACCAAAGTCTCAATCAGTAACAATCCGTGGCAAATACAGGTGGAGGACAAAATCCTGTTGTTGGGTTCATGCTTTTCGGATAACATGGGCGACAAGATGAAGGAGTATTACCTGCAAGTTCAGGCAAACCCTTCAGGCACATTGTATAACCCCGTTTCCATTGCCCATCACATGACGGAACAGGCGGTGCAGGAATCGGATGTCATCATTATCACTTTTGGTACCGCCTGGGTGTACGAAAAGGATGGTCAGGTGGTGGATAACTGCCAAAAGCGCCCTGCGCATCTTTTCACCCGTCGCCGCTTGAAAGTGGACGATATCGTATCGGTGTGGCGACCTATCCTGAACCAGTATGCGAACAAGCGTTTCATCTTTACCGTATCGCCTATTCGTCATATCAAGGACGGCTTGCATGAGAATACGGTCAGCAAGGGGATTTTGCTGCAGGCGGTGGACGAGTTGCTGCGCGGTGTTCCGTCCCGGGCATGCTATTTCCCGAGTTATGAAATTATGATGGACGAACTGCGCGATTACAGGTTCTATGCGGAGGATATGCTTCATCCCAATAAAACGGCTATCGAGTACTTGTGGGAGCGCTTTCGTATCGTGTTCATGTACTCCCAGTCTACTGCCGAAAAGATGCACCTGCTGCACCAACTGTGGCTGGACAAGAACCATAAGATTTTGCACCCCGATTCGGACGAGGCGAAAGCGTTTGTCAAACAGGTGGATCGGGAGGAACAACTGCTGAAAAAGCAATTCCCGTGGATAGGACAATAGAACCATAGAACAATAGATAACAGTGAGCCATGACGGTCATATACGAAGATAATCACATCATCGCTGTCAACAAGACTTGCAATGAGATTGTGCAAGGTGACAAAACGGGCGACCAACCCCTCAGCGAAACGGTCAAAGGGTACATCAAAACTAAGTATAACAAGCCGGGAGAGGTCTTTTTGGGTGTTCCTCACCGTTTGGATCGTCCGACGAGCGGGGTGGTGCTCTTTGCCCGGACAAGCAAGGCGCTCACGCGGCTCAATGACATGTTCAAATCGCATGAACAGATTAAAAAGACCTATTGGGCGATTGTCGAACAAGCCCCCTCGGCTGCGGAAGGGCGGTTGGAGCATGTGCTGGTTCGCAACGAGAAACTGAACAAGTCCTTTATCGCCCGTCCGGGAGCCAAGGACGGCAAATTGGCTGTCTTGACTTACCGAACTTTGGCACAGGGCGACCGTTACACATTGCTGGAAATCAATCTGGAAACGGGACGCCATCATCAGATACGCTGCCAGTTGGCTGCTGTCGGGTGCATCATCAAGGGCGACTTGAAGTACGGCGCCAAGCGCAGCAATGCCGACGGAGGTATATGCCTGCATGCACGGCAGGTGGAGTTCATTCACCCTGTTTCCAAGGAGCATGTCTGCATTACTGCTCCCGTCCCGGAAGACAGGTTGTGGCACGCTTTAACGGAAAAATTATAATTATGAAAAAAGTTTTGTGTATCATGGTATGCCTGCTGGCTGTGTTGTCGGCTCGTGCAGAGCGAACGCTTGCTTTTCCCGGCGCAGAAGGTTTCGGACGCTATGTCACCGGCGGACGGGGTGGAAATGTGTATTATGTGACCTCGTTGGCTGATTGTGCCGACGATGCCTTGGTGGAAGGTACACTCCGATGGGCGTTGCGCGACGGGGACGATACGCCCAGGACGATTCTGTTTAAAGTGTGCGGAACGATTTATTTGACTTCCAAATTGAAATTCGCTCATCCTAATGTGACCATTGCCGGTCAGACAGCGCCAGGAGGGGGCATTTGTATCACCGGTGCCAATATCTATGTGTGCAAGCCCAATGTCATTATTCGCCATTTGCGTTTCCGTTCGGGAGACATACCTACTGCCAGTTACCCTGCGTTGGATGTCGAGAACGCACAGGGAGTCATGTTGGACCATTGTTCCTTTACTTGGTCAATGGAGGAGTGCCTGACCATGTACGACACCGATTCGACGACGGTGCAGTATTGCATTATCGGTGAAGGACTGTATAACAGCAAGAACAAGAAGGGAGCTCGTGCCTATGCTACCCAGTGGGGTGGGGAGCATTCGACCATGCACCACTGCCTCATTACGAACTGCCTCAATCGCTGTCCGCGCTTCAACGGTGTCCGCGACGAAGCCGACCTCAAGAACGGCAAGCACAACCACGATGCGCAGGTCGTCAGCGAGTTTGCCAACAATGTAATCTTCAACTGGGGTAAACAGAACGCACTGTACGGCGGCGAGTGCGATACGACGAAGAACCGTAACTCGGATGGTACCCGATGTTTGGGCTATAACGAGGTCTATCTGCTCAATAACTGGTTCCAGGAGGGACCTGCTACACGCGCATATATGTCTTCTACTGCCAAGTACCGCTTTGTCGTCCCCAATACTGCCAACGGCTACGGCTCTTGGCTCTTGCGCGGAAACAAGTTCTCGGTCGACTTGCCGCTGAATACCGACAATATCCCTTCTGATTGGCCTGCCGATGCACCTGTCCTCTCCACTATGCGCGATTCGTCTTGCCTGGTACTACAGCCGGCTGAAGATGCCTACCGGTCCGTTTGCCTGACTGCAGGCGCTCGGCTGCCGCGGCTGGACGAGGAGGACGACCGCCTGCTCAAGGAAGCAGCAGGACTGGTTGAACCGCGGTTCACGGGTCCTACTGCACCCAAGTATGTGGGAATCATCGATTCGCCCGATGATGTGATATTTACCCGAAACGACCATTTCTATGCGGACGGAGTTATTGTGGGCAGTTATCCTTTCCTGGATGCCGTGGAGGGCGACAGTTTGGTCTTGGACAGCGACAATGACGGCTTGCCTGACAACTACGAACGGTCTGCCGGATTGAATCCCGACGACAGTTCCGATGGCAGTATCGTCGGCGAAAACGGGTATTCGAATTTGGAGGTCTATCTGAACGGCGTTGCCGACCTGTCCATTGATAAAACCGCCTACGAGACGGAAAGGTATGTGTCCCAAGAGCCGTTGCCGAGTTCTCTCCGCCCGATACGGAATGCAAAGGCAAACGCGCAGAAAATAATCCGGAACGGAGACCTGCTTATTCTCCGTTCGGGACACTGTTATTCCGCGATGGGACAACCGCTCTTCTGACAGTCGCACTCCTTCCTTGAACAAGGTATGGTGACATGGCTTAGAAATAATCCTTTTTTTGTACTGCTCGTTCCTTTGGTTCTGTGGATTGCGGTATGCAAGGTCTGCCGTCTGCCGTTCGCTGACGGTCGGCAGGTCCCCGTAGAGGTGCAACGGCAGGATACTGCCCGCCGTCCGTATAGGGTCGTCCTGACTTCTCTGCCTGCGGAAAAACCGGAAACCTGGCGCTGTCAGGCATCCCTGCTGCCGGATGGTTACACTTTCCCCGTTTACCTTCAAAAAGATTCCTTGCGCCAACGACCTAATAGGGGAGATACTTTGCTCATCTTTGCCAATCTCAACGGCGGATATGTGTCCCGTTGGGATTGGTCTTTGCTTTCGCCGGATACGCGCCCTTGGTACAGGTCTGCCCTCGGCTGGCAGCAACACCTGGTTCAGCGTTATGCACAACGGGGCATCTCCGGGCGCGAATTAGCCACTTTGAGCGCTTTGACTTTGGGCTGCAGGGACTTGCTGGACAAGGATATTACAAACTCTTTCTCGGCTGCGGGTGCCATGCATGTCCTCGCGGTCAGCGGATTGCATACGGGGGTGCTGACTACCGTGTTGGTTTGCTTAATCACTTTGTTCGGACTGAACAAACCCATGTATGGAAATATCCGCAAAAAAGTGCGTCAGAACGGCGCCATAATGCTGTTGCTGATAATGTACGCCTTCATAACGGGAGCAAGCCCATCTGTCGTGAGAAGCGTGATTATGGCGTGCCTCTTCCTGCTCGCGCGCCTTACGCGCCGCCACGGACAAATAATGAATGTCATTTTCGCTTCGGCGTTCCTTATGCTGTTCTTCGTGCCTTCCGACTTGTTCACCGTCTCTTTTCAACTGAGTTATGCGGCGGTAATCGCCATCGTCCTGTTCTGCGACGGATGGGAAAATATATGGCAGGAAGTGGTCTTCTATCGCAATAATTTTAGGTATAAGGCGATGCACTGCTTGTATGGCTTGATAGGCGTGTCCGTCGCCGCACAGATAGGAACAATCCCGTTTACATTGCACTATTTCGGACAAATCAGCAATTATTTCCTGCTGACGAATCTGTTGGTCATTCCGCTTGCTTTTGTGATGATGGTGGGCGCTGTCGCTTTCTTTACCCTTGGCTGGTGGAGTCCGATCGGCAAACTCATAGCGTTGGGATTGAACGGCGTCACTTGGCTACTCGACGAGAGCGTCAGCAGGATTGAATCGCTGCCACTTGCCGTTACGGAGGTCTCTCTGCCGCCGTCGGTGTTCCCCGTACTGTGCGTGGCGTCCCTGTCACTGCTGATAGCGTGGAATAGAGTCTCTAAAGTTCATGACTGTTGGTGATGGCAAACAACCCGGATAAGTATTTAACTTCAATTGTATAGTGATATGAAAGGAATTATCGTTTTTTCCGTTATTATGGCTTACCTTTTGCTAATGAATGTGCTTGCCTATGTCCGTTTCAAGCAGGATAAATACCGTGCGCAGCACAACCTGCACCGCACGCCCGAACGCCGGTTGATGAAATATGCGTGGCTGGGTGGCGCTTTGGGCGCGCTCGTTGCCATGCGCCGTTTCAGGCATAAAACGCAGCATGCGCGTTTCTGTATCGGCGTGCCGCTGGCGCTGCTTGTGTGGCTGATACCTACTGCAGGCATCTCTGCCGTCTTCTGCTTGCGCAGCGGCGCTGTACCCGTTACATGCTTTATGATACACAGGAGTTGGGAAAACCGGCACTCCCCGACGCCTTATGTGCGGCACTACAGCTGGGTGGACTACAACGCTATCTCGCCCAATCTCACGCGCGCCGTCATGGCGTCCGAGGATAACCTGTTTGCTACACACAACGGCTTTTCCAATCGAGGCATTCAACAGGCATGGAGCGAATACAGGGCGGGCAAAGTGCGGCACGGTGGAAGCACTATCTCGCAGCAAACGGCTAAGAACCTGTTCACTACGGGAAGGCGAACATGGTGGAGAAAAGCACGGGAAACTTGGTACACTGTTTTGATTGAAACTTTTTGGAGCAAACAGCGGATTATGGAAGTCTATCTCAATGTGATTGAAATGGGAAACGGCATCTATGGCGCCGAAGCCGCTTCGCAAACCTATTTCCGGCATTCCGCCAAACGGCTGAGCAAAAGCGAATCCGCTCTTATTGCCGTCTGCCTGCCCAACCCGCGAAAGTATAGCGTCACGCACCCCGGACCTTATGTACGCAAACGCCAACAGCAAATACTCAATCTCATGCCTAAACTGGGCAAGATTGACCTTGCTGACGACTAACGGGGACGGCGCATTTCCGCCACTACGATAGCCGTCGCTACCGCTACGTTCAAACTCTCCGAGGTCTCTGCCCCTTCCGGATAGGAAGGAATACGGATAGGAACGGTGATGTATTCGCGAACCGAACGGGATATGCCGTTCCCCTCGTTGCCCATGATTATAATCTTTGTCCCGTCTTCCGTCGGCGCAGCGGTTTTTGTCCCGTCTTCCGTCAGGCGCTTGCGCCGGTCTGACACTTCATACATATTCCCTCCGTCCAATAGTGTCCCGTAGATAGGAATGGACGGCTCACGGCTGATACTTTCCAGCCATTCCTGCAAGTCCGTGTAGTGTATGCGTACACGCGCCAGCGCTCCCATGGTCGCCTGAACGACTTTGGGGTTGTAACAGTCGGCTGTGTCGCGCGAACATACGATATCCGTTATGCCGAACCAGTCGCATGTGCGGATGATAGTGCCTAAGTTGCCGGGGTCTTGTATGCCGTCAAGAACGAGAACGAGCGACGGCTCACGGAGTGAATCGGCTGTCGGCAACGGAGAGTCCGTCTTTTGTTTGAAAACGGCAATCGCGCCTTGGGGGGTACGGAGCGAGGACATCTGTTCTATCTCTTGAGGGGTGGCGTTGGTCGTGTCAATGGTCATAACGCATTCATGGGACTTGCGCAACTCGCCTATGCACTTGCTCCCTTCGGCTACGAACCAACCCGTCAGGTCACGGTTCTTCTTCTGCTGCAAACTCCGCACTAACTTTATCTGATTCTTTGATATATGCTCCATCTCTCTCTTAATTTTAACGCAAAGATAGTATTTTTTTTTGATATATGCAAATTTATTTTGTTGGTTAATCGGTTAATTGGTTAATTGGTTAATCGGTTAATCGGTTAATCGGTGAACCGCTTCCTCCCTTCTGTTCGTACCACCCAACTCACTCCAACCCCTCAGCGTTAGTGCGAGCTTATTATTTATTATTTATTGTTTGTTATTTATTATTTGTCCCCGATTCACCGATTCACCAATTCACCGATTCCCCTCCATTCTCACCACCATCTGCCTCCCGTACGCTTTCATTTTCTCGTCCAATCGGCAGGCGGTCATCCATTCCGCCACCGCTTTTGCCTTGTCTTCGGGAAAAGTGAATGCCGCTTTTTCCTCCGTCAGCTCAAAACGCTCCAACAGGTCGCAAAAACGACACACTACGCGCTGATCCATTACATCCAGCAGCGTGCGCATGTATATCTGCTCGTCCTCGCTCAATTGCGGTTGCCTGCCTCCGCGCATCCTGCTCTCGCGTGTCATCCATGTGCGCATCAGTCCCAATTTGTTGTCGCTTGCCCAACCGTGCGCATTATAGTATTCGTACATCTCGTTTACATACTTCTTCGGGTGCAAATAACCCTTCTCGCCAACGATGATTTTATAATATCCCGTGCTCGCTGGAATCTTGTCGGGGAATAGTTTTTCCATGTCGTCAAAATTTAATAATAAATAATCCTTCTCGTGCGCGTGCGCATTACTCACACTCACTTCGTTATTATTTATATAATTTTCTTTTTTGGTTCTTTTTTCTTTTGAAACCTCTGCATTTTGCATAGGTACTTCTGCAATTTGCATAGGTACTTCTGCATTCTGCATAGGTACAAGTGCAATTTGTGTGATACCGCCTTTGATAAAAGTGGCATAGATTAGTCCTTTTTTGTCGAGGATATGCAGCATACGAAGGGCTGTAGTTCTCTCCCCACAACGGCTAAAGGCAGCCAGTTCTTGTGCGCTGCCTGTCCATGGTTGATTTTTGCACAGGTACAGCAGCGCGCTATATACCATCGCCTCTGCGCCTGCCAAACCAACACGGTCTAATATGTCCTTGTCCATCTTATAGTACATCTCTGTCGGGAGATTGCCAATTGCCCTTGCCAAATAGAAAGTCAAGGACTGACACATACAAATAGTCGTCAAAGTATTTTTTGACCATAAACAGCACTATGTTGTCTTTGATTGTACTGCGTTTCAGTAGCAGTTGGTTACGGTAACTTATCCAACTGGTATCTGCCAAGGTGTATTTCGCGCCTCCGGGCTGATACGCGCGCAGTTCTTCTCCAAGGCGGATATATTTTATATACCCCTTGGTCAGTTCTTTGCAGTCTTCCGTGTTCAGGTGCAGCGTGCTCAAAAATAGCGCTCCGCGACCTGCATTTTCGATGTCTTCCGCATTAAATTCAAATTGTATTCCTCTCATAATTTTGTACTCTGTATGTTATTGATTTTCAATACCCCGTTCGAACGGTCACCGAACGGTCAAGCAACGGTCAGTATAGGATGAGCGAACGGTGCCGCTCAAAAACTACCAATTAGGGACAGACCCTTTTTGGTAGTTTTTCCACGATTCACCGATTC
>JAKSNK010000031.1 GCA_024399835.1 Paludibacteraceae bacterium
TCTATCAATTCTTGGGCAAGCACCTCTTCCAGACCTTTGAAGGTCTTCGCGAGCATCGGATATTCCTGCATAGTGTGAAGTAACAATATTTTATGCTGCAAAATTACAGTTTTTTTATGAATTACACAACTTTTTTGCGTAAAAAATGTCCGGTTGTTGTTTTATCACTATATTTTATCACGATTAAGCAGCCATAAAGTGTCCAAGAAAAGGAGGCAATACACAACAAGAACACAGTAATGTTATACTCAGAAACCTATCAGAAACCGATTAGAAACCGATTCAAACAGACGGCAGATACGAGGCAGGCACGGAGTGCATAGCGCTTGTTGTTTCGCCTACGGATAAAAGGTAACAGAGAAAAAATAAAAGAATATAGTTTAGAGGACGCGCCAGAGGCGCTACAGGTTAGAAATTTGAATTCAAAATCAAATAAAATTTGCGTATATTAAAAATTCTTTGTATCTTTGTAGGAAAATTCGAGGAATCGAAAAAACAATAAACAGAACATGATTCTAAATTACATTTGGATAGGGCTTATCTTGATTGCTGTCATTATTGGGGGCATTGAGTGTTTCTGTATGGGGAACAGCGATGTCTTTAATGCCATTCTTGACTCTACTTTCTCTTCCGCCAAGACAGGATTCGAAATATCCATCGGACTGACAGGCGTACTGTCACTATGGATGGGCATCATGAAGATTGGAGAAAAAGGCGGTGTAGTCAACCAAATGTCCCGATTCGTCAGTCCATTCTTCACACGCATCTTCCCCGAACTGCCCAAAGGGCACCCTGCCTTCGGCAGTATGCTCATGAACATATCCGCTACCATGCTCGGTATCGACAATGCCGCTACCCCCCTCGGACTGCAAGCCATGAGGGAAATGCAAGAGACCAATACAGACAAAACACGAGCCAGCAACTCGATGATTATGTTCCTCGTATTAGTCACCAGCGGACTTACCTTAGTGCCCATCAGCATCATGACTTACCGCGCACAAATGGGCGCTGCCAACCCTGCCGATGTATTTCTGCCTATCCTATTGGCGACCTATTTTGCCGCCATAGCAGGACTGATTAGCGTGGCTATCGCACAGAAAATCAATCTGCTACAACCCGTCGTTTTGCTCACTTTGTTAGGTTTGACCGCCTTTGTGGGCTTAATCATTTGGGGCGCGATGTCCCTTCCGCAAGAGGTCGTAACACGCTGGAGTGCCATATTAGCAGCTGTCATACTGTTGGGTGTAATTGTATGGTTCATCATCGCCGGTATGATACGCCGTATCAATGTGTACGACGCTTTCATAGAAGGTGCCAAAGGCGGATTTCAAACTGCAATAGGTATCGTACCTTATTTGGTTGCCATGTTGGTGGCTGTGGGCATGTTCCGCGCCAGCGGAGGAATGGATTATCTCGTACACGGAATGGGGTGGCTGTTTGGCTTAATCGGTCTTAATACAGACTTTGTACCCGCCCTGCCTACCGCCCTGATGAGACCGCTCAGCGGAGCAGGAGCAAGAGGGCTGATGGTAGATGCCATGGTACAATACGGGGCAGACAGTTTCGTCGGACGCCTCGTCAGCATTGTACAAGGAAGCACCGACACGACTTTCTATATTTTAGCAGTCTATTTCGGCAGCGTGAACATCAAAGATACCCGTTACGCCGTTGTCTGCGGACTGATTGCAGACTTTTTCGGTATCCTCGCCGCCATACTGCTCGGATACCTGTTCTTTGGGTAAATCGGGGAATCGGCGAATTGGTGAATCGGGGAAGCGGTAAATCGGAAACTTAATAAAAAATTATATACTTATGGAAGAGAAAAAAATGCCATCGGCTGAAAAGTTGAAAGCCCTACAGGCAGCAATGGACAAAATTGACAAAGACTTCGGCAAAGGCGCCATCATGCGTTTGGGAGAAGACAAAGTCGAAGATATACCTGTAATCTCTACAGGCAGTGTGACACTCAATTTGGCACTCGGTGTAGGCGGCTATCCGCGCGGGCGTATCATCGAAATTTACGGTCCCGAGTCCAGCGGTAAGACAACCCTTGCCATTCATGCCATGGCAGAAGTGCAGAGACAAGGCGGTATAGCCGCTATCATTGATGCGGAACATGCCTTTGACCGCTTTTATGCCGAAAAATTAGGCGTTGATGTCGAGAACCTGCTTATCGCACAACCCGACTGCGGCGAACAGGCATTGGAAATAGCCGACGAACTGATTAGAAGTAGCGCAGTAGATTTAGTCGTGGTCGATTCTGTGGCTGCCCTTACTCCCAAAGCCGAAATAGAAGGCGACATGGGGGACAACAAAGTCGGACTGCAGGCACGACTGATGTCACAAGCGTTGCGCAAACTGACCGGCACAATCAACAAGACAAATACCACTTGCATCTTTATCAACCAACTGCGTGAGAAGATAGGTATCATGTTCGGCAATCCCGAAACAACTACCGGCGGTAATGCATTGAAATTCTACGCTTCCGTTCGTTTGGATATTCGCAAAAAAGGTGCTATCAAAGACGGAGATACAGTTATCGGTAATACGGTGACCGTTAAAGTTATCAAAAACAAAGTTGCTCCTCCATTCAAAAAAGCCGAGTTCGACCTGATGTTCAACGAAGGTATATCCAAAGTGGGAGAACTAATCGACTTGGGCGTGGAGAAAGGTATCATCGTCAAGTCAGGTTCGTTCTTCAACTATGACGGACACAAACTCGCACAAGGTCGCGATGCAGCCAAGAATGTACTGCGCGACAATCCTGAATTAGCCGAAGAAATAGAAGCAAAAATTTGGGAAGCACTCAAAAAGTAAGTCCCATCAGGTTATACAACCGCCCGTTGTTATAAATCACAATCTGCCCGTTATGCAATACTTTGTATATCGGGCTTTTTGTCGGGTGTTTAATCAGGGATGAAGGTATATCCTCATACGCCTTTACAGCATCGGGAATGCCGTAGCCCATCTGGTACAGCGGATCATACGACGGATATAAATGCGCCGAACGAATAATGCGTTCGCGAATCTGTTGGGCAGGCACTTGAGGCATAGCCGACCATAACGATGCAGCCAATCCGGCAACCAAAGGTGTAGAAAAACTTGTGCCATTCCCTGCTTGTGCTTTACCTGTCTGCGTGTTGACATATACAGCAGCAGAGCCCACAGCCGACACTTCCGGTTTGACACGACCGTCTGCCGACGGACCGTAACTGGAGAACGGAGCAATGGTCGAATCCGCACACACCGCACCTACCGACAATATACTATCTGCATCTGTGGGGACACCTATGTTATGCCACTCCCTGTTACCGTCATTACCGGCAGAGAAGCAGCACAAGATACCTTTTTTAGCCGCAATAGCGGCAGCACGACTGGCACGAAAGGTCTTGCCATCCACTTTGTCATGTGAAAAATTAAATGTCGGGTTATCAAACAGGCGATAACCCAAACTACACGAAACAACATTCACGCCTAAACTGTCGCACAACTCCAAGGCAGCCACTAAATTGTCCATCTCTTTCGGGCTCTCTGTCCGCATCTCTTCGCTACGGATAAGAACATACTCCGCTTCAACGGCAGCACCATGGTAGGTATCCGTCTTAGCCGCAATAAAAGTCAGGCAATGAGCACCGTGACTGCCCTCTGTACTAAAAAAAGAAGATGTGTCCGCACTAAACGAGTACATACCGATGATACGGTCCCGAACATAAGACAAGCAAGCAGCCGTATCAACATTGCAAAAACCACCGTCTATGACCGCCATGCGAATGCCTTGCCCTTCGTATCCCATTTGATGCAAGGGACGCAGATTGAACACATCCAACTGCTTCGCATTATCCTGATAGGGGTCGGAGGTATTTTCCAAAGCCATCTTTCGGGGCGATATAGACGCAGAAGGAGCTGTCTCATCGCGTGTCAACTCCACCGAGCGGACACACGGAAGGTTTTTCACAGCCAACATGGTTGCGCTATCGGCTTCCATCGTCAGACCATTCATCCAACGGCTGACATGACATACGCGCGCACCTGTCGCGCGTACCCCATTTATATACTCCGGAACAACGGCATAATCCAAACTGTCGGTCGGAATGGACCATAATAAACGATTCTCGGTAGCGCGATCCGAGAATTGAATAGGCGCGCTACCGAGTTTATCCGTAAATTGTACAAACCAGAATAATGCTAAGATAAATGACATCTGTGCAATATTGTCCGGTTGGAAGGTTATTCTTCTTCGCTTTGAGAAGCAGCGTACTCCTTGATGAGTTTGTCTTGTACATCAGCCGGAACGAGTTCATAACTCTTGAACTTCATCGTGAAAGTAGCACGACCACCGGTCAACGAACTCAATGTAGTACTATACGAAGCCATCTCTTTGAGAGGAACGAGTGCATGCAGGCGTTGGAAGTTCTTCTCTGCCTCCATACCCAATACCATGCCACGGCGACCGTTCAGGTCACTCATCACATCACCCATCAAATCGCCCGGAACCAGTACCTCTACTTCGTAGATGGGCTCCAAAATCTTCGGATTGGCTTCCTTAAATGCCTGTGCAAACGCATTTCGGCCTGCCAAGCGGAAAGATATTTCGTTACTGTCAACCGGGTGCATCTTACCGTCATAAATAATCACGCGTACATCACGAGCGTACGAACCAGTCAGAGGTCCTTGCTCAATGCGGTCCATGATACCCTTCAGGATAGCAGGGATAAAGCGTGCATCAATAGCACCGCCCACGATAGAGTTAATCAGTACCAATTTACCACCCCACTCCAATGGAATCTCTTGGGTGTCCTTAACGCTGATACGATACTCCTGGTTACCGAATTTATAAACTTCTTTTACAGGAACGCCCTCTTCATACGGCTCAACAATGAGGTGTACCTCACCGAATTGACCCGAACCGCCGGACTGCTTCTTGTGACGATAATCTGCACGGGCAGCTTTTGTGATGGTCTCACGATAAGGAATCTTAGGTTCGTCAAACTCAACCATCATCTTATCGTTATTCTCCAATCTCCATTTCAGCGTACGCAAGTGGAACTCACCCTGACCGCTGACAATCTGCTGTTTCAATTCCTTGCTCTGCTCTACAATCCATGTCGGATCTTCCTCGTGCATACGGGTCAGCAAAGCACTCAGTTTCTCGGCGTCTGCCTCATTGACCGGACGGATAGCACGACGGTACTTGGGATCCGGGTAAGCAATAGCGGGATACATATTGTCGCAATCCTTGGCATTCAAGGTGTTGCCGGTACGCGTATCTTTCAATTTAACGGTAGCAGCGATGTCGCCTGCAGCCACTTCGTCCACCGGCACGCGGATAGAACCCGCTACGGAATACAACTGTGAAACGCGTTCTTTACTGCCGCGGTCCATATTCTGCATATCGTCTGCAGTATGAATAGTGCCTTGCATTACTTTGAAGTAGTTGACCTCACCGATATGCGGCTCTACACTGGTCTTAAAGATAAACAGGGAAGCCGGTTTGGAAGCATCAGCAGCCACTGCATCGCCGTCTTTGGTAACGGGTTTCGGAGCATCAGCTACAGCGGGTGCCATGTCGCCCAAGAAATCCATCAATCGGCGTGCGCCCATATCCTTTAATCCGCAAGTACACATCACGGGATAAACACCGCCCTCTGCAAATACGGCTTTCAGTCCGTTAAGCATCTCTTCTTCGCTCAATGTGCCTTCTTCGAAGAATTTCTCCATCAGTGCTTCGTCTGCCTCAGCAGCCATCTCGCACAATGCGCCACGCAGTTCTTCTACCTTGTCGGCATGCTCCGCGGGTACATCTTTATATTCAGGAGCACCACCTTCGGGCTTCCATACTAACATTTTATTTTTGAGCACATCAATCACGCTATTGAATGCAGCTCCGGCATTAACGGGATACTGCAACAGCACAACCTTATTGCCGAAGTTCTCTTTCAAATCCTCTGCCGTACGCTCAAAGTTGGCATTCTCATGGTCACATTTGTTGACTACAAAGATAACCGGCTTTTTGCTTTGCTCTGCCAAACGGAAATTGTTTTGTGTTCCCACTTCTACGCCACCATTGGCAGTCAGCATAATAACGGCTGTATCCACCACATGAAGGGCTGTAACCGTACCGCCACAGAAGTCATCACTGCCGGCGCAGTCGATTATATTCAGTTTTTTACCGGAAAACTCGATGTTACATACAGTAGAGAAAACAGAATAACCGTATTCTTTCTCTACAGGGAAATAATCCGAAACGGTGGATTGTGCTTCGATAGTACCGCGGCGTTTGATTACACCGGACTCAAAGAGCATAGATTCAATGAGGGTGGTCTTACCTGAACCGCTGCCTCCCATCAAAGCAATGTTCTTGATTTCATTAGCTTGATAAACTTTAGCCATAAGTGTTGGTATTAATAAAATAAGTTAGTTAGTTAAGTTTGCTCTTTCAGCAATTTATCGCAAAGGTATAAAAAAAAACTGATATGCACAATAGAAAAAGAGTTTTTTTATCTTAAAATATCATTTTTTTGAAAAAAAGTGCTGAAATATTTGGTCATATCAAAAAAAAGTAGTACCTTTGCAACCGCTTTTGAAAAGTTGCCGCCCAAGTGGCAGGACTTTCAAAGGGGTCCATTAGCTCAACTGAATAGAGTACCACACTACGGATGTGGGGGTTGCAGGTTTGAATCCTGCATGGATCACAAAACAAAGAGAGCGCTGAATTGATTCAGCGCTCTCTTGTTTTTTATTTACCGCCACCTAAAGCGTGATAGAGTTCTACGATAGCATTGAGTTGGTCCATCGTATTGACTATCTGCGTAAATTGCGCATTCAGCAATGTGTTTTGTGCATTCAACACATCCAGATAGGTGGTCGAGCCATAGCGCATCATCAAGGAAGTGGCTTCATAAGCACGCATCAGGGCTGTCACCTGCTGGGTATATAAGTCGCCCTTCTGCACACAAGTCTGATATTTAGCCATTGCTTCGTTTACCTCGTTTCCTGCAGCCAGCACCACTTTGGCAAACTGCAACCGCGCTTCTCTCTGTTGGCTTTTGGCAGAACGCACTTCGGCAATGTTTCGCCCGCTTTGGAAGATAGGAACAAACAAACTACCTGCGGCATTGGCAATCATTGTAAAGGGGTCAAACACCATGCCGTTGCTGCCGGTCCAACCTAACAGTCCGCTCAGACTCAGTCGGGGCAAGCAGTTCGCCGTAGCGAGTTGGCGTGCATAATGTGCCTGTGCCATCACTTCCTGTGCCGCACATACATCCGGACGGTTGTAGAGTATATCCATCGGTACACCTACCGTCCATTCAGAGGGCAACAACTGGGGTTGCAGTTGACCGCGGTGAATAGGATAGTCCGTCTTGTTGAGTGTAAGCCGCAGGGCGTTTTCAACTTGACGAATCTGATAATCCAGGTCAATAACGGTCATTTGTATTTCAAAACAGGACGCAGACAATTGGCTGACTGCCACTTCGTTTGCCATACCGGCTTCTTTCATCTCTTTGATAATATCGACTGTGGCTATCCAGTTGGCATTGGTAGAAATAGCCACCTCTTTTTCCGCATCCAGCATCAGCAATGTATAGTACATCTGTGCCACATTGGCTATCAGGTCGGCGCGTGCGGCTTGCTCATACGCTTGTGCCATAGCGTGAGCACTCTTGGCGCGTTTCATGCTGTTCCATGTTCTGCCAAACAGGTCAATCTCCCACGAAGCCGAAGCGGCAAGGTTATAAGTCCAACCACTCATTCTGTTAGATGTCCATTGGTATTCGCCACCGGGATTGAGTTGGATGGACGGCAGATAATTAAGCCGCGCTCCGAGCAACGCCGCTTGTGCCTGCTCGACATGCTCATGTGCAATGCGCAAATCCACATTGTTAACCAATGCCGTATCTATCAATGCCTGCAACATCGGATCGGTAAAAATTACGCGCCAATCCACATTACCTATATTCGAAGCAGAGTCGCCAAGTGCCACATCACCAAAAATATGCGAGTCCACCTGTTGCACGGGTTTGTATTTGCTATACAAGCCGCAACCGGTACACGAAACAAGAAGTACGAGGTAAAGTATTTTTTTCATAACAGTTAATTATTAGAGAATAACAATCGGAACGCATCTGCCACTTTGGCAACGGGGACAATCGTCAATGCAGTTGTATCGGGAACTGTGAAATTCTGTCCGGCAGGTATGATAATGCGATGAAAACCCAATTTAGCCGCTTCGTGAATGCGTTGCTCTATACGATTGACCGGTCTGATTTCCCCGGCAAGTCCCACTTCGCCTGCCAAACAAGTATCGGACGGCAAAGGGATATCCATATTTGAGGACAAAACAGCTGCCAATACTGCCAAATCTATTGCGGGATCATTTACCCGCAATCCGCCGGCTATGTTGATAAAGACATCTTTTTGTGCCAACTTAAACCCTACTCGCTTTTCCAACACTGCCAACAACATATTCAGCCGTCTGCCGTCAAACCCTGTGGAGGTGCGTTGGGGGGTACCATACGCGGCAGTAGATACGAGTGCCTGCACTTCTATCAACAGGGGGCGTACTCCCTCCACTGCGGCACTAATGGCGATTCCACTTAGACCTTCATGATTGGACGATAAAAGCAATTCGCTGGGGTTAGTCACCTCACGCAGACCGTCTTGGCGCATCTCAAAAATACCCAATTCAGCGGTCGAACCAAAGCGGTTCTTTTGCGCGCGTAATATACGGTACATGTAGTGTTGGTCGCCCTCAAACTGCAAAACGGTATCAACAATATGCTCCAGCACTTTCGGACCTGCCAACGACCCCTCTTTGGTAATATGTCCAACAATGATAAAGGGGATATTTTCCTGCTTGGCAAACTCAAGTATATGCGCTGCACATTCGCGAACCTGGCTCAGCGAACCGATAGAAGATTCTATCGTTTCCGTACCGATGGTTTGAATCGAATCAATGACTACAATTTCCGGACGAAGTTGCTTGGCATGTTCCAAAATCTGTTCCAAATTGGTTTCGCTGACGATATAAAGGTTATTGGGATTTCCTGCCAATCGTTCTGCTCGCAGTTTGAGTTGTTTGACAGACTCTTCTCCGCTGGCATAGAGTGTGCGACGGTTGTCCATTTGCATCAGAACCTGTAGTGCCAATGTAGATTTGCCTATACCGGGTTCACCGCCCAACAGGACCAAACTGCCGGGAACCAATCCTCCGCCCAATACGCGGTTTAACTCGCCGCACTGCATGTCAATGCGTGTTTCTGCCTGTGCCTCAATATCTTTCAGCAATGCCGGCTGTGCCGCGCTACGGAACGAGTCCGAACGATGACGCGAAGATGACGATGCCACACTGGTCTCCACAATTGTTCCCCATTCGCCGCATACGGGGCAACGACCTAACATCTGTGGCACTTTAGCGCCACAAGAGGAACATTCGTATTGGATATTAGATTTCATAACTTTGTCGTTCTACTGCGAGGATGGTGTTTGTAAAAACCTCTTGTGCCTCATTTAGGAAAATTGTATGGTCATCCACGCGAGACGAGTAGTGTCCTATTATCAGTTTGCCCACTTGTGCCTGACGGGCAATCGTGGCTGCCTGACGGGCGGTAGAGTGCATCGTCTTGCTGCAACGCGACTCCCACTCTTGCGTGAAAGTAGATTCATGAAACAGCACATCCACGCCCTCTATTTGAGGAACAATCTGCTCGCGGTACATTGTATCGGAGCAATAGGCATAACGCTTGCGGGTCTCATAGGTCAGTTCACCCGTCTGCTCGTCTTTGCGGCGATGATGCTCGCTGAACAGGAAGCCGCAGCAGGGCACCGTGTGTTTGAGAGGAATCGTCTCTACCGTCACGGTGTGATCCGAGAAGATAACTTCCTGCTTGCGAGGATTGATGGGATGGAAGACAACCTCATAACTCATGTTTTTCAGGTGATAATCCATCATAGGGCGAAGCAATTTTTCCAAGTCAGCATGTGCATAGATATGCAAGGGTTGCTGGCGGTTCATCATGTCAAAAGTCGTCAGCAGTCCCAGCAGCCCGAAACAATGGTCGCCATGCAAGTGCGAAATGAAGATACTGTATAGCCGAGCGGTATGCACACCCATTTGGCGCATGGTCAATTGGATACCTTCCCCGCAATCAATCATAAACGATTTATCGCACAGCTCAAGTATCTGTCCTGAAGGCGAGTTCTGCCAGGTCGGCAAGGCACTGCCACTTCCTAATATGGTGAGTTTTGCGGGCATAGTTCAAGAGTTCAACCGTAATAAATCCAACACATGTTTTCCCAAATCCGTTTTGCGTTGAATATGTGCCAACACTTCCATCACAAACGGGTTGCTGTTAAAACTACCGCGTACAGACTCAAAATCGGCTTGCCGTTGGTCTGCGCCGCCATCTACGCCAAAGCCCGTTTGGCTATTGAGGTTAAACTCTTTTTTAGCATCCTCATAAACCATTCGGTCAAGGGTTACCACGGCGCTTTGCCATTCCGTAACGGTTTGCTCCAATTGCTGAAGGGACACCTGCTGCATAGAGCAACCCCAGCGTTGCTCCAATTGGTGTGCTGCCCAATTCCACTCATACGCATAGTAGTTTTTGTGCCATTGTTCAAATCGTTCAGCAATGGCTTCCAGCGACGAAAGCGCACCCGACTCTATGTCGTCCATCAGTTGGGCTACCAAAGTTTTAGGGGCTATCAGTCCTGCCAAGTCTATCCATTCGCCCACGCCGATGGCGCTATCCGGTTGCAATAACGCATGCAGTTCGTCCAAATTGTGGAAGGGCTGTTGCTGCAAACGCGAAATCAGCGAGTTGCCAAGAAACTTGGTAATACCTATCTGATAGAGCCGCAGTCCGTGATTAAGCGAAGAGTTGCGTATCTTGCAATTGCGAAAACCGTATTCATCCGTATTCTCGCCGCTGATTTGCTTGAGTTCACTCAGCACTTGCACACCGTGTATCATCTTTTGCACGGTATATGGCGAGAGCAGATTAAAGTTAATATAGTCTAACAAATGCGAATCCTTGCGATTATCGCGCTTGGGCCATTTCTGTGCATCACGGATAGTGCCGACCGTGCGCAGATTAGCCCCGGGAACAACATAGGTCTCCGAATTGTTCTCTATCAAATACGAGAACGGCAAATCGGATGTGTCTGTATGATGTGTGTGACGCCCCATTACCAAGGAGAAAGCGCCGATGCGAGAGGGCCACAGCAAGTAGGAATCTGAAGTCGTTTTGGCACCACGCTCTGCCACCCCCTGGTGGATAGGTCCGAGTTTGTACATGTGGTTGGACTGGTTACTGCCCGACCCGGCATTGAGGAACGAGAACATACCTGCTATCAGCAATGTGGACTTGTGGTGGGTAACGGTGTACGGACCGGCAAAAATAGCACACGCTTCGCCGTGCATACCCTGACAGTTACTGAAGAATAAACTCTCGCCTGCGGAATAATGCTTGTCAAATACGCACCCTTGCCCCACAAAGCATTTATCTACAATCGTCGAATCGAGTATTTGCACGCCCGACTCGATAATAAAGTCCACGCATTTGACACCGCTGCCCAGTTTGACAGGCGCTTCGGCATTGGAATGAATAGTACCGTTCTTCAGACGGCTCGTTCCTCCTATTTGGGCGCAGTCGCCTATACGCACATTGCGTATGCTGCCACAATTGAGAATGCGCACATCTTCGCCTATCTCGCCCATGTCGGACGACACCGATTGAGCGTAATCGTCAATCATCCGATTGACCGTCTCTACCATGTGTGTGCGGTGACGGTAGAGAGTGAGTATATAGGCAAGGTGGGCACTGAGGTGGTCAAAAATAGGTATCTCACGCCCGCCGCCTTCGTTCATCACCGGCACGCGCACCCCGTTACCGAACGACGACACGCCATCTACAAGAATAGCGTTCACATTCTCGATACAAGTGCCGCGACCGATACGATAATTGGCAATGTAATTGTGGATATTCCACAGATGCACATCATCGGCTATCTCGCAATTGTGAATGCGTGCGTGGGCTATGCCGCTATGAATGACAACTCCGCCCGGCAGCGAGAACTCTTTGCGGAAAGCACCCATTGTCACGCGACCGGAAAAATGCGTATCTACTACATATTGCGGGTCAAAATCTTCGCTTACGGAGATTATAGACCAATCAGCCGCCGTACACCCTTGTACCAGTAGCTGTTGTATTTGCGAGTTTGTCAGTGGATTCATCCTTTTGTACTAAGATAAATACGCATAAACACATTCTTGGTGTATTGGGGGAAATCACCGTTCATCAGCCAACCGTAATACCCCGTATCACGACGGAACACATCACCTACGCGCATACCTTTGTATTTACCGAAATTAAATATCTCTATGCCCTCTTTGTCCAAGGCGATTCGTCCGGCGAAATCCGCAAATTCGTTTCTTCCGCCGGTGAACTCCTGCAACTCAGCCACGGTAGTAGGAACATCGTCGTATCGCTCCAGTTGTGCCATCAGCACTTCATAAGTCGCCATTGTGTCCGCATTGGCGGAATGTGCCTGTGTGAGGTCTTTACCGCAATAGAACTGATATGCAGCGGTCAGGTTGCGCGGTTCTTTGCGTTGGAAGATGGTAAACACGTCTATGCGATGGCATTTCATCAGGTCTATTTGTATGTTGGCACGCAGAAACTCCTCTGCCAACAGGGGCAAATCGAAATGATTGGAGTTGTAGCCGGCAATGTCGGCATCGGTAAAGACTTTGGCTAATTCGGGAGCCACTTCCACAAAAGTGGGACAGTTCACCAGGTCTTCGTCATGAATGCCATGTACCGCACTGGCTTCGTCGGAAATGTGCATTTGCTGCTCCTGCCCCAATATGCTCATCATAGGTTTGATACGCAGGGTCTTACCTTCGGCTGTGCCGTCGGGATAAACCTTGTGGTAACTGATTTCCACAATACGGTCCGTACCTATATTCAGTCCTGTTGTCTCTAAGTCAAAGAAAACAAGGGGGCGTGTGAGTTGTAGTTTCATGATTATTCGTTCAGCATCATCGGCATTAGTAACATCAGCACATCTTCCTTCTCGTTGTTCTCGGGAGAGAGAATGAGCGCTGCGCGTTGCGGGTCTGACAGTTCAATCATCACCTCTTCGGTCTCTATCTGGTTGAACATCTCTATCAGGAAGTTGGCTTTGAAACCGATTGCCATCGGCGCACCGCTGTAGGAGCAACTTACCATCTCCTCGGCAGAAGTAGAGAAGTCGATATCCTGTGCCGAAACGGTCACGGTGTTCTCGCTCAATGCCAATTTGAGCAAACTCGAACTGGTATTGGCAAATACAGCCACACGCTTGCAGGCGTTGATGATAGTCTGACGGTCTACCGTTACTTTGTATTCGTTCACTTGAGGAATGATGGCAGAGTAATTGGGATAAATACCGTCTATCTGACGGCAAGCGATAGTCGTTCTGCCAAACTGGAATTGTGCATTATGCTCGCCAAAAGTGATAACTACTTCGTCTGATTCCTTGTTCAGCACATTCTTGAGCAGCATGGCGGGGCGCTTGGGCAAAATGAAATTGACCGGCTGCTCTGCAGAAACGGAAGTGTTGATATAACGCACCAGTCTGTGGGCATCGGTAGCCACCACGATGGCTTGATCCGTCTGAACCGAAAAATAAACGCCGTTGATTACAGGTCTGAATTCATCCTCTGCCACGCAGAACAGCGTTTTGTTAATGGCGTTCAGCAGCACTTCTGCGCTCATGGTGAACGAACCTAAATCCTTGTCTTCGGATGCCATTTGAGGATAAGCATCGCCGTTCTCGCCTACCAAACTGTATGTTCCGTTGCTGGAAGTGATGTTCAAACTGAAGTTCTGATTGTCAATTTGGAATGTCAACGGCTGTTCGGGGAACTCTTTGAGTGTCTCAAGCATCAGTTTGGCACCGAAAGCAACCTTGCCTTCTCCCTCTAAATTCTCTACATCCAAACTGGTATGAATGGTCGTCTCGCCGTCAGAAGCGGTCATGGTGAGCATGTTGTCACCCAATTCAAACAATACATCCTCCAAAATCTTCAAACTGTTTTTAGGAGCAATGATACGACTGATTGCCTGCAACTGCGCAAACAATTTGGTACTTGATACATTAAATTTCATATTTGTATGATTTTATTAGTGAATATTTTTCGAAATATTGCGCAAAGATACAAATTTATTTGCATAATTCCAAATTTTTCTGTAATTTTGCAGCCGAAACAATGAAAATTGGTGTTTTTGACAGCGGATACGGCGGGCTGACTATTTTGGATAAGATCTATCAACGCTTGCCGGAGTATGATTATCTTTATTTGGGAGATAATGCGCGTACCCCGTACGGCACGCGCTCGTTCGAAGTCATTTACGAATACACTTTGCAGGCGGTGCGGTTCTTGCAGCAGCAGGGTTGCCGGCTGATTGTTTTGGCGTGCAATACGGCTTCCGCCAAGGCATTACGCACTATCCAACAGCACGACATAGACCCTTCGCAAATTCGTGTCTTGGGGGTCATCCGACCTACGGTGGAATATGTGGCACAAAGGGCAGACGCAACGGCAACTCCGCATATCGGCATTCTCGCCACACCCGGCACCGTTTCTTCACAAAGTTATGTCCTCGAACTTAATAAAATCACCGATTCACCGGTTCACCGGTTCACCGGTTCACCTTTTATCATTTCCCAACAGTCCTGCCCCATGTGGGTGCCTTTGATTGAATCGGGAGAGTACCGGGAAGACGGCGCAAACTATTTTGTGGACAAGTATATCCGTGCCATTTTGGACAAGGACCCGTTGATTGATACATTGGTATTGGGTTGTACGCATTATCCGTTGTTGGCGGATAAGATTCATGCCGTCCTTCGCAACATGGGCAGAGAGGATATTCATTTGGTGGCACAGGGGGCTATCGTAGCGCAATCGTTGGAGGACTATTTGCATCGCCATAGCGAGATTGAGAGGCAGTTAAGCCGTGGTGCGTCGGTACGCTATCTGACCACCGAATCGCCCGACAAGTTCAACCAATCGGCATCTATCTTCCTCTCCTCCCCCGTCGCTGCCGAACATATCGAACTCTAAAAATCAGAGTAACAGAATAGGCAAAAACAATAGAATTGTTAAGTATATGAGAAAAATTGTACTATTTTCCGCTTTAGTTCTATTAAGATGGGGTATGGCGTACGCTGAAACGGGGAACGATGCCATCTATGCATGGACTGACGGGAGTAGCACATGCTATCAACTGAGTGCCATACCTAAGGTTATCTATGAATCGGGGGTAGCCGTCCTCTATGTCAATGGAGCGGAAGAATTGCGTCTGGATCTTACCGGCGGTGCACAATTAAAAATTGTTTTTGGTATTTATCAGGAAACTCCTACGGATGTCGAAACCGCATCTCTGCCGCAAGTGCAACAAGTGGGTAAGCATATAAAAGGAGGTAAACTCGTCATCGTACGCGATGGCAAGCAATATGACGCACACGGCAAACGAATTAGGTAATAAGCTGACAGCTAATAAAAAGAGATTGATATGAAGAGAGTCCTTCTTTCGCTTATTGCCCTTGCGGGCGCAATGAGCATCCATGCACAAGTGGTGTCTATATATAAAAATGGCAGTAAGGTCTTTTCAGTTGCCGATGCGGATAGCGTTGTATTTAGTGCATGTACTGAGAATGGACATGAATGGGTAGATTTAGGTTTATCCGTCAAATGGGCAACTTGCAATGTTGGTGCCACTACTCCGGATGGGTATGGTGATTACTTCGCTTGGGGCGAGACAAATTCCAAAAACAATTACGATTGGAGTACCTATAAGTATTGCACTCCCTATTCCTTTACCTATAATATGACCAAGTATTGTACAGGTTATTATGGCACGATAGATAACAAGACAACTTTGGAACTGACGGATGATGTTGCCCGTGTGAATTGGGGTGGTAATTGGCGCATGCCAACCTATGATGAAATGAACGAACTAAAGACTCAATGCACTTGGACTTGGATTACTCAAAACAATATCAATGGTTACAAGATAGTTGGTCCTAACAAAAATAGTATTTTCTTGCCCGTTGCCGGCTATTACGACGAAAACGACCTCAAAGTCGTCGGTTTCTACGGCTATTATTGGTCTTCGTCGCTTGACACAGATTCTTCCGACTTCGCCTATTGCTTGTCTTTCCGTTCGAATCTGAATTGTTACTCCCTTGTCGGCGGTTACCGTTACTATGGATCGTCTGTGCGGGCAGTTTTGCCATAGGAAATACCTTATTTATCGAAAACCCAAAGTCCAAAATGCCCCTGCCGTTTTCCGTCTATAGCAAGGGCGTTTGTACAAAAGAGGGACCCTTTTTTTTTGGGGGGGGTAACTCTTTCAACAACACTAAACTCTAAACTATAGCGAAGCGTCCTCTAAACTCATGTCTATGTTATTGATAATCAATATCGCCTTCGAACGGTCACCGAACGGTCAAGCAACGGTCAGTATACGGTGAGCGAATGGTGCGCTCACCGTATGGGGTCCCCGAAAAGCCGGCTTTTTGGGGAGAGGAGGAGCAACCGAGTGACCCAATTTGCATGGCAAATTCATTAGAATGAGGTTTGCTCCGACGAGATGAGCGAATGGTGGCACTCAAAAACCGCCATTTTTTTAATTGGTTAGTTGGTTAATCGGTTAATCGTTTTTTTACAGTTCACCAACTCACCGATTCCCCGATTTACCGATTTTTTCTTAATTCTTAATTCAAAATTAAATAATATTTGCATATATCAAAAAATGTTTGTAACTTTGCAGTTGCAAAGTCTAATAAAAGAAGAAAATATGCCTGAGATTTGTAATTTTTATGGAATATCCATTTACATGTACATGAACGAGCATCAACCTCCTCATTTCCATGTAATATATGGTGAATATGAAGCAGAGATTACCATTAAAGATGGAATTGTTACGGGGCGTCTTCCTCGTCGTGCATTACGGATGATTTATGATTGGCTAGATGCTCATCAAGAAGAATTGATTGAAAACTGGAAACGGTTGGAAAATCATGAAGCACCAATGAAAATAGAACCACTACACTAAAATAACTATGAATACTAATTTAATCCGTGTAATTAAAGCCGAATATGTTGCAGACTATGTTTTGCGACTGACATTCAATGATGGTTTGGTTAAAAACTTTGATTTTTGGCCATTGGCGCAAGAGGGCATCTGTACTAAATTACAGGACCTGAATTATTTCCGTGCCTTCCGTTTGGATCCTTGGACGGTAGATTGGAATAATGAAATAGGTTTCGCTCCTGAATATTTGTACGAACATTCAGTAGCATAGTTGTAACCACCCACCACAAGGCATAATCTTGCAAGACATAGTAAGTTATTAATATTCTTAAATGTTTTTCTATGAAAAAAACTCTTTTAACATTGCTTGCTTCCATGTTTATAGGATTGTTGAGCGCACAAATTACTATTATGGATGGTGATGTTCAAGAAAAGATTGTTTCAAAACCACAAGTGTTTGATAGTTTGCAAGGAATGAGGTTGCAAAAGGACCCTGTTCAATACAAACAATACATTGGATATAAATTGTATTGCCGTTCTCTATCTAATAAATTCAAATGTAAATATTCAGATTGTACTTTTTACTTACAAAACTTCAAATATAAGACATCCCATGAGCAAATAAAAGAACATATTCCTTTTGCTCAAACGGATGTGGCTTTGATATTTGGTGATATAAAAAAACTGAAAGGGAGTGCATTGGCACAATATAAAGAACGTGAGTTGGCATATGAAAATTCATTTAAGGTTTCAACCGATATTTATAATGCTGCGTATAATGCCAAAGTTCCAGATCAAAGTAAGTACTATACACCTTACGAATCTATTCAAAATACCTATTTTACAATATTGGATATAGAAATCGGTGATAGACTAAATAAAGGTAAATTTACTGCTCTTGAAGATTGGGATAACCCTTATAATCTTAGTCCCGATAATTGCGTTCTGCGTTTCACTCTAAAAAATGAAACGACTAATGAAGAAATTTATTGGATTGCCAATACATCCGACATTGAAAATTCTGTATTGTTTTTGGTACCCTACTTTGAGAAGATGCAAAAACAATATAAGGGGAAAAATGTAGTTCCAACAACAGAAATTTTGAATCTTGTTGATGTAAACACTGGGGCTGTGGTGGATATTCGCCCTAATGATACTTTGCCTAAAGAAGTATGGAAATGTTATGATGTTACTTTTGTCCATTTAAAAGATCAACAACTAATAGAGCCATTCTTCTTTTTAGAAAAAGATGGGTCGAAGATAAAAATCAATTTTAAGGATTTTACAAAAGAGTGCAATGGCATATTTACAAGGGAAGACCGCATCTACCGTCCTGCTTTTATGCTTGAATCTGAATATGATGAGATAGTCGCAGAAAAGCAGAGGGCTATTGAAGAACAACTTCGTTTGAAGGAGGAACAACAAAAACGTGAAGAGTTGGCTCGTCAAGAACGCAATCGCATCATCATACAGAAGTATGGGGAAAAATTAGGTTCATTAATTTGTGCAGAGAAAGTTATTCTTGGTATGAATAGAGAAATGTGCCGTGCTGCTTGGGGAGAACCTCTTTCTATAAATTCTACCTATGTTGAAGGTGCCGTTTTTGAACAATGGGTTTATGGGTGGAAGACCTATTTATATTTTGATAATGGTATTTTGAAAGTCATTCAAAATTAGTTCAATCTTAACAATCGTCGGTTTTGAGGTCAATGACCAATAAGTTAACGATGAGTTAAGGATGAATATAGAATTAGGGATAAAAGTGTAGAACGCATTTTTACCCCTAATTATTAAAAATAGTAAGTTTGATGTAATGTTTGCCCAAAAGTTCGTAATCAGAATAGTAGAGAATGTTTAGTTTAGTGTCCGTTTTATTGAGCAAAGGGTTGGCAGACCGTTATTCTGACCGACAAAAAAGTGATAAAAAAGGAATTGGGTCTGTAAAAACTAACTAAGTGTGACAGCGTGACAGCGTGA
>JAKSNK010000032.1 GCA_024399835.1 Paludibacteraceae bacterium
ACATAGTTGACTTTTGCACCTATGTCGGCGTACATGCGCAATTGGTTGTTGCGGTGGGTCACTTTAGGCATATTGGCGATAGGCCATTGGAATTGGAAACCGACCGGCAGACCGACAAAATAACTCATTTGTTGCTCTTTCCAATCGTTCATAGTGACCATGTGGTCGTATTCTTCACCTACTCCATCGCCGTCTGAGTCGCCTTGACTTTTCCATGTCTTGGTTCCGTTTAATACGGTGACATTGCTCATCAGTTCAAACTCGGCGCCAAGCATAAATCCCACATTCTCGTGGAAATAATATACATAGTTGAATTGCACCAGTCCGTTTCCGCCGCCGCTATTGCGGGCGTTTTTGAGTTCTTCGGACACATTTTTGAGGTTGAATCCATTGGCACCATATCCACCACCCAGCAGGAATTGCAGATAGTGTCCTTTGCGTGTCCACGAAGTGTCTTGCTCTTGCGGAATCTCGTGTTTGGTTTTGGTAGTGGTGTAAGTGTAGGTAGTGTCCATAAACACATTCACCAATTGATTGTCTCTCACAATCTCTTCCGACGGTTTTTGGGCAGGCACCACTTTGCTGGTCGAAGTGGTTTTTGGTTCGGCTGCCATCACCATCAGGGTGCAGCACAGGGCTGCCATTGTAAATAGTGATTTGTTCATACGAAAAATGATTTAGTTAGTAAATATGTTAGAAATAGTAGTTCAAACTGAGTTGCAGACCTAAGTTTTGGGTACCATATAGCACCATCCACGAGCCCGGAGAAATCAAACCGGTGTAGTTTTCAATTTGTCCGGATATGCTGCTTAAACCCTCGTATTTGATCCATGTTTGGGGTTGAAGTACAAACATCACGGGTGTGAATGTAGCCACAGCACCTAACGAGAGGTGATCCATAAAATGGTATTCCACGCCGGCGTGTAGTTGCAAGCCCAGACCATGGTTGTAGCCCTTGCTATAGCGTTCGGTGGGTCGTGCATAGGCGATGCCTTGTTGCCCAGCCCATTGTTCAAAGCCGTTCACTTTTGAGTCAATGGCTTTTACCATATTGAGGGTAGTTGGTGCGGGGTTGTTTACCGTCATCGTGTTGCCATAGGCGCAGTTGAGTTTGCCGCCAGCCATGGCATATAGCAAACTACCGCCTGCCACAAACTTTAGGTTCTTCACTCCCATGGTATATTCTATACCGATAGATGCGTTTAAGCTATTCATATCGGAGCGCACTTGATCCACCACTTTGGATTCGGAGTTGGGGTTGAGCAGTTTAGCCAAGTCGTCAGCCACATATTCAGAGTAGTTGATATGGCTGCCCGAGAAACCTGCACCAATCAATATATTCACATGTTCGCGTGCGTGATATTTGGTGCGTAGTGCAGCGATAGGGTCTTGCGATAGCATGAACATTTGGTTGGTTTTGCCGGCACCGGTTTCTATAAATTCCCCTGCCATGTCGCCTGTTTTGGGTTGCACGCTCAATTGGCTACCCAAACTGGCGGGGTTGAACGAAAAGCCGATAGACCAACTGCCTACTGCTGGCGAGTGGTCGGGTCGGTCGGCTGCCAATAGGACACCGGTGTTTACCACCAGTGTGCATAGTAATATACTAATTCGTTTCATAGCGTTGTAGGTTGAAATTAGAATTTATGGGTATCTTTGGCTTCTGTGGCGGTCATTTCGATAATCATCTCGTAGCCATTGTATGCCTTTAGGTTGGTTCTGGTGGCTTCGCCGTAGAAATGTGCTCCCACGCTCTCATTACCCACTTTGGCACCTGTGTTGAGGTCGGCAGTAGCGATAGCGCGTACCTCGTCGATTTGTCTGCCTGCTGGCACGCCTATTTGAATTTCGAAGCGGCCTTTGTTGTCGGTAGTGGCAGATAGCTTTTCGTAGCACATTTGCTCGTTTATCTTGGTACCACGCAGGATAACCACTTCTTGTCCTTTGCGCATAGAGGTAGCAGTTTGCCCATCGCCATCGGTGGTAGTGATACGCACATAACCCACCAAATCTACGGTAGCATTCATCTTTTCAGATAGCACAGCGGTTGGTTCCTCTTGTTTGCAACCACTCATCATCATAGCCAATAGGGCTACAATGAAACTAAAAAGAATTTTTTTCATACTTGTTGATTGATTTTTTTGTTTGTTAATAATAGGGTTATTTTAGTTTTCTTATGAGGCGAACAGGCAGTAATGTGTTCACATCTATATCATCTTCAAATGGCTGAATATTATCACCTGCTTGCCCAGGTACTATTCTCAGCACCTGATATCCTCCGCTTGATTTTTTCTGGTCACTCAACCAATAATAATAGCCCTTGTGCGTAGGATTATCGGTATAATAGTAGGTGCCACTTGAATTGGAATAGGTCAACTCTCCTGCTTTTGGAAAGAATACAACACCTAATTTCAATAAAGTTTGCCACTGGCTGCTGCTAAAGGAGACGGTTCGTTCAAACCACTCCGGCAATTGGGCATCCACCGCATACATTACCATTCCTTCCGTGCCGTTAACCGTACACTCTTTCCACGCATCGCAAGTATTGATGGATTTGCCTTTAGCACCATGCATACTATATTGCGTATAGTCGGTTTCCAAAATCATTTGTATTTCCTCTTTCGAGGGCGTGTGCCATGTATCCGGTGCATACACATCGCTCAAATACGAAATCTCATTCTTCCCCCAATCTACAAAAGTTGTCTTTGCCTGTGAACTCAGCGGTTTACTGCCGGTACCGTAGGCAAACAGGTCTGTCAATCCCGAATAGTCATCTTCGGCGCGTTGCGTGTTTCTATCGCCTATCATCTGATAAGCATAATCCGCAAAATCGAAATATCCAAAAGAGGGATTATAGCGCAGATTGCTCGGCGCAAATTCTACAAACTCGTCTCCCATCTTCAGGGCATAATCATTCACCCATATTATCACATGGGCTACATCTTCGCCTAAAAGAACCGTAATGGCAGCTTTGCCCGCTTTCTTTGCCACATATATATGGTTGCCTACATGTGCCAATATGCCATATAATTCCGATTCATCCCAGATGCTTTCCGTGATGGTAGGTGTAGATAGGCGTATTGTGTCATTGGTGCGTAGTGCCATCGTCTTCACAATGCGTTCATTGCAAACAACACCATACTCTGCATATACATTCACCACCGAGGTGTCCTTATACTGATTCCACTGACCGATTATCAATGCCTGACCTGCTTTACGGGCAGTCACCACCCCTTCATCCGATACTTCAGCCACTGCACTGTTGGAGGTCTGCCACTTCACTTCGTTTTTGGGTCTATTCGTCTGCACTCCGTAACTGCTCTTCCATGCCACCAATGACAGCGTGTCGGGAGTCATGTCAAACACGGCGCGCACATTTACTATACAAGTAGCCGATTTGCCACAAGCGGTAGCAGTAACTACGACCTCACCCTTGGCTTTTGCTTTCAATGTTCCGTATTCGCTCACCGTAGCGATGTTCTCTTCCGAACTGCGCCAAGTCACGGTAGCCGTATCGGCTACTGCAGTGGGCTCTATGGTCAGTTTGCCGTAAAGCGACAGGTGCTCACCCTGGTCCAACAGATAACTCTCCTGGTCAAAATAGATGGCTTGCACAGGGCTGTTTGATAGAGCGGGTTCATCTTTCTTGCACGCACCGCAGACGCACGCAAGGGCGCACAAATAAACAAGGGGTTTTGCTTTCATAATCGGTTGATTTATCTCACTCTACCACCGATGGCGTTAAAGATTTTGTCGTTATGCTTAATCAGCAGTTGTCCATTGCGGATGAACTTAGAAGCCCCTATCCCTGCCTTTCCCTCGTAGGGCAAGGCGGGCAGAGCGGTGTTCATTGCCTGGATATTGGTAAAGTCTTTCCACTCATTGGCAGATTGATAAGCAGTAATGCTTTCTGCCGGAACATATACGGGAATCGTCTTGTTCACCTCATAGAAGCAGTACTCTCCGCAGCGGGGAGGTACAGTAGCGGCACAAGTAATAGAGGTGATACCCGTGCATACACTAAAAGCACCGGCACCTATGCTGTCCAAACCGGCTGGCAGTTTAACGGTCTGAATACCTGTGGTATTGGCAAACGCCGCCTCACCTATTATCTTTACCGATTCGGGCAACTCCACCACTTGCAGACTGTTGCAGCCAATAAAAGCACCAAAATCAATCACCTGAACGCCCTCGCCACCTGTGACAGAACTGAGCGAACAGCAATTGCTAAATGCGCTCTCGCCTATATAAGTAACCGACGCAGGCAAGGAGATGCTCGTTAGCGTGGTGCAATCTACAAACGCGTCCTCCCCAATCAACGTAACCGGACTGGGGAAAGTAATAGATCCAATGCCATTATTAAACCGATGATTGGTGAAATTAGGGGTAAAATTGGTGGCTTGAATAGAAATGCTGCCAGTAGCGGTGTAGGTAATCATTGTTTGTGCCCAAGCAGTTGCTGCAACGAGGCATGTAAAAGTAAGTAAAAATTTTTTCATAACCGTAAAAAATTAAATGGTTTATATTATGCCCTGCTCTTACGCCTTTACAGGTCTTGACATGTCAATAAAGGAACATAAAAAAAGCGGGACTGCACTATTGCTGTTCCGCTAACTGGGGCTCTCGCATTGCCTTCGATTCCGAACAAGCAACACTGAAATCCCACCGATATGTAAAACGCCCCGTGCCAAAACAACACGCTCTTATTTCGTACATAAGAGATTAGGCATGAATATACATACCATCAGGACATCTTCGTTGCAATGTCTTGGAATCTACGAAATTTGCGAGATTTCAGTTAGCCAAGCACAAAGCGTTAAGACGCCTTTTTTATTATGTCTGAACCCCACTCCGAACAGAGATATAATTCCCCTCCGGTGTGAAATTCGATTGCAAAGATACAACAAAATTTTGAAATATGCAAATATTATTTAATTTTGAATTAAGAATTAAGAAAAAAATCGTGCCCTTATGGCTAAGAATTAAGAGAAAAAATGGTGTTTTTTGAGCGCCACCATTCGCTCACCTCGTCGGAGCAAACCTCCTTCTAATGAATTTGCCATGCAAATTAGCCCCTCTTCCGTGAGTTGGTTTCTCCCCGTTGAACGGGGCGACACCGAGCCTCTCCCCACCACGCAAGCGTGTCGGGGACCCCAAACGGTGAGCGCCACCGTTCGCTCACCGTATACTGACCGTATACTGACCGTTGCTTGATCGTTCGTTAACCGTTCGAAGGCGATATTGATTATCAATAACATAGAGACGGTAAATCGGGGAATCGGGGAATCGGGGAACCGGAGGACAAATAATAAATAATAAATAATAAATAACAAGCTCGCACAAACGCTGAGGGGTTGGAGAGAGTTTGGTGGTACGAACAGAGTTTAATCGGTGAACCGGGGAACCGGTGAATTGGTGAATTGGTGAACCGGGGAAAAGATAAATCAGTTAATCGAGTTTGAAAGCCATTTAATCACAATGTCTTGTCGGGTAGTTTTTACCGCAAAGCGCGACTTGTCGCGAGGCGGCAAAACCACCCAAAACAAGACGACACAAAAAGACAAAGGACACAAGGGAGGGTTAATCGGGGAGATGGAATTAAGAATTTTGAATTAAGAATTAAGAGAGGGGAAGCGGTGAGAGAAGTAAAAATGGCGATTTATAGATTAAAAATCTATTTAGTGGCGCGAAAACTTGCATATGCCAAAAAATTTTAGTACCTTTGCAAAATTGAGAAATTCGGGGAACCGAATTAAATAATAAATAACAAACAATAAATAATAAGCTCGCACAAACGCTGAGGGGTTGGAGAGAGTTGGGTGGTACGAACAGAGTCTGAGAGTAATGGTGAATCGGTGAACTGGTGAATCGGTGAAGCGAAGAGGGGAATTTTTGAATTATGAATTAAGAGTTAAGAGTTTATGAGACATTGGAGTAAAATCATCGCAATCGTGTTGGGGTTGACAGTATGTCTGTCTGCCGGGAACAAGCCCGTGACAATGTTCATGGTGGGCGATTCCACCATGGCAGACAAGACCGAACTGGACATTTCTCCCGAACGCGGCTGGGGTCAGTTATTGCCCTCGTATCTGCACGGCAACATAGTTGTTCAAAACCATGCCATGAACGGTCGTTCGACCAAGTCTTTTCTTGCAGAAGGTCGTTGGGCAGAAGTAATGAAACGCGCCCGCAAAGGCGATATAGTCGTCATTCAATTCGGGCACAACGATGCCAAACAGACCGACCCCAAGCGTTACGCTCCGGTAGCAGACTACAAGAAGAACCTCATCAAGATGATCACCGATGCGCAGCGCAAGAAAGTGCATGTTATCCTCTGCACACCCGTGTCCCGGCGGTACTTCAAGGACGGCATTTTCTATCCTCGTCACGGCGGTTATCCCGAAGCGGCACGGCAAGTGGCACAAGCCATGGATGTTCCGATGGTAGACATGGAAAAACTGACATCCGAATGGTTAATCGGTCTCGGTGACGATGCTTCCAAGGCATACTTTATGAATGTTGCTCCGGGCGAATGCACCAAGTTCCCCGACGGCAAGACGGACAACACCCACTTCCGCGAGAACGGCGCCATGACGGCTGCTTCTCTATTCGTCAAGACACTGACGACGATGAACATCAAATGGGTCAGTTCCTACCTCAACTATTCCGCCGTTGCGACTCCCCAATACACCACTTTCTGCCGACCCGACTTCAATTCGGACAACAAGGTGAAAGTGGAATCAGACATGAAAGTATTCAAAGAATGAAAAAGAGATATTTATACCTGTGCATGGTAGCGTTATGGAGTACTACTCTATTCGCTACAGAACGATTTGAAATGCTCCCGCTGGGCAATATGGACTCGTGGGTGACCCGTTATATCAAAGAGTCGAAGATGTTCAGCGGCAAGACCAAAGTTATTTACGCCATCGCCCCGACCGACACGACCTACGAGACAGCGCCTTTCATCTACGGCAAGAAAGGCAATCCGTGGTCGGTAAGTAACGCTTATGCCTCGGTGTTAGGTTGGACCAAAGTGAGCGGTACGACCCGTCCCGAGCGCCGCGGCAAGGGTTACTGCGCACGCATGGACTGCAAACTGGAGGATGTAGTTGCGATGAAGATAGACCTCAAATTGCAGATAGCAGGAACAATCTTCTTAGGCAAGACATACGAGCCCGTTCCCCTGAAGGCAGCCAACGACCCCTACAGCGTAGTGGAGATGGGTGTTCCGTTTACGCGCCGTCCGTTGGCTGTGCAACTGGATTACAAAGCCAAAGTGGACGACTCCAATGTTATCACATACGCCAAAGCCACAGCGCACCCCAAGCAACGCGAGGGAAGAGACTGCGCCGAGGTGTATGCTTTTCTACAACACAGGTGGGAAGAGAACGGCAAGATTTATTCCCAGCGCATCGCTACCGCCTACGAGCGTATTTGGAACGATGTGCCCCAATGGCAGAACGCGCACCGTGTGCCCTTCAGATACGGCGACATAACCGCACAAGAGGGATACAAAGATTATGAAGGGCTGAACTATCACCGTTTCCGTGCCAAGAACAGCAAGGGCGATATGGTAACCGTACAGGAAGTGGGATACAACAAAGACGCACAGCCCACCCACCTCGTACTGATGCTTTCGTCCGGCTGCTATGAAGCGTTTATCGGACACGACGGCAATATATTTTGGGTAGATAATGTGGGATTGGTATTTGACGATTAACAAAGAAGGCAAAAATGGATATAGCATTGTTATGGAATAGTATAGCGCTGACGGACCGCATTTTGGCAATCGTATTGGCATTGCTATTCGTGTATCAGTTGTATTTCTATATTCGGTACATAGCCGCGCCCATTCGCCAAAACCGCCGTGCCCGCAAGCAAACAATGCCCGAGACGGCGGAATACCCCGGCGTGTCGGTTATCGTTTCCGCCCGGAACGAGGAGACCAACCTCACCAATTATCTGCAGGCACTGGTCGAACAGGACTATCCAAAATACGAGGTCATTGTGGTCAACGACGGTTCGGAAGACAATACAGGGGCGGTACTGGAAGAGTACCAACTCAAATATGCCAACAAGATGCATGTCACCTTTGTGCCTGTGGAAGCGCGTATCACTTCGAGCAAGAAACTGGCACTGACCCTCGCTATCAAAGCCGCCAATTACGAGTGTCTGCTATTGACCGATGCCGACTGCGTGCCTGAATCCAACCACTGGATTCGCGAAATGGTCAAAGGGTATATGTCTTCTCCCGAGACGCAAATCGTATTGGGTTACAGTCCCTATTTCCCGACACATGACGGCATTAACCGTATTATCCGATACGAAACGCTGTTTAACGGTTTGCATTACTTAGGTCGCGCTATCGGGAGACATCCCTATATGGGCGTTGGCCGCAATATGATGTACAGCCGCAGCATGTTTATGAGCAACAACGGTTTTTCGGGATTGCTGATGATGCGTGCCGGCGACGATGACTTGTTTGTCAACAAAGTTGCCACACACCGCAATACGGTAGCCGTGTGCACGCCTGACTCGCTATGCTGGTCGTTGGCAAAGACATCGTTCAAGGAATGGATCTACCAGAAGCGGCGCCACCTGTCGGTGTCACCCCACTACAAGTCGTCCACTCGCTGTATGTTAGGCGTAGAACCGCTGACACGCGCCTTGTGGTATATGGTCGTTATTGCCAGTTGTATATGGGGGTCGATATACATGACGGCAGCCGCAGCGGCACTGTGTATCATCCGATGGGTGGTACAAATCGCCGTAATCAACGCCGGAGCACGGTCGTTCGGAGAAAAAACATTCGGCATGGAAGTTATATGGTACGATATATGCTTACCCGTATTGACGGCATTCCTACTGTCCACACAGCCGAAGAATCAACACACTCGCTGGTAAAAAAAACTTAAACAATATATTTATATGGAAGAGAAACTTAACATCAATCTGACGCCTGAAATGGCAGAAGGCGTATATGCCAACCTGGCAATTATTGCCCACTCTTCGTCAGAGTTCGTAGTAGATTTTGTGCGCATGATGCCCGGTTTGAAACAAGCCAATGTCAAATCGCGTATCATTCTCACTCCCGAACATGCCAAAAAACTGCTCTTTGCCCTGCAGGACAATGTAAACAAGTACGAACAGCAGTTCGGCAAAATACAAATCAACGGCAATCCTACTCCGGGTTCAACCATTCCGATGCCGTTTAACGGCGAAGCATAATAATGAAAACATTCCCTGCTTCTCAACTCATCATCAACCCCGACGGGTCTGCATTTCATCTGCACTTAAAACCGGAGTTTTTGGCAGACAAGATTATCCTCGTCGGAGACCAGGACCGCGTCAATATGGTGGCATCCATGTTTGACGAGGGCACTATCGAGTGTGATGTGCAGTCACGCGAGTTCCATACAATTACGGGGCAGTATCACGGCAAGCGTATATCGTGTATCTCTACCGGCATAGGCACAGACAACTGCGACATCGTAATGAACGAAATAGACGCATTAGCCAATATCGACTTTGCCACCCGCACAGAGAAAGCGGTTAAGCGCTCCCTGGAAATCGTGCGTATCGGCACTTGCGGGGGTATGCAGGAAGATATTCCGCTGGGCACTTTCCTTGTCAGTCAGAAAAGTATCGGTTTTGACGGCGTATTGGCATTCTACCGTGACCGCGACCGCATAGCCGATGTAGGATTTGAGGAAGCGTTGGTAGATTTTATCCACTATCCTGCGAAAGCCGCGCGCCCATATGTAGTGGCAGCCAACCCCGAACTGGTGGACCGCATCGCCCGAGACGACATGATGCGCGGATGTACCATTGCCGCAAACGGCTTTTACGGTCCTCAAGGGCGCGTGCTGCGCGTCGAGTTGGCAGTTCCCGACATAAACGAACGCATTACCGACTTCCGCTATCAGGGACAACGCATTACCAACTACGAAATGGAAGGCAGTTGCATAGCCGGGTTGGCTCTGCACATGGGACACAAAGCAATGACCGTCTGCTGCGTGATTGCACAGCGGAAAGCGGAAGCCGCCAATACCGACTACAAACCCAGAATACACGAACTCGTTCAAACGGTATTAGACAGATTTTAATGTATGAAAAAATATAGCGTATTTATCGTCGCATGCCTACTGTTATTGGCATCGTGCAACAACAAACCCAACATTCAATACAGCGTGGATAAATTTTATGACTTAGAGATATTGCGATACAATGTGCCCGGCTTTGAGGACCTGTCCTTGCAGCAAAAGACACTCGTCTATTACCTGTCCGAAGCAGCATTGCAGGGGCGCGATATCCTCTTTGACCAAAACGGTCGCTACAACCTGCGCATCCGTCGCACCCTGGAGGCACTGTATCAGTCGGATTACTATCAGGCACTATTGTCCGAACAGCGCGCTACAGGCGATGGCGAAGCCGTTCTGTTGGAAAAATACCTCAAGCGTGTATGGTTCTCCAACGGCATACACCATCACTACGGCAACGACAAGTTCCTGCCCGAGTTCTCGCAAGAGTGGTTTGTCGATGCCTGTGCATCTGCCGGAGTGAGTTATGACGAAGCCATTCTGCCCGTTATGTTTGACCCTGCAGTTATGCCAAAACGCACCACACAAGCCGATGGCGAAGACTTAGTACTCGGTTCGGCAGGCAATTACTACGGCGAAGGTGTAACACAAGCCGAAGCGGAAGCGTGGTATGAGCAGCACAAAGACACAACGGACGAACCTTTGTGGATCGGTTTGAACAGCCAGTTGTGCAAAGATTCAACCGGGGCTATCTACGAGCGCGTTTACCGCATAGGCGGACTGTATGGCGCTGCGTTGGAAAAAGTAAACTACTGGCTGGAAAAAGCACTCTCGGTAGCCGAGAACGACGAACAGCGCGAAGCCATCGCTCACATGATAGAATTTAACCGCACAGGCGACTTGCGGTCGTTTAACGCCTACTGCATCGCATGGGTAAAAGACCTGCAGAGCAGAGTGGATTATGTGAACGGTTTCACGGAAACCTATACCGACCCGTTAGGAATTACAGGCACTTGGGAATCAATGGTCAATTTCAAGGACATTGAAGCCACTCGCCGCACAGAGATTATTTCCGCCAATGCGCAATGGTTTGAAGACCATTCGACCACCGACCCAATGTATAAAAAAGAGGAGGTCAAGGGCGTTTCCGCCAAAGTGATTACGGCAGCCATGCTCGCGGGCGACTGTTACCCTGCCACCCCTATCGGCATTAACCTGCCCAATGCCAACTGGATACGCAAATCCTACGGCTCGAAGTCTGTCACGATTGACAACCTGGTACAGGCATACAACGAAGCGGCTAAAGGCAACGGTTTTAACGAGGAGTTTATGGTTGATGACGCTATCCGTGTACTGTATGAGAAATATGGCGCCATCTGCGACAATCTGCACACCGACTTGCACGAATGTGTGGGACACGGCTCGGGCAAACTCATGCCCGGCGTGAACAAGGATGCACTCAAGGAGCATGCTTCCACCATCGAGGAAACGCGCGCCGATTTGTTTGCCCTCTATTTCCTGGGCGACCACAAGTTAGTCGAATTGGGTTTGATGCCCGACGACAAAGATGCCTATCATGCCATTTATTACCAGCAGATGATGAACGGACTGATGACCCAATTGGTGCGTATCGAGCCGGGCAAGGATATCGAGGAAGCGCACATGCGCAACCGCCAATTAATCGCCGCCTGGGTGTATGACCATTGTGAACATAACGAAATGGAAATTATCGAGCGAGAAGGCAAACACTACCTGCAAATCAACGACTACGAAGGTGTACGGCGCATTGTAGGAGACATGTTGGCAGAGATTCAGCGTGTCACTTCCGAAGGCGACTACGCCGCTGCCAAAGCACTGGTAGAGACTTATGCAGTCAAGGTGGATCCCGAGTTGCACCAAGAGATGTTGGCACGCTATGCAGAACTGCACCTGGCACCGTACAAAGGGTTTGTCAATCCTGTTTATACACCCGTGACCAACCGAGACGGCGAAATAACCGATGTTACCATTGACTATACGGAGGGCTACATAGAGCAACACCTGCGCTATAGCCGTGACTACTCCAATCTGCCGGACATCAACTGATGACAGAAATAGATTTGCCGATATCAAAAAGTATTGCCAACCGGCTGCTGATACTGCAGGCAATGCACGGAGACCCCCTATTGGAGGTCTCTTGTGATATGCCCGAAGATGTGCAAATCCTGTACAACGCGCTACTCCAAATATGGGACGACGACAACTACTCTATGCAGACCGTCGACTGCCGGAACTGCGGCACAGCCATGCGTTTTTTGACCGCCTACTGTGCCCAACTGACCAATTGCGAAGTCATCCTGGACGGCTGTGAGCGCATGCGCCAACGACCGATAGGACAGTTAGTGGATGCGTTGCGCCAATGCGGGGCACAGATTGAATATAAGGGCGAAGAAGGTTTTCCCCCTATATATATTAAAGGTACGCGACTGCAGGCATTGCCTGTCACGGTCAATAACCCTCTCTCCACACAATTCGTTTCGGCATTGATGCTGATAGGCATACCCGTTACCACCGACTGCACATCGCCGTATATCGATATGACGGCGCACATGTTGAGGACCTATCCCGATTGCCCGTTAGAGCGTGACTGGTCGTCCGCCGCTTTTTGGTACGAGTATGTGGCATTGCACGGCGAATCGGTATTGCTGCGCGATTTGAGTTGTTTTTCGCGGCAGGGCGATAAAGTCGTGAAGAAGATTTTTCTGCCTTTAGGGGTCAAGACCACGCATCGCAAAGTGGGAGAAGTGCTTACGCGTATCTGCCGCGACAACCAGTTGCCGCAAGCGGTGGACTTTACCGATTGCCCTGACTTGTATCCTGCGGTAGCGATGACTTATCGTCAAATCAATGCGCCGTTGGACGCCATAGGGATAGACCGCCTGCAATACAAAGAGTCTGACCGCTTGCAATCTATGCAGACGCTACAGACGAACGACGACCACCGAATGGCAATGGCATTGCTGGCAGCAGATCTGCCCTGCGACAATACAGATTGTATTGCCAAATCGTATCCGTCGTTTATCACACAGTTACAACTATGCAAAAAGAAGTAACTATATGTATTCCCCGTCGAGGTATCAATGACGACAATTTAGGCAAAAAGCATGCCTTGCACCGGCTCGTTTCTGCGGCAGAAAGCGAATATGTATGGCTGATGGACGACGATGTAGTCCCTGCTGCCAAGGCATTGACCGAAACACTTCCTGCCGAGAAGGCGGACTTATACATCCTGCCTCTCAAGATGGACGGCGACGATTCGCTCTTGTCCCGGCTGCAGCGTGCCGAGTATGCCGCCATTCAGGAGGTTACAATGCGGACAGCGCGTCGCGGGCATGCAGTCATGTGCAGCGGAGCCAACCTGATTGTACAAAGAGACAGGTGGCTGGAGAGTTATGCGGATCTGCACACGGAAATACCGAGCGGGGACGATATGTTTTTGCTGGAATCTTTTCGCCGTCGCGGTTTGCGCATTACGGCAATGGATATGCCGGACTATACGGCGACCGTTCACGCGGAGCGCACCTTATCGCAGTTGCTGCGGCAACGCATGCGTTGGGCGGGCAAGGCGCCACACTACACGGACAAGTATATTTTACGCTACGGAACAGTTGTTCTGACAGCCAATCTGCTGCAACTGCTCTGTCCGTTGATTATACTGATTAAGTTTCCCGTCGAATACGGTCTTATCAAAAAAAGAGACCCTCAGGTCTCTTTCCTTGTTGCCTTATTGTTAGAGGTCGTTTACCCCTATTACCTATTAGTTTGCATTATCGGCGGGCTGCTCAGGCATAGCGCTTGGTAAAGCTTCAGCAGCTTCTTCTACCTGTGTAGCGATGGCGCTTTCGTCAGCGGAAGCAACTTTCTGCCCTTTGCTGATACCGACAGCCAAGATACTCAAGAAAACGATAACGGCGGCTAAAGTCCAACTGGCTTTCTCCAAAAAGTCAGCCGTTTTGGGCGCGCCCATTACCTGGTTACCGCTTGCAAACCCTGCAGCCAAACCGCCACCCTTGCTATTCTGGACAAGAACGAGCAATATAAGCAAAATTGCTGCAATAACAATCAAAATCGTAAATAGAATGTACATAATTGTATGTTTTTTAGTGATTAAATTTCATTTTAGCGTGCAAAGTTACTGTTTTTTTTTGATATATGCAAATAAAACGCGCATTTTTACCATTTTGCGACCGTATCGTTGTAAATACTTTCGGCAATTTCGGTAATCATTGTTGTGCAGAGTTCCTCTTGCACATCGGTCAGCAGTTTGTTGCTGTCAAAGGTCTGATAGGCGGTATAAGTCTTTTCAAAACTCTCTTCGGGCGCGACATTGTTGGTAAATCTGACTTTGACGGTAATGGTCAATTTCGTTTCCGCAGCATAACTGTCCGCCGCAATTGCCATTGAACTGAGTTCGTACCCGGTTATTTCTCCTTCCAATTCCAATTGTCCTCCCTTGCGCAGTATTTCCAAGCGTGTCTGCCGTGCATACAGGTCCCGAATGCCTTCGCTCAAGTTCTGACTTAACGGTGCATAAACCAACGCCGCCATATTGGGGAAGTCGGCAATGGAAATACTACGGGTGGTAGCATAGTCGATGCTTGCGCCGTTGAACTTGTAACTGATGGCACAACTGCTCAGCATCATTCCCAATATACCTATGATAATTATCTTTTTCATCTTCTTGATTCACCGATTCACCGATTCACCGATTCACCGATTCACCGCTTACAGTCCATATTCCTTGATTTTGCGATACAAAGTTCTCTCCGATTTGCCGAGCATTTCTGCAGCTTCCCGCCGATTGCCGTTGGTGCGCTCCAGTGCTTTGCGAATCATTTCCTTTTCCATTTCGTCCATGCTGCTGACTTCTTCGGCAATGTCGGCATCTTCGGCAATGGCATACAAGCTCTTGTTGTCGGGTCTTTCGTTTCTCACTTCGAGCCGTTCGCTTCTGACTTCGCTTCTGCTGTTTTTGAGTTCGTCCAATTGTCGTCTCATTTCGCTCATGTCGCGCTTCATGTCAAAGAGGATTTTGTACAGCAGTTCGCGTTCGTTCATGAAGGTATCCGCTCCGGCTGAATGTGCACCGCCTACGACCAAGGCGTGTGTTGCCTCGTTCTCGGGCAGGTACTTGCGCAAAGTGTCGGCGGTAATGTCGTGGTTTTTTTCGATGACACTAATCTGCTCGGTGATGTTTTTGAGTTGTCGTATGTTACCGTTCCAATAGTAATTTTGGAGCAGGGCAAGTGCTTCGTCGTTGAGCCGGACAGCCGGCATGCGATATTTGTCGCTAAAGTCGATGGCGAACTTGCGGAACAGCATAGGAATGTCTTCTTTTCGTTCGCGGAGTGCGGGAATCTTTATTTCCACGGTGTTCAGGCGGTAATACAAGTCTTCTCTGAACCGTCCGTTCCGTATAGCATCGGTCATATTCAGGTTGGTAGCGGCGACGATACGCACATTGGTTTTTTGTGTGGTGCTGGAACCCATTCGCACAAATTCGCCTTTTTCCAAAACACGCAACAACTTGACCTGTGTGGCTAACGGCAATTCTCCCACTTCGTCCAGGAAGAGGGTGCCTCCGTCGGCAATTTCGAAATATCCTCTGCGTTCCGCTTTGGCATCGGTAAAAGCGCCTTTTTCGTGTCCGAACAGTTCGCTGTCGATGGTACCTTCGGGTATAGCGCCGCAGTTGATGGCGAAATACGGTCCGTGCTTCCGGTTGCTGTAAGCATGAATAATCTGCGGGAAGAACTCTTTTCCGACTCCTGATTCGCCGGTTACCAAGACGCTCAATTCGGTCGGAGCCGCCTGTACGGCGATTTCGATAGCGCGGTTTAATTGTGCATTCTGTCCGATGATTCCAAACCGCTGTTTGATAGTTTGTAATTCTTGTTCTGTCATACTCAACTGCCAAATTGACATACAAAGGTACAAAGAATTTTTGGAATACGCAATACTGAAGGGCAATAAAGTGATATTTTATA
>JAKSNK010000033.1 GCA_024399835.1 Paludibacteraceae bacterium
TCACGCTGTCACGCTGTCACACTTAGTTAGTTTTTACAGACCCAATTCCTTTTTTTATCACTTTTTTGTTCGGTTAAACCATAGAGGGCATTTTTGGGCGTTTTTTTGTCGGTCAGAATAACGGTCTGCCAAGTGTCGGTCAACGGTCTGCCAACCCTTTGCTCAATAAAACGGACACTAAACTAAACATTCTCTACTATTCTGATTACGAACTTTTGGGCAAACATTACATCAAACTTACTATTTTTAATAATTAGGGGTAAAAATGCGTTCTACACTTTTATCCCTAATTCTATATTCATCCTTAACTCATCGTTAACTTATTGGTCATTGACCTCAAAACTGACGATTGTTAAGATTGTGACTAAAATATAAAAATTGTATAGTACAATTTGTTAAGCAATTGTAAATAAACTACCGACTGATAGTAATGTGTTACTTGTGACAAAGTATATCAAATCTACAAATAACACGAATATATTTGTTTAAAAAAATCAATTGCCGCATTCATGTGTCCACCAAACGAACCGAATATATATTTTGCTGGTATATTTTTCATCGTTAAGGAATCACACATTAATTGACTATTGATAAAAGGAACCATATTATCTTCTTTACTATGAAAAAAATACACTTCGACTTTTGGCTCGAAACTTGTTAAATCATTATGTGATAATGCTTCATAAAATAGGTTAGTCGGAGAAGCAGTTTTATCAAGGGCTAGTGGAGTCAGCAAATCAGAAATATCAGAATTCGCCATATATTGATTAATTTGCAAAAGAGAATAGTTTTTCGATAAAATCCAACCTTGATAGTTTCCATATAGGGGTTCTAAAAAATAGTTTTCAAGGGGTAAGTTTAATTGTTCAGAATAGGACATCCCCAAGATGAGCATAGGAACAGCACAAGGAATCTGTGTTGTATTTTTTTTGATAGAATAATCATATGTAGCTGCCGGATTATAAGGACCAGCACCAGCAAAAACTTGTTGGACACGGTATTGAGGATAAGATTTTTCTATCAATTGTTCTATAGCAATAGTTGCCGCACCTCCTTGAGAATAACCTAACAGGATTAGATTAGATGTAGAAGAATAAAAACCTCGGTGCTGAAGATATGGTAGTGCCGCTTCTAATAAATCTACCGAAACTTGTGCCGTATTGTTTGCGTTCAAATAAGGATGAGGGTACTGTGCAGAAATGCCATACCCTAAATAATCAGCCATTAAAACAACATATCCTTTTGTAGCAAAAATTCCCTCAAAAGAAAATGTCTCGCTTGGAGCTTCACTATTGCCACCTATAGTATAATGGCTAGCAATGATGATTCCTTTAATTGATTTGTGTTTGGGCAAAAATATTTTCCCTGAAACATTAACTTCTTCACCTAACGGCGTAACACTTGTATAAATGACAGGGACTTCCTCTACGATGGATGATGTTAACATTTTTAATGTCTTATGAGTAGTATTATTCTCCGCGTTTGCCCATAAACTATATGGATTTGTCACAACCATCTTACGAGACATTGACCAAAATTCTTCAGATTCGAACCAATGTTCAATAGTATTCTCTCGTACTGATGCTGCCAAATTTGAAAAGAAATCTCTTTTAGGAGTCGTAATAGGGGCAGGATTCTCTCTAAAATATGGATTGTTTAAATCTACATAAGCAACATTTTGTGCTTGACTCTCAATGCATAACAATGCCATCAAAATTATAACATACCTTTTCATATTATTTATCATTATACATTTTTTCTGCTATTTGTTTAAGATTTTGCATATACCTATTTACACGCCATTCTACAGAATTGGCATAGACACGCTTTGTAACAAAAATATTGAAAAACCAACCATATTTAAGATTTATATCCATCATGTAGATAGAATGTGTTTTATCTACTGGTATAATATAAAGATTTCCATATCCCTTGTCTAACAATTTGCCTGAATAATTAACTTTAATATCCATATGTCGCATCGAATTAGGAATAGTGGCAATTGTCAAATTGTCGGATCTTAATTTTGGATTATAATGAATAGGATAACATTTATCAATTACCGTACCTTCAATAGTAATGTTTTTGAAGCGTGTTAAACCGGGTACAACAATATCTGTAACTATGCGACCATAATTACGCTCTGGAAAATATTCAGTTACTTTGTACTCCAATAGAAAAGAATTTTTTTGATCATCTTCTTGAGCACCGGTTCCATAAAAAGCCCAATCAAATAAAGCATCTGGACTATTTTGAAAATCATAGATAAATCGAGATAAAATAGAATCCGATATTTCCGCTGGTGCATTAACATCAACAGCACATTCGGTATGATAAGTTTTATCGTAGTATAATGTTCGAATGGCTAATAATATAAATAAAACCTTTATACACATAGATTGAAAAGATTAATGATAAAGAGCACTATGAATAATGCATAAAATGCCGTTAATTCCAACCAAAACAGGTAACATTTTCGTAGGGTATGGGTTATATATCCTGCCAATAGAGCAATCAATAAAACAGAAATACTAATAAAAGATATGCGATAGCAAGCTAAGAGAAGCCACATAACAGTAAATATAGAACTTATAATAGCTGCTGTATAATGGCAATATGTGAGGGTATGTGAATGTTTATAGCGACTGGTAATGCCAACAACAAACATACATAGACATGTTAAATAAGCACACCAAGTAAAGTGAGATGCCCACGATGATAGAAACTGACAAGTATAAATCCAAATTGGAATAATTATCGAACACGCAATAAACAAACATAGAGGGAACAGTAATCCATAATGTTTGTGCATTTCCTCAAAATAATAATAAGTAGCAGAAATGTTTTGGGGAATACCATAATAATGTAACACATAAATGATATATGTGCTAAATAGAACAATCTCAAAAAGAATAAGAAGACTAATCCAAGTCATAATTTTGTCAAAAAAATCTCGGAGATGCGGAAGTACACATCTCCAAGATTTGTGTTTCATTATTTACCACTATCCGAGGTAGGAGCTGCACTAGATTTGCCAAAAACGGTAACAGTTTGCATATCAAACAAACCACCTGTAATAGCAGTTACCAATCCATCAATGAAACGCATAGATGTGCGTACTTGGTAAGGTTGATTCTCAGGAACTTGAACCTTCGCCTTACCTATTGGCAGCAATCCCCAGAACAAATAACATTGTTTGGCATTGTCTAACTTGTACTCTTGCCCTACGGTTTCTTTGTACCCTTTGGAATACGTTCTTGTTGTCATACATGACGACATTAACACAGCTGCAACAAGCAGCAAAATGACTTGTAATTTTTTCATTTGTTTAATAAGTTTTTAATTATGCCTACTCACTATGGCTTTTCGGCTTCCTCCTATATACTTTTATGTATATACGATAACAATACGAGCGTTGTTGCACGATGAATAACAAAAAAAGCGTGAACATTATTCACGCTTATTCCTCCTCTTGAGGTTCTACCAAAACCGACTAACAAAGAATAAAACAATAATGCCCACGCCGGTATATGTACTTACCGTCATGTGAGCACGACGAATAGATAAATACACCCACAGGACATTTAATGCCATCTTGCTTTGGGTTAGCTGAAGTTTGGTAGATTTCAAGAGCCAAAACAAGCGTCAATAAACGCCTTTTTATTATGTCTGAACCCCGCCCCGAAAAGAGACATAACCCCCTCCAGCGTGGAATTCGATTGCAAAGATACAACAAAATTTTGAAATATGCAAATATTATTTAATTTTGAATTAAGAATTAAGAAAAAATCGGTAAATCGGGGAATCGGTGAGTTGGTGAACTGTAAAAAAAAACGATTAACCGATTAACCAACTAACCAATTAAAAAAATGGTGTTTTTTTGAGCACCACCATTCGCTCTGCCTATACTGACCGTTGCTTGATCGTTGCTTAACCGTTCGAAGGCGGCATTGATTATCAATAACATAGAACAGAGGTAAATCGGGGATATTGAATTAAGAATTAAGAGCGTTGGTGAACCATTGAATAGATTAAGCTGTCTTATTTTAACTTTTTAGGAATCAAATCCGCAAAAGTCACTAAAAAGATAATTCCAAAGATACCATTGCGCTGATGGAGTATGGAATATAGAATTAAGAATTTTGAATTAAGAATTAAGAGAGGGCAACCGGTGAGAGAAGTAAAAATGGCGATTTATAGATTAAAAATCTATTTAGTGGCGCGAAAACTTGCGCATGCAAAAAAAAAATAGTATTTTTGCAGTCGAATTAAAACAAACAATATGAATACTCGTCCTATTTTTATGGAAGAATGGTGGATGGATGCCGTTTGTGCCGGGAAGGCATGGCAATACATCCTGCCGGAAATGCCGTGTCTGATGCGCAAACGCTGGTGGATGCGTTGGATAACAATGCCCCAACAGACACAAATAGGCGGCATGTGGGTAGATACCAACACCTGCACCGTGACACAAGCACACGACTTAGCCACTCAAATAGATGCCAAACTGCGCGAACTAAAATTGGCATACTACTACCAACAATACCCCGTAGGCAGCCCCCTTCCCATGGAAATGAAAGCTCTCGGCTACAAAGCGAAAGAACGCATCACTTATCGCATAGACGATCTGAGCGACTTGGACAAGGTAATCGGCAACTTCTCCAAAAACAAAAAACGCCAACTGCAAAAAGCACTCAGCTTGCATGCAGAGCGAGACATGTCCATCGAAGATTTTTACCGCTTTCATACCCTATGTATGGCAAGCAAAGGACGCAAGATAAGTTACAGCCGCGAGTTCCTGCTGGTACTAAACCGCAAAGCCCAACGCGCCGACCGCGCACAAGTGCTCAGCATTTGCAACGCCGACGGCGAAGTATATGCCGCCGCTTACCTCGTATGGGACGACGAATACATGTACTACCTGATTCCCTGCTTCAGCAAAGAGCACAGGGACAGCGGAGCAGGGGCGTTGCTCGTATTGGAAGCCATCAAACTGGCACGCGAGAAAGGACTGAAATTTGACTTCGAAGGCAGCATGAGACGCGGCATTGCCAACCACTACAGGCAGTTTGGAGCAACGCCGACAGTTTATTACAGCGTGGAAAAACTTTTCCGTTGGCCCTTTGCCATCGCGTTGGCAATCAATTGGCTGAAGAACCTCCGTTTTTAATCTATGCGAATACTTTATCTCAGCGCCTGGTATCCGTCGGACAAAGACCGCATGATGGGTCTGTTTGTGCAGAAACACGCCGAAGCGGTGCGTGCCCAAGGGGCAGATGTGCGTGTATGGAAGTACGAGAAGATAGAGAAAAACTGGCGACCCGACATCATTCAACTCAATGTACTGAGTTTGAAGAACGCCCTGCTGACCTACCTGTTGCACTTGCGCTACCGCGTGCCGTATGTGATAGTGGAACATTGGAGTAGATATTTACCCGCAAATTATTCGTTTCCAAAGGGAGTAGAAGGTTGGCTGTTGCGTTTTATGGCTAAGCGAGCCGGTTGCATCATGCCCGTAAGCGAAAACCTGAAACGAGCCATGCAGGCATGCGGCATACGGAATGAGCATTGGCAGGTTATCAACAATGTGGTGGACGACTTCTTTTACGATGGAGTATGGAGTATGGAGCATAGACCGCCTTCGGCTGATGGAGCAAGGGATATACGACTATTGCATGTCAGTTGTTTTGACGAGAAAGCCAAGAACACGAAAGGGCTGTTGCGTGCATATCGGGCTGCCCTTGAGCAGCGTGCAGACCTTCATTTGACGATGGTAGGAACAGGCATTGACTGGCAGGACAGCAAGGATTACGCCGCCCAAATAGGTCTTACCGAAGAACAAGTATGTTGGACGGGCGAACTGACCCCAAAAGAGGTGTGCCACGAGATGCAACAGGCAGATTGCTTCGTGCTGTTCTCCAACTACGAGAACGCGCCCGTAGTGCTGTCCGAGAGTTTGGCAACAGGTTGTCCCGTCATATCCACTCGCGTGGGCGGCATCGCAGAAATGGTGAACGGTGATTGCGGCATATTGATTCCTGTCGGCGACGAACAGGCATTGACACAAGCGATAGTGCAAGTTGCCGACCACCAGGAGCGTTTTTCACACGAGCAGATACGCCAATACGGCTTGAAATACAGTTATACGCAAGTAGGACAATCGTTAATGGATATTTATCATGTTATCCTTTCAGCATTTACTCATCACACGCTTTAATATCCGAATAGATCGCGATATAGACCACCCCCTGTCGGAGGCATGGTTGCGACAGCGTATGCAACTATTCGAGCGGTACTGCTTGCCCTCGGTAATGGCACAGACATGCCGGCAGTTCACCTGGTTAATTCTGATGGACGCCGCCTCGACCCCCCCGGACATACGGCAACAAATGGAGGCATACCGGCAACTATGTGCCATTATGCAAGTCCTCTACTTGCCCCCGCTGAAAGATATCAGCGCCTTTTATCATCAATTGGCATGCCGATATGCCGAAGCACACCCATATATACTGACAACACGGCTGGACAACGACGATGTAATTGCCGACACTTATATTGAACAGGTACAAAACTTCGCCCGGCAAATTTCTCAAATACCGTCGGTGATTTCTTTTCCGCACGGGGCACAACTGTTCGTATGCGACAAAGTGGCATTAGGACTGCATTGGAGCGCCAATCACTTTGTCAGTTTATTGGAAACGGCAGATGACCAGACGCACACCATTTTTGATTTTAACCATGTGCAAGTGAGCGATGTTGCGCCGGTCGTTGAGCAAGATACCGCCTTGCCTGCCTGGGGGGAATTGGTACACCAAAACAATGTAGCCAACGACTACACCCCTCACACCCATCCACGAGTGGAGAGTTGGAATCAATTGCCATTTGCAGGAGATTGGGAAGAGTATTTACATACAGGGAAAAATATATACTATTTGCTCGTTTATCACCTGCGCTATCGTTTGCGTAGTGTGCGTAACTTACTTCGCAGATTTTTTTAGGGACGACTCATACCCGTTTACCATAGATACCATCCAAATAAATTGGACAAATATCGCTATGGCAGATCCCAAACTATATCCTACAACCGCTACAATAAACGAGTGGTAATAAATACCTATTGCCAACCCTACACAACGGCAAACCGCCAACAGTATTTCTGCATACAATCCCTGTTTTTGTTTGGAAAAGATATCAAATAGGAAACTTGTACTTCCCACCAACATACAGGCAGCAATCCATGGTAACATCCATCGCAGAATTTCGGCAACAGGCAGCCAGTTATCTCCAAACAGCCATGTCACCAATTGGGGCATAAACCACCCAATCGGGACTCCGCATACAACGATTCCCGTCAACGCCATGCCGGTAAACCGCAGCAGCAACGGACGAATAGACATCCCCTTATGATAAAACTCCGTAAACTGCTGATACAAAACCTGATAAAGTGCCTTATTAATCATTGCAACCGGTGCAAAGCCCACCAGCAAAGCCATTCCCCAATAACCGATAGTCGCCTTGCCAAACATGGGCGTCAGCAGCAAGACCGGCAATTGTCCCACCACATAATTGAGGAAAGTGCGCGGGAGATTAAAGCACGGGAAATTTTTGTATTGCAGAGCGACATGCCGCAACTCGTCTCGAGTAGGACGATGGCGGAAGAGGGATTGTACGGACTTACGCCAGCCCAGTCCAATCGTAGTCAGCAGAGACACCACCGGTCCTATAATCGCCGACATGACAAGTCCGCCATGCAACCACCCACCATAGCCAAATCCCAACTTGGCAGAAGTTGTCACGATACTCAGCGAGTATTGGTATCCGCTAAGCCGTCGATATTGGCAACCACGCACATACCAATAATTCAGGATATTCCACAGGGCGGAAGTTAATACAAAAACAGGCATTAACCACAGCCACCGGGCTAAATCAGGAGTTTTAAACCAAGACGCAATAACATTGGAGAACGGCAGACACAGGCACACTACACAAGTGACAATAACGCTTGACCACCAGCCGATATGAACCAACGAACGGGCATCCCGGTCGTTGTCAGGCAGCACTATCGCCGTGTGATACTCCGCATTGGCAAGAACAACCAAAACGCCTCCGAGGCACAAGAATAAATTCAGCAAGCCAAAATCCTCCGGCGCATAAAGGCGCGTGAGAATAGGATAAACAACCAATCCTATCGCTTGGGCAATAACATTGGCGGAAAGCAAACGCGCACTATTTTTGATTAGAGCATTCATTTTCGCTTGCAAAGGTACTGCTTTTTTCTGAAAAGAACAACTTTTTATAAAAAAATAATCGGTTTATTTGCTTATTTCATTTTTTTTGAGTAACTTTGCAGTCCAAATTAGTCGAATAATCTTAAAATCTACTGATATGCAACTTAAAAAGAACCCAAGTGCCAGTTTGGAAGACAAGAAGTTGACTTATGTGCTTCTGGGATTCGTCTTCGTGCTGAGCGTATGCTATGTCGCCTTGGAATGGACCGAAAAGGAAGTGACCAAGTATGAGGTAACTGATACCGATTTCCTAATCGAAGAGGAAATTGAAATTCAGCAGACTACCCAAGATATAACTCCTCCGCCTCCACCACCGGCAGTGCAGGAAGTAGAAGTGCTCAATATCGTGGAAGACGATGTTAAAACCGAAGAAATCAACATTAACACCGAAGATGACAAGAACAGCGAAGTTGTCATTCAAGCCCCCGTGGAAATTAAAGAAGAAGAGGAAGAAGACAATGTCGTATTTGTTATCGTAGAGAATAAACCCGAGTTCCCCGGCGGCGATGCCGCGCTGATGAAGTATATCAGCGAGAACATCAAATACCCCGTTATCGCTCAGGAAAACGGTATTCAGGGTCGTGTTATCTGCCAATTCGTGGTTAATAAGGACGGTTCTATCGTAGATATCAATGTTGTCCGTTCGGTTGACCCGTCTTTGGACAAGGAAGCCATCCGCGTGATTAAGTCCATGCCTAAATGGAAACCGGGTATGCAACGCGGTAAAGCCGTGCGTGTAAAATTCACATTGCCTATCGTCTTCCGTTTGCAATAAGTGCGTAGCACTCCAACAAATGGATTTATCTACCCAAGATATTATGTATTGTAAGAATGTCGGTGCGCGTCGTGCCGACATTCTTCGTAAAGAGTTGCATGTGCTGACTGCCTTAGACTTGCTGCATCAATACCCCTATCGCTATGTCGATCGCAGCAAGTTCTATACGATTGCACAGATAGAAGACGAGGATACCGCCGTACAGATTAAGGGCGTTATCACCGAGTGGCATCCTATCGGCATCGGCAAGGCACAACGCATTTCCGCCACTTTTGACGACGGCGCGCACACTTGCGAATTAGTTTGGTTTCAGGGCATCAAGTACCTCAAACTGATGTTCAATACACCTTATTTATTATTCGGCAAGCCCTCCCGGTTTAACCACGAGTGGAATTTCGTACACCCCGAATTGACCCCTATGAGCAAAGTCACCCCCGAGATGACACAAGGGTTGGAACCCATGTACGAGACTTCCGAAGCCATGAAGCGGGCAGGACTGAATGCCAAAGGTATGCGGCAGATTATAGCCGGTCTAATGCCCGAACTCAAGCAAAACGGAGTGCCGGACACCATCGGAATGGATGTAATTTCGCGATACCACCTAATGGGTATCAACGAAGCACTGGTGAATATTCATTTTCCCAAAGATATAGCACACATGCAGCAGGCGCGCGAGCGGTTTAAGTTTGAAGAACTGTTTTACACCCAGCTGCACATCTTGCGCAAGCAGAAAAAGCAAGAGCAACACATCGGCTATGCGATGCCCATTGTCGGGGAACGCTTTTACCGCTTCTATCGTACCTGTCTGCCATTCGAATTGACCAACGCACAAAAGCGTGTCATCCGGGAGATTCATACCGATATGAAAAGCGGCAGGCAAATGAACCGTCTGCTACAGGGCGATGTCGGTTCAGGCAAGACTTTGGTGGCACTCATGTGTTCGCTGTTGGCAACCGACAACGGCTATCAAACCTGCATTATGGCGCCTACCGAGATTTTAGCCAATCAGCACTTTGAGACGCTGTCTGCCATACTGCGCAACATGCCGGAAGTGCGGGTGGCACTACTTACCGGCTCAACCACCAAGAAACAACGCGAACCGTTGCACGAGGCACTGCGTAGCGGGCAAATAGACATACTAATCGGCACACACGCCCTGATTGAAGACGAAGTTCAGTTCGCCAATTTAGGGTTGGTTATCATCGACGAACAGCACCGCTTTGGGGTCAAGCAGCGAAGCAAACTATGGAGCAAAAGCGAACAGTTGCCGCATGTCTTAGTCATGACTGCCACCCCCATTCCACGCACTTTAGCCATGACTGTATATGGCGATTTGAGCACCAGTATAATTGACGAACTCCCCCCCGGACGCAAACCTATTCAAACCCTGCACTACTCTATTCTGCGGCGCAGCAGTATCAATCAGTTCATACGCCAGCAGATTGAGTTGGGACGACAGGTGTATGTCGTTTATCCGCTAATCAAGGAGAATGAGCAACTGGACCTGCAAGACCTGCAAAACGGCTATAACGCGCTATGCGACACTTTCCCCGAGTATCGTATATCAATGGTACACGGGCAGATGAAAGCCAAAGACAAGGATTTCCAAATGCAGCGTTTCGTATCGGGTGAAACGCAGATATTAGTTGCCACAACGGTTATCGAAGTCGGGGTGAATGTTCCCAACGCGAGTGTGATGATTATTGAGAACGCCGAGCGCTTCGGTTTAAGTCAGTTGCACCAGTTACGCGGACGGGTGGGTCGTGGCGCCGAACAGAGTTATTGCATTCTGCTCACCCGTACGGAGTTAAGCAAAGAGACACGCCAACGCATGGATATCATGGTTGCCACCAACGACGGTTTCCGTATAGCCGAAGCGGATCTGCAATTACGCGGACCGGGCGACTTGGAAGGCACACAGCAGTCAGGACTGCCCATCACATTGCATATTGCCAGTTTGGCATCTGACGGACAGATATTAACCGTTGCACGACAAGCCGCCAAGGAGATATTAGACAAAGACCCCGAGTTGAGCGAATCCGTCAACACTATCTACAAACGGCAACTTGCCCACCTTCGCAACGAAGAGGGCTTTTATTCGGGTATTTCCTAAGGGAGATTATAAATCCTTTATCACTCCGTAAAACAGAATCTGGTTGCTCTCCGTTTCGCGAATCAACAACGCAAACGGACGATTGACCGTCATGTTATAAATCTTTTCCGGCGCGGGGTGGAACGCATTTTTTGCCAATCCGATGGTAGTAACGGCTGCTGCCTCTGTACCATTTTCGTCAATGGCAAGGAAAGTGTTTTGCTTCACAAAGTCCACAAAGAGCGGCGTTGAACTCAAGCGCGAGAAATCCGCCGACCGGGTAAAGACAGTACGAAGTCCCATGAGTTTGAGATAGTCGTTCAGTTGCTTTTCATAACTCATTTTCACTTTAGGCAGTGCCAAGCGCACTTTCTCGTATTCCGCTTCCTCCATTTGCACCTTTGGCAACGCAGGCAGCACTTCATCCCAACTCTTGCCTTCACGAGGCAAAATGATGTCCATGCAATAGGTGGCAGGATAGTGGTATCTCAGGCGTACAACCTGCATGAGCGAATCTTCCATATAGGCGAAGCGTTCCGTCTGGTGCATCATATCGACATCGTGCGTAGCACTTGCGCCATAAAACGGCTCTTGGCGCGTGGCATAACCGTCAAACGGTGCCTGCCATTCGGCTTTGAAATAGAGGGCGTTCGTTAATACCACCTTGAGAAGAGGCAACGGCTCTTGCAGCACCTCTTTTATTTTGCCATTCGTATGCTCGGAAGCCCAACGGTTGACCTTGTTGGCGGTTATTTTTCCCTCATAAACCTCCGCATCGGCATTGGCTTTGAGAAAAGACGGATAGACCTTAATGTCATCGTTAATCCATATTGCTGCAGCCACTTTCAGGAACTCGGTCTGTTGCACCGATACGGACGGGACAACCGATTGCAGTTCTGCCAACGATTGTCCTTGTGCTCCCGGAGTGAGCATACTGAGTGCCATTGCTGCCGAAGCAGGCGAGAGAAAAGTATTGTCTTTCTCGCCGGCACTCTGCGCCATCAGCGCATAAGCAAAGTCATCCGCCGTAAGTGCAGACGGCACAGCGGACGAAACAGCGGACGAGTCCGCAGACGGGGAAGAAGAGGACACGACAGCGTGCTTGGTATGACAAGCCACCAATACGAGGGGTAATAAGGCGATAGTTAATTTACGCATAATAATGTGTTTTTAGTCGAATACAATAGAACAGATACTAAAAAAGGGGGTCCTGTTGAGACCGCCCTTTTTCGTTGGTTAAGCTGATTACTTACGAATACCTAACTCCTTGATGATAGCACGGTAACGCTCAATGTCTTTTGCCTTCAGGTAATCCAGCAAACGACGGCGTTTACCAACCAAAGCGGTCAAAGCACGCTCGGTACCGAAGTCCTTGCGGTTAACTTTCAGGTGCTCGGTCAAGTGGTTAATACGGAAAGTGAACAAAGCGATTTGGCTTTCTGCCGAACCGGTGTTCTTGGCATCTTTGCCATACTGTGCAAAGATTTCAGCTTTTTTGTCAGATGTCAAATACATGACTGTAGTTATTATTTGGTTAAACAATCACGGCTGATGCAATATCTATGGAGATGAAAACATCGCCGCATTTCTTATGTTCCAACCACAAATTGGGTGATTGGACTGCAAAGGTACAAAGAATTTTTGATATACGCAAATTTTTTACGACTTAATATACTTTTTTACCGTTCCTTTTTTAAAAATAATAGGTACAAAGTTATATTTTTTTGGATATATCAAAAATTTATTGTACTTTTGTGCTGAATTTAAATAATCAACCGCAATATGGCAAGTGTAAACAAAGTTATTTTAGTAGGAAATGTGGGCAGTGACCCCGAAGTGCGTTATTTAGACCGTGGCGCTGCCATCGCTAATTTCAATTTGGCTACCACCGAACGGGGCTATACCATGCAGAACGGCACACAAGTACCTGACAAAACCGAATGGCACGCTATCGTGCTATGGCGGAACTTAGCCGAATGGGCAGAGAAATACATCCGCAAAGGGATGAAAATCTACATTGAGGGTAAACTGCAAACCCGTACTTGGGAGAAAGACGGACAGATACACCGCAAGACGGAGATTATCGCCGAGGATGTGCAAATCCTGTACCGCCCCGACGAGTACCGGAACCTCGGTCGCGAGACGCAGAAGGACGAGAACCCTGTGAACGAGAACCTCGCGAATGCGAATCCCGAGAATGCGAATCCCGAGACGGGGCAGAGTGGCGAACTTCTGTTTTAGGGTGACTCTTTACAAACTCTTTCCTGTCGCCTGCAAATAGTTCATAGCAATTGAACAGGCAGTCCAATTCGCCGTTAAGCAGACGAATACGCCGTGCCGGGTGCAAACCTATATTCTTCAGTGCCTCCTCGTTGCTGGAAATTATCCATGCCGTCGAACCCGTAAACTGGTGCTTGAGCGTAGTGCCTATCTCGCCGTATAGGCGCAGTATATCCTTGTCTTGTGCCAATCGCTCTCCGTAAGGAGGGTTAATCATCACCAATGCCGGCGTCGGGTTGTCGCGGCGTATCTCCTGCAATCGGATTTGGCGCACATCAATAAATCGGCTCATACCTGCCTCTTTCACATTCTTCAACGCTGCCTGTACCGCGTAAAACGATGTGTCACTACCGTAGATATGATGCGTGAACGCGCGCTCACGACTGTCGTCGTTGTAAATATCCGACCATAATTCCTCGTCAAAGTCCCGCCATTGGCAGAAGGCATATTTTTGCCGGAAAATGCCCGGTGCAATATTTTGTGCTATCAATGCCGCCTCTATCAGCAATGTGCCCGAACCGCACATGGGGTCGTAAAAATCCGTTTCGCCTTTCCATCCAGCCATCAGCAGCATGCCTGCTGCCAATGCCTCGTTGATGGGCGCTTCGGTGTTAGCGACGCGGTAACCGCGCTTGTGCAAACTCTCGCCGGAACTGTCCAACGACAGCGTAACCGTTGTGTTGGCGATATGAACATTGATGTATAAATCCGGGTCGGTTATTTTCACGGAAGGGCGTTTGCCCTCTTTTTCCACCCAATAGTCGGCTATGGCATCTTTGACGCGATAAGTCACATACTTGCTATGGCGAAACTCCTCGCTATAAACAGTCGAATCAATGCAAAAACCCGTCTGCAAGTCCATATATTGCGACCAATCGACTTGCTTGACGGCGGCATAGACCTCATCGGCATCCTTGGCACGAAAAGTAAGTATGGGTTTGAGAACGCGCGAGGCGGTACGCAAACACAAATTGGCACGGTACATAAGGGCTTTGTCGCCGGTAAACGAAACGGCACGCCGCTCCTGCTGTACATTATTGGCACCTAATTCTATCAATTCTTGGGCAAGCACCTCTTCCAGACCTTTGAAGGTCTTCGCGAGCA
>JAKSNK010000034.1 GCA_024399835.1 Paludibacteraceae bacterium
CTACTGCCACCCCTCGCATTCCCCCGAAAGATACGCGGTTTTTTATTAAAATACGGTGCTTAGAGCACACCAATAAATTCGGGCAATAGGGCTGCGCCCCTAATTTATGGTATTTGGTTTCTTTATATGCAAGCATATATCGCTTCCAATACTCATAAATCACAGATAATATATCTGTTTTGCCCGAAAAAGACATATTTATTTGCGTATTCCAAAAATTCTTTGTACCTTTGTACCACAATATCGGTTATCATGGTTTATTTTTTAAGCGATGCACATTTAGGGTCTAAGGTTATCAAGAACCCTCTCGAACATCAGCAGAAAATCATACAACTGCTGGCGCAATGGAAACAGGACGCTGATGAAATATACCTGTTGGGAGACATCTTCGACTTTTGGTACGAATATATTTGGACCAACCGCGACAAACAGCCCTTTAACCCCTTCCTCGATACACTACGCCAACTTACTCAACAGGGTATCCAAGTTCATTACTTTATCGGTAACCACGATATTTGGACCTTCGGCTGGTTGCAACAGCGCACAGGCATTATCCTCCACCGCCAACCCTTGTCCGCCACTATCTATGGCAAATCCGTCTTCCTCGCTCACGGCGACGGGTTAGTTCCGCAGTCCATGCGCGACCTGCCGCCCGTTCGCGCCTTCCTGCGACTGCGCGCTTTCTTCCATCATCCCGTCCCGCAACAGATCTTCCGCCTGCTGCCTCCTTGTATAGGCAACGCCTTCGGATACGAATGGGCACGCCGTAGCCGACTCAAGGAAATCAATCATCCGTGCCCCTACAAGGGCGAGAACCGGGAGGAACTGGTTCTGTTTGCCAAAGAGCAGGAAATGACACGGCACTACGATTACTACATCTTCGGACACCGGCATATAGACCTTGACCTGATGATTACCCCGCAATCGCGCGTTGTCGTATTGGGGGATATGTTCAAACTCTTTACTTACGCCACCCTTTCCCCGCAGGGAGAGATAATCCTGAATACCGTATATTAATACTCAACATGCATACCCGTCAAGAACAATTACAGGCATTCGACCGCCTGCTCACTATCATGGACGAACTACGCGAGAAATGTCCATGGGACCGCAAACAAACATTTGAGAGTTTGCGGCAAAATACCGTAGAAGAAGCCAACGAACTCGCCACCGCTATCATCCGACAGGACATGAACGAGATAAGCAAAGAACTCGGAGATGTACTGCTGCATGTCGTTTTTTATGCCAAAATGGGTAGCGAGACCGACCAATTTGATATGGCTGATGTCTGCAACCGGCTGTGCGACAAACTCATTTTCCGTCATCCGCATGTCTATGGCGATGCCGCTGCACAAAACGCCGAAGAAGTCAGCCACCTGTGGGAACAGGTCAAACTCAAAGAGAAAGACGGCAACAAGACCGTTCTCAGCGGTATAAGCGACTCGCTGCCAAGCTTAATCAAGGCATACCGCATTCAGGACAAGGCAGCCAATGTCGGATTTGATTGGGAAAAGAAAGAAGATGTGTGGGACAAGGTAAAAGAGGAGATTGGGGAGTTTGAAGAGGAACTGGTGAATCGGGGAGGCGGTGAACCGGTGAATCGGGAACGGCAAGAGGAAGAGTTCGGGGACTTGCTGTTCGCGCTCGTCAATGTGGCACGGCTGTACAAGATAAAGCCCGACAATGCCCTCGAAATGACCAATCAGAAGTTTATCCGGCGGTTCAACTACATCGAGCAATGCGCCAAGGAGCAAGGTCGCACCCTGTCGGAATTGTCCTTGGACGAAATGGAAACACTATGGCAACAAGCCAAAACGACGGAGTAGGGGCTTGCCTACTCGCGCACCGGCTGGTAAATCACACAATTGCGCGGCGAAAACTCCGAATCGGACTGAACGATAAACTCAATGCGGTGGTTGCCCGGTTGCACGGGTTTATATCCCATCGGAAGTGCCAAATAGTTATATCCGGGATTGATATACAGTTGCAAATTGCGTATGTCCGACTTGTCAAGCAATATCCGCCGCACATCGTCTGAGATTTGCGCACCCACACGAATCTGCAAGGAGTCATATTCTACGCGCGCGGCAATCAAATCGTTCGCATACGAACCGTAACCTACCCCAAAAACTACCGTGTCGGTCAGATTGATACTGTCCAATACCCAGTAATCGTCCACCTGACGCATCGACAGAGTATCTTCGGCACGAACTATCTTGTCTCCCTCATACTCGGGGTTCAAATAAAAATACGAAAACTCAATAAACGGTGTAAACGATGCCTGCTCGGATTTGCATGCCACCAGCGCAAACACCACAATCGGAAAAACAAAAATAAACTTCTTCATAAAAGTGCGGCATAAAGGACTCGAACCTTCACTCTCATCGAACTAGATCCTAAGTCTAGCGCGTCTACCAATTCCGCCAATGCCGCTTCATTCGCTCTTTCGAGAGTGCAAAGGTACAACAAAAAATTGATATATGCAAATATGTACGACACTTTTTATAAAATATTAGCCAACGGCGTGCGAATAGTACACCGAAAAAGCACCTCGCAAGTCGCCTATGTCGGGGTTATGGTCGGTATCGGAACACGGGACGAACAAGCCGATCAAAGCGGATTGGCACACTATATAGAGCATTGCGTTTTCAAAGGCGCATACACGCCCAACCGCCATCCACTGTCTGCCAACAATATCATCAATCAGGTCGAAGGCATAGGCGGAGAAATCAATGCCTATACCACCAAGGAAGAAACGACCTTCTATGCCGCTACCCCCACTCAACACTGGAAACGCACCCTGTCGCTCATCGCCAATATAGTTCTTCGCCCTTCTTTCCCCAAAAGTGAAACAAGCAAGGAAGTGGAAGTCATACTGGACGAAATAGACAGTTACGAAGACAGTCCGAGCGAACTCATTTACGACGACTTTGAAGGACTGATATTTCAGGGGCACCGGTTGGCTTCCCCCATTCTCGGTACTAAGAAAAGCGTACGGCAGATAGCCAAAGACCCGCAGACAGCCATACGGTTTATGCAGCAACTATATACCCCCGAACGGATGGTTGTGTTTGTGCAGGGAGACATACCTGCCGAGCAGGTGGAACATACGGTAGAGCAACTTTTCAGTCATTTGCCCGCTGCCGCCCTTGATGTGCAAACCCTCCGCACTGCCCCGGATACATTGTGCTGCCAACATAAAAACTACAAAAAGCATACACACCAGGTACATGTCATGCTCGGCGGAAGGGCTTATTCCATAGAACATCCACAACGACGGACACTATACCTGTTGAACAATATATTGGGCGGCGGAAGCATGTCTTCGCGGTTGAATATGGTTCTTCGCGAGAAAAAGGGACTGGTTTATACCATCGAATCGCAATACACGCCCCTCAGCGACACCGGTTACTGGAGTATCTATTTCGCTTCTGATTCCAAGGATAAAAGCGAATGTATGCAACTTGTTCTGAATCAACTCCGCCTGCTGCGCGAACAGCCGCTTACTCCGCAGCAACTGCGCAAAGCCCTGCAGCAATTGCACGGACAAATGGCTATCTCAGCCGAAAATCAGGAAAACAATGTCCTCGCTATGGCTAAACTCATGCTCTATCACAATTGCGCGCCGACTTGGCAAGAAACATTCCGCGCTTTTGAACGCATCACGATAGACGACTTGACAACCGTAGCACGGGAAATTTATGACGAAAGCAATATTTCTGTACTTTCATACGAATAAATGTAAACTTTTTTAGCATTTCATATAACAAAATAACACAAAAAGCAGAGAAAAAACACTTTTCTGCTTTTTTTATTTGGAAATATCAATAATTTGTTGTACCTTTGCATGCTAATTTCGCGTGTTATGCGCTAAATGTAACATTATTGTATAATCATTACAAAATATAAAATGAATAAGTTTTATACCATTTTAATCAGTTTATTCCTGTCTGTGGCAGTATTTGCACAAACCAAGGTGACGGGAGTAATTCTGGAAGACACGGGGCAAGGTGCCATAGGAGCGAATGTAGTAGCAGAAGGTACCACAGTGGGCACAGTTACAGACTTTGACGGAAACTTCGAATTGGTTGTTCCTGCCGGAGTAAAACACTTAGTTATTTCGTACATGGGTTTCAAGACTGAAACAGTCAGTGTGAAACCCAATATCAAAATCACCCTGCAAAGCGAAAGCACCCAATTGGAGGATGTTGTTGTAACCGGTATGGTCAAGCAGGACAAGCGCCTCTTTACCGGTGCCAGCACCAAGGTGGACGCCGAAAAAGCCAAGATGGACGGCGTTGCCGATATCAGCCGTAGTTTGGAAGGTCGTGCAGCCGGTGTCAGCGTGCAGAATGTCAGCGGTACATTCGGTTCTGCCCCAAAAATCCGTATTCGTGGTGTTACCAGTATCTACGGTAGCAGCAGCCCGCTATGGGTGGTGGACGGTGTCGTACAGGAGAATGTGATGGAAATGAGTGCCAGCGACTTGAGTTCGGGTGATGCCGAGACCCTCGTATCCAGCGCTATCTCGGGTATCAACGCCGACGATATTGAGTCAATACAGATTTTGAAAGACGGTTCGGCTACAAGTATATATGGAGCGCGCGCGATGGCGGGTGTCATCGTCGTTACTACCAAAAAAGCCAAAGCCGGACAGATTCACCTCAACTACACGGGTGAGTTCACCTATCGTATGATTCCTACATACAACGACTACAATATCTGTAACTCGCAGGAGCAAATGAGTATTTATCAGGAGTTGGAACGCAAAGGTTGGCTCGAATATTCGTCTCTTGCAGGGGCTAAGAACTCAGGTATTTACGGTCGTATGTATGACCTTATCAACTCTGCCGAAGGTGGAGGATACGGCATTGCCAATACCCCCGCTGCCAAGAATGCTTACTTGCGCCAGGCGGAAAAAGCCAATACGAACTGGTTTAACGAGTTGTTTAACCACACGGTTATGCACACCCATTCTCTCTCCCTCTCTGCCGGTACGGAGCGTGCGAAAATCTATGCTTCGTTGAGTGCCATGCAGGATCCGGGATGGTACAAAGCCAGCGAAATGGTGCGCTTCACGGGTAACATGAATGCCAGTTTTGAGGTTCTGCCTACCGCCAGCAAGCAGAAACTGACACTTAATATCGCTACCAACGCCAGTTACCGTAAGCAGATGGCACCGGGTTCAATCTCTGCACAGACTGACCCTATTACGGGTGCTGTGAGCCGTGAGTTTGATATTAACCCTTTCTCGTACGCCATGAACACCTCGCGTGCCATGCAGCCGTCGGAAATTTATCGCCGTAACTACTGCGACTTTAATATCAACGACGAGTTGGAGCAAAACTACATGCAATACAAGATTACCGAGGTCAAATTCCAAGGCGAATTGAACTACAAACCCATTCGCGGATTGGAAATCAGCGCACTCGGTGCTATCCGTTACGAGAGCACGCGCATGGAGCACAATATTACCGACAACTCCAACCAAGCCCGCGCTTATCGTGCCGGTATAACTCCCGAGAACAACACTATCCGTGATGCCAACTCGTTCCTCTATACCGACCCTGATAATCCGGCAGCATTGCCTATCTCCGTTTTGCCACAGGGCGGTATATACGACCTCAACGAGTATTCCGTCCGCTCGATAGACTTCCGTGGAAGTGTATCGTACAACAACGGCTTTGGTGCTAACCAGGAACATATATTGAGTGTATATGCCGGTGCTGAATTGAACTCGACCGACCGTGAAGCCATTTGGTTCCGTGGCTGGGGATATCAATACGACAACGGAGGTATTCCGTATAACGACTATCGGCTGTTCAAACAAAGTCAGGAGGAGAACGCCAACTACTTCTACAACAGTCCTTCGTTCATGCGTAACTTGGCATTCTTCGGGACGGCTTCTTACTCCTACGCAGGACGATACACGGTGACAGGAACCGTCCGTTACGAGGGTTCAAATATGTTGGGTAAATCCAGAAAAGCCCGTTGGCTGCCTACATGGAACGCCAGTGCCGCATGGAATGCCCACGAGGAGAACTGGTGGCACTCTACCTTTGACCGCTGGTGGACCATGGCAAAAGTTCGTGCCAGTTACTCGCTGACTGCTAACCGCGGACCTGCCTCCAACTCGTTGGCAATATTTGAGGCATATCAACCCTGGAGACCGCTTACCAATGTGACCGAAACAGGTATCCGGTTATACGACTTGGAGAACTCCGAACTGACTTATGAGAAAAAGCGTGAGTTGAATGTCGGAACAGACTTGAGTTTCGTGGATAGCCGAATCAATGTCATCTTTGACGGTTACAAGCGTTGGATGTACGACCAAATCGGTTTGGTGCAGACAATGGGTGTCGGCGGCGCTACGCAAAAATATGCCAACAATGCCGAAATGGAAGCACACGGTATTGAATTGACTCTCTCTACATTGAACATCAAGACGAAAGATTGGACATGGACCAGTGATTTTACATTCTCCTATAACACGACCCTGATTACCAAACTCAAATCCAACCCGCAAATCGGCAACTTGGTATATGGTTTGGATTATCGTGAAGGGTATGCACACGGATCGGTCTTCTCTATTCCTTTCGCAGGATTGACCGAAGAGGGCTTGCCTACTTTCTATGTGGATGAGAATCATACCAAGAAGACCATGACCGAAATAGACTTGCAGAGCTATACCGATTTGGATTTCCTCAAATACGAGGGTACTTTGGATCCTAAATATACAGGCGGTTTCCGCAACACCATCGGATGGAAAGACCTCACTTTGGACATCTTCTTTACCTATAGTGCCGGCAATGTGCTGCGCTTGGACCCCGTATGCTATGTATATACCAGCGAATATAGCGATTTGACTGCCAGTGTGAAAGAAATGAAGAACCGCTGGATGGTACCCGGTGACGAACAGGTTACCACGATTCCTTCTATTGCTACTACACGCCAAATGCAGGATATACCGAACTTGAATGTAGCATACTCCTGCTATAACCTGAGTGACGAACGCATCGCCAAAGGCGACTTTATACGACTCAAAGAAATTTCGTTGGCTTACTCGTTGCCCAAGAAACTGTTCGAGGGACAGAAAGCAGTCAGCAGTTTCTCCGTCAAATTCAGTGCCAACAACATTTGTCTGTTGTATGCTGATAAGAAATTAAACGGGCGTGACCCGGAGTTCTACAACACCGGTGGTGTTAGTTCTGCCAACCCGCGCCAATTCACATTGTCATTAAGATTAGGTTTGTAATATCAGGGAGGAAAAATTATGAAAAAGAACATTATATATATCGTTGCACTTTTTAGTATTTGTCTGACCGGTTGTAAGGAAGGAGAAGGATTCTTGGACAAGAACCCCGACTTGCGTGCCAGTATTGATACTCAGGAAAAAGTTCGCTTGTTGTTGGTTGATGCCTATTCTGATGCCAATGGCTCTGCACTTATGGAGTTCTCGTCGGATAACATTATCGACAATAATGCTCCTGATGCTGTAGGACACACCAAGTCAATGGTTCCCATCAGCAAAATGTATGACGAGATTTTTGCATGGAAACCCGTTGTCAGTTCGGATCAACAGGACTCTCCCGACTTTGTTTGGCGTAATCACTATAGAGCCATCGCTGTGTGCAACCAGGCATTGGACGCAATCAGTGAATTGGAAGCACAGGGAAAAGACATGACGGCAGAAAAGAGCGAGGCATTGCTTAGCCGTGCTTATCACCATTTCCTGTTGGCTTGCATCTTCTGTCATGCGTACAAAACGGACGAAGCCAGTCGAAACGATTTGGGATTGGTCTATATGACCAAACCTGAAACGACTGTTTCCCCCGAATACCACCGTGCCAGTGTGACAGAGACCTATGATAATATAGAGAAAGACTTGGAGGAGGGCTTGCGTCTCATGGCAATCTCTGCACCGGAAGCATATTATAGTGTGCCTAAATACCACTTTAATATCAAAGCCGCCCATGCCTTTGCCGCACGGTTCTATCTCTACAAACGCGAATGGTCTAAAGTGTTGAGGCATGCCAATGTCGTTTTGGCAGGATACGAGACATCCGAAGATATCATGAAGAACCTGCTCTTTGACAACTACAATGCACATGTCAAATGCACCTCTGTTCCGTCCGAAGGATATGCATGGGTAGATCCGGCATCGCCGAGTAATTTGCTGTTGATGCCAAGTTCTTCGGTTACTCCGTATTCCAACTATCCCGACGAAGGGCGTTATCAATGTGCCGGTGATGCACTCAATTACACGCTGCTTGGTGCAGGACCTATCTGGGACGATCGTGCTTTAATTAGAAGTCTGAGTATATGGAGTGCGGGAAGCGACCAATACGGCAGTTTCTTAGCCAAAAATACATACTTCTTTGAATATACCGACAAGGTCAATGGATATGGGTTTGTGCATGCTATTACACGCCACCTTACCACCAACGAGACTTTGCTCTGCCGTGCCGAAGCGGAGACGATGTTAGGCATGAAAAAGGAGGCAATCCGTGACTTGCGTGCATGGTGCTTGGCTTACGATATCAACGAAGAGAAATCTATGTCATATAGTGTCAATAGCAAGGGTGATACCACCTACTGCAACCTTACACAGGACAAGATAGATGCGTTCTATAGAGAGGGGAATGTGTACGCTCCCAAACTGCACAATGTTGAACTTGGTTTTGATATACCTGAGGATGCAAAAACATTGTTGTGGTGCTGCCTGCATTTCCGTCGTATCGAAAATATCCACGACGGTTGGCGCTGGATGGATCTCAAACGATATGGCATTGAGATTAAGCATATAGTAGGATTGGAAGCTCCGGATGTCTTGACTTGGGATGACCCGCGTCGTGCTATCCAGTTGCCGCAAACGGTTCTGGTAGCCGGATTGGAACCCAATCCTCGAAACGGAGAAACAACCGATACCGGCACATCAACTCTGCATGAGGACAATGTTGCTCCTGCTTTTGCTCCTGCCAACGACAATATATTTACTCGTATTACCGAATAAAAGAAAGGAGTTAGATTATGAAATACGCAAAATATATTACATTAGCATTACTCGCAATTGGCTTTGCCGCCTGCGAAAAGGATGAGATTGAAGGTACTATCTTCATTGATCCGGTAGAGAACCCTGATACCTACACCTATGAGTTTGACCAGTGGCTCAAACGCAACTTTACGGATACCTATAATGTTGAATTTATCTACAAATTAGACGACAACTCTACCGACCCGAACTACAATGTCGTACCGGTACGCCTTGGCATGGCTGATACGCTTGCACACTTGTCGCTCTATTTGTGGTACGATGCATACAAGACGGTAGTCGGACCTAATTTCTTGGTACAATATGGTCCTAAAATGATACAATTGATTGGCTCCGCTTTGATTAATGCCGCCCAAGGTACTGAGAAATTGGGTTATGCCGAAGGAGGTATCAAAATCACATTGACGAAAATCAATTCATTGGATACTGCTAAAGTTGATGAAATGAACGAAGAAATATTCAAAACGATGCACCATGAGTTCTCACACATTTTGCACCAGCAGAAAACCTATCCCAAGGAATTCGAAACAATCACTCCTGCCGATTACGACCCCAGTGGATGGCAGTATAGGGAGGACGACAACGAACCCGACTTGTGGAAGCGCGAACATTTTGCATGGGAAATGGGATATGTCTCCTGTTACGGTAGTAGTGAAGCACACGAAGATTTTGTAGAGACTATTGCCAACTACATTGTCCAACCCGATGAGAATTGGCAATACATGATGGACCACGCCGGCAAAAAAGGTGCAACGGCAATCCAACGCAAATTGGACATGTGCCGCACATGGCTCAAAGAACAATATAATTACGACTTGGATGCTATGCATGTAGAAGTACAAAAACGCCAAAACAATTTGGATTGGAACATGATTATGCACATGTATAAATAATTGAGATTATGAAAATGAAAACAAATATACTGCTGTTAGTGGCTGTTAGTGCGTTATTTATCGGTTGCAACCGCGATGATAAAGACCTGTTTGACGAAAGTGCCAATGCTCGCTTGAATAATGCACTCAAGAACGCAGAGAATAGTTTTGTCTCTGCTGCAAACGGCTGGGAAATTCTCTATTTCCCCAACAAGGAAAGTTGCGGATACAATCTTTTGGCTCGTTTCTCCGATGACGGACGGGTATCTGTTGCAACCAGCAATAGTCTGACTACACACGATCGCTTCGTGCAGGACGACAATAGTACATGGGTAGTCAAAGCGGATTATGGACCAATCCTCAGTTTTGATACCTACAACCAGGTGCTGCACGCATGGGCTGACCCGCAAACGGACGGTGACGGCTATTTGGGCGATTACGAGTTTCTTATACTCAAAGCCAACAACAACGAAGTTCGCCTGAAAGGTAAAAAACATGAAGCATACACGCAAATGTTCCCTCTGGAAAGAGGTGTGGATTGGAAGGACTACTTTGCGCAAGTCAGAGCATATCGTGATTTGCTGTTTACCGGCAACGACGGTATGAAAATGACCATTGTCGGCAACGGAAGAGAGTTAAAGTATATCTATAAAGAAGGAATACTGCAAGACCCTGACTCGTTGGGAACGGAATACTATCCTTTGATAGTGCGCCCCAATTGCATCCAGTTGTATGACAAGGGATTCGATGGCGCTATACACTTTGTCCTTAATGACGAGAAAGACAAACTGATTTGCACCGACGAGGGACATCGTGATGTTGTCATATTGCCTGGCTTTGAGCCAATCGAGTATTTTGTATCCCGCTTCAATCAGAAAAACAGCAAGTGGATTTATGTGGCTGACGGTTCTTCTTCTGCAGTTACGGAAGCCATGCAGACCATCAACGCTGCCGCTGCGGCTCATAATATCAAAGTGACCCGTGTCGCTTTCGACCGTTTCCGTCCGACCAGTATGGCTGATACTATTACGGCTTTGCGTATCTCGTATTCGGTCAACAACCGGCTGTATGAAGGATATATTCGCCTGCAATACGACTACTCGGGGGAGCAGGTTTCCTTCGCAGCGGGTGCAGCAGACGCTTCTCTCAATGCCCTGTTGACACGCATTGCCCCGACGGCACAAGCCGGAGCTAAGATGTTTACGGATATATTCTGCGGAACATACACCGTTTCCAGCCGCTCAGGTTCACAATTCAATATGATTAACATGAATATGACCACCACCGACGGTAGCAAAACCATTCATGTAGTAGCTGACAACGAAACTATTTAAGATTATGAAAAAAACAATGATATTGATATGCAGCTTGATTGCCGCAACTGTTTCGGCACAAGTTAAATTACCCGACTTCCCCAATGGTGAGCGTTCGTTAGGTTTTGATGTGTTGTCGGATATGCCTCGTCGTACGATGGGACGGGACATCCCGTTTGTGGAAACTGAACCGCTGCAAGCACCTGTCGGAATGTCAGGTGTAGCACCTCGTATTGTCAAAAACGGGGTGGCAAGAAAGGCATCTAACGCTATTACAACTGTTACCAATGGTTATCTCAATCCTGCAGGAACATTGTTTCTCGGATTGGACGAAGCCGGCAAAGGCACTTGGTTTAAGAATGGCGGTATAGTCGGCGCATGGTCTGATTCAATCGACCACTGGAAATTCGAGCAGACTATTTCGGGGTCGTTCGACTCTGTCGTTTACACCAATAAAGCACTAAAATTACTTGCTTCGGAATTTGAAGATACTAAATTTTTCTATCAGGACAAGGAGCATAACTGGTATGACTCGTTGGTGGCTTCAGGAGGATATGAAGAATCGTACGAATTGGATATCTACGGAGACAACAACGACTATCCGTGGCCGAAGGATATGCCTTTGCAGACTATTTACCGCAAGGACACGACAGAGAGTTTTATGTTGCTTTGCAGCGACGCCAAACCTACTGTCAATGCTGCCGGGTATATCGTAGGCGGTCTGCCCAGTTCCAATACTGCTGACGGATTGTGGCCCTTGACCAATGCGGTTAATATAGCACGCGACGGTGTGAGCATCAACCTGATTGCCACTACCGACGAAGATGCGTATGTACATTATATATTCGGATCCGACTCGTTGAATGTGGATACGGTAGTGGACCCGAGCGGAAGCGTACACTATAGCCGCTTGGCTCCTGTTTCCATTGTCACTAAATACGACAAACCGCAAGCACCTCTCTATGTCAAGAGCATTAGCGTTGCCATGGGTGCCAAGGGTAGCAGTCAAGCCCGTTCTACCATTCAAATAGACCAACTGAAACTCAATGTTAAGGACAAAGACGGCAATATTATTGCCTCCTCTTCTGTCGTTAAGAAAGACTTGAAGAAAATCAGTTATGCGTCTATGGCTGCGGGACGAATGGTTACTTTCTTGTTCGACAAAGTGTCGGACGAGGGTGATGCTCTCGAACCGGGATTCCTGGTCGCTGATGAGTTCTCCATTGAGATAACCAATATATCCAAAGATGATGTGTTTGGTCTGTATTGCGCCAAGAGTTCATTGCGCCCGAGCCACTCGTATACATTGTACGAAGGCGAGGTAATGGCAGAGCAGGATTATGACCCGTATATTATGTTGAACGGTATCTACAATACCTTCGAAAATTATGCACTCAATCAGGCGAATAGAGGGTTTATGGATATAGAGAATAGTGGTGACACCATTCCTGTTAACATGATAACCGAAGCATCCCCCTATTACAAATACCGTGGCTATTATGCCGCTAAAGATTTACGGGAGGGAAATATATTCGAGTATTATTCCACCTTTATGCCTTACGATAGTGTATCGCGCTATTGGTTGATGGATGTTGAAAAACCGGAATATATCGAATTGGGTTGCGACTACGATACCAATTACGGTACGGAAGACAATCCGATTAACCTGTGGAATATCGCACACTGTTTCGACCTGTTCATTTATGCAACCGATACTCCGCACATTGGTGACATTATTTCTGTAAGTAAATGTGGCAGACATGCTGTTTTCCGTATTCGTGAAATAGACGGCACAACCGATATGAATCAAATTCAGGCACGCGCTATGCTCGAATCCGTCCAAAAACGAATGGACAGAAACGGTATGGTACGAATTTTGCGGGGAAATAAGCAATACAGCATATTAGGACAACCCATATATTGAGTACAACCTAATCAATTATTAACAAAAACATTACATTATGAAAAAGATTTTCTCTTTTCTGATGGCACTCTGCTTAGTGGCAAGTGTCAGCGCAATGCCTCAAATAAAGCATGAGGCAATGAAAGCAGCTCCCAATCGCGCAGGGATGCACTCCGTTCAATTACCGGCTAACCATGTTGCAGCTGACCGCACTTTGCCTATGCACAAGCAGTTGCCTGCAGACCTTGGTCGCCATGTATGCCTTCATCGTGGTAATCAGCAGTCTGCTGCTCATCCTAGAAAATTGGCAAACGGACAAACCTACAACATCACTTCCGTTGTCGGAGCAGAAGCCGTTTTCCTTGGCTCGTATTACGAGGTAGTATATCAAGATCCGTTTGCTTATATTTGGGGATTTGATATGATGGGAGGCAACGATGAATATGTCTCTCTCGAATTTGAAGGTTATTCCCTGGAACGCATTGCCGGTACTTATCACGGCGTGTATGGAGCTATTAGTGTAACTCCGGGTGATACTGCAAGTGTTGAGGGTATCCTGACGATTGAGTATAAAGCCGCCGGAGAAGCCGGATATTCGCCTTTGTACACCATCTCCGGTCAATTCGTAGATGACAACGGCAATACATACAACCTCAATGTTGAATATTCGTTCAATGAAGACGAATGGTCTGGGGAAGTATATAATTTATATGCTTACGCTATGTGCTATCTTTCAGGAGGTACGGCAGCTGAATGTGATGAAATCGCAATCATTTTGGAAGATGCTCCGATTACTCCCAGTGGAGAAGAAATGGATGTTGAGATTAAAAATCCTGCTTCGAAATCATACTATGCTATGGAAGACGGATGGTATATTTCTGCCAAAGATGACGAATGGTTTGCCAGCGTAGAAATCTATACCGAAGATTTGATTGGCTCTTTTGATAGCAAGGACCTCTCGATGGCATATACCTCTTTGGTTGCATTCGAAGGCGATGATACCACTTATGTGGACATCTACAAACCCTTGTCTGCCGTTGTTTCCGAAAATGCAGCAAAAGACACGCTCTTCTTTGATGTAGATATGTTGGGTATTGACGGTATGACTTATCATGTCAACATGTTCTATCC
>JAKSNK010000035.1 GCA_024399835.1 Paludibacteraceae bacterium
TATTGAGTGTACTTAATTAACGGGAACAATTTTTTCCCAATTCTTGTACTACATCTTAGTTGATATCAATTATTCAAAGAACACAATTTTTATTGCTTTGTGCTTTTCAGCGCGAAAGCGAGTGCAAAGGTACTGCTTTTTTTTGACCTGGCAAAATATTCTTCACAAAAAAAATAAAAAATATTTTGCACCTTATATACAACACGCGCGCGTACTCGAGCATTAAATAATATATTTTACAGCAGACGATAATTGCAATATCCGTTATAATCTGTTGCGGATTCCTCTTCCCCGTCATAAATAACTTTGGTGGATACAATGCTATCGCCCACTATGTCGCGCAGCGCATTCATATTGCGGAAAAAAGAAACATCTATATGTTTGGCAGATTTAATCTCATAAGCACGGACATTCTGTCCATACTCCTGTAATACATCAATCTCGCGCGATTTGTCGCGATAAAAGAACAGATTACTCCGTTCTCCTGCATTAAAGCGGGATTTCAACATTTCTGCCACCACCATATTCTCAAATATGGCGCCACGCAAAGGATGTGTACTTAGGTGTTGTGCGTTTTGAATACCCAACAAATAGCACAGGAAGCCAACATCATAGAAATAGATTTTAGGCGTTTTTGTCAGCCGTTTACCGATATTTTTGAAATACGGCGGCAACAAGAACGCCGTATAAGACGCTTCCAATATGGTCATCCATTTTTGTATGGTTTTGTAATTCAGTCCCAATTCGCTGCCAATAGACGATGCCACGAATTCGCTACCTGCACGGACAGCGCAAGCAGTCAGAAAGGCGCGGAATAGTTTCAAGTCAGTGATATTCTGTATATTCCGTACATCACGCTCTATATAAGTACTTAAATAAGAGTCATACACCGAGGCGGGCGATTTGCCATCCCCCCACACTGCTGGATAAAAACCGCGATACATCAGTTCATCGGTAGAAACATAATCAATATTGCCCAATTCGCGGATAGACAAAGGTAACAGGCGACGCACCGCCACGCGTCCGGCAAGGGATTGCGTAATATTCTGCATCAAGAGAAAATCGCTACTACCACTAAACACATAGCGCAAAGCAGGATTTTCATCCACCACTACCTGCACATAGGAAAACAATTCCGGCACATATTGTGCCTCATCCACAATCAATCCGTTGGTATGCGCCAAGAGAAAACTTTTTGGGTCTTGCTCCACGATTGCGCGGACGCGCGGTTCCTCCAGATTGACATAATCATACATAGGAAACGCCATTTTGCACAATGTTGTTTTTCCAGACTGTCTGGGACCTGTTACCGAGATTACCGCCCATTGTTGGCTGAGTTGCAAGAGGTCTTGCTCTAAAATTCTGCTATACATCTTTTCGTTAGATTATATCGGACAATAAACACAAATCGGACAGATTAGTATTCGCAATCCTAATTTGTCCGCAAAATTACAATTTATTTTTGATATATGCAAACTTTTTATGCAAAAAAAGGTGATAAATAGCGAATTTAGCAGTAAAAACGGAGAATGTGTGTCAAAAAACGCACAATTATACTATTCATTTTCAACACATTACACAATAAGTGGACAAATTAGTATTCGCAATCCTAATTTGTCCGCTTATTGGATAGGTAGTAATAGTAAAGAGAACAACTATTAGCAGAAGTGCATAAAAATTGCAGTACAACAGAAAGTACTAATCCAACAACTCCTATAGATGGGATGCCTCCAATGATACCGACCAATGGAAGCCACCATTCAAAAGGACGGCACAAACAAAGTCAGCATCAAGTATTTGTTATGTACCGTATATGTACCGTATATGTACCGTAAAAGGCAGGGGAAAGACACGGATAAATATTTGTTATTTGTGATTGGTGATTGGTGATTGGTGATTGAAAGTGGAAGGACGAGAAAGGACGGAAGAGGGAAGATGTTATTTTAAGTCAACGGAGAAGCGGAGGTTGAACATGCGTCCCGTAAGGTAATTAGGCGAAGCCCACTGGGTGCCATCGGCAGCAGAGACCCAATAATAAGAATTGACATTGTGCCAGCCAGCCAAATTGAAGACTTCAAAATAAATAGACCACGCTGCTACATGTTGCGCCGACGGTTTGCGCATAAACTTATCCGTTGCAGCCGAGAATGTACGACTGGCACCTATGTCAATACGCTTGTAATTAGGCAAATGCGACAGATAACGCATAGACTCACTTCTCGGATAACCAAACGGCAAGCCCTCAGAGAAAATAAACTTCAAATGGAGTTTATATTGCGGCAGTTTGGGAATATAGTCCTGGAAAAAGAAAGTCAATGCCCACCGTTGCTCCTGCGGAGACGGGAACCAACCACGGTCAAAAGGATCGTCTATCATTCGCATACGACTGCGCATACACGAAAAAGACACCCACGAATCGACACCCGGTACCAATTCGCCATAGAGTTTGAGGTCCAAGCCAAGGGTATAGCCCTTGGAGTCATTCTTGCCCGAATAACGCACACGCACATTCTCGACCGTATAACTAATCATCCGGTCGGTATATTTGGCATACGCCTCTGCCGTGAACTTAAACGGTCTGCCCCATGCCCGGAAATAGTAATCTACGCCCAATACCGAATGCACGGAACGCTGTGCCTTCAGGTCCTTGTTGAGTTGCACACGCGTGACACCGTTCTGAATAACCGTATCCCGCAGTTCCTTATAGAACGGCGCCTGGTAATACAAGCCGGTGGCAAAACGGAAGGAGAAATCGCGTTTCCACCCCGGCATCCATGTTACCGAAGCACGGGGAGAGACAAGCACCTCGTCGGTATATGTCCAATAATTGAGTCGCGCACCTCCGGTAAGAATAACATTGCCCTGCGCCGTGGACCACTTATAGGCATCCTGCAAGTACGCCTCTATGCGCCCCGAGAACATAGATGTCTGTCCCTTCTGCGTATAGAACAAATCCATTGCACGGGGCGTATTGGGCATCGAATAGCCCATCGAATCACGCATTTCCCATTCGGAAATACAGTCTTTAATCCATTCGACCTGTCCACTGAGTCCCCAAGAGAGCGTATTGGCAGCCACCTTCCAACTGCCACGATGGGCAAGGTTGACAACACCTGCCTGCAACCGGTTGCGGGCATGCTCCATAGAAGTACCGGTGCCTAAAACATCCGCGCCCTGCTCGGAAAGGACATATTCGGAAGTGATATCGTAGGTTTCCTGCTCGTTGGTATAAAAGCCGTTGAGATTGAATCCGATTTGCAAATGCGGCGTGAGTTGTCCCGTAACGCCAACCGAGGCAAAAGCCGTCAAAAAGCGGTCCTTCTCCTGTCCCTCGTACCAAATCGTTTTGTCCAGTCCGCCCTGTCCTCCCCAACTCTCGGACATAGAGTCAGGACGGAACATGTAATCGTTGTAGGAGAGGTTAGCGAGGAGCTGAAGTTCCCAAGGTGAATCGGGTGCCTGCGGGCACACCGATGAAGGGTGAACCGGTGAATCGGTGAATCGGCGAGTTGGCAATTTCCATGTCATCTGGGTTTGGTAGTCCACAAAGTTGGGTTGGTAATTGCCCTTGGTAGGCAAGGCGCCCAACATGTATTTAGAAGTCTTGTACCGAATGCCGTGCATATACGACGAGAGCGAATCACCCCACCCTACATACGCATTCGCACCAAGCAGAGAGACAGACAGATTAGACTCGAAATGCTGCGGGCGTTTGTAGCGGATATCCAATACAGATGCCATCTTGTCGCCATATTGAGCAGAATATCCCCCGGCAGAGAAATCAACCGATTCGACCATATACGGATTGACAAAAGACAGTCCTTCCTGCTGCCCCGAACGAATAAGCAAAGGACGGTGCACCTCAATGCCGTTGACATAGACGGAATTTTCGTCAAACGACCCGCCACGGACATTATACTGGGTGGATAGTTCGTTGTTTTGGCTGACACCTGCAAAAGTGATTAAAAGCGACTCGATACTTCCCCCCGTAGCATCCGGCATTTGGCGCACTATTTCTACCGAAGTATGATCCATCATATCGGTTTGCTTCTGCACGCCCCGCACCTCTATTTCCTGCAACAACTCGGCGTCAGACGGCAGGACGACATTGATATTGATTACATCCTGCGTAGTGAAAAGTTGCTGGCGGATAGTGGTATAACCAAGCATCGAATAAGATACCATAACGGTATCAGTCATGTCCACCAAGAGCGAATAGTAGCCGTTCTTGTTGGTTGCCGTGCCGTCGGTTGTTCCCTCAACATACACATTTGCCAAATCAATGCCCACATTCTGTTCGTCCAGGACATACCCATAGATACGCGTGGTATGTGCCCACATTGTCGGGAGCATGCACACGAGCCATAGCCATATACAAAAGAAACGCTTCATTGTCGGTTTATCCTATACTGATGTTATGTTGATGTTATGTTGCAGACCCTATTTAAGTCCTACCAAAGATTTGATTTCCGACAGGCGGTTAAGTGCCTCCAACGGAGTAAGATTATTGATATCCAAAGCGGCTATCGTATCCCGTATTTGCGACAAGACAGGGTCGTCCAGTTGGAAAAGGGAGAGCTGGATGGATGAGTCGGCGAGTTGGTGAGTCGGTGAATCGGGTGCCTCCGGGCACACCGGTAAAAGGTGAGTCGGGGAATCGGAAGAGTGTCTCTCCAAGTCGTGCAAGATCTGTTCGGCACGCTGCACAATCGTAGGCGGCATACCAGCCAAGCGTGCAACATGAATACCGAAACTATGCTCAGACCCTCCTCGAGAGAGTTTACGCAGGAAAATCACCTTGTCATTTACCTCTTTGACCGATACATTGTAGTTGCGAATACGCGAAAAGGACGATTCCATTTCGTTGAGTTCGTGGTAGTGGGTAGCAAAGAGCGTTTTGGCGTGCGATTTGGATTCGTGGATATACTCCACAATCGCCCACGCAATAGATATACCGTCGTATGTGGAAGTGCCCCGTCCCAACTCGTCAAAAAGCACCAAAGAGCGTTCCGAGAGATTATTGAGGATAGAAGCCGCTTCGTTCATTTCGACCATAAAAGTAGATTCACCCAACGATATGTTGTCGGACGCCCCGACACGGGTAAAGACCTTGTCCACAATGCCAATCGACGCCGAATCTGCCGGCACGAAAGACCCCATTTGTGCCATAAGCACAATGAGTGCCGTTTGCCGCAGAAGAGCAGACTTACCTGCCATATTCGGTCCTGTAAGAATAATGATTTGCTGCGAGTTCTCTCCCTCTCCCGAAGGCGAGGAAGTGAGATTGTTGGACAGATAGACATCGTTGGGGACATAAGACTCGCCCACCGGCAATTGCTGCTCGATAACAGGATGGCGTCCCTGCTTAATGTCAATTACCAAGCTGTCGTTGACCTCAGGGCAGATATAGCGGTTGTGCGCAGCAACGGTGGCAAAAGACAAGAGGCAATCCAATTGAGCCAGCACATTGGCATCCACCTGCATAGCCGGCACATACTCGGTAAGCGCCAGTACCAACTCGGTATATAATTTGTTTTCAAGCACCTGAATCTGCTCTTCGGCAGACATGATTTTTTCCTCGTATTGCTTGAGTTCCTCCGTGATATACCGCTCCGCATTGACCAAAGTCTGCTTTCTAATCCAAGTAGGAGGAACTTGCTCCTTGTAGGTATTTCTCACCTCAAGGTAATAGCCGAAGACATTGTTATATCCGATTTTGAGAGAGGAGATACCCGTGGCTTCAATCTCCCGCTGCTGTATTTGCAACAAGTAATCCTTTCCGTTGGACTGTATGTCTCTCAGTTCGTCCAACTCCTGACAAATCCCCCGTGCAATGACATTAGGTCTGCCAGCCACAGCAGGCGGATCGGGCGTGATAGATGTTTCTATCCTATGCCGCATTTCCGCGCACAGAGTAAGTTGTTCGCCCAACAGGGATAAGTAGTCGTTGTCCGAAGCGCTGCCGCAAATCTCCTTGATGGGCTGAATAGCACGCAAAGCGTTGCCCAATTGCACCATTTCCCGCGGAGATATGCGCCCGGTAGCGACCTTGGAAACAATGCGCTCCATGTCCTGTACCTTACCCAATTCCGTGCGAATCCGCTCCCGTTGCTCGGGGTAGCGGAAGAAATACTCGACCACCGACTGACGGTTTCGAATAGGTCGCACTTCCTTGAGAGGGAACGCCATCCAACGGTGCAACAACCGTCCTCCCATCGGCGAAACCGTATTATCCAAGATATCAAAGAGTGTCTTAGCTTCAGACGAATTGCCGTGTATGAGTTCCAAATTGCGGATAGTGAACCTATCCAGCCACACATATTTTTCTTCCTCTATTCGTGCCAAGTGCTGAATATGTCCTGTCTGCAAGTGCTGCGTCATATCCAGATAGTGCAAGATAGCCCCTGCGGCAATCACACCGTTGGGGAGGTCCTGCAGACCGAATCCCTTGAGCGAAGAAGTCTGGAACTGCTTGCGCAGCCGGTCTTCCGCCGCCTGAGCAGTCATCATCCAGTCATCCAACTCAAAGGTGAAATAGCGGTTACCGAAATTGGCTTCCAACTGCTCTTTGCGTCCACGCAAATAGAGGACTTCCTTGGGGGCAAAATTGACAAGCAGTTTGTCGATGTAATCCGCCGTGCCCTCTGCCACGAGGTATTCGCCGGTGGAAATATCGAGGAAGGCGATACCGATCGGTGAATCGGTGAATCGGTGAGTTGGTGAGTTGGCAAAGTGGACACAGGCGAGGAAATTATTCTCCTTCTGCTGAAGAGTGGTATCGGAATAACTGACTCCCGGCGTAACCAATTCGGTAACTCCCCGTTTGACGAGTTTTTTGGTCAGTTTAGGGTCTTCCAGTTGGTCGCAGATAGCGACTCGCAGACCTGCCCTTACCAACTTAGGCAGGTATGTATCCAACGCATGAAAGGGGAATCCAGCCATGTCAACAGATGCAGCGGAAGAGCCACCATTGGAACGATGCGTGAGAGTGATATTCAGTATTTTAGACGCTTTGACCGCGTCCTCACAGTAAGTTTCGTAAAAATCGCCGCAGCGAAACAACAGAAGCGCATCGGGGTATTGTGCCTTGATATCCCGGAATTGCTTCATCATAGGTGTATCTTCTCTATTTGCCATTTTGCATTTGTACCAATTTATGATAATAACCTTGCTTAGCCAGCAACTCGTCGTGCTTGCCCATTTCCACAATCTGTCCCTCGTGCAAAACGCAGATGAGGTCGGCATTGCGGATAGTAGATAACCGGTGTGCAACCACCAATGTGGTACGGTCACGCATAAGATTCTCCAACGCTTCCTGGACAAGTTTTTCGGACTCTGTATCAAGCGCCGAAGTCGCTTCGTCTAAGATGAGAATAGGCGGATTCTTGAGGATAGCGCGTGCAATGGATATACGCTGGCGCTGTCCGCCGGAGAGGCGAGAACCACGGTCACCGATAGATGTCTGATACCCTTCCGGCGTTGCTATGATAAAGTCGTGCGCATTGGCGATTTTAGCCGCAGCGATGACTGCTTCCTCCCATGTTTGTCCGTTGGGGGCAGGTTGGGTGGTATCAACGCCAAAAGTGATGTTATTGTAGAAAGTATCGTTGAACAGGATTGCTTCCTGATTGACATTTCCCATCAGCGCTCTCAAGTCACGCGTAGAGACATCCCGCACATCAACGCCGTCAATCTGTACGGCACCCTTGATAACATCGTAAAAGCGCGGTATGAGGTCTGCCATCGTCGTTTTGCCCGAACCCGACTGACCGACCAATGCCACCGTCTGTCCCTTTTGAATAGTAAGATTGATTGATTGCAAGACAGGTCGTTCCGGCTGATAGGCAAACGAGACATTGCGGTACTCTATCTTGTCGGTAAACGATTTGAGAGGCAACGGCAGTTCTTTCTCCACGATTGTCGATTGGGTTGCCAAAATGCGGTCGATGCGCTCCAGCGAAGCCATTCCTTTGCGAATGCTGTAGGTCGCTTTGGTCAAATCCTTGGCGGGATTGATAATGCTATAGAAAATAACCAGATAGTAGATAAAAGTAGCCGCATCGATGGTGGAATGGTCGGACAGGATAAGTCCTCCGCCGTACCACAACAAGACGGCAATCAACGCCGTTCCCAAGAACTCCGACATCGGGTGCGCCAACTGATATTTGCGCTCAATGGCGATGAAAGTGCGGCGGGTGGTATTGTTCAGTTTGGAGAAACGGGATTTTAGTTTCGTTTCGGCATTGAATGCCTTAACAATGCGCAAGCCGCTTAAGGTTTCCTCTATTTGTGAGAGCAAGTCAGCCGTTTGCTCCTGCCCCTTGGTAGAACGGCGCTTGAGCGAGCGTCCTACCCAACCGATAAACCAGCCGGCTGTAGGCAGCAGAATAAGCACAAACAGAGTGAGTCGCCAAGACAAAGTAAAGAGTGTAATGAGGTAGATGATAATCATAATGGGGTCCTTGAAAATCATTTCCAACATCGCCATAATGGAGACCTCCACTTCAAGCACATCGTTGGTCATACGCGACATAATATCGCCCTTCCGCTCCTGCGTAAAAAAGCCAATCGGGAGGGAAACAACCTTGTCGTACAACTGTTGGCGCAAGTCACGCAGCACGCCTGTACGGATAGGAATCATGTGATAGGAAGCGAAATACGCGCATGCGCATTTGAGGGCTGTTGCCGCAACCAGGAAAGCACCCAATATGAAAAGTACGAAGCCGGCTCCGCGCACATCTATCTGGCTTTGCAGCCAATAGAAGATATTGTTTTTGGCGGCGTCAAAGAACTCCTGGAACGACATGGCGGAAGTGACAGTGATATACTCCGTATCGGCTGCCGCAATGCCAAAGAGGATTTGCAGCACAGGGATGATTGCCGCAAACGAGAACAACGACAAAATCGTGGACAGCAGGTTAAAGAGTATATTGAGTGTAAGATGACCTCTATAGGGAGGTACAAAACGGTGCAGTAATTGAATAAATTCCATATTTATTTCTCCAAATGTAAACTTTCGTTGATATATTGACGCAACTGTCTCTCCAAATTACTGTCGTCCATGACTTGTATGGTAATAGGCAACGGGGACAGTTTGGCGGATAATGTTTCCGGGAGAGGCAAAGCAAGGAAGCGCATATAATCTTTTTCGGTAGTCAATACAACATCGAAATTGGCTGCTACCGTGTCGATTTTTTGCAGTTCCTTATTCGTAAAGACATGATGATCACCGAAGGACATCAACTGTGCCGAAGGGCACACTTTGCATATATGGCTGAACAGATATTCGGGATTAGCGATGCCCGTTACCAGCAAGATGCGCTGATTTTGCGGAACAGCCGGATAATCAATCGACGAGAAAGCCAACTGCTGGAAAGCCGGCAAGTGCAGTTTAGTATCCACTATCCGCTGCTGAATGGGTGTCATCGTAGGAGGACACTTGGTGACCACAATAGCGGAAGCACGCGAACATTCCAAACGACTATCGCGCAAATGTCCCATCGGCAGGAAATGGTCGTCTATATACAAGTTGTCGTACGCTGTAAGCAGGATGTAAAAGCCGCAAGTTAGCCGACGATACTGGAAAGCGTCGTCCAACAGTATAACCTGTATCTCCGGGTGAAGAGTCTGCAAGCGGCGGATTCCGTAAATACGGTCTGCGCAGACGGCAACAGGTATATGCGGAAACTTGTAATGAATCTGCATAGGTTCGTCTCCTATCGTAAAAGCAGTAGAAGTATTGTCAGCCAACACAAATCCGTGCGTTTTGCGTCTGTATCCGCGCGATAGCACAGCCACCTTGTAATCCTTCCCGAGCATGCGAATCAGGTATTCGACAAAAGGTGTTTTGCCTGTTCCGCCCACGGCGAGATTGCCGACACAGATAGTCGGGACGGAAACACGATGCGAGTGCAACAACTGTGTTTTATATAACAGATTCCGGATAAACACAGCAAAACCATATAACCATGCAATAGGGGCAGAAAGGACATTGTACCACTTCATAGTTGATAGTTGACAGTTGATAGTTGATAGTTGATAGTTGACAGTTGAGAGTTGAGAGTTGATAGTTGACAGTTATTATTGGATGATTTGCTCCGGCATAAGCGCCATGATACGCGGTTGTGAGCAACGCTCCCTGATACGCATCAGCAGCCGTTCCTCCTCCGTAGTATGCTCCAAACTCTTGAGCAACTCCTCCATAAAGTCTTTCTTCTTGGGGTAATACGCCATCGTATAATGCTCAATTCCTGCCAGTTTGGCGGCTTTGAGAATGGCGTTGTCCAATCCTCCCAACTCGTCAACCAAACCTATACGCAGCGCATCCATGCCCAGCCAAACGCGCCCCTCGCCGATACGCTTGACGGAGTCTTGCGGCATGTGCCGTCCCTCGGCACAACGGGAAGTAAAGAGTTCGTAACCGCGCTCCACCATCGATTGCATCATGCGATGTTCGTCGTTGGTCATCCCTTTGAGAATCATGTGAGAGGCGGCATACTTGTTGGTGCCAACGGCGTCGATATCGATTCCCACCTTGTCACGCAATTCGGACACATCGGGAACCAAACCAAAGATACCAATCGAACCCGTCAATGTATTCGGTTCGGCGAAGATATAATCTGCGCCGCAGGAGATGTAGTATCCCCCCGAAGCGGCATAGTCTCCCATCGAGACGACCACAGGCAATCCCTTTTGCCGCAACGATTGGACGGCATGCCAAATCTGTTCGCTGGCATTGGCGCTGCCGCCGGGACTGTTCACGCGCAGTACGACGGCTTTGATGTCATCGTCTTTGGCAATTGATTTGATTGTCTTGAGCATTTCCTTTCCCACGATGCCATCGCCGGTCTCGTCCGTTATTTCGCCGTCGGCATACAAGACGGCAATCTGAGCATCCGCCTTGGCATTGTCGCGCTCCACATTCGTCATATCGTAAGTGGACAAGACATGATAGTCCTTTGTTCCCATCAATGTGCGGACGATGCTGTCCATGTCGTACGCATACGCCAAACGGTCAACGAAACGGTACTCCAGGTATTTTTCCTGCGGTTGCAACTCCATCAACGAATCCGCGTAACTATTCAACTGTTCCACCGGGATATGCCGTCCTGCTTCGACTCCCTGACAAAGCACTTGCCAGGCGCCATTCAGGTACTGCATAGTTTGGCGTTTGTCGGCATCGGACATTTCGGTGCAGAAATACGGTTCGACGGCAGACTTGAAAGTACCCACTTTGAGTATATTCATTTTGATGCCCAATTTCTCCATCAAGCGGGGATAGTAGAGTTTGATGGCGGCAAACCCGTGCCATTCCACATCGCCCACGGGGTTCAGATAGATGCTATCGGCAGCCGTGGCGATATAGTAATTGATTTCGCCGTAATGCTCGGCATAGGCAATGAGGAACTTGCCCGAAGTCTTGAAATCGACCAACGCTTCGCGCAATTCTTTGGCGCTTGCCATGCCAATGTTGAACGAACCGCCGTCCAGCCAAATACCGCGAACGCGGTCGTCCGTCTTAGCCAAGCGTATATTGGCTATCAAATCGTCCAATCCGACTACCTCGTCGTATTGGGCAGACGAAGACAAACCGTTGATGAGACCGGCGAAAAGGTTCTCTTCCCCGACATGCTCGACCACCGTGCCGGACATTTTAAGGCGATAAACCGTTTCGTTCTGCAGTTTGACAGGCGCAGTGGAGAACATAGACTCCATAGACGAGCCAAGAATAATACAAAAAACGACATACACCAATACGAAAACCAGCATAGTGTATAAACATCCATGATTGCGACGACGAGGTTGTCCCTCCGAATTTCTGTTAAATAAGCCCATATTTGATATTTTTTGTTATTGTCTGAAACTTTTGATTGTCCACAACTTTTGATTATCTAAAACGGATATCCGATTGCGAAATGCAAAGCGCAGTCATCCCGCCAGTTCAGTCCGTTTCCGGCGGTGCGCCACTGTTTGCCTTCCGCGATAAGTGCGGGGTCGTGCAAGCGCACTCCCAAGTCCAGGCGCAAGATCAAGAAATTCAAGTCCAGGCGCAGCCCTGCCCCGTAACTCAGTCCCAACTGCCTGTAGAACTCGTTCCAACGGAAACAGCCGCCGGGTTGCGCCTCATAGTCGCGGATAGTCCATATATTGCCTGCATCCACAAAGGCAGCGGCATGGATAAACTTCCACAAGCGTATTCTGTATTCGGCACTCAAATCGATGCGTATGTCACCTGCCTGGTTGTCGTAGTTGATATGTGTTCGGTCGCCCTTGTAAGATCCGGGTCCCAGTGAGCGGGCAGTCCATCCGCGCACGCCGTTGGCACCGCCTGCGAAATAGCGTTTTTCAAAAGGAATAGCGTCCGAATTGCCGTAGGGCAGTGCCAAACCCAACGCGCCCCGGAAAACGAACCGGTGGTTCTCGTTGATGATATGATGTCCTGTAAAGAAGAAATCCACCTTGGCGTACTGTGCGAACAGGATATTTCCGATTTTATACTTGCCGTCTTCGTCGGTACTGAACTTAGCCGCTTTGGACAACGCCTGCAGCGCATTGCCGGCAGTCTCGACCGCCAGGGAGAAAGTGCCGTAGGAGCGATAAGGTTGCTTGGGGCGGAAGGAAGTATAGTTGACCTGATAGGAGAAAGCGACGATAAAGTGGTCTTCGTAGGAGTATTTGAGCAGATTGGTGGACTGCAGGAAAGTATTACGGAACTCGTCGGCTATCCACGGCAGATAGACATAACTGATATCGGCGAATCGGAACTGGTGCGACCACGGGGAAGAGGAAGAGCGATGAATAGAGTAACTCAAGTGCGCATTGGCAATGATACGGTTGAACTCATCGGGTCGGTCCTGGTAGCGTCCCTCCAAGTCGAGTTGCAACTGATTGGGGAAGCGCAGTCCTGCATTGAGCAATGCCTCGATGGCGCGTCCTCCGCTCTGTCGCCATTCGTATCCTCCGCGCGCCTTGACATGAAACTCCTCTGCGCCCCGGAAGATATTCCTGTTGGTATAACCGACTTCGGCAGCGACGCCCCAATCGCCGCTGGTATAAGTTCCTTCGACCTGTGCCGCCACCGAGTGCAGTTTCTGCCGGTTGAGGGTAATATGGCACTCCAACTCGTGTTCGCCCGCCGGTCGGAAGGATATATCCACATACTTGACGACTCCCAAGGCGTTCAGCGTTTCGTAGGTGCGGTTGACCTTGCGCTGGTCGTACAGTTCGCCCGGAACGATGGAAGTCAGCCGGTGCAGCACTTTCTCGCGCAGGATGGTATCTCCCTCGTAGTACACTTGCGATACGGTGTATTTGCTAAAAGCGGAGCGGTAGAGCGAATCTTCCTCGCTATCGACATACCTTTGCAAAGACATCTTGACATCGACGCTGTGTGAATTGAGCGCGCTGTCCGCCTCGTAGCGGAGCATTTCTTTCTGGAAGTAGAAATATCCCAAATTGCGCATTTCCGTCTCGATGCGTTTCCGTTCCTCGTTGAGTACATCGGCGTTGAACAGGATGCCTTCCTGCAGCAGGGAGCGCCTGTTTTGCGCTATTTCCAGCAAATCGGTCTGAGGCAGGTCGTATTGGCAATGCCTCAAGGTATAAGGTTGGCGGGCAGTGACCCGGTAGGTGATATTCAGTTTGCGTTTTTTGACACGGATGAGCGTATCGACGGAGGCGTTGAAGTACCCTTTGTTCTGCATGGCTTTGTTGAGATGGTGCATGCTTGCCTGTGTAAGGTCTTCGTCGTAAATTTCGGGTGCTTCGCCCACGCGGTGAGCATTTCGTGCGAGTCGTTTGTTGTTTTTGGAAGTCGTATCTGCAGGAGCGGTGTTGTAGATTTGCAGTTGTAGTTTCCAAAAGCCCAGTATTTCGGTATTGGGAGTTTGTCTGAGGTAACTTTTGAGGTCGGAGGGCGAGATATCCTTGGTATCCGTGACTTCGACTTTGGCTTTGTTGAGGAGGTACCTGTCTTCGGGCACGAACTTGGTGAGACTGCACGCAGAAAGGAGCAGGACACATCCTGCAGCCATTGTTAAAGCCATATAATGCCTAAATCCCGCCACAATTTATAAAATCACGCACAAAGATACAAAGAATTTTTGGAATACGCAATACTGAAGGGCAATAAAGTGATATTTTATATCACAAAGCGTTATTTTGGAGGCAGTATTGGGGACTTGTCCACAGAGACGGCAGCCAAAAGAGCGCGTAGGGGCGCAGC